>MWCO01000026.1 GCA_002070115.1 Deltaproteobacteria bacterium ADurb.Bin207
AGAGCAAAAACGGCTGAAAGAAGAGGCGGAACGCAAGAAGGTCGAAGAGCAAAAACGGCTGAAAGAAGAGGCGGAGCGCAAGAAGGCCGAAGAGCAAAAACGGCTGAAAGAAGAGGCGGAACGCAAGAAGGCCGAAGAGCCAAAGCGCTCTGAAAAACAGGCGAAGAGCAAGAAGACCGAAGAGCCAAAGCGGTTGAAAGAAGACGAAACCAAGCCATCCCCTGTTCCGCCTGTTTCTGAGAACAACAAGAGTATGGCTTTTGGTGTGGCCGTGGTTGCCATCGTGATTGTGTTGGTGGCGCTGATGGCATGGTATTTCCGAAACTAATCGGAAAATGATGCACGACGATCATGCTTATCGGATGCGTATGCTTCGGTCGGGGGGTATCGGCGTGTGGAGGTTATGGGAACGGTTGTCCCGGTTGACCTCGTTCGAAATAGAATTGGAACCAACCCGTTACCCGTGACAGGTATTGTTCAGGAATTGGGCCTCCCCCCGCGGGTTGTTTGCGTGGATCTGCCACCGTGACATCGAAGGCCGCGGAAGAAAGGCGTTCGCCGGCATTCGTTTCGTTCGGGTCGCCATTGAACAGGTGTTCGAATGTGATGACCCCTCGGATCGCATGCAAGGTGGAGACATGCTCACGGCATGTATTGTGCAGGTACAGCGCCATATGCACTTGGGGAGGGTTGGGATCGGGCGTGAGAGGCACTCCGGGCGGAGTTACTTCAGGTGATAGACCCACAGCGATTGGCAAGCCCAACTGGGCGCGAATCTGATTCACATCATCGACCATGATCGCCAAACCATCGGACATTTCCGCCTGATCCCCGCCCCGTTGGATGCGAATCTGAAACGAATCGCGGTAAGGGACCCCCGCAAAAAAATCAGGAAGCATATCGTAGGGACCATCCCAGCAGGATTCGAGACGCAGCCGTTGGCTAACCACCTCTCCTGAACCTTCGCCCAAGGCGCATCCAGTGCAGCAGCTCATCACAAGGATTTGGGTCGAAATCAGCCAAGGCAGTCGCATGGTATTATCTTGCCATGGTTTGCAACCGGAAGGCATCCGTTCCCGTCACGAAAAGCCCAAGGAACGACCGAGATTATGCTTCATATTCCTTTGCTGGCTCCCGTCCTTCCAGAACCCGTAACGCCCCTTGCGCCAAGGCCATCATCTCGCTCTCCCCGGGATACACGTCCATCCCACATCCAAGTGCGGCGCATGCCTTATCTATGAGTAAAACGAGAGGTTTCGAACGTGCCATCCCTCCCGTAAGCAACACGCGATCCACCGGTTGCCCATCGAAGGCCGCGACCAACGAACAAATCGATTTGCCGATTTGATACCCGAGGGCTTCGAATACGGGAACGACTTCCGGATCCTGCTGAACATATCGTTGTTCGATCGCTTTCAGATCCGACGTGCCCAACAGATCGATGAGCCCTCCTCTTCCCTTGTTTAGCTTCAGCATTTGCTCTTTCGTCACATTTTCACTGAAACAAAGTCGGATGAGATCGCCTACCGGCAAGGAGCCCGAACGTTGTGGAGTAAACGGTCCTTCCCCGTCGAGCGCATTGTTGACGTCGACCAGACGTCCTTTGCGGTGTGCCCCAATCGATATCCCTCCGCCCATGTGGCAAACGATCAGATTGAGGTATTCGTAAAACGTTTCGTGATCGCGCGCATAACGATGAGCGGTTGCGATTTGGTTGAGCGCATGACTGATCGGTTTGCGTCGAAGTGACTTGATACCCGTCACGCGGCATCGTTCTTCCATTTCATCGACGACGACGGGGTCGACGATAAAGGCGGGTTTGTTTGTCCCTTCGACGAGCGCGTAGGCGATAAGTGCGCCAAGGTTCGAGGCGTGATCGGTCAGAGAGCCTTCGAGCAGATCTTTGCGCATGGCGTCGTTGACCGAATAGGTGCCGTGAGGGATTGGTCGCAGAAGGCCACCGCGCGCACTGACCGCTTCGATGGATTCGATGGTTACGTCATGTTGTTGCAAGGTTCGTTCGACGACTTGTTTTCGCATTTCGAATTGCGTCACGATGCGCTTTCCCTCGAACGGCTCCAACTCACTGGCCGAATGTTGGAGTTCCTCGGAAAAAATCTCCTCTTCGCCTTGGAAGACCGCGACTTTGGTGGAAGTGGAACCGGGATTGATCGTGAGGATGCGTGGTCGGGCAAAAAACGTGTCTCGAGGTGTTCGCACCCATTGTCCGTAACGGTGTAGCCGAAGCAAGTTCGCTTTGACCGCTAGCACGGCGTCTTCTGATTCGACATCCATCGGCAGGTCGACGCCGCGGAATCGAATTCCATGCACGATGCTGAAGGTTTTTGCTTCGGGATACCGTGTGGCAAACAGGTGAAACAGCAAGTTTCCCGTGTCCAGGTTCGGCGTGATCAGCACGTTGGTGCCCCGGTAGCGATCCGTTTGATCGACACCCCCATGATAGAATCGCTCGGAACGTCGGCTGAGAGCCACGTTGATCTTCACCTCCCCCTGAATCGAAATCGAACGATATCGCTCGTTGTTTCGATATTGCTCCTCGATGATTTCGGGCACCAGACGGTTGGCTTTTCGCACGAGTTCTGGGGAAGGTCCTTCATCCCCTCCATGGTTCGAATAGCTAACCATCACCCCACTGATTTCGGGAAGCTCGGCCTCGGGAATGATATCCCGCGCCACGGTGCAAGTGGCGACCGCAATCCGTGCAAGCTTGTCCGGCGTCAGGGTTCCGTTGACCCCAACATCGCCTAAAATGAGGATGTTGTGCGGATACAAGCCTTGAGGATGATCGTCGGGCAAAATGATGACGCCAACTTCACAAAGCACAGGGGCCGCTTGCAGGGTTTTGAGCAAAGGTCGGAAGTATTGCCGTGGTTCATGACGAGCGCCTCCCACCACCACGTCACAATGGCCGGAAACGGCAGCCATGATGCCGAAACCCGCGGGAGTCGACACCCAAGCGTAGGCTTCCTCGAGGTTGTTGACGACGCGTTGCTCGGGCGGGAGTTGCCATGCCGCATGCGCCAACTCTTCTCGCAGGCTCGTGGATTGCTCCAGGTTGCAAAACGCGGATTCCCCGAGGGCGAACGCAATATGAGCGGAGGCTAGATGTGGCAATTGCCGCTTGATGGTTTCTTCGACGCGCTCGCGTGGGGCGAGAAAAACGGGTTTCGCAACCCTTGGCAGGTGCAGGGCAGCTTCCAACACCCTCGGATCGTCGGGTTCGATGAACAATACCGTGGGCCGGCACTTCATGACGTTCAAGATTTCACGATCGAGCGATGCGCCAATGTCGAACATGGCTGAGGTCCTTTCGAGAGACGTTTCGATGGCCGGTTCCACCACGGCCGGTCTCAAACGTGGGTCTGATATCACGTCCTTTCGATCCTCGCTTTTGCGCGCTGCGCCGAAGCCTGGGAAGTAGGCAGACGTGAAATTCTAATAACCAATGGAATTTATTGATTAATAACGAGCTGCAAGAGGCTGTTGTCTCTTTCCTGGATATGCTGAAAAGGCATGCGGTTAGTTTCGGGAATCCGTGATGGGTGATGGTGTTATCGAAGGGAAAGCGATTACGGCGGTGTTTTGGGTGAGGTGTGAAGATTCGACTGTTTTCTGCTCCACGGGCCGGAGCGGTTCGTGTGCCGAAGGCTTGCGGAGAGATGGAAATTTTCCGAGAAAATCCGTGCCAATTGCGATCCTGGGGGCTGTGGCCGCTTCTAACCTGGAGAAAGAATGAATTTTGTTATGGTCTAACCGACGGGTCCGTTGGCGCGGACCGTTGAAAGCACCACGTTGCGGAAGCTTGGCGTCTAAGGAGAACGACGAATGGAAGAGCCTGCCAGCCAACGGCCTTCACTGACGACTGCTCAAAATCTTGGACTTGGAAAAGGACAACGCTGGTGGCGCTGGGTGCGCTGGTTGATTGTGCTTGCCGCGATTGCGGGGATTGTGGTGGGGGTTTTGTTGTGGAGAGCCAAGGCCAGTGAGGCGGCGAAACCGCATTTTGAAACGGCGGCCGCGGAAAAGGGGAATATTTTGGTGACGGTTTCGGTCACGGGGAAAATTCAGAGTGTCGACGCGGTAGAGATCGGTGCGGAGGTCTCGGGAAAAGTGGATGAAGTCCTGGTGGACTTCAACGATGCCGTGAAAAAGGGTCAGGAGTTGGCCCGGATCAACACCGAGCAGCTCGACGCTCGGGTCAAGGAAGTGCGAGCGCAATCCGCGGTTGCGGCGGCATCGTTGCTGAGTGCGAAAGCGACGGCGGCGGAGGCCAAGGCGAATGTGGCTCGCATGAAGTCGTTGGCGGATCGGGGGCTTGTGTCTCAGAAAGATCTGGAGGCTGCGGTCGCAACGGCTGCGAGGGCGGAGGCATCCGTAGCGCAGGCCAACGCGCAGCAGGTGGTGAACGCGGCGTCCCTCGAGTCCGCGTTGTCGGCGCGAGACAAGGCGATCATTCGCTCTCCCATCGATGGGCTCGTGCTATCGCGTTCGGTCGAGCCGGGCCAGACGGTTGCGGCCTCGTTGCAGGCACCCGTGTTGTTCATCGTGGCGAAGGATTTGACCACGATGGTGCTTAAGGTCGACGTAGATGAAGCGGATGTGGGTAAGGTGCAAAAGGGTCAGCGGGCCACGTTCACGGTTGATGCGTATCCTGGAAAAAACTTTGAAGCATCGGTCAAATCCCTGAAAAATGTGCCCACCTCTGGTCAAGACGTGGTGACGTACGAAGCGGAATTGAGCGTCGACAACCAGGAACGATTGTTGCGCCCTGGAATGACCGCCACGGCCACGATCATAACGTCGGAGAAAAAGGACGTGCTGGTCGTTCCCAACACGGCGTTGCGGTTCACGCCACCGGATGTGATTGCGTCTTCCACGGCGGCAACACCGCGTCCGGGAGGTGCGTTGCCAGGCTTTGGTCCGCCCAGGTTTGCACGTCCGTCCGGATCGGCCGGAGGCAATCGGCAAAAAGGCGCAGGTCAAATGGGCAAAGTCTGGGTGCTCGAAAACGGTGAGCCCAAAGCCATTCGATTGCGGACGGGAGCAACGGATGGCACCCGTACGGAGGTGGTGGGCGGAGAGTTGACAGAGGGTATGCAGGTATTGATCGACATCGTTACGGGTGCAAAGTGACTGATCAGGCGAAACGCGCGCTTATCCACATGCTTGGCGTGACCAAGGTGTATGGCAAAGGCGAAGCGGAAGTGCGCGCTCTTGCCGGCATCGACCTGCGAGTCGATGAAGGGGAAATGATCGCCATCATGGGGCAGAGCGGTTCGGGAAAATCCACCTGCATGAACATCGTAGGATGCCTCGACGCTCCTACGTCGGGCACCTATCTGTTTCGCAATGTCAACGTGGGCGAATTGGATAACAACCAAAGGGCGCTGTTACGACGTCATTACATCGGTTTCGTGTTTCAAGGATTCAACCTATTGGCAAGGACGTCCGCGCAAGAAAACGTCGAATTGCCTTTGGTATATCGTCGTGTTCCCGCCGCTCAACGTCGTGAAAAAGCGAAGGCCGCATTACAATTGGTTGGGCTTGCGGGAAGGGAATCCCACAAGCCCAATGAACTGTCGGGAGGGCAGCAACAACGGGTAGCCATCGCTCGCGCTCTTGCTTCCGACCCGTCGTTATTGTTGGCCGACGAACCCACGGGGAACTTGGATTCCGCGCGAAGTGCAGAGGTGATGGAACTACTCGTTCAGCTCAACCGCGAGCGAGGAATCACGGTCATGGTCATCACCCATGAGCCGGAGATGGCTGAGTTTTGTCAGAGAACGGTTGAGTTTCGCGACGGACGAATCTTATCGGACACGAGGAAGCCCTCATGATTACCGCCACGATCATCATGGCTTTGCGAGAGATTCGTCGGAACTTGATGCGTTCCTCGCTCACGATGCTTGGCGTGGTCATTGGTGTTGGTGCGGTGGTGGCGTTGGTGAGTATTGGTCGAGGCGCCACCGAATCGGTGACCGCGAGCATTGCCTCGATGGGGCACAACATGCTGACCATCTCGCCTGGAGCCGCGCGAAGGGGAGGGGCGCGAACTCCCTCCACACCCTTCAAAATGGAAGATGTGACCGCGATTCAAAATGATATTCGTGGACTAGCGGCGATCGCGCCGACGGGATCTCGCAGCCTCATGCTCGTTTATGGAAACAAGAACTGGCGTGCGAGCGTGACGGGGACCAACGAGGATTATGTTCGCGTTCGGAATTATGCGGTCGCGTATGGACGGGAGATGTCCGCCGCGGATGTTCGTTCGGGCCGCGCGGTTTGCATGCTTGGCGCGACCACGAAAAAAGAATTGTTTGGTTCACAAGACGCCATTGGTGAATCCATTCGGGTGGACAAGATTTCTTGCGAAGTCATTGCCGTTTTGAAACCCAAAGGCGAGGGGGGAATGGGGCAGGATCAGGATGATTTGGTCATCATGCCCCTTCTGACGTTTCAACGACGAATCGCGGGCAATAGAGATGTATCCACGATCTACGTTTCGGTGGACGAGGGGCGTCCGAGTTCGTTGGTGAAAGATCAAATCACCTCCTTGATGCGCGAGAAGCGGCGGACGGCCCGGGGAGCGGAAGATGACTTCAACGTTCGAGACATGGCGGAATTGATGGCGACGATGGAGTCGACCACCACCGCGCTGACGGCGTTGCTTGGAGCGATTGCGGCGGTGAGTTTGATCGTGGGGGGCATTGGGATCATGAATATCATGTTGGTTTCTGTTACGGAAAGGACGCGGGAAATCGGTACGCGTTTGGCCATTGGGGCAACCGGCAAAGAGGTATTGATGCAGTTTTTGGTCGAAGCGGTGATGCTATCGACGTTGGGTGGATGCATTGGCGTGGTGTTGGGTGTGGGCGGAGCGGGCATTGCTTCCAAGTATTTGAATATTCCATTTGTGGTTGTGCCGGAGATCATCATGGTTGCGTTCCTGTTTTCGGCCACTATCGGTGTGGTGTTTGGATTTTTACCAGCACGCAAAGCTGCCAACCTCAATCCCATCGAGGCGCTTCGTCATGAATAGGATTCCTTCTCGAATATGCGGTGCGTTACGCGGTGTCGCACTTGGCATGGCTATTTCTTGCACCGCTTCGATGGCATTGGGTCAGGAGTCCACACCGTTGCGTCGGCTCGATGAGCAACGTGCCGTTCGCGTTGCCATGGCGAACAACCCTTCGTTTCGAACAGCGGTTCTCGATTTGCAACGCGCCAACGAGAGCGTTCGATTCGAGGACGGAAGATATCCCTACACCCTGCAATTGGAAGCGGGAGTGACACGTTCTGCCACGCCGCGTGTGAACGCGGATTCCGTATCGATTTCGAAAAGCGATTCCGTGGACGTGGGAGCGCAAGTATCGAGGACGTTTGCCACGGGTACTCGAGCATCCCTGCGTGTGGAGGGATATCGAGACATGACCCGAGCGCCGGTGCAAAGCGGACCTGGGTATGGCACGAGCGCGCGGGCGACAGTGGCACAGCCTTTGATGCGTGGCGCGGGGGTTGAAGTCGGCGAGCAACAACTTCGGATTGCCAGGATCAACCGAACGGCTTCGGAACTGTCAAAAGATCGCGTTGCCAGTGAAGTGGCTCGCGAAGTGCTGCTTGCCTATTGGGAACTCTGGTATGCGGAAGCGGCTGTCGATATCGAAGGCAACGCACGGGACCTGGCCAAACGTCAGCGCGACGAGGCGCAGCAACGTGTCAATGACGGTGCGTTGGCGCCGGTGGAGGTTCTTCCTTTCGAAACGAGATTGGCGAGCCTCGAAGAGAGTGTGATCAGCGCGCAAACGGATCAGCGACGCCGTAGTCTTGCCTTGGCACGCCAAATGGGAACGATGGAAGGGGGTGAAACGGATCTGGCGGCTGAAATCCGGCAGCAACCGCAGGTGTCGCTTACGCCCATGCGAACGGCTGCGGTGCAGCAAGCTCTTTCGAGTTCACCGGAGATCAAGGAACTGGAAGCGCAGCTTCGTCTCGCCCAAGAGCAGATTCGAACGTCGGGTGATTCGTATCGCCCTCGGCTCGATGTGGAGGGATATGTGCAAGTAGCGGGTGTGGGAAACCAAGAGGTATCCCCGGCGTTCGAGCAGGTAGCCACGGCACGAGCCACGAGCGTCCACGTTGGGTTGGTGTATGAGCTGCCGCTCGATGATGCAAGAAAGTCCTCCGAGCGGGCGCGGGACTTGCTCGCGGTGCAGATAGCGGAGCAAAGGCTGCTTGCGGCGCGTCAACGAATTCAAACGGAAGTCGAGACGTTGTTGGAGCAAGAGCGAGCCGCTCGAATTCGACTCGAAATGGCGGAAAAAACCGCAGAAATCGCAGAGAAACAGGTCGCCGCCGCCACGGAACGTTTCGAGATTGGCGTCGGGATTTCCGTGGAAGTCCAGCAGGCGGAAGACGAACTCCGAAAAGCCAAGCTCCGCGCTGTTCGCGCTCGGATCGATCTGGTCGAAGCGGAAGTGCAACGGCATCATTCCACCGGCCAACTGCTTTCGCGTATTGCTGACCTTCTAGCCTCTTCGCGCTAATCAAGCGTCACTCGAAGCTTATTCGAAACCGCACATCGGCCCCCAAGTTGCCAAGCGCCGAGTTCGATACGTTGTTGACGTTATCCCAACTTCCCAACAACGAAGAAGCTCCGGTGAGCTGCCATTCGAGGTTGGAACGTACTTCTCGAGTATCACTCAAACCGCTAGTCACGTTGGCGCGCACTCTTTCGGTCATTCGTTTTCCAACCGTAACCGTCGGTTCGGTCCGTCCAGACCTGGACGAATAAGCGCTTCCAAAACGAAAATCATCGATGACCGGCAGTGACTGCCGCACCATGGTATCCGCACCCGTCAGTGTAGACAGCGCTTCGAGGGCTGCTGTTTCGCCCAGACTCGACGCTTGCATCTGGTCGAGTTCAGCGCGTGTGACGCCCAAAGTCAGCAGCAGAACGATATCCTCTTGGGATAAGGCGGGCTCACTCGTGAGATCGAGGCGAAGGTTATCCGTATCGCCATGGGCATGTAATTGGATACGCCATTGCCCCCCCGCCCGCGATACCTCTGTCCCAGAGGCTGCTCCGGACATCTCTAACCCACTGGAATAACGTCGAAATTCAGTTGTCGCCGTCACGTCCAGATTCGGTGCCAGACGCGTAGCGTCATCAAACCGCAATAGACCATCTCGTACTTCGAACTCGTTGGCTCGAAGTCGTACGCGGCTTCCAGGCTGAACGCGCAAGTCACCCCGCAACCCCACACGTTGATTGGAGCCCGATAAGGTGAGCACCGGTGAATCCAAGGTGAGCTTCAGGTCCGCCAGATTGTTCCGAATCCACAACGGTCGGGGAGCGTGAACACGTACTTCGAAATCCACCACGTCTTGCGATGGGTCATAGAGTTCGAAAGTCGTCTTTCGTGCTTTCTCGGCCAAAGAAGGAAGATCGGCTTCCATGCGAAATGGACGGGAATACTCAAAGGATAGCAGTCGCACGTCGCCGACCACACGAGGGATATTGCCCATCTCTCGCGCAAGCCTTGCGTTCCATGAAGCGGTCAAGTCCGCATCGATGGTTGCCTTGACTCCATCTAGGAAGGCAAGATGAACATCCCGTGCGGTTAGGGTGGCCGATGCGGTCCCGAAGTCGAACCCCTCGAGGGGAAGGGTTCCCACCGCGGTGATCCGTCCACCGCCCACGCGGGCATTGGCACGGACCAACTGAATCTGTCGCTCATCGATACGAACCAGTACATCGATACCGTCGATGGCCATCGGTATGTCCGTGATTGCGAGCGACCCTTCTTGCAACGATGCTTGTCCTCGATAGCGGGGGGCCTGCCAGTCTCCGAAAACATCGATGGATGCCTGAACGACGCCTCGCGCTCGTTCGATTCGTGGCACGATGTTGGCGAGAGCTGATAAGTCCGTGGGTGTCAGTTGCGCGTGCAAGTCGAGCTGTGGCGTGCCGCTGACTTTATGCACTTGCCCATGAGCGAGGAAGGTTCCCGACAATCCTTTCGGGCTGTGGAAATCCAACAAAATTCCGGGAATTATCACATCATCTTGCTGTAAGGTGATGGGAGGAGTGCCCTGACGGAGCCGTACGGACCCAGCGTTGGATTGTACTTCGAGAGCAGCGAGCACCAGCGACAGATCCGCATGGCGCCAGTCATCCAAGGGCAAGTACCTCATCTCGAGCGAACCGGATAACACGCCCTTGTGTACGTCCGTGGAGGCTGCCATTGTGGGCAACACCTGTGCGATCTTCCCAAGATCGAGAGCACGGGCCACGATCGTTCCTGTGGCCACTTTGCGGGTTTGCCGCGTCAGTTGCACGTCTTGCACGATGACCTGGCCGCCAAACAACTCCCCTTGCACATCGAATACCCCAAGGGGAGCATCTTTCGCATATGCCACTGGATCGAAAGGCGCTCCAATGGGAAGCCCACATCGCGTGCGTCCGATGACGCGCACAGGTGGATCGATTGGTGTCAGCTTGACAAATACATGAGAGGCGGGAAGCGTAGCGGTTCCGAGTTGCAACGGACTCACTTGCACGTCGATGTCCGCTTCCAATCGGTCGAGCGTGCCTCGCACATCTGCCACGGCTGATACCCGCGCGTCGAGCCAAGCGCCGAGGCTGCCCAGGGTATCGATGGTGGACAGGGGTACATGGGAAACCGCCGCTCGACCACGAATGATACCCCCGGGACGAATGGTGCCCTGGCCCAGGACAGTTCCTTTGCCTTTTCTCAATACGATCGATCGGATATCGGCGCTTACCCCCAGGTCTTGCGCTTCACGGTCGAACCATTCGTAATCGAGCTCGAACGAGCCACCATCGAATTTCTCTTCGAACAACTCGAGCTGTTTGATGGAACCATCGACCTGCACGCCGAGCCACCCGCCACCACACCGATCGCGCGGTCCTCCTTGTTCGTAATGAAGCTGCGCATTGGCCGCGGCGACACCAAAAATATCCTTGAACCGTGGGTCTTTGTCGAAATGGAAGATGGCGAAAAAATCACGAATATCAAAAGCCGAAGATCGAAGGTTCGCGTCGGCGACAACGGGCGCCGGCCCCGTGAAGTCCACGCGCATCGTGGGAACATGATAAGCACTGTACCCTTTCACGCCGTGAACATCGGTGATGTCCATGACCATGGGTTGAAAACGAACCTTTGCTCGCTGCAGATCCCCTAACGCCATATCCGCGAACTCAAACCCCTCGATGGCGACATCGCCCTGTATCAAAGGCTCATCAAACACACCTGTGATGTCTGTCGTTACGTCTGCTTTGCCCTTCCACGGAATGTCGAGCAACGGGTTGATATCTTCGAGATCGATGCGCGAGCCTTTCGACACCACCAACCGAAACTCGTTGGCAAAGCCGAGCGACGTGAAAACGTTGAGGCTCGATTTTCCGAACTCCACGCGGCTGTTCTGGAATTCCACGGCGTGAGGGCGAACGGCAAACTTTGCACTCACACTACCTTGGGATATGCCAAGGACGTGTTTACGGGATGGATTGTCATAGGCTGCATCGAAGACTTCGAAATCCCGTACGTGGGTCATGAGATTGCTGTCGATGCGTAGCGGAACGATGGTTCCCTCGACCGCCGAAAGAGTGCCTTCTTGAAAATCCATGCGCACGTGGGTGTGTTCGGTGACGCCAAGGTCGCGCATGAGCCCGGGAAACTTCATCCCTCCGATGTCCAGGCGCTCGGCTCGCAAAGGTATTCCTTTTGCCAACGGCTGTACCTGTGCGTGGTGAATTGCGACCAGACCATCCGCGAAACCAATGTGGGCTTCCGGTACATAGACGATATCCGAATCGATTCTAGCTTTGAGAGATAGAGAACTAGCAATGCGATAGATCCCCAGGGCGATTCCTTCTCCCTGCAATTGAGCGCCAGAAATACTGGGCAACGACTGACCTCGGCGCCATTCGCCTTGTACTTCCGCGCCAATCCATCCCTGCAAGGGAAGAAACTCAATCCAACGGTTGACCAGTCGTAAAGGCGCCCGTGCTTTGCCTCCACCACGGACCGACTTTAGCCCTTGATCATCCAGAACCGCATGCACCAAACGCATCTCGAGTTCGACCCGATGCGGATCATCGGTGGACAGTTGGCATGAAGGTCGTGTATCGGGATTCGGATCTAGATCCGCCGCGCCTACCGCGCGAAACCTTCTCACTTGCAGACCGTTGGGCTCCACACGCAACCGAGCGTCCAACTCACACACCACGTCTTCATGATGAGCCTGCACCGGTTCCGGCGCACCGTATCCCGTAAAAGAAAGAGGCTCTATGCTGGTGCCTTGGATTCGACCCGTACGCAACGCGATGTCGAACACAGGCCCTTGCGCCGCGGTAATGTCCAGATCAATCTCTTTTCCCCGCAGCCTGCGCCCATCGACCGTGATGTCCACACGCGCATCGTTGATCACCAAAGAAGAGAAAAAAGCATCTTCGGACGATGATGGCTCGTTGTCTTTCGTAGGCATATGCCAATAGAGATTGACTACCTTCCCCTTTTGGATGACCAGACGAACCATAGGGCGCTCGATTTCGATTTCGCCCACGTTCAGCTTGCCTTGAAGCAAAGAAAACAATTGTGGACGAAGGGATACTCGGTCGATCGTCAGCGCCGGTCCCAAGTCATCCGATGCTTGAACCTCGATGTCTGAAATGACAATGGTGGGCGGCCACACGTGAATGGTGGTTCTAAAAAGCCCATCGAGACCCGTGTCCTGGATCAACAGGGCTCTCACTCGTTGATCGGCCCAGTTCGTGACCGCTTCCGAGCGGACCAGCACCCCCGCAAGTACTGGAAAAATACCGATAATTGCGAATAAAAAACACAACACGCGGGCGATCCATCGACCCACTTGAACACGCTGGCGCCTGCGTTTCACCATCAGCCTCACCAACACGCAAAGCGTTTCTGATGGGACGAAGGAGTGGAGCAACGACGTGCAGCCATGCGAACCTAATGAGAAAGACTACTCGGGTTTCGTGGGTAGGCAAGCAAGCTCGCCCGATGAGCAATGACTGGCTCTCGAGCCTCGAACCCTCGTTTGGTGGATCGTCGGGCTGGTATCATCGAGCTGGTGTTCGTCCGCCATGCACAGGCCTGCTCATTGCGGCAAAGAACGAGCGTCCGTTCGCTTCGCGAAAGAGGTAGCGACTTCGACAATCAATCCGCCTCGCTTGCCGGGGCGTGCCACCACGACCACATCCGTCGCACAAGCCTCCTCGGAAGGATGAAAAACCACGGTTTTCTTGGGCTCCAAACCCGCGGTTCGAAGAACGGTCCACGTGGATACCAGCAGAGACACCGGACAGGCCACGTAGACCGATCCTCGTGTCGCCAGGCAAAGACGCATGGACCGTGCTGCCATGATGTCGAGAGGTTCAGTGACTACGGTGGCGATGAGGCGCACACGCCGTTCGGAATCCAAACGAACCGAATAACCATCGTTGCGCAAAGAATCGAAGCATTCGCTGGCACCCCCGAGCAACACCATCGGCTGGGATCGAGGGTGATCGCGAAGCAATTCGAGAAGAAGTCGATGCGCCGTCAGCTTGCCACCACGTCGGAACTGGATCTTGGTCGGTCGATGTCGAAAGCTTCCTCGAGAATTCGGCCGTCGTCTGGAAACCTTTTCAGTTCTTTGTTCAGTCGTCGAAGGCTTTGCTGTTTGATGTGGAAGGGTAAGAAAGCGGATTTGAAACCTGCAACGATCATGGATTTGATGTCGGCGACGGTGAATCCCATTTTGGTATGGCAAAGCCAAAGCTCTTTGGAAACGGATGTATCGGTGACGAGGCGATTGTCGGTGTTGACGGTCACGCGCAGGCCAAGATTGTAATAGAGCTTGATGGGATGGGCGGACAGGTCGCGCACGGCACCGGTTTGTACGTTGGACGAGGGGCAGCATTCGATGGGGATGCGGTGATCGTTGACGTAGTGAAGGAGGTCGCCGTTTTCGCGAAGACGAACGGCATGTCCGATGCGATGGGCCCCGCAGACATGGATGGCCTGTGCAATGGATTCGGGTCCGTAGGCCTCGCCCGCGTGAATGGTGGTATTGATGTTGTTGTCGCGCACGAGTTGAAAAGCATCTTTGTGGTGTTTGGCGGGATGATCGTATTCGGCTCCCGCAAGGTCGAATCCGACGACACCACGGTTTTTGTATGCTACGGCGAGTTCTGCCATCTCGAGGGAGGACTCAGGAGAGATGTTTCGGATTCCGCAAACGATGATATTGCTCTCGATTCCGAATTGTTCCCGTGCTGTGCCCAACCCTTCGAGCACCGCTTCGATGACAGTGGTAAGACGCAGTCCACGACGCGTATGCAGCATCGGAGAGTATCGCACTTCCATGTAGCGAACGTTTTCGCGCGCCGCATCTTCCGCTAGCTCGTATGCCGCTCGGAAAAGAGATTCCTTGGTCTGCAGTACACTCAACGTCACATCGAATGTCTTGAGGTACTCCACCAAAGAACCGTAATTGGTGCCAAATCGTAATAACCTGCGCAGTCCATCCGCATCATCCGCGGGAAGCGTTACGCCCTGTTCCCGCGCTAAATCCAAAATGGTGTCGACGCGCATCGAACCGTCGAGGTGAACATGGAGATCGGTCTTGGGGAGCTTTTCGAAGAACTCGAGAGGGAGCTTGATATCTTGGGTTGTGTCGGCCATACGGGACCCTATCACAACTTCGGACGTCGTCAGCCGTTGACTCATCGCGTCAATCGCTTCATGCTGCGCCCAGTTGAAAAACTGGTGAATTGGCCCCCATGGCTCCCTATTCGCGCGGGCCTAGGGGGCGAGGAATGTCTTTTACCTGCACGGAAGCACAAGGAGACGGACCCATGGCGACTGCCCCGCAGAATTTGTACAAGGCGGACCTGCGAGACGTGATGTTCGTTCTGTTCGAGCAATTCAAGCTCGGAGAGTTGCTGGGCAAAGAACCCTATGAGGCATGGGGAAGCGAAGAAGTTCGCATGGTGATCAACGAGTGCTATCGCTTTTGTTGCGAAGTGCTCGGACCCGTCAATGCTCTTGGCGACACGCAAGGATGCACCATCGAAAACGGCCAGGCCAAAGTGCCCCCCTGCTTCAAGACCGCCCATGCGCAACTCTATGAAGCAGGCTGGAAAGCCGTCGGAGTGAGCCCTCACTTCGATGGCCAGGGGGCCCCCAAGGCCGTCTATATGGCGGTGGAGGAATTCATCACAGGCGCCAATACCTCGTTGAGCATGTATCCGGGGCTCGCTCACGGCGCGGCGGAACTCATCGAAACCTTTGGTACGGAAGAGCAAAAAGCGCGCTACTGCCACAAGATTTTTCACGGCACCTGGGGGGGGACCATGTGTCTGACCGAGCCAGAAGCCGGCTCAGACGTGGGTGCGGCCCGCTCCAAAGCCTTCAAAAATCCCGATGGAACCTACCGAATCGAGGGAACGAAACTGTTCATCTCCAGCGGTGACTCGGACATGGTGGAAAATGTCATCCATCTGGTCCTCGCTCGTATCGACGGTGCCGCCGCTGGCACCAAAGGACTAAGCCTATTTATCGTTCCGAAACTCCGTATCAAGGAAGATGGTTCTTGCGGTGAACCCAACGATGTCGTGCTCGCGGGCCTCGAACACAAAATGGGCATCAAAGGATCAACCACCGCGCTGCTGAACTTCGGTGAGAACGGCCAGTGCATCGGTGAACTCGTGGGCGGTGTCGAGCACGAAGGCATGAAGCAGATGTTCATGATGATGAATGGCGCGCGCATCTTCGTCGGTATCCAAGGGCTCGCCAACGCCTCCAGCGCCTATCTCAATGCCCTCACTTTCTGCCGCGACCGAAAACAAGGATCTTCTATCGATAATTTCAAGGACCCCAATGCCCCTCGTGTACCGATTATCCAGCATCCAGATGTCCGACGCATGTTGCTCGACATGAAATCACGGGTGGAAGGCATTCGCGCGCTCGCCATCAAGTTGTCCATGCATCAAGATTTGGCTCGTGTCGCTTCCGACGAAAAAGCCAAAGACCACCATCAGGGGCAAGTCGACCTGTTGACACCGATCGTGAAAGCGTATGGCACCGATGAAGCCTACCGCGTGTGCGTGACAGCGATGCAGGCCATGGGAGGCGCCGGCTACATCAGCGATTATGGTGTCGAGCAATATTGCCGAGACTCGCGCATCTTCACCATCTACGAGGGAACCAACCACATCCAAGCCATGGACTTGGTCGGACGGAAACTGAGTCAGCGAAAAGGTGCCAATTTTCAAGAGCTTGTGGGAGATATCGCCAAGTTCGTGGCGAAACATAAAGAGCATCCCCGGCTCGGCGCACCGGTCCAACTCCTCGCCAAAGCACAAGAAACCATCGCTGCTACAGCCATGCTCTTGTTCAAATGGTCACAGTCCGGAAAACTGAAATATGTTGATCTGCACGCTAACCGATTCCTTGAAATGATGGGCGCCACCACCGTGGCATGGCTGCTGTTGGAAGCCGCCCTCATCGCGGAAGAAGCCTTGCAAAACGTGCAAAACGATCATCCCGATCGCTTCTTTTACGAAGGAAAAATTCAGGCCGCCCGGTTTTTTGCCCACAATAACCTGCCCCTCGTTCCTGCCCTCGGCGCCATGATGCAAACGGACGACGATTCGGCGATGGCCATTCCGGAAGAAGCTTTCTCCACGATCTGAATCTCACCCCCTGCGCATGAGCATCGAGACTCCCCGCTCCGTGCTAGCATCCGAGCATGCACACCATTCGACTCTCCACGCTTTCCCTTGCCGCTTGCTGCTTTTCGCTTCCAGCATCCGCTCAATCATCACCGCCTGCCCATGATGATTTTCAATCGGGTGGGCTGGCTCCCCCTACCGCTCCCCCTCCCATCCAAACGCAACATCCTGGATTTCAAAGTGAAACCGAGAGAACCCTCGATGAATCCGAAAAAGAAGATGCAGGAAGAAACCTCGATTGGGTCTACTTCGATGTGGAAGGCGGCTACGAAGTCGTGGGGTTGGAAACATTGAAAAGCAAAGGTCTGACCTACGATGATGCGCAAACTTCGGACGGCGGGTTGATGCTGGGAACGGGTCTTGGACTGCGTTTGATCTACATGACCGTGGGTGCTCGCGCCCGCGTCGGAATGCTTTCGCTCGGTAACCTCGGAACCATCAACGGAGAATTTGGGGTCAATTTGCCCCTCGGCGACCTCGAACCGTCCTTCCACGTCGGTGCCGGTTATGCCTTCTTGGCTTCTCCCGATGCCGATCGTTGGGGCGGCGACCCCACGATCCATGGTTGGAACACCCGGCTCGGCGCAGGCTTCGATTATTATGTGACACCCGCGTTTTCCGTAGGCGCGCGGTTATCCGGCGATGTCCTTTTCCTGTCTCGAAAAGCCATGACCCTAGAGCCAACCTCGAATCTCGGTGCAAACGCACGACAAGCCGCTTCCTCCAAAGGCAACGGGATCGGCGCCGCTTTCTCCGCTTCCCTCGGCTTGGCTCTGCACTTATGACGTCTCGCGCGAAGTGGATATGACAGCTTGGATCGCCCCTGCATCCGTGTGGCTCATCCTATGCGCTATCCCTTGCGTAGCATGGCTGTACTTCCTCTGGCGCCTGCCCCCTCATCGCACGTCTGCATTCGCCGCATGGGGCACCGCGGTATTGGGCGCCTTCATGGGCGTCGCTTCCTCCTGGATTCAACGATTCGTCGTCGAACTTACCGGGTTGGAACAAGCCGTCTCCACGTTCGGCGCTCCCAGCGGGTTGCTGTATTTTCTCGTCTTCGCGGCTCCCTTGGCCGAAGGCGCCAAAGTCTTGGCAGCGTGGCCGGCCTTGCGCTCCGCTCATGTCGATGAGCGATACGACGGTTTTCTCTTCGCTTCGGCCTCGTCCTGCGGCTTCGCGGCAAGCCAAAGCGCGGTCGCGCTGCTCAGTGCCCGCATCGATATCGACGTCATGTTGCGGGTCATGCTGCTACTCATCGCTCATCCACTGATGTCTTCGTTCTGGGGACACGCCCTTGGAAAAATGCGGCGCTTCCGTATTCCTACCGGCAGCTTCATCCTTTCTTGGACACTCGCCACGCTCGTACACGGTCTGTTGTTGCACTTGACTCGATCCACCTCATGGTTCGCTTTGGTAGCCGCTTTTCCCGTGCTTGGAGGCCTTGCCTTTGCCACCGGGTGGGCAGCGCGAGATCTGCTCGCTCGATTTGCGGTTTCCGCACGCCCCTCCAGGCAAAGCATGCTTTCCCTGTTGCCGTCTCCCTCGTTGCATGCCGTTCGACACGCCCTTCGAAGAACCGATCGACCCATCATGGTGCATTGGATCGTGGTTGGCGCGCTGACCACAACCGGAGTCATGTTAACCATGGTGGTCTTGGCGGTGTGGTTCGGTCATCAAGTGGGGTTGGATTTTTCCGCCATCGAACGGGAAGACACCACCGCTCGCGCCATCGTTCCCTTGGTGTTGATCACCGTTTCCATCCTCGCCGCATTCCCCGTGTCAGGCTACTTAATCACGAAAGCAAGTGGTTCGGATAACGTTCTCGAACCCGCTCTCTCCGCGACCTTGGCCATTGCCGCTGTGCTCATCATGCTCGGCATCGCGGCTCCTGTTGCACTCGTATTTGCTCTCGCCTTCGCGCCTATCGCCTTCGGACTCGCCTGCTCGGGAGCTTGGTTCGGGCTCGATAAATGACGTTCACCGACTCGCTTGCAGCCTTTGCTTCAAACGTAGCCAGGCACGACGCTCCTGTTCATTGGTCAATGAATCGATGACTTGCTCCACCCGGCTGAGCGTGTCCGGATGCTCTACCATCGACAACGAACGTGCGATTGGCTCGCGTAATGCCTCCCCACGTCGCGAAAACGCATCGAGAAGAGCCTCTGCACACTTGCCGCGGATTGGCATCTCGTACTCTTTTTTACCTGCTCGACCGGTTCGCCACGCCCAGGAAGAACCCATGTACCCCAAAGCACGCGCCGCCAGCTTCGCCGTTGGTTCCGATGAGTCCATGAGCCAGGGAACCACAGCGTCGACCGCTCTGAGATCACGTACGTAACGCAGCCCCCATAACGCCGCGTCTCTTCTCTGTCCTTTGCGCTGCAATGCATTGATTAACAACGTTTTTTCACTCTCGCCCCCCAACCTTCCCAAACCGATTGCCGCCCCTCGTAACGCAATCCAATCCGAATTCTCGTGCGTAAATATCGCGCGAAATACCGGACTCGCTTCCGGCATTTCCCGTTCTCCGAGGGCGATGATGATCCCTTCCCGTACGGCATCCCACTCTCGTTGGGTGGCCTCTCCCCGCTCCGGTGCTCGAAAGGATACCGCTTCCAGCAAGGCCCATCCCGCCCCAGGTCCCAACGATTGAAGCTCAGCGAGAACGCTCGGCTGCTGAGATCGAAACTGTCGATACACCTGCGGACGATGACCTTGCAGTGTCTCCAAGCGCTGAAATGATACTGGATCCAGCGTTTTGTAACGGGCTACCTGCTGTTGTATCGCCTCTCGATCGTTGCGAGACAAACGAGTCGACGGCATGAACAAGCCATCGGCCCAGGCCGCTCGCGATAGCATCAGCAAGGTCAGACCGACTCCAAGGATTGGGAATATGGCTTGCGCTCTCATCGTCCGCTCTCCCACCACGGATGTTGATGGGGCACCACCCGAAGCACATTCGTGGCGCAATGCACCTCGCCGTTATTTCGATGATATGTGTTCCAATCATCCACGTAGTGGGTCACAAGCCCCGTCGCGCTCAATCGGGTGTCCAGATCCTGTTTGAATACATCCACTCCCCCCACATTCGGACCAAAAGGATCGGCGATGAGCACATGACCATCGAAGTGCAATAAATTCACGGTTCCCGGCTGATAGGCCACCGATCCTTCCGGAATCGATTGCTCCAGAAATGGCATATCGATGATCTCGTCGTCTTGTAGATCGAGTTCGTCTTTGAGCTGCAGCAAAATGCCATCCAGGATCGCTTGATCCTCCTGGTTGGTCGCCATCAAGTTCGCATTGCCGAGCACTTGATCCACCGTCCGGGACGCCGGCCCTCCCCACCACCACTTGCCTTCATGCATTTTGGCCGATCCATGTCCCGCTTTTTGCAAGGACATCAACATATCCACCGCCATCTTTGGGCGCGCGAACAGCATTCGCCAGCCGCGCTCGCTATTCGCAGGAACGAAAGACAGAATCTCGTCCACGTGACCCACGGCAAGCCAGGAAGTATCCACCCGAATCAACGGCTGCACCCGCTGTGCTTGCACAAACTCCTCCGCCACGGGATCGGGATGACGCTCCGCCGTGGAACCTAGAATGAATCTTCCCTGGGGATACGACACCCCATGCGCTCGATGGGGGGGAACCGTATCCCAATTCCCTGTGGAATCCAGAGAACGCGTCGCTTGGTCATACGGCTGATCGTGAACGTGAATCGCGCCGAAATCCTTGCCAAGAAACTCGACAAACACCACGTCCGCTGACGTGCGCTTCACCCGCGGCGTGCGAAACGCCACCAACATCGTATGCATCCCTTCCTTCGACGGCATCGATGCATATCCCATCTCGAAATGATCTTGCGTCCATTGATCGAAATCATGGTTCGCATATCCCGGCGCATCGTAGTTCAGCACATCGACCGCCACGGCGGCTGCCGTCGCGGCCGCTTTCAAACCCTTGATGAATTCCCCATCAAAACCACCTACCCAAATCTTCTCTGTTTTCATCAGGTTATGCATGAATACCAGGGGTGCGACGCGCATGCGAACCTGGTCTCTGCTCAACTCTTCGTGCCCGTTGGTGACGATATGTTCGATGTCCACGAATCCAGACCACGCCCCCGCCGCTGTCGAAGTCGGGAAAAATTTCGCCTCAATGGCAAACTCAACTCCGTGAGCAAGATCGTCCGCCGTCACAACCACATGCGTGGGATCCTCGAGAACAAACTCATCTGCTTGAACACGAAAGAGACGAACCCAAGGGGCCGCTTCCGGATCGACCGATATGATCCCCTGCGCATTGGCAGGTACGTCCTCAAATCCCACAACGTGGATGCGCGCCAGGTCCTTCGCATCCTCAGGACCGTTGACCACCTCATCAAGGTGATCGCCCACCCCGTCTCCATCGTCATCATCCACATTCGCCAACAAAATCGCGCCGATTGACTCGTTCCATTGATCCTCGAACGTCTGCTCCTCAAACGAGTCGGGCTCAATCACCCCATTGCGGTTGGCATCGACCACGAGATCGCCAAGAACCCTACGAGTCACGGGTTCATCGCTGTCGCCTTGCCCATCCTGCCCATCGATCCCTTGAACGTCTTGGGTCCCCTCATCCTTGTCCTCAGCGTCATGGCCTCCAGCATCGCTTACAGGGGCCGAAGGCTTCATCAAGTCCATGGTCTCTTCGGAACTTGAACAGCCCTGGGCCAGTATCAACCCCAATCCCAAGGCTATCGACCCATGGAACCGCAATGGGCTTTTCGGTTCGAACATAGACAGCACACGAAGCATCGTAAGACGTTCTAGCACCAAGCTGACGTCATGTCCTGATGCGATCTTCGGGGGAACAATGCCTTTTGTCGATGGACACGGTCACTCGAGCGGTGGTGTTTTCTCTGAACACGCATTCCGTGCTAGGCAACGGACCCATGGACGCGCGAGGTCGATACGACGCCCGAATTCGAACGATCGAACAGCAGACGAATACGCTGCAGCGACGATATGACCTATTGGCCTGGTCCCGGCTTTCCGTGTTCATCCTCGCCATGGCTTCCGCGATCGGCACGCTTTGGAAAGATCTCGGTTCTTCCGGTTGGTCCGTGACGCTCGGTGCTTCCGTGCTCTTTGCCGTACTCGTTTCGTATCACGCTCGCATCGCCCAGCAACGCGATCGGTTACAGGCGGCGCGACGTCACAACGAACGAGGAATCGATCGTCTCGATGGGAAATGGGTGGATTTCGAAGATGATGGGGCTCGTTATCTCCGCGATGAGCATGCGTATGCTTTGGACCTTGATATTTTCGGCAAGGCTTCTTTGTTTCAACTCTTGAACGATACGGCCACACGGATGGGCGCGCGACGGCTTGCCACGTGGCTGGCGGGTCCGGCGCAAGACGACACACTACGGATTCGACAACAGGCAGTGCAGGAATTGGCGACGTTGCACTCGTGGCGTGAAAGCCTTGCCGTGGCGGGCGCGCATGCCGACGATACCTTGCCGGATCCCGAACCGTTGTTGGTTTGGATGGAGCGTTCCCCCACGTTCAAAACTCCAACGATTCCGCGTATTTGTGCGTGGATTGGGACGTGTTTGGTCTTGGGGGCGGCGGTGTTGTGCTCCGTGCTTTCTCTTTCCGCATGGGTGTTTCTCCTGCCGTACTTGGTGAACATCCTAGTTTCGATAGCGTTGTCACGAAGACTGCAGCCCATCATCGACGCTGTATCCGAACGCGCTAGCGATCTTGAACGTCACGGCGAGATGTTCGAGTTGATGGAACGACAAGCCTTTCGTTCGGAAGGTCTTGTTGCCCTTCAGCAGAAACTCAAAGCCTCCGGCCGCTTGGCTTCCGCGGAGACACGACAGCTTGCGCGGATCGTGTCGTTCTTGGACGCGAGGAGAAATGGCGCTTTTCGAGCGCTGATTGGATCGGCGCTGCTCTGGGATCTTCATTGCGTTTTCGCGTTGGAACGTTGGCAGAGGAGGGTGGGACCTTCCGCTCGGGGATGGATGCGTGTGCTTGCGGATCTGGAAGCGCTGTCTTGCTTTGCGACATTCAGCTTCGAGCATCCCGATTTCGCGTTTCCGTCGATGGATCCGGGGGAACTGCATTTCGAGGCGCAGGGGCTAGGACACCCGCTGATTAGCGATGACGAGCGGGTCGTCAACGATGTATCGCTGCCTGGGCCCGGCTCCCTGTTGCTGGTTACGGGTTCCAATATGTCCGGAAAAAGCACGTTGTTGCGCTCGATTGGCGTAGCCGCGGTGCTTGGCTTGGCTGGCGCGCCGGTTTGTGCTCGCTGTCTGCGAATGTCCGCATGTACCGTCATGTCAAGCATGCGCGTGAGTGATTCGCTCAAAGACGGTATCTCGCGGTTTTACGCGGAGTTGATGAAGATCAAACGGGTGACCGAAACGGCAGAGAAAACTCCGGTGCTGTTTTTGCTCGACGAAATCTTACATGGAACGAATTCCCGCGAAAGACACGTCGGCGCCCGATCCATTCTCCGAATGCTCATCGACAACGGTGCCATGGGCGCGGTTTCGACCCATGATTTGGCACTCGCATCGCTTGCCGATGAACTCCCCGACCGCGTGCGGCTCGTGCATCTGCAAGAACAAGTGGTGGATGATAAAATGATTTTTGACTATCTCTTGCGAGATGGAGTCGTGAAAAGCGGGAACGCGCTACGCTGGATGCGGTTCGTCGGACTGAGAGTGGATGAACCCTGAAGGCAGAAGAAAAAGTCCGTCCTCCGGTCAACCCAGAGACGCTAGAACGAGTAGCCGATCGTGAATAGCAACCGAGGAATCGTACCGCTGAACTTCACGGTGGAACTCGTGTTACTCACGCTCGATGATGTCTTCAAGTACATGGCACCACCACCCACGCCGATGGTGAATCCGCTGTTTGCCACATATTGATACCCAAGGTCGATCGCCACACCGTAAGCCGAAAACGAAGCTTCTGCATCGTCAAGGACACAACCATTGGATTTGCATTCGTCCTTCGCTTTCGAAGTCAGAAACACGAACTGGGGGCCCACAAAGAAACCATCTGCACCGCAATCCCCAAGATAAAAATGATACCCCAACTCCGCACCGAAAGACGTATACGTCGTCTTGATGTCCGAGCCTTCGGCACTGGCCGACGAAAAATAGGGATTCAACATGATGCCGTGATGGGGCGCGGGAAGATACTCAACGTTGAGTCCAAATCGGCCAAGAATTAGGGTGAGCGGGTTGAGCGTCAGGGCGACAGGTTTGAAGTCTTCTTGAACCGATGAAGCCTTGGCTTCCTCTTGCCCTTCTTCAGCACTTGCACTCCAGGTTGTCGTCGAAATGGCAAGTGACGTCGCCACACAACAAACGATTCCAACTCCACGTTTTTTCATGTGATACTTCTCTTTCGCTAGGTTGATGCCCGATCGAATAAGATGAACGAAAACGTCTACGCTCTCTTGGCCAAGGAAAGCGATCAGCCCGCGCCGAGCTTACTACGGAGCCTTTCGACTGAGTCCTCCGTCTGCCCAACGCTTTCACACCTATGGGTCGTCCTACGTCGACCCCCCACAACTCATTCCCTGACACGAGACGAATTTTTGTATTGTTTTCACCACGATCGCGCGTTTGGTGCAAATCCCGTCAGAACATCATCCATCGCCCATCAACGGATGGTGGGTGAAGGCTCCTCATCCACCGTTGCACGCTTTTTGATATGAAACTCGACCCTACGATTACGAGCCATTCCCTCCGGTGTGTCATTGCTTGCAATAGGTCGGTCTTTTCCATATCCCACGCTCGTCAACCGTGCGGGCGCCACTTTGCCTCGCTGCACCAACCACTTCTGCACCGACGCGGCTCGCCACGTGGATAGTTGCTGGTTGAAGTAAGCGTTGTCTCGACTATCCGTATGCCCCTCGATCGATACGAGCAATATCTCTGGATGGTCCTGTAACAATTCTGCGATCTGCCCGAGCAACGCATCGGACTCGGGAAGGATGCGCGCGCTGCGCGTCGCAAAGTGAATCGTTTCCGTAATCCGAATCTCGTCCGCCACGATCGCCACCGGAGGGCATCCGTTCTTATCCTTGTCTTCATGCGCTTGCCCAGGCGTGTCCGGACACGCATCCAGCTCATCCACGATACCATCCCCATCCCGATCCGCGGGACAACCATGTCGACCAGGATCCTCGCTAGCCACCCCGGGCACGTCTACGCACGCGTCCAAAGCATCGATAATGCCATCCCCATCCGAATCGCGAGGGCAGCCATGCTTCGACGGCTCTTCGCTTGGTTCGCCAACCGTATCCGGACACGCATCCAGCTCATCCACGATACCATCCCCATCCCGATCCGGTGGACATCCGTGTTTCCAAGGGTCATCGCTGGAAACTCCCGCAGTTTCGATACACGCATCCCGATCATCGGCAATCCCATCGCCATCTCGATCCGAGGGGATAATATCCGGAAATGGACACCCATGTTTTCTGGGATCCGAATTGGCCAATCCAGGGGTTCGGGGACATGCGTCTCGGCCATCCTCGATCCCATCCCCATCCCAATCCGAAGGCCCCACGGTGATGGAAGCCACCGTGGCCACGCTCAGTTCGACGCGGAATCTTGCGGTCCCAGGCGTTGGTGTCAAACCCGTACCGAGCAGCCCGCCTAGCAACCACCGTCCGACACGCACTCGCGTGGTGGCCGACCCCTCCACGGGCACTGACCTCGACCATCCCGTGTCGACCCCGTCGCCCGGCAGCACGAAATGACCCGCTATTTCCGGACCCAGCCACACCAAATCACGCACGAGACCAAAGGAGGCTCCAGCACCAAAGGTGATGGCGGGACCGATCGTCAAATTCCCTACGTCGGCTTTTTTTCGATGCAGCCACCCAAGCGAGGCCGTGTAATCCACCGCATCCCGTCGGCCACTGACAATTCCGCGAATATGAACGCGACTGCTGCCATCGCTGGTCCCCTTATCTTCATTTCCTGTTGGAATCCAAATACTTAGCTCTCCTCCGAGAAGATCCGTTTCTGTCAGCGGTCCAATCGAAGCCCTGGTTCCCACCCGCGTGTCGACGAGGCTAGCGCCGGTTTCTTTCGACATCGCCGCGGTAGACGCGAGTCGAAGGGGTTGGGCGATATCGAAAGCGAGCCGATTCCACAACGCGTACGACGCCCCAAGGAGTGTGAATATTTCCGCTCCCTCCCACAGACCTTTTTCTTCTCGCTCATCGAAGACGCTTCGCGGCCGATAGGCGTAGTCCCAGGACCAGCCAACCCAGGGTTCACCATCTCCCCGAACCATGGCATCTGGAACGAGACGAAATCGGTCGCCGGGGCTCGTGGGCTCGAAAATCCGTGTCGAAGCACCCGGTTGGGCGGACACGGGTGCAGACACCAACCCCACGGCAACCAACCATGCAATAGCCCGCCGTTTGGAAAACGCCGAGGACCGAATCAAGGGATTCATGACAATGGTGAAACCTACCATGACCTTACGCCGCATCGGTAAGAACGCCTTGACGATCCCTGCTCCTGCGGCAACGGTTGAAGGACATGCACAATAGTCTTTTTCGTTGGATTCCGTGGTTGTTGTGGTTGGTCAGCGCGTGTGGAAGTGATGAACAGGCCGATGGGCCCTTTCACGGTGGTGGAAGCGGTGGCGCGGATTCGGGCGCCGATACCGGGGATGCGGTAGCCGATGCGCGGGAGGATGCCAAGGACACGGGCGGTTCTGCAGGCACCGGCGGAAGCGCAGGCGCTGGGGGAAGCGCAGGTGCTGGCGGAAACGCGGGTGCTGGCGGAAACGCTGGCGTTGGCGGCAATGCAGGCGTGGCCGGTGTCGGAGGCGAAGCTGGTTCTAGCGGCTCCGCAGGGGCCGCGGCGGGTGGAGCAGGCGGTTCGAGTGGCTCGTCAGGCTCCGCCGGTGCCGGCGCCAACGCTGGTGCCGCTGGCAGTTCCCCCACCGAACCCGTCACCCTGAGAATCGTCGCGGCAAACCTATCGAGTGGAAACAACCAATCCTATGACCCTGGACACGGAAAACGCATCCTCCAAGGCCTCAAACCCGATATCGTCTTGATTCAGGAGTTCAACTACGGCTCCAATTCCTCGGCCGATCTGCAAAACTTCGTCGATTCTACCTTTGGACCCGGGTTTTCCTACGCTCGGGAAGCAGGACAAATCCCCAACGGCGTCATCAGCCGCTACCCCATCATCGCTTCCGGCGAATGGGATGACCCCGAAGCACCCAATCGAGACTTCTGCTGGGCTCGTATCGACCTGCCCGGTCCGATCGACTTATGGGCCATCAGTGTCCACCTGCTCACCAGTTCGGGTTCAAATCGTGTGAAAGAAGCCAACGCCCTCATGGCAAAGGTGCAAACCCATGTTCCACAGGGACAATACGTCGTCGTAGGCGGCGACTTCAACACGGGAAGCCGTAATGAAGGTTGCATCGATAAATTATCGGCGCGATTCGTTACCGATGGCCCTTACCCCGTGGATCAAAGCGGCAACGGCAACACCAATGCCCACCGAAACAGTCCATACGATTGGGTGTTGGCCAGTCCGGAACTGGATTCCCTAGCTATCCCAACACGGATAGCCTCACAAAGCTTTTCGAATGGTCTGGTTTTCGATAGCCGCGTGTACACGCCCCTGAGCGATGTTCCCCCGGTTCTCGTAGGTGATTCGGGCGCTTCCCAAATGCAGCACATGGCCGTGGTGCGGGACTTCGAGATCCCCTAAGCTCTCGCCATGCCTGCCTCGGACGCGATCGCCACCATCGTGAGCGTCGGACGCCTACACATCGTTGCCATCGCGGCGTTGGGTACGCTCACCTTCGGATGGTTGTTTACCGGTCATCATCCGTGGATTCTCGCGCTGATCTGCGCCACGGATTGGTTCGTCGTCAACCTGCTCAACCGTATCGTCGATATCAAAGAAGACAGTGCCAATCGTATCCGAGGCACGGCGTTTGTTGCTCGCTACCGGCATGTCGTGTTTGCCTTTGGTTTGCTTCTTCTTTTCGGAACGATGGCGTGGACCCACGGGTGGGAACCCCATCTGACACCCTTGCGCCTTGCCTATCATGTCCTGGGATTTGCCTATAACTGGCCCCTCATCCCTTGGGTTGGGCGTATCAAGACCTTGTATTTTTGGAAAAATACAGCCTCCGCGATCGGGTTTCTGATAACCGTATTCGGATACCCACTGGCGACCGTTTCATGGGGACTCGATGCCGCCCTGGTTCCTTCCGGAATCACTCCCATCACAGTGGTATTCGCCGCGATTTTCTTTTTCCTGTTCGAAATCAGTTATGAAATCATCTACGACCTTCGTGACGCGCAAGGCGATGCCCTTGCCGGAGTACGAACCTACCCCGTCGTTCACGGAGAAGCAGTCTCTTTGCGGATCATCGATGCCTTGTTGATCACGTCCTGCGTCGTGCTGTGCGGAGGCTACGCCATGGGTCATGTCCCCTGGCGCATGGTGGTCATGGTGTTGGCACCTTGTCTTCAAGGAGTGCTGTACAAGCGCGCCTATCGACGCGGCATCACGTCCGGCGATTGCATTCGGCTAACCTGGGTCGGCGCTGGGTTGCTGCTCGGTTATCATCTGTGGATTTTCGTCGGACTTCCCGGAGTCGATTCATGATGGTGCTCGAATGGGTAGCCTACGCTATCGTCGCAACGTTCGTGGTGGTCCGAAGCCGCTTCGGTCCGCGCCCGGATGCCTTTCTCCGACGTTTGGCTTTGCTCGTGGTCGCAAGCTTTTTGGTCGAAGACACCGCGATTCACGCCTTCGGATTCTATCAATACTCACCCGATTGGAGCGTGTTCGTCGACCAGGTTCCTCTGGCGGTTCTGTTGATCTGGCCCATTGTGATTCATTCGTCGTGGGAACTGGCGCGCGCGCTGCTTGGTTCCGATCATCGTGCCGTTCCCATCGCAGGCGGAGCGCTCGTTTGCGCCGATGCATCGCTGATCGAACCCATCTGTTCCCGCGCGGGCTTGTGGTCCTGGAACGAACCCGGTCTGTTCGATGTGCCCGCCATTGGCATCTTGGGATGGGCATTTTACGCCTCCTTATGCATGGTCGCGTTTCAATGGGCGGAGATTCGCCGTGCCCCACGTTGGGAATGGGCTTGCTGGTTGTTGGCTCCCGCGGGAACCCATCTGTTGCTGCTGGTGGCGTGGTGGGCACTGTTTCGCTGGGTGAACACCCCGTGGCCTTCTTGGCCCATCGTGGGAGCCGCATGGTGCGTTTCGCTGGGATTGATGCTTCATGCGTGGAAAACGCACGCAAGACAGCGCATTCATCCACGCGATTTGCTGATACGTATCCCAGCCGCACTGTTTTTTTTCGTGCTTCTCGCCCTGCGGGGACGTGACGATCCCGCTCTCGTTGCCTACGCCCTGGCTTTTGCCCCCCCTTACCTGGCTTTGATGCAAAATCCCCGCGCATGGCGATGGGCTTGATTCGTTTCAGCCCCGATCTTGCGCCCTTTTTCGGCATCGTGTTTCCACCACATCCGGCAAGCCCAAAAGAGCGCTTGTGTTATCGATGGCCCGCTTGACCACACGAACGTAACGAACTCGGCCTCTTTGTGATAACCATCCAAGACCCAAAGGAAAAAGGCCATGGTGCCATCCCATGACCCAGCCGACATAATCGCCGAAATCGCCAATCCCGTCCCATCTGTCCGGAGCCCAGTGTGAAGCGCCGCCGCCACACCAACCCCCACGAGCCCGAACTCACCATCGAAACCCTCTCGATGGAAGGCAACTTGCTTTTTCCAGAATGGCTTTCGAAAATTGCCCAACGTCAGGCCGATAAGCAGACCGATGCGGATTATCGCATCCCCCAAGGGCAACGTCTTCACCACGAAATCGACCGCTGCTGGCACATCGCCCAAACGCTTTGGACAACCTTTTCCGCAGACCCCAAGAAAAACACCATCACCAAGGCTGAACTCTTCGTAAGCGCCTTGCTCCGCAGCGCCTTTGGGTTCGAATCCCTCGCGCCCGTCAAACCCGCCTCATTAAAAAACGGTTTATTTTCAATATCTTATGCCGCCGTCGACGGACGCGTTCCCATCGTCGTCGCCCCCGCTCCCAGCGGATTAGACACGTTGCTCGACGCCTTTGGCGATGCCAACCGAAAACCTTGCGCTTACGGTCTCCTACAAGAATACCTTCACGCGCGGAACGACGCCCTATGGGGCATCGCCAGCGATGGTGCAAGGTTGCGCATCGTGCGTCATGATGAGGGTCTAACGCGTCCCGCGTGGATCGAAGCAGACCTTCGACGCATATTCGTCGAAAAGCGCGAGGCCGATTTCGCGGCTTTATGGCTGCTTTGCCATGAAACACGCTTTGGTCCACCCAATCGGCCCGTCGCCGAGGGTATCCTTGAAAAATGGTGCGAGGCAGGGAAACAACAACGCTTGCAAGCTCGCGAGCAGTTGCGCCGCGGCGCTCAGCAGGCCCTGATTGCCCTCGGCCAGGGCTTCCTTTCCCATCCACGGAACGAGGATTTGCGCGCGGCACTGCAAAACGGCACCCTTTCCGAAAAAAGCTATTTCAACCAACTCCTGCGCCTTGTGTACCGATTCATCTTCCTTTTCACCGCCGAAGAACGAGGGCTCTTGCACCCGGAAAAAACGCCTGAGCCCATAAAAACCCTGTACGAAAATAGCTACGGCATGGGTCGCCTGCGTGAACTCGCGCGAAAACGCGGTGCCGTGGACCACGTTTCCGACCTTTGGGCCACAACCCTTGCCGTTTGTCGCGGACTCGCGCAGGGAGAGCCGCGCCTCGGTCTTCCCGCCCTCGCCGGGATCTTCGCCACCAATCAATGCCCCGACCTCGACCGCGCCAGCCTTGACAACCATGCCCTGCTTGCCGCCGTGTTCCACCTCGCCTGGCGAAAAGACGACGATCGCCTCTACCGCATCGACTGGCACCTCATCGACTCGGAACAACTGGGTTCAGTCTACGAAAGCCTGCTCGAACTCGTTGCGCAAACCCTGCCACAACCACCCTATTTCTCTTTCGTCACCGACGACGATACCCAAGGCAATACGCGCAAAACCACGGGAAGCTACTATACGCCCGACACCCTCGTGCGGGTGCTGCTCGATCATGCCCTCGAACCCGCCATCGCCCGCACCATCGCCGACCATCCCAGCCAACCCACCGAGGCATTGCTGCGTCTGACTATCTGCGATCCCGCGTGCGGATCAGGCCATTTCCTGCTTGCCGCCGCCCATCGACTGGCATCCCATGCCGCTCGTCGAAAGGCAAACGGCACTGCCAGCCCCGCGCAATACCAATCCGCCCTGCGGCACGTCATCCGCCAATGCCTTTTCGGCGTCGACCTCAACCCAATGGCCGTGGAACTATGCAAAATCGGCCTCTGGCTGGAAACCGCCGAACCTGGCTTGCCGCTTACTTTCCTCGATTCCCATATCCAACACGGCAACGCAATCCTGGGTGCCACCGCCGAACGAATGGCCAACGGCATTCCCGACGCCGCGTGGGATCCGGTGGAGGGCGACGACAAAAGAACGTCTCGTTTGCTAAAAAAACGTAATAAATTCGCACATAAAGAATATGTTTCTACCATCTCCCCCAAGCGCGCTTCCGCGGGTTCTGGCCCGCAATCGATCCGAAGCGCCGCGACCAACCCCGGCATGGTGGACGATCTATGGCTCGAACACCCCGGGAAAAAACAAGAAGGCCGGGAAGCTACCCTCGATTCGTCACTGATTCGCCGCCAAAAACTCGTCGCCGATGCCTGGTGCGCCGCTTTCGTCTGGCCCAAACAGCCGGGGCAACTCGCCGAGGCCGCACCTACCAACGACGTTTGGCTACGACTTCGCGACGGACTGGAAGCGGCGTCCGCCCTTACCGAAAAAACCGTACACGAACTGGCGGAGCAATATTGTATTTTTCATTGGCACCTTCAATTTCCGCAAATTTTCAAAAAAGGCGGCTTCGATGTGGTCCTCGGCAATCCTCCGTGGATTGCTCATGCGGGGCGCGCCGCCCAGCCATTGCCCCCCGGCGTCAGGCGCTTTTTTGAAACCAATTGCGAAGCCTTCGCCGATTACCCCACCACCCACGGGCTTTTTGCCAGCGTCATCCCGGAGATGGTACGAATAGGCGGCCATGTCGGCCTGGTGGTGCCGTCGTCGATGTCCGAACTGCAAGGATATGCTCCAACCCGCTCGGCGCACGACCGGCTATGCGAATTCTTCAATGAAATGACGGATTTTGGGGAAGGGCGCTTCGAAGGAGTCACGCAGCCTTGTATGGCGCTCGTGTCGCGCCGCAGCGAGAAGGGACGGCAAGACGCCGCGCCGGGGGAGCCCTGGCCGATGGCTCGGCCTGAATTGAGCGCGATCGACCAACGACTTCTCGAGCGACTGCTGCGGCTGCCGCCCATGGCTCCAGAGCTTTTTGGCGAACGGGGCGTCCAGTCGGATAAAACGCTGACCCAGCATTTCGTCCGATCCGCGCAACCCATAGGTCGGTTCACGACGCCGATTCGCGAAGGCACCGATGTCCGCGAGTTCAACCTATTGCCGCCGCGATTTCATGTCGACTCCGAAGCGTTAGGCCCTCGGATTCGCTCAGCCCAGGAATTTGCCACCGTTCGCGTGGTCCTTCGCCAAACCGCTCGATATCCGATTGCGGCGCTTTCCGATGGCCTGCCCTTTCGTAATTCCTTGCTAGCTGCTTTCGAATCCTCCACGTGGCCCGCTACCGCCATCGTGGCGCTCTTGAATTCCGCGTTGATTCGATGGTGGCACTACCAACGATTCCGCGATGCCCGGCAACCGGTCATGCCCCAAGTAAAAATAGGACATCTTCGCGCGATCCCGATGCCTCCCTCCGTCCTGGCATCGGATGTATCGGGCTTGGCCGATGTCGGAAGGCGAATGAGCGCATCGAGGGGCGATGAGGGAAGAGAGCAGCTCGACTCGCTCGTAGCCGACCTGTATGGTCTGACTCACGAAGAGCGAGCCACCGTGGAGCAATGGCACCAGAACATGGGTCCCAAAGGCCCTGGCAGCTCCAAGCTAGCGAATTTCAAAGGAAAACCTCCTCGACGCCACGCCAAAAATAGCTGACGATACGCGAGCGTAGCCCGCTCCAATCTCTCTTTTTCGCCGTCATTGAGCATGCCATCAGCGTATGCCGGGAGCACCGGATCGATACGTTTTTCTTGAAAGCGGTGACGTCGAGCCAGCGCCCGGCACCGAACCACCGATTGCTTTGCCGCTGTCTGTCGAAGACCCGGTCTTTTCACGCGATAAGGATTCAGGCAGGCGTCCTTTCGCGCTCAACCCACGGTTCGCATGTTCGGACTGTCACAACGGATTTGTGGGGAAGGCGGGGAATGGAATGTGGTTCAGTCCCTTGAACCCGTGAAGATCCGCAACAAGAACAAAAACAGGTTCAAGAAGTTCAAAAACAGCGAGATCGTGGCGCCTACGGGATCCATCTGATCGGCAGGGGTACGCATCAATCGCGAGGTATCGTAAAGAACGAAGCCGCCGAAAAGCAGCACGCCCCCGCTCGCCACCGCTAGGCCAAAGACGCTCGATTGCACAAAGAATCCCAGGATCAAAGCGCCCAAAACGACCCACAGACCAATCGACAGAAACCCGCGAAGAAATGAAAAATCCCGTTTGCTGGTCAACGCGGTGAACGTCAGCCCCGTAAACCCGGCCACCGCTAACAGGAAAGCGTCACGAACCGGGTTCAACGTCAGTGCCGTGCCACTTGTCGCCGCAAGCTGCGCCACGAAAACCGCGGGGCCCGCGATCAAGCCGCTCATGAAACCCATTCCCAATAGCGCCGCCAGGTTGATGCCTGGGCGATGGCGCACGAACGATGCTCCAAACACCGAGCCCAAAAACAAAATACCTCCTATAATCCAATGGTTGGCAAAAAATGCCACCAGAGGAGGCACGATGACCTCTCCTCCCGAAGCCGTGGCCACCGCGAGCTGAGACGTTCCAGCCCCAAGGTATAACGATGCAAAAGCACCCAGCGCCGCCGTCAACACCGTGACGGTCAGCAAACTGTAAACCTTCTTCAAAAACGCAAGTCGAACTTGCACTTCGTCGGCGACGATGGAACCGCCATAAGGCGTGGGACGAGATGTCATCGGTTGCATGAGATTTTCCTCATTGGGTCCAAGGATAGCTGAGCCGGTTACCCGCGTTGGAGCTTATAGCTCATAACCGCTGTTTTGCCTCAGTCAACAGGCGGTTTGCCAAGGTTGCGCTCAGGGTTCCACCGCATCGAGACGTTTCAGACTCTTCTGCAGATGAGTATCCAGTTGATTGCGAAGCGAAATCGCTTGATCCGGACGCTCTTGCCGCAAATCCGTCTGCTCCCGTGGGTCCGCCCGCAAATCGAATAACCGCGTTCTTTCCCCTTCCCGCCATGCATACAGCACGTACTTCACTCGACTGTCGAGCCAACCGTAGGCCGGCGCTTGGCCGTGAAGACCGTCGTAAGCCACAAGGAGCATCGGACGCTCTTTTACCTCCGACACCTTTTCCTGGACCAGGTCCACCAACGACACGCCAGAACAGTCCTTGGCCTCGCCCGTTGCCAACGAAAGCACCGTCGCGGGAACATCCAGCACGCTGACGACCGCGTCCGTAACGCGTCGACCCTTGATCCCTGGCGCTTGAATAAGCAACGGCACGCGAAGGACCTCTTCGAATAGCTTGGGGGGATGGCCCCGAAATCCGTGCTCTCCAAACGCTTCGCCGTGAGAACCATGCACGATCCACACGGTTTTGGCGGAACGGGGGGCCTGGCTCACATGCGTGAGCAAACGCGACAGCTCGTTGTCTAAATAGGCGATTTCACTGTCATAACGGTCGATGTCCCGCTTTCCGAAATCAAACGACTCATGGTTGAGGTACGATTCATGGGCGTCGAATAAGTGAACCCATAAAAATAAGGGTTTGTCTCCGGCGGCCATCTGGTCATAGGCCGCCATCGCTTGCGCTACCGCATGCGCTCCGGTCATATCCTTTTCGGGACGAACGCGTTTGAAAGGGGCCTCGTCGAAAACGTCGAAACCTTGGTCGAAGCCCCGGGCTTTCGAAAGCCATTGGAACGAAGATACGGCGGCTGTCGCATATCCCCCCGCACGCAATCGCTCGGCCACGGTTTCATTCGCCCGCAACAAGGTGGGCCAGGGGCGACTGTCGCGCACGCTTTCGACAAGGTGCTTGCACGTCACGAGCGGAGCCATGGCCGTGCGTGTCTCCGGCCCCGCGGCATAAGCGCGTTCGAAAACCACGGCCTTGGCCGCTAGCGCATCGAGCCCCGGACTGGTCTTTCGCTCATAGCCGTAACAACCCAGATGGTCTGCCCGTACCGCGTCGAGGGTCACCACAATGATGTCGGGTTTTTCGGGGAGTGTTGCCGCGGCAGAAGCTTGTTTTTCTGCCTTTTCCGATGTTTGGGGGGCAACAACCGGAGCGGATGTCGAAGCCGACGACGATGCGTTGGCGGTGGGCGTTTCGGTCGAAGACGCCATGGCGGGTTCGTTCGTGTTTTTGGGCTTCGAGCGCCGTTTGGGTCGGGTATCGGGTTCGGCGATGAGGTCCAGCGCTGGGGATACGATCAAACATTGGTCTCGAACCCCTGGAGCCACGGCCAATCGGTGCAACAGCGAAATGCCTCCCGCGATGAGCAGCACCAGAAAAACGACCGTGATAGGGACCCATACGCGCTTGTGGACCGATGGCAATCGGATGCGAGAGGTGGCAATGGCCGCGCCCAAGAAAATACCGGCATCGGCGACCGCGTGGGCAACTTCCGGCTGACCGGATTCTCGCCGCGTTGCGACATAAACCGCTGCTCCCACCGCTACACAAGCCAACACAAAGGCCGTCCACGCTACCACGGGCCGCTGGCTGATGCTCCTCACCCCCGCAGCCAATCGCCATGCCACCAAGGCGCAAACGGCCACCACGCCACCGCCCACGACCGCAAACGTGGTGGCGCCCAGACCGCGATGATGGGTGACGGCGCTCAACACCGAACCAAACCCACTGAGCAATGCGACCGACAGGATAATCCAAATGGCGCCGGCAAAAAGCAAGGTCGCACGGCTGGAGGGATCTGGAAATGCCTTGTGTAATCCACCAGTTGCGGTTCTCAGGAAAAAAATGATCACGACGGCCAGAGCGGCCCAGACCCCCGCCAACGAAAGCCAGGCAACCCCGAACCCCGCTTGTTGCGCCACGCGCGATGACATGGCAACGGCAGCGCCACTGCCGGTCAAAATCGATGCCAGCGCGATCTCTCCGCTAATATGCGCGAAGAGGTCCCGCGTAGGAAGGGGCCAAGTCGAATCTGCCACGCCCCATTGCATAGCAAAGCAAAGCCCAAGGACCAAATCCCCGGCGCAAAAAGCCCCTCCCACCCCCTGCATCCCGTTGTCCGCTCACGCAATCTTTCCCGTGAGTTATCCCCGTCGAACCCATCGAAGCTTCACCGTCGCGACCGTGGTCCAGTGCCAATAGGCAAGCCAATAGGCATACGCACCCATCGAAAGACGACAAAGAGGATGCCCTCGATGATTCAGGCTTTGCGCGTGACTTTTCGAAACGCCTCGAGACGAAGGGCTTCTTCTTTCGTTTTGGGAATCCTTCCCCGCCAGGCGGGCGCGTTGGGCGGAGCTTGTTGTGGACGCCACGATGCCTGGGCCAAAGCCGATGCCGATGCTCGTGGGCCAAGTTTCCTCACTTCGTAGTCGACGGCTTCCACCGCCTGTTCGACGGTCGAGAATCGTTCGACCACCTTACCGTCCATGCTCACTTCCCAACGCTTGCCGTGACCCGCGCGAGCGAGCACGAGCACTTCCGTGATTTGTCCCGCGCGCTTTTCGAAATGCAGCGCCAACCCTCGACTGCCAAGAGAAACCCAGCCGTGATTGGAGATGGCTCGTACTTCGCCGGGGAGTTGCAAGCCTAGCGGATCGAATTGCTTCGCTCGCTGCTGGATTTCCCTCAGCGTGATCTCTCCGGCCTCCCATTCGAATCCCGGATAATCAAAAACGATGCGTTCATAACGCTGGCTCGCTCCTAGCGCCTCTTCCCCCAATAGATTCAATTCGTAGGGCATGCCGAATAGCGACGGCAGCGTACACAAACGCAGCTTCGACACATCGACGAAATCGAGGATCATACAGTCGCGTTTGCCTGGAAATAGCCTTGTGCCACGACCCACACACTGGGCGTACATCCCTTCCGAGCGTGTGGGACGAGCCATCGCCACACACGACACCCCAGGGTCGTCGAAACCTTCCGTGAGCACCGCGACATTGGTCAATACGGTCGTTTTGCCTTGTCGAAAACTCGCCAGTTCGCTGGCTCGACGCTCTGATGGCATCTGTCCGTGGACCATCCCCGATGGAACACCGAGATGATTGAGTGCTTTGCATAGCGCGCGAGCGTGAGCGACGGTGACGCAAAAGGCGATGGTACGACGATCTCGCGCGAGTTCCTGGATCGACCGGGCGACCAGAGCGTTGCGCTCCTCGACATTGATCACGGCCTCCAATTCGTCTTCTCGAAAGTCCTGACCGGAATTGGATAGTTCTCGAAGATCCGAGGCCGTCGAGATTCGAAAGCCCCGCAATGGGCAAAGATAGCCGTCGCGAATCATCTCCGGAAGCGTTCGCGTATAGACGATTCGCTCGAAGATCTCGTGGAGCCCCTGGCCATCGCCCCGTGTGGTCGTGGCCGTGAAACCGAGCAAGGTCCCTTGCCAATCCGGTTCGAATACACCGAGTTGGGACAGCACGCGACGATTGTCTTGTGCGGCGGCATGATGGCATTCGTCATAGATCACAAGGCCAAAATGACGATCTTGCATCACGCGCGAAAGCCGCTGTTCATGAAGCGAGCGAATCGAGCAAACGAGCACGTGAGCATCGGCCGAAGCCCGATCCATTCCGCGTTCGATGGCAACCACCCGATGGTCGCCAAGGGCGTTTTGAATCTTGTCCCTGGCTTGCGTCAGCAACTCCTCGCGATGAGCCAGCACCAGTACCGGACGTCGCGCCAGACTTGCAAGATGTGAAAATATAACAGTTTTTCCTGATCCCGTGGGCAGGCATACCAGCATGCGCTTGCATCCCTGTCGTCGCGCTTCAATCACCGCGGTCACCGTTTCGCGCTGGTAAGGCCGAAGTGTCATCGGGAAGGCGGACCGCGGGACCATCACGACCTCAGACTGTCTCGAAGCTGCCGCACTGTCATCAGGAAATCAGCAAGAGCCGTTGCTTTCGGGGATGGACGATTCCCATGGGGCAGGCTTACGAAGCGAGCACAACGAGATGGCACCGAGACGGCCACGAGTGCTATCCGTATCCGGTTAGAAAGAGGCGCGGCTGGCCACGGCATTTCGCGCGATCGGCCATGGCTTACGGTACATAGCCGTGAACGCGATAATAGGTCACGGAACGCAACAGCGCCTCCCGGGCCGAACGAGGCGCGTATCCGAACTGTTTCGAGGCCTTTTCCGAGGATACCCACACGTATTTGCCTACGAAATCCCTTGCCATCTTGTACGTCAAAGGGGGCTCTCCCCCCCAAAGCCTTGCGCCTTGTTCCAAAACCCACCCCATCGCGCTCGCCACCCCCGCCGACGCTTTCCATCCAGGTCCGGGTTTTCCGGTCAACTCCGACAAGATCTGAAACATCTGCGCAAACGTCAGGTTTTCCCCTCCCAAGATATAGCGTTCGCCGACCTTGCCCTTGTCCATCGCGCCAAGATGCCCCGCTACCACGTCATCCACATCCACGACGTTGATTCCTCCCTCGCTCGTGGGAAATCCAAACGGCAGATTCCACCTCAAGTACTGCAAGATCGTGCTGCCCGATGGGGTGGGTTTCCAATCACCGGGGCCAAAAATGCCCGTGGGATTGACAACGACTACGGGCAAGCCGCGAGCGACGAAAGAAAGCGCTTTTTGCTCGGAGCGCCACTTCGCCACGATATACGTTTCCGTGTTTTCGACATTGAAGTCCCAGGTCTCGTCCATGGGCTCGGGCCGTGGGTTGACCCCAATGGCGGCGACGCTCGAAGTGACCACTACTTTTTTTGTTCCACGCTTTCGCGCCGCCTCGAGGGCCGTCTCCGTACCGAGGATCGCGGGCTCCAACACCTGCCGCGGATCCGGTGAATACATCTTGTACACCGCCGCCACGTGGAACATCCGATCACAACCCGCAAGCCCACGGTAAACCTCGTGCTCGACCGTGATATCCCCAGGGCAATACTCGATGCGATCTTGCGGTAGGTCCTGCAAACTGCCGATCGAACTACCGGGGCGAACCAAGGCCCGCACGATTTCGCCGCGGTCGACCAGGGCCCGCACCAGCCGCGATCCCACGAACCCATTGGCACCCGTGACGAATATTTTTCCCATGAGTCCTTGGGTATCACGGCCCCCGCAAGAAAGGGAGACTTCATGTAACAATGTGAAAATATTGCATTTTCATTCCTTCCTTGGCCGAGCTTCGACCCACCCCATGAGGCAATACCCCGGGATTCATCAGCCCGATCCTCCCCCCTTTCATGCGCGTCGAAGGCTTGCCCGGTGCAATTTCTCCTCGACGTTCCGAGCTATCGCTTGATTGCCCTCTTAAATTTATTGTATTTCGTGATAAAAACGAAATCGACGCCGCCAATCCTCAACCGAGTAGGAGACAAACTTGGCCCGGAGCCCCCGCTATTGCGACATATCCCCTACCCATGACTGTCGAATCCGCCGAGAGTGAGGTCGTCTCCCTGCGCAAATTGGCCAAGCAAATCGCCGATAACCGTCGAGAAAGCTTGACCACCGCGCATTTATTGGTCGCCATCGCGTCAAGAACCAGTCCCGCGGCGGATCTTCTCATGGACCGCAAGCTGGATGTGGAAACTCTGATGCGTCTGGCCCGAGCTTCGACGGAAGACTCCGAGGACGCCATCGGTCGAGTCATACGGGAATCCACGACCATCGCTCGGAACACCGGTTTCCGTGAGCCTGGTGCCATCCACCTGCTCGTGGCCTTGCTTCGCAATCGGAAGCTCGGTGCCCACCGCGCCCTTTTGCAAAGCGGTATCGATATGGCCCGGCTGCATGCCTCTTCGCTGGCGATTGCCAACGGTTTCGTGGAACCCCGGAGGGTAGTCGCTCGTGAGGCTCGTCGTGCTTCGCCCCACGTTCATCAGCACAGCGTGCCGGAATCGGCGCCCGCGGCCGAGTCGACGCGATCACGAGTGGGCAAGGGCGTCATCGTGCCGTTGTTCCCTCCGCGTCCAACGCCCACGGCGGTGGCGACGCCTTTGCCTAGAACGACGGAGCCGCCTGCCCAGACCCTGGAGGAACGCCCGACAGCCCACGGTAAATCGGCTCTGAAACCGCATCGGCCAGGGAATCGAAAGGCCAAGCAGCAGGACCTTCGGCTTTCTTCCACCCCAGAAGAGCGGTATCAGCTCGACCCCAAGGTTTTTCCGACGCTGGCGGCGATCTCACGCAATCTCACGCTAGCCGCCCTGGCCGGGCAACTCGATCCGGTACTGTGCCGAGATATGGAAATGGAGCAAGCGTTGGACGTTTTGGCCAAACGTCGCGCCAACAACCCCTTGCTCCTCGGCCCCCCAGGCGTGGGAAAAACCACGATTGCACGGGGATTGGCCGGCCATATCGTCGATACGGCTTCTTCGGATCCTCGGGTTTTGTTGGAAATCCCAGTTTCCCACTTGCTTTCAGGCACCGCGGCCCGCGGTTCCCTTGCGGAACGCATGGCCGCCATCGGCAAGGAAGTCAGTGCGGCCCAGGGCAAAATCGTCTTGGTGATCGATGAAATAATTCAATTATTTCAAATGGATAACGGAGAGGTGAGCAACGATCTGAAACTCGCTCTTGCCCAGGGGCAACTTCCCCTCATCGGTACCTGTACGCCTGAAGAATACCGAAAAATCGTGGAAGTCGACCCTACCCTTGCCAAAGGATTCACGGTCGTGGAGATCGAAGAGCCAGATGCTTCCCGTGCCGTGGAGATGGTGCTGGGGGTATGCGCGGGCCTCGAAGACCATCATGGCTTGCCTGTCGAAAAAGAGGCGGTCGCGGCGGCCGTGGGATGGTCCGTTCGATACCTTCGAGGGTCGGCGCTTCCCGAAAAAGCGCTTTCCGTGCTCGATCTAGCCGGCGCTAGAGCCAAACGCCGCGGCAATACCTCCATCGACGACGCCGTGGTGGCGGAAGTGGTTTCCGAGATGGCCGATATTCCCATCGAACGGCTATTGCAGACCGACCGGGACCGAATGCTTGCGCTCGACACCCTTCTCGCCCAAAACGTGGTCGGGCATAGCGAAGCCCTGGCGCGGATTGCGACCATCTTGCGACGCAATGCAGCCGGGTTGCGTAGCCAGCGGCCCATCGGTTCGTTTCTATTGCTCGGGCCGACCGGGGTGGGCAAAACCGAAACCGCCAAGGCCATCGCTCATGCATTATTCCACGGTTTCGATGCCATGACGCGGCTGGATTTTTCTGAATTTGCGGAACCGCATGCGTTGGCACGACTCATTGGCGCACCCCCAGGCTATGTGGGGCACGAATCCGGTGGACAACTCACCGAAGCGGTACGCCGACGACCCTATCAAGTCCTTCTGCTCGATGAATTCGAGAAAGCCCATCGGGAGGTTCAACAGGCGTTTTTGCAGGTATTCGACGAAGGACGCATGACCGATGGTCGCGGTCGTACGGTCGACTTCTCCCATACGGTGATCGTGATGACGTCGAATCTTGGTGCGATGGAGGCTCGGGAAGCGGCAGAAAGCCGTTCCATAGGGTTTTCGTCGAATAAGGGGTCACGGTCCACGGCCGTGCAGGACGTCGTGATGACAGCGGCGAAAAACGCGCTCCCACCGGAATTGTACAATCGAATCGACGAAATCCTATTTTTCCAACCACTTACGAGAGATGAGGTGAAACAGGTAGCCCATCGTCAACTCGAAGCGTTGTCTCGACGCCTGATGGAGGCGCGGGAGGTGCAAATCGTGTGGACGGAAGAGGGGATCGACATGCTTTTGGAACGGGGCGGATACGAACCGAGTCTTGGGGCGCGTCCGGTCAAACGAGCCATCGCGAGACTGGTGGAGGCTCCGCTGGCGGAGATGCTGTTGCGCGAGGAATTGAAAGCCGGAGATGCGGTGCAGGTGGGAGCGACCACGGATGGAAAGATAGAATTGTTGGTGCTCGACTGACATCAATCGGTGCTACAAAACCTATCCGTGCGCTTCGAACCGGACCCGGCCTCCCATCCCCACCTCGCCCGCGAGAGCAAATATCGGCTCCAGAGCCGATCTTCGTTCTTGCGACCCTCCCTTCTCCTGACTACAAACCCCGACCAAAGGGCTGAACCGGAACCACCGGGGATGCAACCAATGGTATCCAATGATTTCGGAGTCCACGGCATCATCTTCAGGGTAGAACCGAAGCCGATGTGCGGGCACCACATCCAATGACACACGATATCAAGACGTTTTTGGACTTTCCGTGAATCACGAATCCAACCATCCGGCTTCTATTGCCCCCGATGATGAACAGGGGATCGACATCTTTGCAATCTTGCGCACCGTGCGCAAACGCTGGATGTCCATCGCGGCCATCACCCTGGCCATATCCCTCGCTGTCACCTTCTATTCCCTCGGGCAGACCAAAATCTACGAAGCTCAAACCATGATGCTTTTCGACCCCAATCCCCCTCGTCCCCTCGGACGTCAGGTCGAGACCGTGGTCGATATGGGCAATAATAACTATTGGAATAATCAAGAATATTATGAAACTCAGTATCGTCTGCTGAAATCCCTGCGCTTGGGAAAAGCAGTGGTGGAAGCCCTTGGATTGCAACACGATTTGGCATTTTTGCAAATGGTGCCGGCCGACGGCAAAACCGTTCCGATGGATCCGATGCCTTCGGTCGAGGACGCCGCTCAGATTCTTGTCAATCGCGTGACGGTTACCCCTGTCAAAGACAGCCGTCTTGCCACGGTTGCCTATCAGGACGCCGATCCGGCTCGTGCGCAACGTATCGTGATGACCTTGGCCGAGACGTTTGTGGCTTTCAACTTGTCGGATGCCCAACAATCCACGAGTACGGCCGTGGATTGGCTCAACAGCCAGCTCGACAAGCTCAAAGAGGGGCTCGACTCGAGCGAGCTTGCGCTGCACGAGTATAAGCTAGACAAAAAGATCCTCTCTACCGACCTGGATGCCCAATCCAATATCCTTCGTGAGGAAATGCAGCAGCTCAGCTCGGCTTTGACCGCGGCGCGAATCAAGCGAGAGGAATTGGCCGCGCGCCATGGCGAGTTGGCCAAAGTCAATCCGGAAGACCCTTCCGACCTGCCCGCCACGGAACTTCTCCAAAGTTCCGTGTTGCAAAGGCTTCGAACCGAATACATCAACGCCCTTCGAGAACGGGATGCGCTGCTAGCGACAGGCAAAGGCATAAACCATCCGGATGTTCGCGCCGCCGAAGGAAACGTCGCCACCAACCGCGCTGCCGTCATCGCGGAAATCCGCAATATCCAAGGCTCCGTAGCGCGCGATCTTGCCGTCGTGCGACGACAAGAAGCCGGGCTGTCGGGATTGCTCCAAACGGCAAAAAATAACGCCTTCGACCTGAATCTTCTCGCCATCGAGTACAATCGCCTCAACCGTACGAAAGAAAATAGCGAAAAACTCTATTCCGTCGTGCTGGAGCGTTCGAAAGAGGGCGATCTTGCCCGCATGCTTCAGGTCAACAACATCCGTGTCGTAGAACCTCCTACCTTGCCTCGGGCTCCCATCCGTCCACGAATGCTCATCAATACGCTCGTGGGCATCCTCGCGGGATTGGTCCTTGGTCTTGGCGCCGCGTTTGGAAGGGAAATGCTCGACCGGTCCGTGAAAACCCAGGCCGATCTCGAAGGAATTCTCGGCCTCAACTTCCTGGGTCTCATTCCCGCCGTCTCCTCCGATGAGGCCAATAAATCTAAGTATTATGGGTACGGGCGACGACGAAGGCATGGGAAAACCGAGCCGGCTCCCACTTCCTTGCAGCCGGACTTGATCGTTCACCAGGCCCCTCTCAGTGGACCTGCGGAAGCCGCGCGCGCCATTCGAACCAACCTGCGTTTCATGTCCGCCGATGAGCCTTTTCGCGTGGTGCTCATCACCAGCGCCAGCCCATCGGAAGGTAAAACCACGGTGGCCAGCAACCTCGCCATCGCCATGGCTCAGGCAGGGCAAAAAACCCTGTTGCTCGACGCGGACTTACGAAAACCCCGGGTCCACCGGATTTTCGGAAAATCAAACGATCGGGGGCTCACGGTGGCTTTGCTCGATCGAACCAGCCTCACCGACGACTTGCTCTGCACGGAGATTCCGGATCTATTCGTGCTCCCGGCGGGGCCAATTCCCCCTAACCCAGCGGAATTATTACAGAGCGAGAAGTTCGCCGAACTTCTTGCCGAGCTTCGAAACCGTTTCGACCGCATCGTGATCGATAGCTCTCCCGTGGGTCCCGTGACCGACGCCGCCATCCTCACCACCCAGGTCGATGGCACCGTCATGGTCGTTCGCGCTTTCAAAACCACCCGCGACGTGGTGGCCGATGCAAAACGAACCCTCCAAACCGTCGGAGGACGCGTCGTGGGTGCGGTGCTCAACGCGGTAAATCTGGATCGGTCGGAATATAAGGGATATGTGTATTATTCGAGCCGGGGGTACTATAGAAGCACCGAGGAGAAATCAGAGAGCCAACCCGCTGCCTCGAATCCCGAAACCAAGCAGTCCTAGCCATGGGCAAGCCGTGTGGAGCCACGGCGCGCGCCTTCCATTCCCATCGTGCTCCGTACTTATGTAACCTCCCTAGATATTCCCCTCTTCGACCACACCAATTTCCGCCTTCCCTCCAAACACCAAGGTTCGTCAAGGCCCTGACCCCCTTGTGCTTCCGCCGGACTTTCTCGAAATCCCGTCCCCTTGCCCGCAACCTCGTCTATCATGACTCCACGGAATGAACCTTCTGCTTATCTTTTCCCTCCTTGCCGCGGCTGTTCTCTTTCCGCTCGACGCTTTTGCTGAAACGCCTCGCTCCGCCACGTACGATTACTCTCCTTATGAACAACAGGCCATCGATCTCACCCTCGAGCGCCTCGGTCTCACCATCGAACCGTATCCCGAAGGAAAAACCATCGAGCGAATCGAAATCGTATCCCTCGAAGTCATCGAGCCACGGGATCCAGCTCCAGGATTTTTGAATATTTTCCATACGTTATCGCGTCGCTCCACCATCGAGCGGGAGCTTCTCCTGCACCCGGGCTCTGCCTTCCGGAAGGTCGTCGTCGACGAAACGGCTCGTAATCTCCGCGCCCTGCCCCAATTGTCCGTCGTGCTATGCGTGCCTGTTCGGGGCACCTCCCCCAACCACGTGGGGCTTGTGGTCATTACCAAAGATATTTGGAGCCTTCGTCTCAACTCCGATATTCAGGTTTCCAGCGGTGGGCTTGAGTTATTTGTGGTGCAACCCTCGGAAATCAACCTATTCGGCTCGCATCATACCGCTTCCGCTCGATTCGAACTCAACCCCGCCGCCTGGTCCACGGGCGCTTTGTATATCGTTCCTCGCCTGACCGATCACCTGCTTTCCGCGAGTGCAAGCGCCAATATCATCGTCAATCGGGATAGTGGGCAAACCGAAGGCTCTTTTGGAGGAATCTCGCTGGGCCGTCCGCTCATCATGAGCCAAACCCCATGGTCATGGCAGACCAGCACCTCCTGGCGTGTGCAAACTACCCGGCGATTCGTGGCCGCCCGTCTGGCCACCTTCGATGCCACGGTGACCCCGGAGGACGACGAGATACCCTACGAATATCGGACAAGGCGATGGCTGCACCGTTCGAGTGTGACACGGTCCTACGGATGGGCCGTGAAGAATGATGTGTCTTTCGGTGCGGAATATGATCGTCGCCAGTACGCGCTGCCCCCTTCCCACGCGAGAGCAGAGGCGTTGCAGGAGTTTCGAGATAAGCGGATGCCGACCAGTTTCACGCGTCTGAGCCCGTTTGTGGAATATGCCGGGTATACGACGGACTTCATGCGGGTGCTGGACTTTGAAACCCTTGGATTACAAGAAGATTTTCGGTTGGGGCATTCCGCTATCGTCAAGCTATATCCTGCTTCGGAAGCGCTTGGGTCCACCCGTACCCTTTTTGGTGCGTTCGCTGCGGCGCAGTATACGCTGCCGTTTGTCGATGGGCTCGTGCGGGCGAATATTGAGAGTGCCACGGAATGGGAGCCCGACGGTCTTGCGAGCGGTTCGATTCAAGGCCGTTGGCGAGTGATCACGCCGCGTCTAGGCTTTGGGCGTCTGTTGGTCGATGCGTTGGTTCTTCATCGATATCGAAATTTCCTCAATGAATTGGAGATCTTGGGTGGGCAAGGGCGATTGCGGGGGTATCCGAGCAATTATTTCGTGGGGCAGGACGTGGTCGTCAACAACCTTGAATTCCGGAGCCGCCCCCTCGAGATCCTCACCTTACAACTTGGGGGCGCGGTGTTTTATGATGCTGGGGTGATACGGGATCGTGGCAAACCCTTCGACGTCTACCAATCCACGGGTTTTGGCATGCGTGCGCTTTTTCCCCAACTCGATCGGGTCGTTTTCCGGGTCGATGTTGGCTTTCCTTTGGCAGAAGGGGGACTGCCCGCAGGGGTGGCCCCGGCTGCGTTCTATGCCGCTTTGGAGCAGGCCTTTCCGATGCCCAACATCACCTCGCCCCCTTGATGGGCCTCTGCATAGCCGTCGGATTCAACCATCTTCCGCCCTGACAGATCCCCTCATTTTTTCCTGAATGGGAAAGGGATACGAGCTGAGGATTCTTGGGTCTTGATTTGGGCTCGGTCCTTGACTCCCCCCTTGGAGCACCCCCAACAGTTGCCCTGGGCTCATAAGCATTGGACTGGTGTTCTGCGGTGAACGATATGGGATGACCGTGACCGGTTTTGTGTGGCGTGCGCCGTGACCGTGACCGGTTTTGTGTGGCGTGCGCCGTGACCGTGACCGGTTTTGTGTGGCGTGCGCCGTGACCGTAACCGTGAAGGAAAGCCCCGGGAAAAATAGAGGGGGTGGCTCAGTCTTCCACCAGGCTCAACAATCCCAAAGCCACCGCATCCCCCCCCCGAAACCCGTCCCGTCGCAGCGTCCCCGTAGCACAAACCGGCATTCCGGCCCGGAGCTTTCGCGCCCAATCCCCCATACGCGGCCCAAATCCGTAAAGCACTTCTCCCGAGGGCCGTGCGAGCTGCACTTGCAGATGCCCTCCCCGGACCTCCTGAGAGCGCACCACTTGTATCCCCCTTACCGCGATTTTGGGGATTTCATTCGAAGCCCCGCAGGGTTCGAGCCATTGTAGGTCGTTGACGACATCCGTGGCCTTGTCATCGTCGTCGAGCAAAACCTCCGCCCCGACAGCAGGTATCATCGCCCCCTGGGGCATGACTCTGGCCGCGGCCGCCATGAATAGGTCACGAAATTTCGATACCGCGGATGGGGCAATGGAGATCCCCGCGGCTGCATGATGTCCTCCAAAGGTGATCGGCGCATCTTGGCTCGCGGCGAGTAATTCGAACACCGAGATGCCTTCCGGTCCCCGGACAGAGCCGCGGCCAACACCCGCATCGAATCCAATGACGACCGCGGGACGGCCAAATTGCTCCACCAATTGGGAAGCCACGATCCCCACCACGCCGGGGTGCCAGGACGGTCTTGCGAGCACCAGGGCCGGGGCCTTCTGCCATTGATTTTCCTCGATATCTTTCATCGCCTCGAGCAGGATCTGTTCCTGGATTCTCTTGCGTTCCGTCCGGGCCGCTTCGAGTTTGGCTGCCAAACCCCGAGCCTGCATCGCATCGGTACTAAGGAGAAGGTCAAGGGCATCTTGGGGATGGCCCAGACGCCCCGGCGCGTTGATGCGCGGGGCCACATCAAAGGACAGAGTCTCCGAGGTGATATTCGCCAACGAAATGCGCGCTAATTCTGCAAGTGCTTGAAATCCAATACGATTTCCTTGCTCCAACACCCGCATCCCCGCGCGCACCAAAGCCCGGTTATCGCCGTCGAGGGGCACCATATCCGCAACCGTACCGACCGCCACGAGATCGAGCCATTGGCGAACATCGAGTCCGGGAGATAGTTTGGCCCGCAATCCAGCAGCCAAGCTGAGCGCGAGACCGCAAGAGGCCAGGTGCTTGTAAGGAAAGGCACAATCTGGTCTTCGGGGATTGAGGAAAGCTACCGCGGGAAGCCGCTCCTCGGGGACCAGGTGGTGGTCGATCACCACCGTATCGACGCCATGTTTTTTCAAGCGCTCGAGACGTTCGTGGTCGCTCGAGCCGCAATCGCATGTGATCAACAGCGAAGGGGTGCGGGACAACACCCTATCTACTGCGATATCGCTCAACCCGTAGCCGCCTTGGAACCGGTTGGCGATGCAAGGCTGCACACGTCCGCCAAGGGCGCGAATGATCTCCGTGAGGATGGTGACGGAAGTAATACCATCGCAATCGTAATCGCCAAATAAAACCATGGATTCGGAGGTGCGGATGGCGTGGACGATGCGATCGATGGCCGCATCTCGATCGGCCATTGGTGTGGGAAGGGTGAGCTGGCCGAGTTTCGGGTTCAAAAAGGAACGTGTGCGCTCGTCATCGCCAAAGCCTCGACGCTCCAGCAAGTCGGCGAAGGTAGTGGTGATGCGCAATGCGGAAGCAAGACGCCGGGCGGATTCGGAGGCGGCAGACGGGAGCATGAATCCCATCGAAGCGTTGGACGGAGGGGAAGGGGGATGAGCCAGGCTACACCACCGCTGCTTCGCGTTTGCGTGGGCGCGATTTCTGGCCTGGTGAGGATTTGGCTCCCCCGAAAATGCGACGGTCAATGACTTCTGTAAGCGGAGAGGCGATGTAGATAGACGAGTAAGTTCCCACGATGATGCCGAGGAAAAGGGCGAAGGCGAAGTCCTTGATGGCGCCGGAGCCGAGAATCAAAAACGACATCAACGACAGCAAGGTTGTGGTCGACGTCAAGATCGTTCGGGAAATGACTTCGGAAACACTGATGTTGATGATGGTGGTGAAGGTTTTTCCTCGGTGTTTCCCGAGGTTCTCCCGGATGCGGTCATAGACCACCACCGTATCGTTGATGGAGTATCCAACGAGGGTGAGGAGCGCCGCGACGGTGGTCAGGGTGAACTCACGACCGGTGACGACGAAAATGCCAGTGACGATGAGTACATCGTGGGCGAGCGCGACGATAGCGCCTGGTGCGAAGCGCATATCGAATCGGAAGGCGACGTAAGCCATCATAAGCAAAAGAGAGATACCCACGCTTTTGAGGGCGGCGTCGCGCAGAAGCTTTCCGGCTTTGGGTCCTACCCATTCGACTCGCATGGGATCGTCGGGGACGGTTTCGGCACCAAGGGATGAGCGAAGCCCGTCCATGAGTTGGTCGCCTTTGGACTTGAGCTGGATCTCCACTTTCATGTCCCGGGGGCTCACGATCTGCGGATTGTTTTCTGCTGCGCGGAGTTCCACCCCTTCCACGGTTTTGATGGCGGCGGCGATTTGTGCCAGATCGGGCTCTTTGTCATAGCGCAGGGAGATTTTGTCGCCTCCGGGTGAGATTTTCAGTTCGGTGGGTTGCTTGTCTTTGGGGCAGCGGTCGGCGGGCAATTCGCCACCGGAGGCGGAAGCGAAGCAGAGAGCGTCTTGAATTTTGGTCTGCATCGCGTCATCGATGGTGGACACTTCCTGAACACGAAGCATGAAGCGGTAAGGGTTGGTTTCGTCGGTCACGTGAATCACGTCGGGAGCGCTGAAACCGAGCTTTTGGACCGCATTTCGAATATCGTTGGGGGCGATTTCCTTTTTGAAGGCGATCTCGATTTCGGTACCGCCGCGGAAGTCGGTTCCAAAGTTCAAGCCTTTGGTGAAGAACATGACGAGCGAGGTCAGGCACAATACGACACTGACGGCGAACCAGATATTTTTCTGGCCCATGAAGTCGAAGTAGCGACCGGGTTTGAAGAATTCCATGGTCTGGCTCCCTCATCCCATCCGCAGCGTCTTGATCTTCCTGAATCGAACCAGAAAGTCGAATACGACACGGGTAAAGAACACAGCAGTAAATAGGTTGGACACCAAGCCGACCATCAACGTGATGGCAAATCCCTTGATGGCTCCTGTACCGTATTGCGCGAGAATGAGCGCGGAGATCAAGGTCGTCAAGTTGCCGTCGATGATGGCGGAAAAAGCTTTTTCGTAGCCTGCCTCGACGGCGGCCCGTGGGCTTTTCCCTGCTCGTTGCTCTTCGCGGATACGTTCGTTGATGAGCACGTTGGCGTCGACGGACATACCGATGGTCAAGGCGAGGCCGGCGATGCCTGGCAGCGTCATGGAAGCGCCGAAGCTTGCCAGAACGGCGAGTTGCAAAAAGAGGTTGGCTACCACGGCGAGGTTCGCGATGAGGCCGGCGCGAGAGTAGTACATGAACATGAAGCCGAGCACCAAGATGGATCCGACCAGAGCGGCTTTCACACCTTGGTCGATCGAGTCTCGTCCGAGGGAAGGGCCGATGCGCTGCTCGTTGGAAGGCATGATGGGAGCGGGCAAGGCGCCGGAACGAAGCACCAATTCGAGTTTTCGCGAGTCTTCGAGCTGGGTTTGCGGGTCCGAAGCACCCATGGTGATCTGAGCATGGCCGCCGGCGATGCGTGTTTGAATGACAGGGGCGCTTTCGACCTTTTCATCGAGGATGATGGCGAATCTTCGTTTGACGTTGGCGCCTGTGATTTCTTCGAAACGATCGCCACCGGAGTCCGTGAAGGTCAAGGTGACGTGCCAGCCACCGAGAGAGGAATCCTGGTCTGGCATGGCGGCCGCATCGCGGATCTGGTCACCCGTGATATCCGCGCGGGAATACAAGAAGTAAGTCCGCCATCCCTTTTCGGTTTGTCGATAAGTATCCGGATCCGTATCGTAAATGACGCCGTAACCAAGTTCGCGATCGTTGGGGACTTCATGCTTCTCGAGGAAGGCTTTGAGACGACCCCGCGCTTCTTGCATCGTCTCTCCTTGCTTCTTGGTCACCGTCGCGTAATGGATCGGGTTGGTCTTGCCCTTACCGACCGGAGCGCTTTCCATGTTGTCGAGAGAGACGCCTTCGGGCAGTTGGTCGTCGCTGATTTTGCTTTTGAGGGAACCGATATAATCCGTGTCGTCATCGAGGATTTTGAACTCGAGGCGAGCGGTTCTGCTGATGATGTCGCGAATTTCTTGAAACGCTTTTTCGTCTTCGCCCGGCACTTCGATGATGATGTCTTCGTCGCGCACGACCACGGAAGCTTCTCGCAACCCGAGTTCGTCGACGCGTCGGTTGATGGTTTCCTTGGCCTGGGTGACGGCGCGCTCGCGGATATGGGACTCGATGTCGGTCTTGATTTTGTAGGTGAATTCGGTCCCTGAGGGGTCTTTGATCATCTGCATGTCGTATTGGAAACGACGATTGAAAGCCTCATCGATTTTGGAGGCGTCGGCGGGGTCTTTGAATTTGAGAACGATGACGCTGGCATCGTTTTTGGGTTTGATCATTTCGACTTTGTCGACGAGTTTGGCGAGGGCTTCGCGGGAAGGCAGCTTGTCGCCTTCATGGAAGCCGAAGGATGTGGCGAGCATGCCGCGCATTTCGTCGTAGAAACGGTCTCGTTTGTCTCGGATGGCCTCGGCGACATCGACAGTGTAGACGAGTCGCAAGCCGCCTCGCAGGTCGAGTCCCGCCACGAGCCGGAAGGAGACATTGTCCCGGATATATTGTGGACACGGGACTTTTCCGCCGCTCATGGTCCACGCGGTGGGCCAGAAGCTGAGCACGGCGAAGAGAAAGACGGTGACGACCATTCCTGCTTTGAATCGCCACGCGAAGTCGATGACTTTCATGGCGGTGATGGCGGCCCAGAGCATGATCAACACGAGGGTGACCATGGTCCAGAAGGACTCGTAATGCGCCGCGACACCGGCGAGGATCCCCGCGATGGCGGCGGTCCAGAGCGAGGAACGACGAGGTTTGCTGAGGTAGCCGCCGACGGCGCAGGCGAGGCCGAGAGCGGGAAAACCGAATTGCAGAATATGTTGCAACATGGCGAGGAAGCCGTCAGTGGGCGATTATTTTTTGTTTTCGAGCTTGTCTTTATCAGTCTTGTCCGAGGTGTCTTTCGACAGCGCGGCGACGTCTCCCGTATCGAGGCCTTGAATCGCGCTTTTGAGCATCTCGATCTTTACCCCGGAGGTGACCTCGAGCTTGATGTATTTGGAATTGGGAGAGATTTCCACCAGACGACCGATGATGCCACCCGAGGTGATCACGCGGTCGCCTTTTTTCAGTTTCGATTCGAGTTCCCGTTGCTTCTTGGAATTGGATCGATTGAGCAGGAAGATGATGAGGATCATGGGCAGGAACATGATCAGCAACATGCCCATGCCGCCAAACGGTCCACCTGCACCGACGGGGGGAGCATCCCCGTGCGTGGGGGGGGCTGCGCTTTCGGTATGCTGGGCAGGTTGAGGGGCCTCGCCCCGCCCGGGCGCATCCGGAACGGTCTGAAGATCCATGGTAAAATGACTCACGATTCCTCCGGGGAGTGCGGGCTATAGCGGCTTCCGTGGCGACGTGCAACCCGACGCAATGGGGGGGATGAAAAAACTGGCCGAGACGCGGACGTTAGCGGTTCGTGCGGAACGGTACCAGAAGCCGTTCCCCGGACCTCATCAAAATGGACTCATCTAATTCTTCCAATCCCTGGCAGACGAAACGACGGTTGCGCAGGCGGGTACTGAGGACGAGAAAGGGGGAATCTTGCGGGCCGAGCCATACGGGGGCCTCGTCCAAAGGGCCGGTCAAATGCCCCAATCGAATGGCCGAAGCTTCAAAAAAAGGGTCGGATTCCGGGTCGAGATAGATCAACCATCGCGCCGTCCGTAGCGAAGGTATCTGCGTTTCGAGCCGTCGTCGCAGATCCACCACCGTCAGCGCCAACGGATTGGTGCTGGTAAGCACCACCATCACCTGTTCCGTACCTTCGCGAATCCCTTTGATTCTGAGGATATAGGAGGCGAAGGCGTTCACCGAGGCGCTGGGTGAATCGATGACCCGTCCGATATCCCCTCCGCACCACAATACCAATTCGCTGCATCGGGCCCGGTGTTCAGCACGCGAGGCCTGGCCTTGCGGGTACAAGACGAGTCGACGGTCAAACGCTACGGACAGCGCAAAGGGCACGACAGCAATCCTCGAGGTTGAATCGGTGATTAATATAAGAATATGGAATAATCAGAATATAAGACTTAAAGTATGCTGTAGGATTGATTTCTGCGTTCGTTGAATTCATCATGCCATAATCCATCGGTTGTTCAAACATTTATGAAGCCCCATCGAGGTGCTGGCCGGAACCATACGTTCATCTTGGTTACCCAAACTATCTCTCGAGTATTTGGTAAAATATGACTATTATTCTGCTCCACGGATGCGGTTAGTCAACGAAACCAGGGGTTTTGGTTGGTTTCCGTGATCGCCTGCGGCGAGTGTGCTCACTCTTTCGATACCGAAAGGAACTCCGATCCTATCGTCGATGGGCAGAGCAGCGGCATGGCTGGGCGCCAACCCGATTGCATCGTTTAACCGACGGGGGTACAAAACCGCTTTCGTCGTGTCGGCTGCTCTGGCAATTCGTGGGAGTTCGACGACATGAAACGAGGAGGGCTCATGAACAAGGCTTTCGATATTTTCAACCCCACCGAAGAGCATCAGCAGTTGCGTGAGAACGTGCGACGTTTCGCGGAGGCTGAAATGGACGGGCAGGCCGCGTCGTACGATGAAAAAGAATCGTTCAACGAGGCCTTATTCCGAAAATTTGCCACGCAGCTCGGCCTGTTTGGCCTCACGGTTTCGGAAAAAGACGGTGGTGCGGGTATGGACGTGACCGCGAGCGTGTTGGTTCACGAAGAGCTTTCTCGATTCGATCCGGCGTTGACGCTCTCCTTTCTCGCCCACGAGGTGCTTTTCGTTAACAATTTCTATCACTGTAGCAACGAGCAGCAGCGCGAACGGTATCTCGGAAAAGTCATTGATGGCACGTGGATTGCCGGCATGGCGATGACGGAGCCGGAGGCAGGAACCGACGTGCTTGCCATGCGCACCCGGGCCCTTCGAAAAGGCGATCGATTCGTGCTCAATGGCACCAAGCAATTCATCACCAATGGCCCTTACGGCAACGTTTTTTTGGTCTATGCCAAAACCGGCGACGGGCCCAAAGACGTAAGTGCTTTTGTCGTGGAAAGCTCATTTGCTGGGTTTTCCGTCGGAAAAAAAGAATCAAAAATGGGCATGCGCGCTTCGCCGACCTCGTGCCTCGTCTTCGAAGACATGGAGGTTCCCGCCAGCAACCTTCTCGGTTCGGAAGGAGGCGCGCTCGTTCACATGATGCGCAACCTGGAGATCGAACGTCTTACCCTAGCCGCTCAATCGGTGGGTATCGCGCTTCGTTGCTGTGACGTCATGACGCAATACGCGGTGGCGGAGCGAAAAGCTTTTGGTCAACCGCTGGCGGAATTCGGGCAAATCCAACGCCTCCTTTCCGAGTCTTATGCCCATACCCAGGCAGCCCGCGCCCTCGTCTACGCAACCGCCCTTCGCATTTCTCCCGAGCATCGCGAAAGCCTCGGAGCCGCCGCCTCCAAACTCGTCGCCACGACCATCGGGGAAACGGTCGCGCGAAATGCCATTCAGGTGCTCGGTGGGTACGGCTACACACGGGACTATCCCGTGGAACGGTTGTTGCGTGACGCCATCCTTTTATCGATTGGGGGGGGAACCAACGAGGCCATGCAAAAAAACATCACCCGGGACCTGGCGAGGGCCTATCGATAAGCAGCGTCCCACCGTCTGCGCCGCGAGAACGAAGGTTTCCGGTAGCCTATAATGTCTAATAATTACGAATAGTTATCTTGGAAACGCCCCTCTTTTTCCCCCGCGCTTTCGCCCGCTCGACCCTCGATGGTTTGCGCAACTCACCTGCTGGCGGACATCCTCCTACCGGATGGCGGACTATATCCCCTGCTGCCGGAAAGATAAGGTACCGCGGATGACCTTTGACGAAATCGAAGCCTGTCTGCGTGCCGATGGATGGCCTGTCGAAACGCTTCGCGACCATTCCCTTCGCACGGGTTTCCAAGGAATATCCAAGGCTTTCCCCGTCTTCGTCTATACCGAAGGCTCTTATGTGGTCTTTGCCATCGTTCCGTATCGAAAGCTACCTGGGGACGAGGCGCTTGCTCGAACCCTGATGGATACGCTGCTTCGGCTCAACGATCAGATGGTATTCGCCAAGTTTTCCGTGGACGAGGATGGGGATGCCATCCTGTCGGTCGAGTATCCGATGAGTTATTTGAACGAAAGCAGTCTGCGCGACGCTCTCGATGTGCTGGCTTACTACGCCAATCAGCATTGGGAGCCGCTGTCCGCCATGGGAGCCGTCCCAGCGTTGCGGTGAATCGTCATTGAGCGCGAAGATACCGTCCGTAGGCTTCGAGGCTGTGGGGGCGTCCTAGAAATCGCTCCACAAGCTTGTTTTCATCATCGCCCGCGCCTTGTTCGAGCACGGTGCGGCGCCACTCTCCCGCGACTTTGGCGTTGGTATAGCCTTCTTTTTCGAAGCGTGTCAGTGCATCGAGGGCAATGACGAGCGCCCATTGGTAGCTGTAGTATCCGGCGTCGTAGCCCATCAGATGTCCGAAGGTAGCCTGGAAATGGGTGTTGGGTAAGTATGCGAATTTCTGTGTTTTAGCCATGACTTCTGCGAAGACGCGATCGGTTTCCATCGGGGTGGGGCGCGAGTGGTAGGCAAGGTCGAGGGATGCCAGGGACACTTGGCGCTGTGTGTGAAGGGCTCGACCGAAGGCTCGAGAGCGGATCAAGGCGTTGAATAGGCTGTCGGGAATGGGCTTTCCGGTTTGATGGTGTTTGGCAAAGGTATCGAGGATTTCGCGTCGAAAGGCCCATTCCTCGAACATTTGCGAAGGCGTTTCCACGAAGTCCCTTGCGGTGTTGGTGCCGGCATACGAGGCGAGGGGCTGGCGAGTGAGTATGTGATGCAGCACGTGTCCAAACTCGTGGAAAAACGTAGTGACCTCGTTGTGGGTCATGAGCGCGGGGGATTGACCCGGTTTGGGGAAATTGCAGACCAGCGCCGCGATGGGGCTCAGGTATCGTCCATTGCCAAGGTCCTTGCCTGGACGGATTTCGAACATGGCCGCGTGTTTGTACTTACCTTCCCGCGGGTAGAGGTCGAGGTAGATTCGTCCGATCGTTCGTTCATGATCGACCACATCATAGGCTTTGACGTCTTGGTGCCACGTGGGAGCGGCGGCATTGGGGGCGAGGCGGATGTCGTACATGGTTTCGACGATACGCAGTAGCCCTTGGGTGACGGCGGCGACTTCGAGGTATTGGCTCAGTTCTTTGGCGTCGAACCCATATTTGCGTTCTCGCAGTTTTTGTTCGATGTACAAGCGTTCGTAATTGGGGATGGCGGCGCCGGGGTTATGTCCGAGGCGACGATATTCCGCGGCAAATTCTTGGTATTCTTTGCGGGCGGGTTCTTGCAATTCGTGGGATAAGCGGTCCAGGAAATCACGTACGGTGTGTGCGGTTTTCGCCATTCGAGGTTCGATGGCGTAATCCGCCCACGTTTCATAGCCGAGGAGTTTGGCTTTTTCGTTTCGCAGGGCGAGGACTCGGTCGAGGATGGACAGATTTTTGTCTGCGGCGCGGCTGTCGAATTTTGCAGTCAAGTCACGGGCGACGGTGCGGTCTTCGCAGTAGGTGACGACGGGGAAGTAGTCGGGGTAGTTGGTGTTGAGGGTGACGAGTCCGTCGGGGCCGGGTTTATGCTGTTCGACGAAGGAGTCGGGCAAGCCTCGGAGTTGGGCGGGTTTCACCTGAATGGTGAGCACGGCATCGGAGATATTGGAGGAGAAGTCCTGTTGGAGTTTTGATAATTCCTCGTTGATTTTGCGCAGGCGGGCTTGTGCGTCCGCGGGCAGTTCGAGCCCGTAGCGTCGAAGATCGCGGAGCAGCTCGCGGAGTAATCGTTCTCGAACGCTTTGCAGGGGTGGTTTTTGGTCCGCGTATCGGCGGATGACGGTGGCAAAGCGCGTATCGAGCATGAGGTCGGTGCGGAATTTTTCGATTTTTGGTTCGCAGTCTTTGGCGGCATCGCGCAGGGTTTTGTCGGGATGACCAAGCGCCATGAGCGAAGGGAAGCCGCCTGCGACGGATAGCTCGAGCACGATTTCGTCGTATCGTCCGATGGTATTGTCCCAGTTCAGCGATTGCGCCGGGGCGTTGTCCAGCGATTGGATGGATTCGAGAAGGGATTGGGCGCGTTCGAGGTGCTCGTCACACAGCGACTGGATTCCTCGTACGGTCAATCCGGAAGCGACTGGGTCGACATCGGCCGTTGGCGTTTTTTTGGGGGGGTCGGGCAGTGGTTGGGAAGTAGGCGTGGGTTCTGGCATGGCTGGAGGTGGTGGGATTCGCAGGGGGTTGTTGGGGGAGCCGCATCCCAACGCGACCGCTAATCCCAGGCAAAGGGTGAGTGATATCGAGCGCATGGGCGTGGTCATACCTCGGAAGTGGGTGCCGACAAACCCCGGTTTGCACGGAAATTGAACGGTATCATAGCGATCGAGGCGATGGGGCGTGGAATTTGCCAAGGAATTTGGCCCATTGGACGATGCCGTCCTAGGTGAAAAGGTGATGCAAGCGTTGAGAGTCCAAGCAAGGCGTGTCGCGTGGCACGCGGCCCTGTTGGTGACCTTTTTGAGCCTGCATGCCTTGGCTCGTCCCGCGGTGGATATGTCGGGGGCACGGCGCAGGGGTGGGCATTGGACGGCTCCGACTTCGCAGGGGGCCGCGGTGTTGACCTTGGACCCGCATCTACAGAAAGACGTAGAAACATTGTTGCGGCAGGCCCGTGCGCCGGAAGCCGCGGCCGTTGTGATTGATGTTCGCACGGGCCGAATTTTGGCATGGACCAGTGTGGACGGGCAGGGGCGCGATCTGGTGTCCGAACCCTATGCGCCACCCGCGAGTCTATTCAAAGTGGTGACCGCGGCCGCGCTATTGGAGGATAAAGTGCCCGTAAGCGCGCGGCAGTGTTATGTCGGGGGGCATCGCAACGTTCACTTGCGCGACCTTCGATCGTCGGGTGCCGGCGGAGCCACTTGCTCCACGTTTTCCGAAGCGTTGGGGTACAGCTTGAACATGGTGATGGCGGGGCTTGCGAATCGGTATCTCGATGCAAAAAAACTACAAGCTTTTGCGTTGCGGATGGGGTTCAACGGATCGGTGCCGATTGATGTCGAGGTGAGGGGTGGCTCGGCCAGAGTACCCACGAGTGAAGAGGGTATGGCTCGGGCAGCCGCTGGCTTTGGTCCTGGTACTTTGACACCGCTGGAAGCGGCTTATATGATGACGATCATCGCGCGTGACGGGGAGCGTCCAGCGCTACAGTTGATTGATGGCTGGGTGGATTCCGACAAGGCGTTGCGTCCGACTCCCGTAAGCGATCGTCGTGCGATTGGGGCTGCGACGGCTCGGACCCTTCGTGGTTTGCTCGAGGTGACACCGCGGGAAGGCACGGCGTTCAAAGCGTTTCGTGATCCATCAGGAAAACGGTATTTGGGATCTCATGGGGGTGGTGGGAAGACGGGAACGTTGACGCGCGGCCAGCAATCGCGGCTGTTTTCATGGTACGCGGGGTTTGCCCCCGCGCAAAATCCACAAGTCGCGGTAGCCGTCATGCTCGCCAACGAGCAGCGATGGTGGCGCAAAGGGTCGGAAGTAGCCCGTGACGTGCTGCGAGCTTACTTTGCCCATCAAAAAACGGCGGGCATCACGCATCCTCTTCGATCGTCCACCGCCCGACGCTCACCATAAGCGTTATTCGCCGATGATTTTGACAAGTGCGCGCTTTCGTCGGCGCCCATCGAATTCCGCGTAAAAAATCTGCTCCCAGGGGCCAAAATCGAGGTCCCCGTCGGTGACTGCTACCACCACCTGTCGGCCCATGACTTGGCGTTTCAAATGGGCATCGCCATTGTCTTCCCCCGTGCGGTTGTGACGATAGTGCGATGTGGGTTCATGGGGGGCGAGCTTCTCGAGCCAATCGTCGTAATCTTGAATCAAGCCCGATTCATCATCGTTGATGTATACGCTGGCCGTGATGTGCATGGCGTTGACCAGGCATAACCCCTCGCGAATACCGCTTTCTCGCAATGCCTCGCGGACCCGTTGGGTGATGTTGATATACTCTCTGCGAGACTTGGTTTCGAACCAAAGTTCCTTGCGAAAGGATTTCATGAGCGCTCCCTTTTTTGAAAACGAGGCCAAGACCATGCAGCGAGACCCCTGGCTTCGTCAATGCATCCAAGGATTGGCATGATGGCTAACGATTCCGAACGAAACCATCCGCGAACCCTTCCCGTGTGGGAACAACCCAGGGGTGATGAAGCCTGCACCACGTGCCAAAGCCAAACGTGGATTTGGGAAGAAGAAGTGCATCTGGTTCGTCAGATGATCGAAACGAAATACAAGGCAAGGCAAGCGCGTCGGGCAGGCGATGCCAACGCTGTCCATGCGTTGCGGCAACAATTCGAATCGCTGCGACAACAGATGGAAAAAGTACGACGGCAAAGACTCGATAGCCTTGGCTACACGGATTACGATTGATGTCGTGGTGGCGGCGAACGCTTCGTTCGTTCTCGAGGGAGAAGTGAGTAATATGTTGATTTTATTGATGAATTTCTTTTATGGCAGGCAAGGGTCCCGGTGGGAGGGGCAAGCGAGACGGGGTGAATTGGGCTGAGCGAGTGGGTATTGTGGGAAGACGGCAGGATGGTGTTCCCAAATCCCCCTCGCGTTGGGATGCATTTTCGGTCATGTTCGCCGCGTGTCTCCTCGCTTATTGATTCGACCCAACGCGCGTTATGAGTGTCATGGCGATGGCACCTGTTGCACCACGATTCACTTGCTTGGTCCGTTGACCAAAGGCGAGGCGAAGTTCGTCAGGGAAAAAGCTCCCATCGCGTTGCCGCGGAGCAAGCAAAAAACGGTTGTCTATCACGACGGCATCGAGGATTTGATATTTGCCACGCGCAAGCATCGCTGCGTTTTTTTGGATGACGATGCGCGCTGCCGTTTGCATGCGGTGGTGGGGGAAGCGCAAAAGCCGGCTGTATGTCGTCGATTTCCCGTGGGCGCGGCGAAAACTCCCCACGGCATTCGGGTTACCCTTTCTCATCGATGTCCGTGCGTATCCATTGGGGAGGGAGCGCCTTTGGATGAGCAACGGGCGATGGCCATCCTTGCCTCTCCGAAAACCGAACGAATAGCCCATGATGTCAAGGTGGGGCGTCGTGTGATGTGGCGTGGTCACAAGGACATTCGTTTCGACGATTATGTGGCATGGGAGACCGTCTTGCTCGAGCAATTGGATGGGCCCGACCCTCAACCTCGGTTATGCGATGTTCTTGGGATGGATCATTCCCAGCAGCTTCCGCCACTTCGGAAAAAGACATGGCAAGCGATGGCGGAGCGGATGCTTGCCTGGGTGGAAGACGAGGATGAGGACGATGGTTTTTTCTGTGCGGTTCGATGGGCGGCTTTGGAGCTTCGGGACACGCGGCATCCTTGGACGGCGCCGCTTCGTCCGTGGGCCTGGACGTTGAGTCGAACGGCCGAAAGGGTACAAGAACCCTGTTCGACTCGTCGGATTTTTGGTTCCTGGCTGGCGGACTACCTGTGGGCGATGTCATGGAGCGCGGAGGCGACGGTGTATCAAGCCAAAGCGGATATGGTAGCTCGTTATGCGCTTGCGCAACGTATTACGGAGCGATTGCACAAGACGGGGACACGGGTTGATTTGGCGGCGGCGGAAGCGATCATGATTGTGGACACGGTTGGGGCTTCCGACCCATGGGAATGGGTTCTGAAGCAGCTTGTCGAAGCGCCTTGACGAAACCTGGCAGTGTCTGACAAAGCGAGGTTGTGGGAACGAAAAAGTTTTTTGGGCGTATCACCCTCGTGGGTGGTGTCGTGGTGGCGCTATTCGGACCTGGTTGTTCAGGTGCGCCGAGCAAGCCTTCGGTCATGGTCGAGACGGAAGCCGAGGCCGATCGATATTTCGAAAAAGCCAAGGAGGCCAATACCATCGAAGCCTACGAAGCGGTCATCAAGCGATATCCGGATACGGATGCGTCGGGAAGGGCGCGCATCGAAGTGGCGAGGTTGAGCGCCGATCTTGCGTTGGTGGCGGTGGGGCGTGGAGATTGGGAGGAAGCTCGCCTGCTTTCTTCCCGTGCGATCGAATTGGGCGATCCGATGATTGCCAAGTCGGCGCAGGCGACCTTGGAACAAGTCGATCGGGCCGACGCGCGAGCAGCGGCCGAGCGGGTAGAAGGCATCTTGAAGAAGGATGCATCATTGCCGGGGTGCGCGAAAGCCATCGGCATCGTGGGGCAAACGCTCGGAGATGCTCCCTCTGCGCAACTTTTACGGGACTTGCGCAAGGCCACGCTTCAACCGATCTCGGCTTGTATGCAACGTGCGATCGAGGAGGCCAAACCGAACGATCAGTTTGCGCCGGTGCGCGAGGTGTTGACGAGCGCTGATGCGAAGCGAGCCTATGGGCAGGACACTCAATTTTCGCTTCTTACGACCCTGAACGAGACGGTCGTGGGAGCGATGATCGAGCAAAGCGCGCGGGACATGGCCTCTGGGCGTTGGAAAGAGGTATTTGCTGCCTTTGATGCGTGGGGCAAGGATGGCAAAGCGGGCCCTGAGCAAGTCGAAGCGGCCAAGCAGTCTGCTCGCGACAGCATTACGGAAGGACTTCTTACGAGGGGGAAGACCGCTCTTGGGAGTCGTGCGGCGGAGTCGCTCGTAGGGGATGTCCAGCGGGCTCTCGATGTGTTTTCGGGAATGAATGTCGCTCCTGAACTCGAGCGTTTGCGGGATCATCTGCAAGGGTGGCTCGAGTGCAGCAAACTGCGCTGTGTGCCCGAGACCAAACCCAAACTGATGTACAGTTTCGGTGCGACTTCGTTACACCCCATTACCTCTTCCTCGGCGGCGGCCACGGGCCGGATTGCTCACGGTTCGAAGCTTTGGGTCTTGGCTCGAAGTCCAAGCATGAGTTTGGTCACTTCCCAACAACCCGACGGCATTACCTCATGGGAACAACGCTTTCGGGCGGCGCAGGGATGGGTTCAGACCGCGGTGCTGAAAACGGAGGACACCACCACTTGGTTGCCGGTAGGGCAAGCCCTCGTCGGTGAGCGTGTGTGGCTACCCACGGGAAGAGACGATGGATTGTATCTGCTTGGCACGGTCACGAAGGTCGAAGGCGACGAGATCACGGTCGAGAAGATATCCGATGGTCTACCGAGCAAGGTCAAGCGTACCGATCTTCGCAGTGGGGTATTGCTGGCGGGCACTCAGGTCCTGGCGTTTTGTCGAGATACGATTCATCTGACGGAGGCTCGTTTCGAGGCTGTGGTGGCGGGTGATGCGCGTGCGCCGCGAGGGGAAATCACTTGCCTGGAGGAAGACGGCGGTGAAGGTCGGAAGCGTCAGGAGCAGCTTGGCGCGCTTCGGGCCAAACCGTCATGGCTACCGCCTCGTCGCCCCTGAACCATGACCTACTTACCGAGCAATCGTCGGAGCCCTTCGTGCATATCGGTGGCAGGGGTGGGCAGCCGATAGTGCGTCAGGAGCCTTTCGTTATTGGCGCGAGAATGGCGGATGTCGCCTGGGCGGGGTGTCGTATAGTCCACGGTGGGCAGGTGACCGAGCACGCGTTGGATGATTTGCAGAAGTTGATTGAGCGAGGTTGCCTGATTCCATCCCACGTTCATGGGTTGGTGGGTTGCGCGGGGGGCCTTTAAGGCTTGCATCAGCACGGCGACCAGATCTTGAACGAAAACGAAGTCGCGCGTTTGGTGTCCATCGCCAAACACGGTGATGGGCAAGCCTTTTTGCGCGCGTTCGGTGAAGATGCTGATGACGCCCGAGTACGGTGAGCTGGGGTCTTGTCGAGGACCGTAGATGTTGAAAAACCGAAAGATGACGGGATCGAGGCCGTGCTGTCGTCGGTAAAAATCCAGGTAGTATTCGCTGGCGAGTTTGTCGGCGGCATAGGGGGTCAAGGGTGCTTTGGGGGTGTCTTCATCGACGGCTTGTCCTTCTCCGTGGTTGCCGTAGACGGCGGCGCTTGAGGCAAAAACGATGCGCGATACGTTGGCAGCGCGCATGGCTTCGCAAAGTTGGATGGTTGCGACGAGGTTACTTTGGTGAGTGCCGATGGGGTCATCGACGGAAGCTTGTACGGAGGCGACGGCGGCGAGGTGGGCGACGGCTTGACAGTGTTGGGTGGCGCGCTGGACGACGTTAGGGTCTGCCACATCGCCGACGATCAATTCGACGTTGGGGTGATGTGGCAGGTTTTCGCGTTTTCCCGTGGAGAGGTTATCGAGCACACGAACGAGAAAGTTGTCGGCCAGCAGGGCTTCCACGAGATGGGAGCCGATGAATCCGGCGCCTCCCGTAACGAGGACGGTGGGTTGTGTCATGGTATCGCAGGTTTTCCGGGTAGATAGATGGGTCTAGGAAAGCCGAACGAAGTGTTGGAAGTCAAGTCACCTGAGAGAATTGTCATTGAGCTGAGCGGAGGATTCCGAGCCGATTTCGTGGGAATATCCTTGCTTGTTCCGGAGGTTCGTTATCATATTTGGATATGTATATATACTAAAAATAACTAATAAATCTAAATAGTTGTCTGTTGATTATATACACAAACGTATACTATGATCGGGAGCCGGTGGAAAACTCGAACATCAACGACTTCACCCGCCAGAGCTATCACGCACAGAGCCCCTAACCACCTGCCACCCGTGCAACGAGGGGAATCTCGGGATAAAAGGATGCGTCACCGCCTTTGCCCGCAGTGAGCGACCCCACTGCCTTGCGCGACCAGCAGCTTGTTCGGCAGGTGATCCAACCAGTCGCCCAACGCATCCATCCGATGTAGATTGAGCGCATGAGACTCGTCATGCCCTCGCTCTCGAGGTCGACCGTGCTTCGTGGCATGCTGCGGCATGTGGCCGAGTCCCGTTACCCAAACGCACCCATGCCCGATCCATCCAAGTGATCCATCATGCCGTCGGAGAACTCCGAAGCCTTGATTTGCGAATCCGCGCTGCCGTGTGCGGAGCTGGAGGACGCAGGTCCCTCGCTCACGGCGGGGTGGCTCTGGTGCGTGAGCGGGATTGCCATCTTACTAGCGGTGATCGCGGCGGCACTCATCGTGCGCAATGCGTGCCTGACCCGCCGTGCCCGGGCGCAGCGGCTTGGAAGCCCCGTGCTGCGTCCCGGTCTTGCCGTGCTGGAGGGCACGATCGACGAACCCTCGGAGCCGCCGCTGCGCGTGGAGATCCGCCAGAGCGGGATCAAGAACTTCGGGGAGGATGGGGGTCGCATCGAGTGGTCCGAACTCAGCCGCGAGGTGACTGCGAAGCCTTTTCGACTGCGGCTCGAAAGCGGCGAGGTGGTGGAGGTGGAGCCGCGAGATGCCGCGAAGCTGCTACTGCCTATCACGAGGACCGAGACGGACGCGCCGACCAAGCGGCGTCGCATCGCCGAGGCGAAGGACGGCGACCGGATTCACATCTCCGGGCGATTGGAGGGCCACAAGATCATGGACGCGACCAACGGCTATCGCGGTGCGATGACCACGAAGTACAAGCTGCTTCCGTCGCGCAGCGGGCCGATGCTCGTGTCGCGCGAGCCGCTCGAAAGCGTGGTTCGGAGCCCTCTGCCACGCTATGTCGGTGCTCTCGTCCTCGCGACCGTGATGCTCGTGAGCGCACACGCCATCTTCGTTGGATACCATCTCAGGTCCGCGGCCGGACGCGTCACGGCTGGCATGGTCACCGACAAGCGGACGTGGGTGGATGAGGAAGGGCACACCCAATACGAGTTTCGCCTGACGGTGCCCGGCCAGGACGGGCCTATCGTGGCAGGGCCCACGGCCGCGTGCTACCAAACGGCGGAGCGGGGGGCCTGTGTCGATGTGCTGTTCGCACCCTGGGCCCCGAGCTTCTGGCAGTTGGGATCCAAGCCCTCCGCGACTATAGCGCACGTCGTGTTGTCCTCGTATCTGCTCGTGGGGCTCGCGGTGTGGTACGCGATACTGCTGATCGGAGGGCGGAAGTGGTATTCTGGAAAGCTGCTCGACGAGGCGGGGGAGTGAGGCACGGATCGGGCAGTCTAGCAACGGGGTTCACGTCATCGCGTTGGCCGATGGTGGCAGCGGGTCGCTTGGTGAGGTGCTGGAGAGCCGCAGTGAAACCTGGATTGTTTTCGACAACCCCTCGGTGATGGTGTCGATGACACGAAGTCTCCCGCCGCAGCGCAGAACATGGTTGCGAATCCCCGTGATGACTGCGCTGCGCTTGGGGCTCCGCGGCATCATACAAGCCGACCGGCGTGGGCTTGCGAAAGGTGTTCGAAGCGGCCATCGCGTAGATCTTGGAACAAATTCTGTCGACTGACCTCCGCAGCGCCAAGCTCCCCCAAGGATCGTGTCGAGTGTGTTCGAACATGGCCGCGACTCACGGAACCGGGGAGTATCGTCTTGGACTTGACGGTGCTTCCCGCTACCCTCTCAAGAGGATCGATTTGACGGAGGGAGGATTCCATGAACGGCAACTGTGTTCGGTGTGGACTGGTTGCTGCTCTGATGATGGTTGCCTGTAGTGAGCCTTCCGGTCGCTCATTGGCACCAGGTTGGGAAGCCCCCGTAGAGCCATCGACCGACCCTTTCGAGCCACCTCAGTCGTTTGTCGAAGCTCACGAGTCTGACCTTAGCTTGGTGCGCTTCCCGCCTGGTAGCTCCAGCAGGACGATTCGCGCTCTGCGCCTATGGAGCGAGGTTCTGCCTTGGGTGGATGAGGCGTCCGGATCGCAAACGTGGGTCTTATCCGTGGGTCCTTCTCTTCGCAAACGACTCGAGGCGGATGGGCTGGTGGTGCTCCCCTTTGCAATCCCGCCGGAATACGCTGGATGGTCCGCAGACCGTCAGCAGGCCATGAGCCTGGTTGCGAAGGGTTGTCAGATGGAGCCAGGCTCGGCCTTCACCCCCCTTCATCGCTGGAATGCCACATTTCCCGGGGCAGAAACCTTCGGTCCGCACTACGGCAGCTATTACCTGCCCTACGATTGGAGCACGTTTGATGGGGTCGAGGTACCCTCGTTTCCTGACCGGATACAGATGTGGAAAGACTTTGCCGTGCGGACAGGCTACGGGCCACCCGGCAAGCAGGTGAAGATCTCGGACAAGATGATCCGCGGGTGGCCTGCAAGCGATCATTCGCCACGCCATGACGACCATGGCCTGCAGACCGACGGCATTCGGCGTGGGATTCCGTATATCGACATTGGCTGGCTCCAGAGCGGGCTCTTCGGCGACCGGAGGCACAGCGGAACCAACGCTATCATGCTGGTCATCGCGAACCAGCACCCCCGGGAATTGGTGACCTACGAGGCAGCTTGGCGTTTTGCCCAACGGCTCGTGGCCTACTACGCCCTCGCAGATGTGGACGATCCGTCCGTCCCTCAGACGGAGGGAGGCAGGCCGCGTGGCTTTTGGAGGGACCTGATCGACGCAGGTCTGCACGTCGTGATTGTCCCCACGGTCAACCCGAGCACGTACAACGATGTCGTTCTCCATCAGTGGCCCCAGGCACCCAACGCCTCGGGTGAGTGGTGGAGGACCAACGGGAACTTCGTGGACATCAATCGAAATTTCCCGGCACATTGGCTCCAGGGGGGATGGGATGCAACCGAAGTGTGGGGTCGTGGCTCGATGCCGGACAGTTCGAAGTTTGCGGGTACGTCTCCGGGCAGTGAGCCGGAGACACAAGCCGTGTTGGAGATAACCCAACGTTCCGTCCTGGATCTCCTGTCCGGTGACCTCGATTTCCGATCTCTGATACAACGATTGCCCGTCGTCGCGGTGGATCTGCACAGCGCCTATGGGATGGTGACGAGCTTCACACATTACTCCAACAGGGTTGAGACCGGGATCTGGCCGACGTACGAGGCTTGGCTTTGCGGCGCGACGTCCGACTGCTTGCACGCGGACACGCCGGGAATGCTGGCCATGTTCGGGAACAACGAGCGACCGAGCATCGTGGGAACGTCGGGGTTGGCGATTTCGCCATGGGGCCCGACGGTGGACGATCCAGCGACGCCGTACATGCACGGGTCGGCCACCTACAACTTATACGCGACGAGCGGAGACGTGGTCGCGACGTGGTCTGACGCTCGCTGGGCGGTGGATCCAATCTTGGAGCCGCGTCCCATCATGTCGGCAACGGTGGAGGTCACGGCATACACGAAGGGTGGCAACCCCTTTGGATTTGGCACTTGCGCGCCACCCAATCGCGCTAGCGAAGCGATCGAATCGGTGGTCGATGATCTGCTCCCGTTGTTCTCGCGCATGGGCGAGGCGGCCTTCGATCCTGCCGACATTCCAAAAGGATCGACACCCCTGCAGGCAGATGATCGGAGAGCACCGTTCCCCGAGACGGCTGCGGTCGTCAACATGGGGATCCGCGCCGAAGCTGTCGCGCAGGCGAAGACTTGGAGGACACAGGACGGACCTTGCACGCCTCCCAGCGACGACAACGAGTATTGCTTTCGTGACAGCCCCTGCAATCCCAGCATCCATACCTGCACCGGTCCGTGGTGGAGCTCGTACTGGACGTTCACGTCAGGTCAGCCTCAGCTCCGGGAGCCTCTTGTCCGATACTGGGGGTTCGCTGTCCGTCACCCGGACCCCACCTCCCTGATCCCGCAAGAGCGCGATGCTATGGAAGCGCGGCTTCGCCTTCAGGACTGCGAGCCATCGGACACATGCGCTGACCTGTCCTTTGTCCTTATTCGCAGTGGTGGACATTTTGACTTGTACGGCCTGCTCCTTCCTGCATCCACTTCCCCTCCCAGGCGCATCCGGATCGTCCGAGAGCTGCGAGATACCTACGCCAACACCTGGGCCGACGACCTCGTATGGGAGTTCGTGGCTGCCGAGATCCCCGGCTCCGCTTCCTGGGATGGATCCGGGTGTGCCTCCGTGGTAGAGGCCATTGAACTCCGCTCCCTCCTGGACCCGGGTGAGAAGCTGAAGAACCTCAAGGCGAGCGTGCCCTTGCTCAACGCATGGCGCAAGGAGCTGCTGGTCGGCGCCGAGTGGATGGGTCCGGGCAACCATCGCGTTTGCGAGAACCTCGAGCTTCGAGGTCCATCGAGCTGGGAGCATTCCTGGACCAGCCATGACTTCAGCTTGGCCTACGCTTGGCATACCTACGAATTCGACCTGTGGCGCGCGGCAGCGGACTCGAGTCCTACCACCCATTGGACGAATGGCACCGGGATCTGGCTGGTACACGATCGCGTGGACCAAGATCAGAGCTTCATGCTCCCGCCCACGGTCACGGCTGACCTTTCCAGTAACGGGAACTACGTCGACTGCTGGCTGACTCGTCAGGGTGTGGATGAACGGTCTCTCGTTCGAGCAAGGGAGGTCCGAGATTCGATGATGATGCAAGGTCCCTGGGCTCGGCGCTATGTGATGGCCTACGGTCGTTATTCAGCGGAGCTAGCGAGGCTCGCGGCGGCGCACCCGGCGCTTCGTCGGGCCTTGCTCGCCATCCTTCGAGAAGGGCTGCGGGTTTACGACGGGCAACGCGACGACTACGTCAATCATGCCGCGCTCGTTCGCCTGGCGCTGCCAGCGCTCGCGGTGATTCGAAGCCACGGGTCCGGTGAGCTAAGGGAAGCAACGAAGCTGGCTCTCACCCACTTGCCTGACATATTGGCCGAACGAGCACGCTATGCACCTGACGAGGGAGGCCCGGCTTACGGAGGAACCCATGGTCGTTGAAGCTCTACGGACCGGAGGCTGGAAGGTGGCGCATGCAGCGCGATCTTTCCTGCTCGTGGCCTGGACGCTCGGCACGGTTTCGTCCGGCTGCGGGGGTGAGTCGCAAGCAGTACTCGTGTCGCT
>MWCO01000027.1 GCA_002070115.1 Deltaproteobacteria bacterium ADurb.Bin207
AGCTGGTTCTTGAGTTCCCGTGGGTTCTTACGCCCCGGTCCTAATGTGGAACGAAGAAAGGATCTGTAGTACTAGGACGATCATCGTCACCAGGAGCACAAACGTTCCACGCCTCATCAGCTACCTCCAAAGCGTCAATCATAGCGCAAGGATGGAACGAAAGCCTCCGCAGGCGCTGAAACGCGCGTGTTTTGTTACACATCGTAGGTGGGAGTGCGAGCGGCGCGACCGATAGTAATGGTTCGTGAAAAATCGGGAAACCAGAGCAGTGGCTACCGACGATACCCCGCTTGCTTGTACCTGTGGCGCAAGCCAACGATCATCCGACGTTTTCGGAACGGGAATCCCCAGACTGCGCCTCTGCCTGCACGGCTTCTTTCAGATCCTTCAAAGCCATGTCCACAAGCCGGGGATGCCGTTCCCAGCCCGCCATTCCCGCAAAATACAGCCCGTACAACGCGAAGGGCTTTTTCTCGTACTCGCTGCGAAACGCTTCATACGCCTCGACCGAACGCTCGTCGTTGATCGTCCAAGGCTCGGCATCTTGCGCCAACGTTGCCTGCTCGTCGCACTCGAGCCCCACACGACGACAATACTTGACAATCATCGGCACCGCATCTTGCGTTGCGTGAAAGTACAGTTCCAAGGCCGCTTTGGTGATGAGCCAAGCATCGGGAGGCGGGTCCTTGCTCAGCATGGAACGAAGAAGCCTCTTGGGATCATTGCGATATTTGTTTCCCTGACGCTGCTCGATCATCCACTGACGAAGCAGGGAGATTGGAAGCATTTTCGCTAGCAAAGGGGTGGCTTCCTTGCGGAGTCGCTGGTGCAATTGCGAGAAGCTTCGCACCTCGTCATGGTCGACATCAGCCATGGGCATCTCCTGGTTTGGTACCGGACGGGGGCTTGGCATCTAGTCGCCCCGCGCGGGAACTGTCAAGCCGTGGAACGGGAATCTGCACTCAATGAGGCAAGAGTCGGTCTGCACCCACCCTATCGCGCAAGCGATAGACAGGTTTCCAGGCTCCTACGCAAGGATCGCCCCTCAAGGGAAAGAGCATAACCGCGTAACTAGTTATATTTACATTGTTTTTTTGAGAAAACGGAAGCCAAAGCCCCCCGGAGAAGCGGACTAGCCCATCGTCATTTCCGACATTCGCCCCCTTCGCCCCTTCCCCGCGCCACCCCATCAAGCGGCGTGGCAAGAACGCAAGGGCATTCTCTCACGCATTATCTCACCCTGGGGGCCATCCCCACGAGCGCCCTCCAAGTACATGAATATGCAGGTGAAAAACGCTTTGCCCCGCGCCTGCCCCCGTGTTGATCACCACGCGATATCCGCCCTCCACAAGCCCCGCTTCCTTGGCTACTCGACGCGCCGCCAGCATCAATTTTCCCAAAAGTGCTTCATCCTGCTGCTCCGCATGCGCCAACGACGTCAGATGCTTGCGCGGGATCACAAGGATATGCGTGGGCGCCTGGGGATGGATGTCGTGGAATGCCACGACATCTTCCTCCTCCAACACCCAGCGAGCCGGCATTTGATGATTCGCGATTTTGCAGAAGATGCACATTCGAAAGAGCCCCACGTAACGATCAGGAAACCAGAATCCGCGAGCATACCAGGGCATCGAGCCTTTGATGGATGGAAAGAAGCTCCGGACTCCCCAAAAGGCCCCGTAACGCCGTCAAGACCCTGGTACGGTCTTCGTCCCGTTGTCGCAATACCTCGGGAAGCAAAGGGAAGTTCGGCAGCATCAGACGCACCAGGGAAGCTTCCAGCGGCGTCAGATGCACCGTACGACGCAACGCGAGTCGCTCGTCTCGATACGTCATCCGAAAGCCTCGATCCGTCTCGGCCACGGTGACATGAGCGCTCCGCTCCGAAAGCAACGGCGCAATCTGCTGGACGAGTCGACGTAACGACAGGGCGCGAGCATGGGCTCGACGGGCTTTCGGTTCCGAATACGCCCAGAAAAAGCGGTTGCGGGAGATGCCCTGGGGCTCGAGGGCCACGGCGCACAACAGGGCATCGGGGCGAATCGCTAGCCTGCAAGGCGGATCGGTCACGATGACTCGGCTCGCGTGGCAGAGGAAGATGACCGAAGGAGTTCCGCTTGTCGGTGAGTCCTTAGCGCCACGATCACCTCCGTGAGGTCGCCGTCCATCATCTTGTCGAGTTTGTGCAACGTCAGACCAATGCGATGATCCGTGACGCGATTTTGCGGATAGTTGTAGGTGCGCACTTTCTGCGCTCGTTCTCCCGTTCCCACCATTCCCCGACGCTCCGCCGAGACTTCCGCGTCCCGTTTCTGTTGCTCCATGTCCAACAAACGGGACCGCAAGATCTTCATCGCCTTGGCCTTGTTTTTGATCTGCGAGCGCTCGTCCTGACACTTGACGATCAACCCCGTAGGCAAATGGGTGATTTGCACCGCGCTATTGGTGGTGTTGACCCCCTGTCCCCCTGGCCCCCCCGATGCCGCAATATCAAAACGAAGATCTTTGTCGTCGATTTGGATTTCCACGTCTTCAGCCTCAGGCAACACCGCGACCGTAGCCGTGGATGTATGAATGCGCCCCTGCGCCTCGGTGACCGGCACGCGCTGCACCCGATGAACACCCGCTTCGTACCGCAAATGAGAGTAGACGTGATGGCCCGTGACCAATGCGATCACTTCCTTGTACCCCCCCGCGGAAGCTTCACTCAAACTCAATACCTCTACCTTCCAGCGTCGAGACTCCGCAAACCGCACGTACATACGAAAGAGATCGGCGGCAAATAAGGCGGCTTCTTCGCCTCCTTCCCCGCCACGAATCTCCAGGATGGTGTTGCGTTGATCGTTTGGATCCACCGGCAAAAGAAGCAGCTCGACTCGCTGCTCGAGGGCGGTCAGTTGCTCTTCGAGCGACGGAATCTCCGCCTCCGCTAGTTCACGAAGGTCAGGGTCTTGGAGCGCGGCGCGATCCTCCTCGAGTTGCGATTCGATTTTGCGAACCTGTTGATAGGCCTCGACCACCGGCAATAACTCGCTTCGCTCCTTGTTGAGCTTCTGAACCTTTTGATAATCGTTCGCCACCTCCGGGTGACACAACGCTTCCTCGATCTCGATGGACCGTCTTTCCAGAGCTTCAAGCTTGTCACGCGGCAGCATGGACCCTCACGACGTCACGCGCGATTGGACGCGCCATAAGCGGGTTGCTCCATCAGATGGGAGAAGTCACGGTATTGCGTGACCTCGGGCGTGGCATTCGGCACCTCTTGGGCCTGCTCGCGCCATAAGGTTGCGCGCAAAGAAGCAAGAGCCACCTCGAGTTGGGTGTCGTCCGGCTCCAATGTGGTGATGCCCTGCACCGCGAAGCCCGGATACAACACCAAGCGCAGCGGACCGCGAAGACAATAGCGCGCCGTCCAACGCTGGATCTCATACGTGATGGCGGCAATCACGGGCAGAAACGGCAATTTCATCAAGAAAAACAATATGTTCTCAACGACGCCGCCAAGGTTCAGACGGGGTAGCAATGGCCCAATCCCCGAAAACACAAGGATCGATACGAAGACCACCATCACCAAAAATGTCGTCCCACATCGGGGATGAAAACGCGTCTTGCTCCGCGCATTGTCCACCGTCAACGCCTCGGCCGCCTCGTAGGTGGCAATCGCCTTATGCTCCGCCCCGTGATACATGAAAACCCGTCGCACCTCGGGGATTCGACGCATCAGCAGCATGTATCCGAGGACGATGCAGAGCTTGAAGATACCGGTCAACACCTGGAAAGCTGGCGAGCGGATGTCCACTTCGATATGCAGCAAACGACTCGCTCCCGCAGCCGCGGCTTGAGGAAGGGCCACGAACAAAAGAAGGGCAAAGAGCATCGCCACAAACGTCATCGAAGAACCGGATTTGGTCTGCCCACCGCTGGGCTGTGCATCGAGATCAGAGGTGGCAATGCCCACGATCGCACCGGTGATGGTGCGAAACGCCGACAGACAGGATGCGATCACACCCGGACCTTTCTTTTTCTCTTCCGCTTCCAGGTCCGCTTCATAATGCTCCGCCGAAAATCGAAGCGCCCCTGTTCCAAGCCGAAGCGCTTCGACCAACGTTGCCACGCCACGAACCAGCGGCCACGCCAACACCCCCTTGCGTGTATCCGTCATGGCACGCTCTTTGACCGTCAACGTGCCGTCACGACGTCGCAGCACAACCGCATAGGACCGAGGCGAACGCATCATGACCCCTTCGATGACGGCTTGCCCGCCGATATAGGGACGCGCCTCGGTGGCGCAGGTGGATAACCGTTCCGAACTCATCTTGAAGTTGTTAGGCAAAAAGTGGGAGAAGGCTAGGCCTTGGTGGCGTACTTTCGACGGAAGCGTTCGACACGACCCTGGGTGTCCACCAGCTTCATTTTGCCCGTGTAGTAAGGATGGCACATCGCGCAAACGTCGACCGAGTAATCTCCCTTGCTCGAACGAGTCTCGAAGCTGGCCCCACAAGCGCACGTGATCTTGGCGGCAACATACGTTGGGTGAATATTCTCTTTCATCACGACCTCATCCAATCACCGGCATTGCCACGCAATTCCGGACGAATCTTCGGCAAAACCTAGGCCATCCATGATGGCACGGGAAGCAAGGGGGCGCACTTTACGCGTCAAGCGATACGCGCGCAAGGCCGAGTTCCATTCCTTGCCGTTTTCATGCGTTTTTGTTCATCCCCGGCATGGGGATCTCCAATAAACCTCAATGTTTTCCAGTGATTACAAAATCTGAGCCGATCTCCTCCCGACCTCGGCTCGCACGCTCCTCGCCCATCGGTCACTCGCATTGCGCCATACAATGCTCGTCCACACACCCAATGGCCGCATCATACAACGCCTTTCCCACCGGATAATCCGTATCGCACTGTCCAACGCATGCGACCACATCCTCCGTTTCTTCGTCGAGCACACAGGCCAATATGCAATTCACATAGAAATCATCGCATATTTCCGCGTTCAAACAAGCGTTCACCTCTTCACAACAAGCTGTTTGCGCGCATTCGTTGCACTCCGGATCGCTCACCGAATAGGGTCTCACCAGCGTACAAGACGTTTCCTCTTGCACGTCGCTTTGTACGTCGATCTCCTGCGTGTCCTCGATCACGTCTTCGGACGTTTCCCAGGGCCCGTCTTGTGCCACGTCCACCGAGGCCTCTTTGCCGACGTCCGCACCGGCCTCCGGCACGGAGTCGTCCGCCCCATACGCATCCGACACGCCTGTCGAGTCCCACGAGGCATCCGCCCCCGTCGCGTCAGTATCGTCGCTGCTCCCGCATCCCAGCATCCCCATCGAAGAAAGCGCCCAAGCCAAAGCCAGCCATGTGAATCGGAAGTGTTTCATCACGTCATCTTATCTCATAGGTCCAATACATCCAACGCGGTCGGTCACCGGAACCCTTACAGAGAAAGCTTCTCGAAGGTTGCAAGACGTCCCGGAACCGCAAACCCCACCGTCAACGAAGAGGGGCTACCCGCTGCATGAAGCCGGGCTTTTCCTTTCACTACCGGCACCTCGAGCACAGCTTGCTCGATGATCACACGCGCTTTGCCGTCCACGGACGGATCGAAAACAAGGTCGATCCACGTGCCTTCACAGGTTGGACGAGACGAAGCGGTCACCGATGCCGCGGGCTCCACCCAACCTTTCCACACCGGAATCAGGATATCGCCAAAGACCGTCACACTCTTTTGCGTCCATTCGTAACTGGCCTGGTCCACGACGGGGATTTTCACATTCAAGCCCGGGACCTGAAATGTATCTTTTTTGGGCATGTTTTCGTGGGCCATACGGATAGCGTCGGCCAGCAACGGATGGTCGGTATCCCGCACATAGCGCAGCAGTTCATCGATCATCTGCATCCCGCCCGCGAGCCCAAGCCCCGTGACCGAATTGCCCAGATAAGCAATCGCACCGCCCTGCGGAGCGTCCATCAACATCTCCCCCGCGGAATCGTCCGCCGAAAAAGTGGCTGCTTCACACGCGGAAGATAGAAAGATGGGGTACGTGTCGTTTTTCAAGTCATGCGCCATCTCGCCGCTCATGTCTTCGTGGACCGAGTACTCCGCCGTGAGATGTTTCACCGTGCCATGCCCACTGTGAACGATCAGATTGGCGCCGCTTTCGATCGCATCAATCTGCTTGGCTACCGAGTTTTTCTCCGCTCCCGCCATTCCCGTGGAGTACAGCCTCCTAACCTCGCTGCCTTGGGGAAGAAGCGATAACGTCTTGCCTTCCGATTCGAAATACCACGCGCCATCGATGTCCACGTTCATGAATTGCGTCGCCACATTGGACAACATCAACACTTTCGCCACGTGAGAAAGGTTGTAAGCCGTATAATAACGACGCACCTTCTCGTAGTATCGTTCGGCTTCCGAAGGCGTCGAAGCGGTTATCCTCGAGACCGCCACATCCGGACGGTACTCCGGAAAATCGGTGCCATCTTGAGCATATACGCCATCCCCGTTGGTATCCCATTTCGAATAGTCCGCGAAGTAATAGTCCGTATGAAAGTCCGCCTCGAACGTGTAGTCGCTCATCAGCGGATTCTGATAACGGTCATGCACCTTGCGCGATGGCACGTGCTCGATGTCTCCCCCAAGGATGACATACTGCACGGAAAGCTGTTTTCTTAGCCATTTTTTGATATGCGATGCCGTATCTTTCTTGGGATCGGCATCGTTGCATTGCCCCGCACAAATCTCCGACGTCGTCGCCACGATCGTGGGCATGCCGAGCAACGTGTGAAAGGTCGCATACGAGGCAAACGATGGGGCAAGAGCGTCCGACGTCACAATGGCTGCAAGCGGTTCCTGCTTGATGGGATGGGTCAACGACCCACCGGACTCACACGTCGTTTCCTCTTCCTCCGGATCCTCGACATCCGTGCCCCCATCGCTCTTAGGCTTGCCTCCCCCCACGTTCGATCCCGCCGCTCCCGCTCGACCATCCGCCCCTGCCCCCCCCGCGTAACCGTCCTCCGAAGGTTCCGAAGTGGCACACCCAACAACCAGAAGGCCAAGGAAGGTCGTCAAAGCAATACATCGAATCATGGGTTCGCTTTCTGTGCCGCGCGACTTCCGAACGAAAGCGGAAAACCCATCGACGACTCGATACGATGGGCCTACACACGCTTTTCTCGAGACGACTGGCGACAAGCACGGTTCAGGACTACAGCAAGATAGATATAGTCCGGCAACGCCATCGTGCAAGCGTATCGAACCATCCGTTGACCCAATCACGACGGCTTGGTACCGCTGTCCGTCATGTCCACCCCTGCCTTGACGGTTTGGGAAGCCTTCGCGTACGGCATCATCCAAGGCGTGACCGAGTTTCTCCCGGTATCCTCTTCCGGACATCTCCGGCTCGCGCATCAATTCGGCCTCGGCGCACTACCGCAGGAACTCGAATTGCCCTTCGATGTGCTGCTGCATGCCGCCACTCTCATCGCCATCGGCGTGGCATTTCGACGCGAAATCGCCGCGGCTCTCGCTTGGCGCCCCACTTTTTTCGCTTGCGTTTTCATCAGCATCGTTCCCGCGGGACTGGCAGGATTGCTCGGGAAAAAAGCCGTGCAAGCCGTCGGCGAATCCTGGTGGTTGCTCGGCGTCTGCTACGTGTTCACCGCCGTGCTGCTCACCGTGAGCGAGCGTATTTCCGCCCGGCGCGCACTGGCCGATTCGGATAGACCCGTGCATGAAATGCTTGGCGACGTAACCCCGAAACAAGCCCTGTGGGTGGGCCTGCTGCAAGTGCTAGCCTTGCTGCCCGGCGTCAGTCGGTCGGGTTCCACCATCGCCGGAGGCCTTCTCGGAGGTTTGCGCCCCTCGTTGGCCGTATCCTATTCCTTCCTCGTCGGTCTGCCCCTCATCGCTGCCGCCGCTGCAAAAGATACGCTCGACGGAGGATTCGGACGCTTGCTGACGGAAGTCGGCGTGCTACCGATCAGTGTCGCTTTCGTGGCCGCATTGGTCAGCGGACTGGGCTCGATCGCCGCTCTCAAACTCGTGGTGGGGAAACGACGTCTTGTGTGGTTTGGTGGGTACTGCGCGCTGGTGGCGGGCGTCTGTTTCTGGATGGGTTTTTCACAATAAATTCAATATGTTATCGTAGTCTCGCTCAATGCCTACTGGCGAATCTGCACGACGGATCGGGGCGCGAGATATTCCTCGATCTGGTCGAAGCTCAGGTAGCGATATACTTCCTCACTGCTTTCGCGCAGGCAATTCACAGCCTCGAAGTATTCATCCACCGTGGGGAGCTTGCCTTTCCACGCCGCCACGGCCCCCAATTCCGACGAGCCGAGATACACCTTGGCGCCGCGACCCATGCGGTTGTCGAAGTTGCGCGTTGACGTGCTGAATACCGTGACCCCATCGCGAACGCGCGCTTGATTTCCCATGCACAAACTGCAGCCCGGGATCTCGATGCGAGCGCCGGCCTTGGCAAAGATGCCATATACGCCTTCGGTCTTGAGCTGCTCGACATCCATGCGCGTGGGAGGAGCCACCCAGAGCTGGGAAGCGGCGAATCCTTTGCCATCGAGAATGCGCGCCGCCGCTTGATAATGGCCAATATTCGTCATGCACGAACCCAAAAAAACGTCGTCGATACGCGCTCCCGCAACCTCATGCAGCGGCTTGACATCGTCCGGATCGTTGGGACAGGCCAACAATGGCTCGGTGATCGACGTCATATCCACTTCGATCACCGCCGCGTAGTGCGCATCGTTGTCTGGCTCGAGCAACACGGGATTGGCGATGAATGCTTCCACCGCATCGGCTCGCCGCTTCAACGTTTCCGCATCCCCATAGCCTTGCGAAATCATCCATCGCATGAGCACCGCGTTGCTCTTCAAAAAGGCCACCACCGGCTCCTTGTTCAACCGAATGGTGGCCGCCGCGGCACTGCGCTCGGCAGAAGCATCCGTCAACTCGAAAGCCTGCTCCACCGAAAGGTCAGGAAGGCCTTCCATCTCCAGGATTCGCCCGTTGAAAACGTTTTTCTTCCCCTTTTTCTCGACCGTCAACAGGCCCTTTTGAATCGCCACATAAGGGATGGCGTTGACGAGATCCCGAAGGGTGATGCCTGGCTGAAGTTGTCCGGTGAAACGAACGAGAACGGACTCAGGCATGTCCAGAGGCATCTTGCCAAGCGCCGCGGCAAAAGCCACCAATCCAGAACCGGCGGGAAACGAGATTCCGATCGGAAAACGCGTGTGCGAATCGCCGCCCGTTCCCACCGTATCCGGCAAAAGCAAACGATTGATCCACGAATGAATGACACCATCGCCGGGCCGTAAAGCCACCCCGCCGCGCTGCTGAATGAACGCCCCAAGGTTCCGATGCATTTGCGCATCGACCGCTTTGGGATAGGCCGCCGTATGACAAAACGATTGCATGACCAGATCCGCCTGAAACTTGAGGCAAGCCAGCTCGGTGAGTTCATCCGCGGTCATCGGGCCCGTGGTGTCCTGAGAACCGACCGTGGTCATCGTCGGCTCGCAAGACGTTGCCGGACGCACTCCCTCGAGACCACAGGCGCGACCCACGATTTTTTGGGCAAGCGTAAACCCGACGCCTGGATCCTTGGGCTTCGCGGGCTGCAAAAAGATAGTTGTTTTATCCAATCCCAACGCTCGACGCGCCCTATCCGTGAGGGAACGACCGATGATCAGCGGAACACGTCCGCCCGCTCGAACCTCGTCCGCTACCGTTTCCGGACTCAGGGTAAAGGCGGCCAGAACCTTCCCTGCTTCGTTTTCGATCTTTCCTTGGCGAGGATAGACCGCAAGAGCATCGCCATTTTCGATAGAGGTGACGTCACAGCGAATGGGCAACGCTCCCGAATCTTGCGCCGTATTGAAGAAAATCGGCGCAATCTGACCGCCCAGGATGAGCCCTCCGCGACGCTTGTTCGGCACGAAAGGAATATCCTCGCCGATATGCCAGAGCACGCTGTTGCAGGCACTTTTTCGTGACGATCCCGTTCCCACCACATCGCCCACGAAAGCGATGGATTTACCTTGTTGGCGCAGCTTGGCAATCTCTTCGATTCCGTGCGGAAAACGGGATTCCCCCATGGAAAGGGCGTGCAAAGGGATGTCCGGACGGCTGAAGGCATGACTGGCAGGACTGAAATCATCGGTATTGATCTCTCCCGCAACCTTGAAAGCAACCACATCGATTCGCTCCGGCAAAGGCGATCGCTCGGTGAACCACGTCGCATCCGCCCATGCCTGAAGCACATTTTTCGCATTTTCGTTGCCTTGATGAGCCAGCGCGGCCACCTCGTCAAAGGCATCGAATACCAATAGCGTGCGGGAAAGAGCCTCGGCGGCCTTAGAACCAAGGGTTTCGTGCGCCAACAGCTCGACCAGGGGTCGGACGTTGTATCCCCCGAGCATGGTCCCGAGCAGAAAAACCGCTTGCTGAGGGTCGATAAGGGGCGAGACCTTCCGCCCATGAGCGATTTCGGTAAGAAATGCCGCTTTTACCTCTGCCGCAGGATCTACCCCCGGGGGAATTCGATTGCGGAGCAGAGCAAGGAGAGTCTCCTTGTCTTCCACGGGCGGATTCAGCAACAGGTCGCATACGACGCGAGCTTGATCCGCGCGAAGGGGAAGAGGGGGAATGCCCAGACGAGCACGTTCTTGCACATGGATTCGGTATTCGCTCAGCATGATGGGCCGAGCATCCCTCCATGGGCACAAGCATTCAACCGTACAAGAACCCCCAAAGCGGCAAAGGGCAGAGAACCGTCAGGACGAAAAGGCGCCGAGGGTCTGACAGATCCCTTCATTTTTCCCTGAATGGCAAAGGGATACGAGCAGGGAATCCCCTGGACTTTGACTTGATCCTTGAGCCCATTTCGATCAAGCCTTATAAAAATATCAATAAATACAGTTAGTTGAACGCTGCGTAGTGATGCTCGTGGGCTACCAAGCCTCCTCCAGAAGCTCAGCGAAGCATTCATCCTATGCGAGGAGCGTGATGGTTAGCCCAGCCAGGATATGCCTGACAGATCCCCTCATTTTCCCGAATTGGAAAGGGATATAATCGAGAATCCACCGAGCCTTGACGTTGACTTGGTCCTTGGCCCTCCTTGGAGCACCACCAACAGTTGCCCGGAGCTACCAAACTTTGGACTGGCGCACTGCGGTGATCAAAATGGGATTACCGTGAGCGTTTCTCGTGGGCCGTGACCGTGAAGGAAAGGCCCGGGAAAAATGAGGGTTATGCGTCGGCCGTGAGCGTGACCGTTTTATGTATGAGTCCTGCTCGTCGAGCGCGCCCTACTTGGCGGCATCCATGAGCTTCTTGATCTGGCATCTGTTGAGGCACGACGTGTACTCCTTCGTACCGACCTCGTGCTTCGGTTTGCATTCCGCGACGCAAGCCTCGAGCACCCGCGCTTTCTCCGCGGCACGCTCGCTGAGGTGGTCCTCGAGCCTCTTGAGTTCGCCCGCCTTACCAGTATCGCCGCAGATGCCGTTGTCCCAGCGCTCCCGTACAGCGGTATCCTCAGCACCCTCGAAGGACTCGCCGTTGTTGCCGTACTGGGTCTCGCAGCTCACGGGGCATTTGTCCGCCGTTTTGAAGTCGGTGGCACCCAAGATACACTGCGACGAGCACTTCCAGGCATGGAGCGATCGCTCCTTGAGTGCCGACAAGTTGCTCTTGCAGGCGTCGGCCGCCGTCGCATCGGTGGTGAGCTTCGCCTCCTTGCGGAGGCCCATATAATGCTCGCACACGGAATCGGGCGACTTGGAGCAGCCAACCACGCAGCCGAGCATCACGAACAGCGAACCCCACTGCAATTCTTTCATGTCTTTCCCCTTCAAAGCGCGTGCCACGATCACAAAAATGGTCCCATACGCAGATCCACATGGGTCACGACAGCCCGAACGCTGCCGCCCGTCGCGCCCATCTACCCAAACGGCGCGCAACGCAGTCGGAAATCGGTGCTGCCACAGTCGTCTCGGACACGTCAAGACTTTTCCATAGGATAGAAAGGATGAACGATTTCGAATTCGTTCATGAAAAGGAGTCAACCAGGTAGAACTGGGCGGACCCGAGCAGGGCAGTCAATTCGAGTCTGCTGTAGGGAATGCCCAGAGCCGAACCTCGTCGCTCATCAGACTCAGGCCATCGCGACCTGGACGTATACCGCTGGCTGTCCCGCGATAGCGCGAATACCCACGCTAACGAACGCCCCCATGGCAGCAGCACAGCGTTCGGAGCGAGCGCTCAGCGGAGATAGGAATATATCAATAAATTCCACGTGTTATACACAAATTTCGTGTGGTTCGATGCAAACATGCCGGATGAACCCTCTTCTCTCTTGACACTTTGGCGGGCACATCGGCACCGACAGGGTGCGTGCTATCCGCTCTGACGGGCTGGAGAAAACCGTGGCCGCCATTCCGGTCAAGCGCCTGGGTACGCCCGAGGAAATTGGCTCTATCGTAGCCTGACTGGCCGACGACGACGCCAGAAACGAGGCCTGAGACAAGACGATGAGCGGCGACGCTCCGTGCGGTAAGCGTCTCGGCAAGCTCGGACGCGCAGAGGCAAAGCGATGGCGCACGTCGATCCCCTCGAGGCTCCATGGCACCCATACGCCGATTAATACTGTAATTTTCAATATTTACAGCAACAGCCGACTTTTCGACAGCCCCATCATGCTTTTCTTTCGATCCAATGCTACTCTGGAAGGCAGCGCATGGAAGGAGTTGGGTATGACGGTTTCCAGTCTCTCACGCGTATTGATGTTGTGCGCGTTCGTTTCTGTTTCATGCAGCAGCAGTGAAAACGGTGAGTCTTCTGCCAATGGCAACCATTCCGATGGGGGCGCTGATAGTTCGGACGGAACGGGTGGGACTGGAGGAGCTGGAGGATCAGCGGGCACCGGCGGCACGGGCGGCGGGATCCTAAATACCGACAGCGGCAACGACCAAGGTACCGAGGAAGCGTGCGTCCAGCAGTCCGTCGAAGCTACGATCGAACACCGCCCCATCGACATCATCTTCGTCATTGACAATTCCGGCAGCATGTCCGCCGAAATCGAGGAGGTGGAGGCACAAATCAACGCCAATTTTGCCTCCATCATCGACAGTGCGGTTCCGGCCATCGACTATCGTGTGGTGATGCTGAGCCGATATGGTGCCTTCAGCAGTCGCAAAATATGTGTGGCCGAACCCCTGGGTGGTGCCAAAGACGATAACCAAGACGGTCACTGTGACGCCCCCCTTCCCAACGAGCCCATCAATACGTCCAAGTTCTTTCATCACAGTATGTCCATCGGCAGTTACAACGCTTTTTGCCAATTGCTTGCGGGTTTTTCCGCGGCAGACGAATTCAAGCTTCAGCCCAACGGCTACGGAGAAATCCTGCGTCCTGAGGCTTTCAAGTTCATCACGGTCATCACCGACGACCGTGTCAATTGTCCGCCCTTTGACGATCTGAACACGGAAAATGGCGGAAAGGCTGCCGCGCAAGCCTTTGACAAAGCCCTGCGCGAGCTTTCTCCCGAACACTTTGGAAAGAGCGAAAACGAACGCAATTACTCGTTCTGGAGCATCGTAGCCATGGCTCCTTACGAGCCCACCGCGGCGAAACCCAACGGTTCCCCCCATCCCCCGGATGAGTCTCTTTCTCCCGTAACCACAGAAAAGTGCAAGCCTTCCGCCGTCAACCCTGGAACCGGCTACCAGGCGTTGAGCATCATGACGGGTGGCTATCGCTTCCCGACCTGTGGGCTGGATTACACGGAAATGTTCCAACTCATGGCCGAGGGAGTCGTCAAGGGCTCGGAAGTCCCCTGTGAATTCATGATCCCGGAGCCTCCCCCCGGGGAAACGCTGGACCTGAACACCGTGGAAGTTGCGTATAAGTCCAATGGCACCCTTGTCGAAGTCTTCAACAAGGTTGCATCCGAGGAAGAATGTGACTCTTCGTCGTTCCTCATCGACGGAGAAAGAATCGTATTATGTCCGCAGGCTTGTGACGTTGTCCAGGCCGATGCCGACGCAAAGATCGATATTCTTTTCGGCTGTGAGATTCAAATCAAGTAGTCACGTCACCGCCCGACAACTTCCGAAACGCGCCGCTCGATCGCAGTCACTTTTTCCGACTGATTGTCATCATGTTTGCGCAATATCGAGCCATCTTCGGAGATAAGCACGCTGTACGACGCGGATCGTTTGGGATTGTAAAGCAATATAGGTCGACTCTTTTCGTCGAGAACAACAGCATACTTCAAGTATTGACGCGTAGCATGGTACACCCCTACGAAACCTGACAGATTCCCTCATTTTTTCCTGAATTGGAAAGGGATACGAGTTTAGGATTCTTGGGTCTTGAGTTTGGCTCGATCCTTGGCCCCCTTGGAGCACCCCCAACAGTTGGCCTGGGCTACTAAACATTGTACTGGCGTGTTGCGGTGAACGATATGGGATGAACGTGACCGTTATTGTGCGCCATGCACCGTGCGCCGTAGCCGTAGCCGTGACCGTGGCCGTAACCGTGAAGGAAAAGCCCGGGGAAAATGAGGGGAGGGCTGAGGTCAATCCCGGGTCGTTTCCAGGGTCTTGGCAATCCCACGACGGCTTTATCGCCCAAGAAGGATGAGCATCGTCAGCACGGATTTTCCTTGGGCATCGACGCCCGTGGCCAACGCAAATCCGACGGCACGAACGGTGGGATCGAGCAGGTCCCGGGTGTTCAGGAACTCGGCGCCCAAAGCAGCTTGCGCGGAGGCCTCGATGGTTCGAAACGTCAACCCACGCTCTTGCTGGAGCAGGGCGAGCGCTCGCTGATTGATTGACTCCAGGCTTCGCCCGGGCGCGCGGGCATCGATGGTTTGCACGTTGTCTTTGGCAAATCGCTCCAACGCCGGATGCAAAGGCAGCGGTGCAAGCCGAGACTGGCGTCGCGCGTCGGACACCTGACGCAGAATTTGCGCCCGCGCTTGCTCAGGCGTCAGGAGGGTCACGGGTTTGGCGAACAGTTGCGTGAAAAAATATCCCTGAACTTGGCCGGGGATTTTCTTGTCTTGCACCACGCCGACCCCCAGATGAGTCACGGTGGTTGCGACGATATTGGCGTAATGTCCTGGGCTTGCGAGCAGGTTTCGATGTGCCGTGTCCACATCCGGGGCAAGAGCGACGTTTTCTCGGGATTCGGCGGCGACGTATCCTGCCTTGTCGATGCGGTCCTGGGGCGAGCCGGTCGACGGCGATTGATGGCCGAAAAAGCCTGTCTCGCGCATATCCTGGGAATGAAAGCGCGCGATGGCAGCCAATCGTTCATCGTATTGCAAGGCTGCCAGCCCATGTTTTTGCCGTTCCTGATTGACGCGCTCGAACATCTCACGCTCGAGGCTTTGCTCCTGCGGTGAGGTGACGACCGTGGGCAAAGCCGAAGGAATATGAGCAGGTTTTGCCGTGTTTTTACAACCCATCAGGGCAAAAAAGAACAGGATCCATGCCATACGAGCGCCACGCATCACCCCATCATAGCGGCTTTCCATGGAGGCCGGAGCCAGGACGGACAATCCTTTTTCATCCTCGGCTCGCAAGCATCGCCATCGAATACAAAACGTAGATGGGTCACGCGACCAGGCTTTCGATGGGTGTCACCGACAGCAAGGAGAACCGGAGCAGATCCCCGAACAGAACGGCGGCTCACAGCATGTACGGCCCGTGGGACTGCAGCAGCCGCGCTCGCACGGTACGCTGCAGTCGCTGCTACTGCCGCCCGAATAGCCGCTGCAAAAATAGTCACCCGCGTGGATGCTGTCTTTGAGGCAGCGAAATCCCGATGGGCATTCGTCATCGTTGCCCCCAAAACATTGCATATAGCAACCATAGGACCGCTGGTGCCAACCTTTCGGACCGCAACCCCTCGTCTGGGCGATCTCGTAAGAAATCTCGCATTGTCCAACCGACCAGGCAGCGGTGCCAGTGCATCGCAGCGTCGGCAAACCGCAGTCATCATTGGTCTTGCAACCAATGAAACACGCGCCCGCAGGAGTCTCGACACCACCCAGATCGGCACAGGATGAGGTGAACCAGTCAAGCTCTTTTTTGGAGGCTTTCCCATTGCCCCCGGAATCGTCGGAGCAAGACCATGCACCAAGACCCACCAGCACCACGACCGATGCCCAGATCAATCCCCTTTTTCGCCCCATGACACCTTCCTCTCATGCCTCCACGGAAGCCGACACGACTGCCCTGCATCGTTGGCGCTGCCCCAAACAGGCTCTTATGGCAGGGCAGTGTCTCCGCCACCCACGCCACTGTCAAGCCGTAGGTGCAAAGACCATGGGACGTGCGCCATCGACACGGGGAGGATGGCATCGGAATAACGCAACCACTTGTTTATAAAGAGTTTTTACGAACTATCCGCATACGGATCCAAAGGTGTCAATTGCCAGGAGAGAGGCCTTCGCTCATCAGCGTCTGTCGGTATCACGCCCCCAGCCAAGACGAGCGTTCGGTATTCATCATCGGATCGCAAGCTTTTCCCTTGATTCAGTTCTTGGACTGATCGGAGTCATGCAAGGCTCTCGAAGGCGAAATCGACGATTCACAGGATGGGTTGCGGTCGTGCTACGCTGTGGGGGTGCGATCCGCTGAACCTGCTGAACCTGCTGAACCCGCTTCGGTTTCCGAGCAACCGTCATCCCAAGACAATACCGATCCCACGCAAGAGCAATCGCAGGTTCGCGCGATCCAGGGTCTGTCGTCATTGCCTTTGGCTGAGCCGGTGTTGCCGGTGCATCCACGCACGCAGCCGCTCGAGATTTCGAGCACCCGTGTTCGGAGCTACCGTTTCATTCGCGCCTATCTGACGACTTTTCAGGTTTGTTTCAGTTATTTATGGATCACCCTGGGCGGCAAACTCATGGGGCCCACGTGGATGCTGCAACGAATGGAGGCGGCTCATCCGCGAAATGCCAAAAGAGTCGAACGCACCATCGTTGCGCTACAAGGGCTCTTCATCAAAGTCGGCCAGTTGTTGAGCATCATGGCGAACTTCCTTCCGGAAGCGTTTCGCGCGGGGCTCCAAGGCCTACAAGATAGCGTCCCGCCTCGTCCTTTCGATCAGATTGCCGAACGGATTCAGATCGAATTTGGCAAACCGGTCGACGAAGTCTTCGATCGTTTTGAACGCAATCCCATCGCCAGCGCCAGTTTGGGACAAGTCCACGAAGCCTATCTCAAGGATGGCACCCACGTTGCCGTCAAGGTGCAACACAAAGACATCGACGAGGTGTGCCGTCTGGACCTCAAGACGATCCGTCGCATCATGCAGATCGTCAGCTTTTTTTTCCCCATCCAGGGCCTCGAGGTGAGTTACCGGCAAATCCGCGAGATGATCGGGCGGGAGTTGGACTTCAACGGCGAAGCAAGCAGCATCGAACGGATTTCCTCCCATTTTGCCAACGACCCGAACGTTGGATTTCCCTTGGTCATCCGCACGCATTCCACGGGCCGCGTGTTGACCACCACCTTCGTCGAAGGAATCAAGATCGGAGACGTGGCGCGTCTCGAACGAGCCGGCATCAACCGAACGGAACTCGCGCAACGGGTCGTGCGAACCTATTGTCAGATGATTTTCGTTGATGGCATGTACCACGCCGATCCTCATCCCGGGAACATGCTCGTGACGCGTACGGGGAAGTTGATTCTCCTGGACTTTGGAGCGGTGGCCGTACTGTCCAACGAGATGCGCGAGGGGATTCCCGAGTTTCTCGAAGCGGCTCTTCGACGGGACACCGACCGGCTCATCCGGTCCATGCGCAAGATGGGTTTCATCTCCAAACGCTCGGATGCGGAGGTGAGCGAAAAGGTCATCGAATACCTGCATCATCGATTTCAAGAAGAGATCAAGCTCGAGAGCTTCAACCTCAAGGACATCAAAGTCGATCCACAACGAGGCTTCGAAAACCTGATCGATCTTCATCGGATGAATATCGGGATGAAGGAGCTGTCGGGTTCATTTCAAGTACCGCAAGATTGGGTGCTTCTGGAACGAACCCTCATTTTGTTGACGGGTGTATGCACGAATCTCGATCCGAACATGAATCCCATGGACGTGATTCGCCCGTATCTCAAGGAGTTCGTGCTCGGAAATCGGGACTGGACCGAGATTGCGATGGAGGCGGCGAAAGACATGGCGATGCGGGCGGTGTCCCTGCCCGAAGATTTGCACAAGTACCTTTCGAAAGCGGTTCGGGGAGAACTCGAGGTGCGGGTGCGCGATGTTCGAGACGGGGCACGTCTGGTGTATGCCGCCACCCGGCAACTCATCTATGCGCTCACGGGAATTGCCTTCGGCATCTCCGGTCTTCAGCTCTATCTCGCAGGGGATACGGTATTGGCGCTGGGCTGCTTCGGCGGGGTGGGAACCATGGCCACGCTATTTGTCGCATCGACGATCTGGATACGGATTTCTCGACGTTGAGCCCGGACGGACCCGGTTATTTACCGAGGAGGGGCGATGGGAAGGAAGGGGGAAAGCGCTATCCGACGAGGGTTTTGCCCACGGAACCAAGGTCCGCGAAGGCTTCTTGCAGGCGTTCTACGATGCCTTGTTCCGCGGCGCGCAGGTACTTGCGCGGGTCATAGAACTTTTTGTACGGCGTGCCATCGTCGGGATCGACCTGCACTTTGAATGCTTTGGGATTTTTCTCGACATAAGCGCCGATCGGCTGCGAGAAAGCGAATTGGGTATCCGTATCGATGTTCATTTTGAACACGCCGTACGATACCGCTTGATGGATTTTTTCTTTCTCGGAACCCGAGCCACCGTGGAACACGAGATGCAGCGGATTTTTTCCCGTGTTATGCGTTTTTTGAACGAGCGACTGGGAGGCTTCGAGGATTTCCGGACGAAGTTTCACATTGCCTGGCTTGTACACGCCATGCACATTGCCGAACGAGGCAGCAATTGAAAAGTGTCCGAGTTTATTGAGTTTTTCGTAAGCGCGCAACACGTCCTGCGGCTGGGTATACAGCTTGGAATTGTCGATGGATTCGAGGTCTTGCCCAACGCCATCCTCCTCGCCACCGGTGACGCCCAATTCGAATTCGAGGCTCATGCCGAGTTTGGTCATCCGTGGAAGGATTCGCGCACACTCGCCGAGATTGAACTCGAGTGTTTCTTCCGACAAGTCCAGCATGTGGGAGCTGAACAAGGGACGTCCGGTTTTTTCGAAATGTTTCTCGCTGTAGCCGATGAGCGCTTCCACCCACGGAATGAGCTTTTTATTCGCGTGATCGGTGTGCATGGCCACACAGATGCCGTAATGCTCCGCCACGAGATGCGCGTGTTGGGCAGCGGCAACGGCACCGATGACCTTGGCCTGGAAACCATCGGCAATGCCATTGCCAGCGTAGAATTGGGCACCGCTGTTGGACAGTTGAATGATGACATCGCTTTTGGCCTTGGCAGCGGCTTCGAGCACGGCATTGAGCGTGTTGGTGCTCGTGACGTTGACCGCGGGCAACGCGTATCCACCAGCCTTGGCTGCATCCACTAGCTTCTTGTACTCGTCTCCGGTGACGACACCAGGTTTCAAGCTCATGATATGATCTCCTCGATACGATCCCGAAAACGCGTTCCGGGAGTTGGTCCACGCGGACCCACCTTTCCTAGTAGGAGTCGACGGGCGCGGCAACCCGGCCCAACAAAACACCCAAAAGTACCATCAGCAGGCCACCAGTTTGCTCGCCACTTCCGCCACTCGTTTTCCGAGGTAGCGGCCGTGAGCCAGGTCTGCTTGTCCGACGGGGCCGCCGGAGCCAACGGTGACGGAAGGACCGTAGGGATTGCCTCCAGAGGCAAAAACAAGGGGGTCCGTATACCCCGGAGGCACGATGAAACCGCCGTAATGATAGACGGTATTGAACAGGGCAAGCAGGGTGGATTCCTGACCACCATGGGCATTTTGGGCCGAGGTGAACCCCGCGTAGACCTTGTTGGACAACTTGCCTTGCAGCCACAGTCCAGCGGTGGTGTCGATGAAGGCTTTGAGTTGGGAGGCGATGTTGCCGAAACGGGTGGGGGTGCCGAAAATGATGGCGTCAGCCCATTCGAGATCGTCGAGGCTGGCCCGGGGATCGTTTTGATGGGCATCGACGAAGGACCGCCATGCGGGATTGCGGCTGATGGCCGCATCGGGCGCGGTTTCGGCCACCAGACGGACTCTTACTTCAGCTCCCGCTTCCTTGGCCCCCTCGGCGACTGCCCGAGCCATGGCTTCGTTCGTTCCCGTGGAAGAATAATAAATGATCGCAACTTTGGTCATCAGGTTCTCCGTTCGAAGGGGGCGATTGAGGCTCAGAAGATAGGGTGGTGCGACCGATTGGCAAGCCCATGGAGTGCTGCCCCAGGCACGGACCGACACGTTCACACACACGACACTCGCTTTGGTTGGCTTCCCCTGCTAACAGAATCGCCAGCATGGGTTACCCGTTGCAAATCGCCACCCGCTACCTCGGCGCGAAGTCCAAAGGTGCTTTCGTCTCTGTCGGCACTGCTTTCGCCATTCTCGGCGTGACCTTGGGGGTAGCCGCCCTGCTCACGGTCATGAGTGTCACGGGCGGTTTCCAATCCGAGTTTCGGAAAAAAGTGCTTGGGGTCAACGCTCACGTGCTCGTGCTCAAGTACTCCTCGGATTTCCGTGAGTACCGAGAAATCATGGCCATGATGCGGGAAGTACCCGGAATCATTGGAGTTGCTCCGTTCACCATCAACCCCATGATGGTCTCCCACAAGGAAAAAACGGCGACCGGCGTGCTCGTCAAGGGGGTCGATCCCGAATTGATGCCGACCGTGCTCGATTTGCCGAGTCACATCAAAGAAGGGGGCTCGTTGCACGGGCTTCGAAAGCCGGGCGCGACGCCACCAGAACGAAAAACGCGCGGAGGCATCACCCCCGCCTCCAAACCCTTGCCCTTGGGATCCAAAACCGCGGAACCGAAGGATGGCGGAACCGAACGCGACGACGCCGGAAGAAACATCACGTTGCTGCGAGCCATCGAGGATTCGATCCGAGAAGACGAGCGCAACGCCAAGCCCAAACCACCAGAGGGTCCCCCAGACGGAATCGACGAAATCCTCGAAGTGGAACACCAACCGCCCCCGCTAGATCCTTCTTCCGACACTCTCGACGCCGGGGTCGCCGCCGATGTCATGGTGGGCTCGGTCGTTCCCGAAGGCGGCTACAAAAGCCAACTCCCCGACCCTGAAGACGATCTTCCCGAAGACGTGGCACCCGACCCGTGCAATAGCCCGGAAGCCGTCGCACAACTGCCCGGCATCGTCGTCGGCAATACCCTCGCACAAAACCTATCCGTTCAGGTCGGTGACTGCTTGCAAGTCACATCCCCGACCATCGGTTTCTCGTATTCCGGAGGCGTGATTCGCCCTCCCGTCGCCAAACAATTCAAAGTCATCGCCATCTTCGAGGCCGGATTCGATCAATACGACTCCAAGCTCGTGTACGTGGACCTGTATGAAGCCCAACGCTTTCAAGACTACGGCGACAGCGTCACGGGCGTCGAAGCCAAGGTGCGGGACATCGATGAAGCAGGAAAAATCGAGCTGGACGTTGCCAGCCGTCTGTCCTCCAACTTGTACAGCACCATGGATTGGGAAGACCTGAACCACGGCCTTTTCACCGCCTTGAGAATCCAAAAAATCGGCATGAGCGCCGTGCTCGCACTCATTATCTTCGTGGCGGCCTTCACGGTCATTGCCACACTCATCATGCTCGTATTGGAAAAGAAAAAGGAAATCGCCGTACTCAAAGCCATGGGGGCAAGCGATGTCGCGATTTTGCGGATTTTCGTTTATCAAGGCGGTATCATCGGGGTCATGGGTACCGCGCTGGGCCTCGGCTTGGGCCTGGCCGTCTGCAAAGGTCTGCTCGTCTATGGCTTCCCCCTCGACCCCAAAGTCTACTTCATCTCCACCTTGCCGGTCGAAGTCCGCCCCACCGAATTCATCATCACCGGCGCCATTGCCCTGACCCTCTGCCTCATTGCCACCGTCATCCCCTCGCTCTATGCCGCCCGGCTCCGTCCAGCCGATGGCGTGCGCCCAGAATGAAATCCTCGGCGTTCGAAACCCTTCTCGAGCCCTTTCGCCTTTTGTCTTTCCTGTCCCGCAATCCAATCCCTACGCCATCTCCCCTATATTTGTAACTAATTGAATTTACATTGTTTTTTCTATGATCCTGCCGACGAACCGGAGCCAGGATCGCAAAACGCCGAAACGCCGGATGACTATCGGTTTTTGGCCAGGTCACGACATACCGTCACTTGGCTTTGCCTTGTCGTATCCGCAAAGGTGCCGCCTTGCTCCCATGGCCTACGAAAAGCAGCAACAACGTTAGCTCCTCGTGGGCATCGTCGTCATTGGCATCGTCGATGCATTCGGGCTCGACGCGGCTTGGAACCGCCGCGTTTCAGGAGTTCGACATGCGAAAGTTCTTCGTTTTTTTGCTCAGTCTGACCTTCATGGCTTGCGCGCAGGCACCGGAAGAGGAAACGGTGGCCGGCGAAGCGTTGGCTTCCCTTGATGCGACACAAAGCCCAGAGGCCACCATCCTTCAAATTGCCAACGAGTTTTCGCGCGACGATCTTCTCGCCCATGACGTCGAGCCCGCGGTTGCGGACGCTATTGTGTTGGCGCGGCAGCATGGGCCGTTCACATCACCGGCGCAGGTCGAGCAAGCGATGACCATGTCCTTGTATTCCACGAATCCGCTTTGCTCCTATTATCAGGGGATGGCGCAGTATTATACGATCCGAGCCTTGCAATGCGCCTACTCGATATGTGCGCCCATGAGCCCCTGGTATGCGTTCATGGCTCAGTACTACCAGGGGTTGTGGGAGGCGAATTGTTCGAGCTGATCATCGCGCCTGCCTCTTGCAATTCGTCTCGCCTCCGCGTTGGATCCACGCATGATCTCGGGATCGCTGCCCATTTACACCGACCTATCCACGTATCGACAAGCTTGTGATCGAGCGCGCGCGCAAGAAAAGCGCGTCGGGCTGGTTCCCACGATGGGGGCTTTGCATGACGGCCATTTCGCGCTCATCGACGAGGCCCGTCGTCATGCCGATTTCGTGGTTGTCAGTATTTTCGTCAACCCGACACAATTTGGTCCTTCCGAAGACTTGGACAAGTACCCCCGCACGTGGGAAAGCGATGTGGAGGGATGCATTTCCCACGGCGCTTCCTGCGTATTTCACCCATCCGTGCCCACCATGTATCCGGCGGGGGAGCAGACGCGAGTACGGGTTGGCGCGATCGCCGAGCCGCTTTGTGGAGCTTTTCGCGCGGGGCATTTCGAAGGCGTCGCCACCATCGTGACGAAACTTTTTGCGGCCACCGGACCGTGTGTGGCGGTGTTTGGCCGCAAGGATTACCAACAGATCAAGGTCATCGAGAGGCTGACGACGGACTTATTGCTTCCGGTCACGATTGTGGGCCATCCGACGGTACGAGAGGCGGATGGTTTGGCGATGAGCAGCCGCAACCGTTACTTGAATGAAGAGCAAAGACAGCGTGCGGCAGCGATTCCCCGTGGACTTAACCGCGCCGTTCGCGCCTACGAACGAGGTGAACGAAAGGTGGCCTCGTTGCGCCACGAGGTTGTATCGTGTGTCGCACCGGTCGCGGATAGCATCGATTACGTTGAGATTGCGGATGCGGATACGCTCGAGCCGATGGATGAGCAGCGGCATATCGCTCACCGAGCCTTGATTGCGCTTGCCATTCGCGTGGGTCCTGCACGACTCATTGACAATATCGTGCTTGGCGAGGATCCTCCTATCAAAGGACAAGCGGAATGATCGAAGGTCAATTCATCGTTCTGGAAGGAATCGACGGTTCAGGGACATCGACGCAAGCCGCTCTTCTTGGGCAATGGTATCGCAACCAGGGCTTACCTGTTCTGGTCACGCGCGAACCCTCGGAAGGGCCTATCGGAGCGATGATCCGCCAAGTGCTCACGCATCGCCTGGTGGTAAGTGGCATCGCAGGACCGCGCGCGCCAACCTGGGCAACCATGGCCTTGCTCTTTGCCGCGGACCGACTCGATCATCTCGATTCCTTGATTGTCCGCAACCTGATGGATGGTGTGACCGTCATCAGCGATCGCTTCGATCTGTCCAGCATTGCGTATCAATCCATCACGAGCGCGGCAGAGGTCGACCCTTCCGTCGTCGAGTGGGTACAAACGATCAACGGCCGAGCGAGGCGTCCGGACTTGACCATCGTTCTCGACGTTCGCCCTGAGATCGCGGCACGTCGGCGCGAGCAGCGATCGTACTCGACGGAATTATATGAAGACAGCGTATTGCAAGAAGCGTTGGCGAAAGCTTATGAGACGGCGGAGGCATGGGTTCCCCGGGATCTTGTCGTCCATATCGATGGCAATCCCGATGAGCAGACCGTGCATGAACGAATCGTTGCCGAGGTACGTCGTTTTCGGGGAGACAAGCGATAGTGTGATGACAAGGTCTCCTCGGAGGCGGGAAGACTTGGCCACCGATCGCGTCTAGCGATAAGCAGGGAGGGTGCGAGTTCAAAGGTCATTTTTTTGGGGATTGTGGATGGTGCTTGGAATGGCGACGTTTTCGTGTGCCGAAAACACGCCCGCGCCGGTGACTCCGAAAACCGCCGAGGCGCCGCCTCCGCTTCCGGAGCCGAGCGCACTGCCCAAAGGGCATGTGTGGCGGTATCAAGTCATGGAGGTGTTATCCCCTGGGCTCGGGGCGTTTCTTCAACGCCTGGATGTCAAAGAAAAAATGGTCGATGGCCGATTTTACGGCTTCCAGATCGTGGCCCTGACCGGCGACCCCGACTTTTGGCAAGGCACGGACCTGCGCGCGGGCGATGTGATCACGAGCGTCAATGCATCTCCCATCGGCCATTACGACGAGGCATTTCGCGTTTGGCAATCGTTGGCCACCGCACCCCAAATCGTGGTGGCCTATGAACGCGGCACAGAGCAGCGCGAAATCCGGATCATCATTCACGAAGACGATGATTCCGCCTCGAAAGCTCCCCCTGCGGATACGGGCAAATCCTCCGCGCAGCCGACGCCTTCGGCTTCCGTGGCTCCCGCGGTTTCCTCGGCCCCCAGCCCTTCGAAGCAGCCGTAACCTATTGAATTATAAGCAGTTTAAATGATCCCCGCTAGAGTCATTCATAGACGATTTCGTCGACGTGTTCCGGAGCCACGGCATCCTGCTGCACATCTCGGACTTTGAACGAACGGCCGAGCAATTCTTTGGCGTATTCGTGTTGCACGAGCAGGTTCATGATTTCGTTGGTGCCGGTCCAGATGAGCGCGAGGCGAACGTCCCGAAGCATGCGTTCCACCGGGAAAACGTGTGTATATCCGATTCCTCCCATGATCTGCATGGCATCGTTGACGGTGGCCCAGGCGGCTTCGGTGGCGACTTTTTTGGCTTCGGAGACGATACGACGGGCATCGACACCGGATTCGACGGTTTTTCCTGCGGCAAAGCAGAGCGCCCGGGCGGTATCGAGACGGGTCACGGATTCGGCGATACGGAAGCTTACGCCTTGAAAGTCACGAATGAACCGACCGAAGGCTTTTCGTTTGTGTGCGTAGCGCGTGGCGACTTCGAGCACGCTTCGTCCCATGCCGATGGCGCCACCGGCGGAGGTGAGTCGTTCAGGAATCATCATTCGGTTGAACACGTCGTATCCGGCGTGCAGCGGACCAATGAGATTGCGAGCGGGCACTCTCACATCACGAAGAACGATGCGGCCCGTGCCTCCGCCTCGGGTGCCCATGAGTCCGTACACGTGTTTGACCTCCACCCCCATGGAGCGTTCGACGAGAAACGCGGAGATGGCTTTATGGGGTTTGGCATTGGCATCGCCGGTGCGCGCGTAGATGAGGAAGATATCGGCACCGACAGCCCCGACGACGAAGCGTTTTTGTCCGGTGAGCAGGTAGTCGTCACCATCGCGTCTGGCGATGGTGGAGGCGCCGAAAAAGTCGCTGCCACCGCGGGGTTCGGTGAGTCCTTCGGCGGAGATGAGTTCCGCGCGAAGGATGGGGCCGAGGTATTTTTGTTTTTGTTCTTCGGTGCCGAAACGGCTGAGGGCTTCACCGACGATGCTGGGCATGGAATAGGCGCAGCCCAAGGCAGTGCCGAGCACGCCGATTTCTTCGAGAACGGCGAATTCCGCGGCCCAACTCAAGGCACGCCCGCCGTACGCGGGATCGAAGCGCAAACCGAGAAGATTGGCTTTGGCGAGGTTTTTCACAAATTCGGTGGGGTACTCGACTTTATCCGCGTCCATATCCCGCAGCAGTTGCGGGTCCACTTGGTCCCGGACGAACGCCCGTGCTTCATCCCGGACCGCTCTTTCTTGCTCGGTGAGCAAAACATCGAACATGGTACACCTCCGGAGGGAAACGTCCGTGGGATGCTACCGTTCGGTGAACCAGGATCCAATGGGTTCGTCGGAAACCACCCATGACACCCAGGAGTCTTCGTGCCGTTCGCGGCAGTTGGAGCCGGAGTAAGCCAATGGGACCCGGAAACTGCCATGGCAGGTAGGCAATACACGTAGTTGAGACCACATCGAATCGATATCCTTCGACGGCTTCTCCGTGGTAGGAGAGGGCTTGGTTGCGTGCTAATCTTGCCGTCGTCGCTTTTAATGCCTAAGGAAGACCATCCATGAATTTGCAGAGGGGAATAGACCATGCATAACCCAACGTTACGCACAACCGTTGCATTTGCGGCCTTGGCGATCGCCACCGTGAGTCGAGGGGCTATGGCCGAAGAAGCGGGAATTGATGCGACAGGCAAAGGAATTACGGGAGGGGCGCTGTTAGGCGGAGAGTTGGTCATGGCCGTGGAAGCGGCGGTGGGGGTTCAAAACACGTGGGCCTACGTGGGCGGAGGCGTGGCAGGGGCGGCTGTTGGCGGTGTGGGAGGCTATTTCGTCGAACAGGGAAGCGATCCGCAACCTGCCTACTACATGCTTGCAGGAGGGTTGGCGCTGCTCATTCCGACAACGGTGGCGATACTTCAGGCGACGTCCTACAAAGCGCCCGATCATTATTTGGCGGACGAACCTGGAGCGGATACGGGGCCGGAGGAGATTCCGACGGGACCGCAGACGCCGGGAACGGAGGTGACGGTGACGGCTCCGGAAGCCAAAGCTTCCCCGAAAAAGTCTACGCCTGTAGCATCGAGACCGTATGTTCCCACGTCTTTGGTGGACATCCATGACGGCGCCTTTCAGGTGGGGGTACCGGCGGTGCAGGTTCTTCCCGTGTATTCGGCGTTAGAGACGAAAAAATACGGGGTCGAACCCAAAACGGAGCTTCGCCTTCCGGTGTTTCACGCCACGTTTTGATCGTTTTGGAACAGAGTGCCCACGACAGCGGAAATGAGCCTCGAGAACGTCTGATAGCCCAAGAATTCACGTGCTACAGGAATGCAACCAACGACATCCATGACAGCAAAAAGTAGCGATAAAAACCTGGGTAAGGTCATCGCAGGCCGATACCGTCTGGAGACACGCATTGGCGAAGGGGGCATGGGCGTCGTGTATCGCGCCCGTCATGTGCTCATCGATCGCGTTGTGGCGTTGAAGCTAATTCGCCCGGATCTGCGGGGCGAGACGCATCTACGGGCGTGGATGCTGCGAGAGGCGCGAGCGGCGAATCGAGTGGATCATGCGCATATCGTTGACATCCACGACATTGGGGAGACGGACGAGGGGGAGCTTTATTTGGTGATGGAGTATCTGGTTGGGATTTCGCTATCCAGTGAGATAGCCAGGGGTCCTTTTCCGGTGGTTCGCGCGGTCGACATACTCGAGCAGATGTGTGCGGCGTTGGCGCGTGCGCATGATTTGGGCGTCGTGCATCGTGACTTGAAGAGCGACAACATCATGCTCACGGTCAAGGGGGGGAGGAAAGACTCGGTCAAGATATTGGATTTTGGTTTGGCGGGATTGGCGCGCGATCCGAGGCTTGCTCCCAAGGGCGCGGTATTCGGCACCCCGGAATATATGTCGCCGGAGCAAGCGCGAGGCGAGGAAGCGGGACCCAAGTCGGATCTATATGCGCTTGGGGTCCTTTTTTTCGAGATGTCCATCGGCCAGCTTCCATTCAAGTCGCCGGATCGGGACACGCTTTTGGAGATGCAGCGAAACGCCCCCGCGCCTCGTCCGAGCAAATTGCGTCCGGACCTGCCCCCTGCCGCCGAATCGATCATGCTGCGTTTGCTCGAAAAAGATCCTCGTAAGCGATTTTTGGATGCGCATCACCTGCAGGAGCAACTCAAAGCGCTACAGCGTTCGCTGCCATCGCGCAATTGGGACGTGGGGGGGCAAGGAGAGACACCGGCGCCTCCTCCGCCGCCTCCTCCTCAATCGGAAGGGGTTACGGAGTGGGCCAATCGCGCGGCGCTTTTTTCGCGAATGGTGGCGAGGGCTTATCATCAAGGCAACGCGCCTCGCGAACTGGAAGAAGGAGTCGCAAAAGCTTGGGACCTGGCGGCAAGGGCTAGCCGTTTGGAAGGCGAGGTAGCCACGCATACGCGCAAGCTCGAGGCGCTTGAAAAAAGAGGTCGCGGGTTACGTGCCGAAATCGGACGAAAAGTCGAAGAACTTGCGCACGAAGAATCGCGGGCGTTGCGAGAGGTTGCCAAACATCAAGAAGAACTCGAACGGATGGCTACGGAAATGCGCACGGCAGAACGAGAAGCCGCTGCCGCCAAGCATGCCGCCGATGCTGCTGAAAAAACACGCACTTTCAACCGAGCCATCTTCGAACGCGCCGGTGCCGCCATCGCTCGCGCCACGCTGCTGCATGAACAGGTAGAAAAGTTGCAGCAGTTGCGTGCCTCCCGGGAGGTCGTCGCACGGGACCTTCGCCGCCAAATCGAAGAACTTCGCAATCAATTGGTACGTTATGCGGAAGCCTTGGAAGAAGACCTGGCCGCGGGACGAGAAAAAGTTGCGGTTCGCACTCGGGAAGGAATCGCGTTCGAGCGCTCATTTTCCGAGGTCTGCGGCTTGCTCATCGCCCACTTGAAAAATAAACCGGAGGTCAGAGACCTCATGAACGAACTCATGCCGCCATCGGCCGATCGCCCCACGCGCTCGCAAGACGTTCGATGACGACTCCGGTCAGGGTAATCTCGACGACAGAAACGATCGAAGTTTGATGAGCGTCTGTGGGTCCTTGTGGAACGACGGCTTTTGATAGGTTTTCGACCAGGATTGCACTTCGCGGATGGCTTCGGCGCGAATGGCCGGGTCGGTGATGATATCATCGACGCTCCGGCCGCGCGAAGCGCCTTTGCCAAGCTCGCGCACGACTTTGACGAGGCGGGGGAAGTCATTTCCCATCCATTGTTCTATGAGTTTGGCTTCCTGCGCGAGCCGAACCAACAGCCCGCGAATATCGACTTCACGCACGGACGGGGTTTCCGCCACGGCCAAGCTTGCGGCCACCCGAATCACGAATGCGTCATCGAGGTAACCCAAGTCTTCCACGCCATCGGGAATCAGGTCGAGGGATTTGGTGAGGTAGTTGAGGGCGCCGGCGATATGTCGTTGCGCACCTTCGGGAATGGATTCCGCGGTCAGCAACGACGCGAGCGCCACCACGTCTTCGTGGAGGCAATCGAGCCAATGAGGAAAACGGTCGAGGCATTCGTGTTCTAGTTCTGTCATGGTCGTGCTCCGCCGTGGCTTTGTGCAAGATGCGTTCTGACGTTCAAGCCTGTTCGTTTGTCGGATTGGATGGTGCAGCAGATTGGGTGGAGTCGTTTTGTGTCCGGGCCTTCATGGCCGCTTGGAGGAAATTGACGAAAAGGGGATGGGCTTTCATCACTTTGCTTCGGAATTCGGGATGGAATTGGCAGGCGATGAAAAAGGGATGATCGGGCAGTTCGATGACTTCGACAAGCCTGCTATCGGGTGAAAAGCCCGACAAGACCATGCCCGCAGCTTCCATGGGCTCGCGGTAGGCATTGGCGAATTCATAACGATGTCGATGGCGTTCACTGATTTCGGTAGCGCCGTAGATCTGCGCGGCCATCGTGCCTTTTTTCAGGACGCAGGGATAGGCTCCCAGCCGCATGGTCGCCCCTTTATCCGTGACATTCCGCTGATCGGGCATGAGGTCGATGACGGCGTGCCTGGTATGTTTATTGAATTCGGTGGAGTCCGCATCCTCCAACTTCAATTGGTTGCGAGCGAATTCGATGACCGCCAGTTGCATTCCCAAACAGATTCCGAAAAAGGGAATACGCATTTCGCGGGCATGACGAATCGCTTCGATTTTGCCACGAACGCCGCGTTCTCCGAAGCCGCCGGGAACCAGAACCCCATCGAGCCCGGCAAGAATCTGCTGCACATTTTGGCTGTCGATGGTTTCGCTGGCGATGTATTCCAGGTCCACACGCACGTCGTTGACGAGACCGGCGTGTACGAGCGCTTCGCTCAATGATTTATAAGAGTCTCGCAGGTCGACGTACTTGCCGACGACACCGATGCGAACCGTTCCTTGGGTTGGATTTTTGTATCGTTCGCACACGCGTTTCCAAGCTTCCAGGTCCGGCGAACGAGCCCAAATATTCAACTGCTCCGTGATCCGGACGTCGATTCCCTCGTGATGCAACAACAGAGGCAATTCGTAGATGAATGCCACGTCCATGGCGGTGATGACGCAATCGGCATCGACATTGGAAAACAGCGCGATTTTTCCTTTGATGGACTTATCGAGGGGGCGGTCGGTTCGGCAGACGAGAATATCGGGTTGGATACCGATTTCGCGCATTTCCTTGACGGAGTGTTGCGTGGGTTTGGTTTTGAGTTCGCCAGCCGCGGCAATATAGGGAACGAGCGTGAGGTGAATGCTGATGGTGTTTTCCTTGCCGAGTTCTACCCTCATTTGTCGGATGGCTTCGAGAAAGGGCAAGGACTCGATGTCGCCGATGGTGCCACCGATTTCGCAAATAGCGATATCGTAACCTCTTGCGGCATTGCGAATCCGATTTTTGATCTCGTCGGTGACGTGCGGAATGACCTGCACGGTGGCGCCCAGATAGCCGCCTTGACGTTCACGCGCCAAAACCGCTTCGTAGATGCTTCCGGACGAGCAGGTGCTCCTTCGGCTGGCGACGGTTTGGGTGAAGCGTTCGTAGTGTCCGAGGTCGAGATCCGTTTCGGTGCCATCATCGGTAACGAATACTTCACCGTGCTGAATCGGCGACATGGTTCCGGGGTCGACGTTCAGATAGGGGTCGAGTTTCATATTGGTCACACGCAGCCCGCGTGCTTCCATCAGCGCCCCAATGGAGGCTCCCGTCAGTCCCTTCCCAATGGCGGACACGACGCCGCCGGTCAGGAAGATGAACTTGGTCCGATTACTCACGGCGTGCTCCTTCGATTCCTGGGGCCCAAGGGGACGCGACGCCGCGCATGCCAAGGACGTTATCGTCCTGTGCTAGACCGAAAATCCATCGTGGTCCGGCCGTGGACGACGCGGCATTCTAAGCCCATCTCGCGTCGCGTCAACGGGGCGACAACGCACCGATCGTCTGCTAGCATCCATGCGGCAGGCTTTCGCCTCGAGGGAAGCGGATTTGTGGCTCGGTTCCCGGTAAACGATTTCGTGGGCGGCCGCCCTCGAGCCATGAAGAAAACTGATAAAATAGTGTAAATTCAATTAGATAGGTGTGACGATGGCCAGCTTGCGCCTCGCCAATGTCGTTTATGCCGGTGAACCTCTCATTGCCATCGAGCACCTGGGAGAACTCTTCAGTGTTCGTAAACTCGAAGAGTGTTTTGCGCTCGAATGGTCTCCTACGCATTTCACCGATCGCGCCAATGAGTATCGGCAGCGAGTGTTTTCGTTGGGTATGGCGGGACTGATAGAACTCGCCGAATCCTTGGGTGATATTCCGGGACCTCGGCAGGCAGTGTTGGACCAAACCTTGTGTCTTTATCGTCCACCGACGGTCGACTCCCCTGCCCTCGCGGAGTTTTCGGTGTTGGCGGAAGATGAGGTGCCACGGTTTCGCTGGGGAAATAGCCGGTGTTTGCGCGGGCATGAGGCGCCGCTGCCCATTTCTGACGACGAACCTTCTCCTCAACTTTCGGTTCAGGTGGGAGCCATTCTCATCGACGAACTCGATCATGCCACCGAGGAACAATCCGATCGCGCCATTGGCGGATTTACCCTGTTGAGTCTCTGGTCCTATCCGTCGCGCAACCGGGTATCGCCCGGGTGGGGCAGTTTTCGGCTCGGTCAGCTTGGCCCGGTGCTCGTCGCCAACCAAGCGCAAGACCCTTCCCGGTGGACCGTAAGCATCCGGGTCAACGGGCAGACGGTCGTACAAGCGCCGAGCAAGCCTTGGCGAACATCATTTCCGCAAATGGTAGCTTTGGCGAGCGAGGCGGCTGCGCTTGCTCCCGGGGACATCATCGCTTCCGGCCCCTTGGCGAGAACATCGAGTGATGGGCGTCGCTCGTTACGGGCGGGGGACCGCATCGAAGCGGAAGTTGCCGGTCTCGGCGTGCTTTCCGGTGTGATTGTCCCTTCCCACCACAAAAGCCGATTCTTGTCCCGAACCATGAACGACGGCGACAAAGCCAAAACCCTCCCCCCGAGGGGGGCTTCGTAGCCATCCACCGACTATCCGTATATGGTTAGGCAGAAATCATTCTCTGCCACGAAGACCGAAAACGATGCCAGTGGCTACCCGTAAACGGCGATCGTGGGACTGGGCCGTCGCAACACCGATTCACCTGCCTGATGCAGGACTTCGAACGCGTCGATGCGCACACACGTTGCTTTCGATTACTTGCGCTTGAGCGTGTAGCGAATCTCCAGGGCTTTGGGCAGTTGGGGGCTCGTGATCACGCTATGAACAGTAAGCGTGGTTCCATCGGCCCCAAGCTCGAAGACTTCTTTTTTGCTCCCTTCCTCGCCTTTGAAAAAGAGGGTGAATCGACGCCCCACGAGCGTTGCTTTGGTTTCGTAGGTATTTCCATCCGCGGGGGACTTCCATCGGATGGCAGGACCATTGGGAACGAGTCGGATGACATTACCCGCGTTGTACGTATAGATGAGCAGATCATCTTGACGTTGAAAGCGGACCTGGGTGAGCAGCGGATTGGTATCGCGAAGTCTGGAGCGAGCGAACGGCCGTTTGATGAAATTCATCTCCTGCACCACCGATTCGATGGCATTGTCAATGACGGCCTGAGCCGCTTTCGGGTTCTGCGGAGCATACGTGCCCTCGAGGGAAGGCGCAGGCGCCTCCGCGGATTCGTCCGCGCAGACGTCGTGGGGAAGGGAAAGAACGGAAAGACCCAGTGCAGCGGCCAATAGAAGTTGAATACGCACGACGAACCCTCCTTTCGCGATCATGACACGTTGTCCTCGTCCGGTCGCGGGCGGAGACAATGGGGTATGGACGAAGATACCTTCACCAGGGGCGCCGCGCCACCTCGGAACGCATGGCTCGACAACGAACCACAAATGCTATGATTGGACCTCATGCTTGGAATCATGATGGACGCTTTGAAACGGCAACGGATATGACACCATGATAAAGATTTTTTCGTGGGCGATCGCCTTCGCGCCATTCGTGTTTGTTGCTTGTGGTCCGGGAGGCGAAAGCTCGGTGACCAACGCGCAAGCAGGTTCGGGCGGGGGTACTTCACAGGATGCCGCCGCCGAAGCCGGAGCATGTCAACCGGCCACCTGCCTATCCGCGCATGCCGAATGCGGTGTCATCGCCGACGGTTGTGGGAAAACCATCGCATGCGGTGGATGCGAACATGGACAGGTTTGCGGCGGAGGCGGCACAAACCGTTGTGGCATCCATGCCTGCACGCCTAAAACGTGTATCCAATTGGGTGCCGCCTGCGGAATCATCAGCGATGGTTGCGGCAATGTGCTCGACTGCGGCTCCTGTCCCATGGGAATGACCTGTGGCAACACGCAAATTCAGTTTCAATGCGTCGCCGTGGACGGCGGCACCGCAGGGACCGGAGGAACGGCAGGCAGCGGAGGCTCCGGAGCAAATCCTACCTGCACACCAGGCGAAGCGTGCGACGACGGTGATGCTTGCACCGTGGGCGACCTGTGCAACCATGCAGGACAATGTGAGGGAGGGACTCCCGTCTCTTGCACATCACCTCCCAACGGATGCTTCGTTTCCTCCGGCATCTGCGACTCGCTGAGCGGATTGTGCAGCTATCCGTATAAGGTTAGTGGGACGCCGTGCGACGATGAGGGCAACGCTTGTACGATCGACCAATGCGACGGTGCCGGACAATGCGTACACATCGCCAAATCCGCCGGGACCCCTTGCCCCGGTGGAACTTGCGTCAACGGCGTTTGTAACGCCTCTTGTCCTGGAGGCGTGAATGTCACGTGGAGTCAGTCCCAATCCGCATGGAACGGTAACCCCAAAACCGCTGGAAATTATACCTGTTCCGCCACCCTTCCCTCCGGCTCTCATCCGCATGGTGCCACGGTCCCCGTCGTTCCCAACCAACCCAAAAAACGAATGGGAAACGCCGTGGCCACCTGCGAATCCGGAGCTTGGAAGGTCTCGGGGTCGTGCGACGGCAACGTCATCGATACCGCAATGAAGACCGAATGCGCACCGTCGAGCCCGCCTTCTCGAAAACTCATCGCGAGTTGGTATGTGGCGGACTTGGTTCGGTGCGCAGACTCCGCTGGACTCGACTATTGGGTCTCCGCATACGATGATCCCGCGTCGCAAACATGCACCGCCGCTTCGAATTACCAGGGCATGGGCAGCAAAGATGCTTGTTGGAGGGCGACGTTTCGTGATTCCGCCAACGCCGCCGGGTGTTATGACCAGACGCAAGCCACCGGCCATATATGCGACAGTGCCGCGAGCAACCTGTGTGAGCCGGGGTCGTATTATCCGTGGACGTCGATCCTGAGCGCGGGGACGACCTGCAAAGTCGGCCCCTGAATCATGGGTGGGCTCACCTAGCGGTCACGATGACCGCCAACCAGGAGTCTCCGTTGTTTTTTCGACCGGCCAACCGCCGACATCCTCGGCCCCATACCGGTCCATGAATCGAGTAACATCATGAATTTCAAGCGTTTTTATCGTTATCCTTGCTTCCTTCCGTAAGCTGCTTTTTCTCGTCTTCATCGTCTTCGTGAAGACCTTTTTTGAAGTTTCTGATGCCCGCCCCAAGCCCCTTGCCGATCTCGGCAATCCTCCCAGCTCCGAAAATAAGCAGGACGATGAGAGCGATGAGCAATAGTTGTCCCGGACCTATATTCCCCATGGATTTGACTCCAATGCTGCCAATGTAGGGCAGTCCTCGGAAAACCCGTCGCGAAAGCTGCGCTCGAATCCGCCTCCGATCTCATGCCGTTTACGGCCCGGTATCTGTCTGGGGTCCAATAGACGGTATGCATCGACAACCGCGGTGGCAAGCCGAGCGAAGGTTGGGTTTCGAGCATATCCGAGGGCTGACATCTGCGCGTATTCAATGGCCGACGAGTTGGCTGAAGCTACGTACCACCCGGACTGGTTATGGGCAACCAGGTCAAACGGGTAGCCCATGCGAATGCAATGGGTCCGCAGAGGGTCAGCAGGGCAACGACGAGCCATCCCAGCCAAGACCATTGGGTGAGCGCTTGGTTGCCAAGAAGCATGCCGAGGGTCGCGCTGGTGCCAACCACCAAGGCCCGGGGGCGGGAAGCAAGGGGCCAACGCAGCAGGGCAAACGAGGTGCCCAACGCGGCCAGGCAAGCAAGGCTTCCAAACGCGAACGCTCGCAACGCGGGTGGTATCCGAGCAGCTACGACCCCGGGGACAACCCCCGTAATCACCACGTTTCGGGCACGAAGCGTCGAGGAAGGAGCGGAAACCCACACGACATCCTCGAGTTCGAGCCGATCCATGGCCGGTGTGAACCGAGCGTGACTTGCGGTCAATACCCCCATGGGTGGGTGATGGGCAGGATACCAGCCGACGAGGCGCTTTTGGTGCTGAGAACAAAGCCAGGCCACCGGAAGGGCGGGAACACGCACAGCGCGTTCATGGCGGCAGGCTTGGGAAGCTGCCGTATCGAGCAAGGAATTGGAAACGACGCCTGGGTACGAGGCGATAAGGGCAGAAGGATACGATACGGTGGCGGTGAAAAGCCCGACGATCAGCGCCACGGGCATGGCTTGCATGGCTTGTTGATAAGGGCCAACCCCGAGGGAGCGCAGGGTCAGCGCAACCCCATCGTGCGTCCAGCGAACGACTTCGAGCGCGCATCCAAGGGGCAATGCGATGAACAGGGCGACTTCCGTCGATGCGAGCACAAGGGTTCGAAAAAATGTGAACGACACGGACCATGGTACATCATCGGCCACAATCCAGGGCAACACGCGCACCAGGGCTCCCGCGGCTCCCAGCAACAAGGCGATCAGGCTGACCCACAGCACACTTCGTCCGATCTTGAAAACAAGGTGAATCAGCATGACTCAGCACCTTGGATCGCGGTTTTTGTTTCGTGTCGACGGCATGGAGACGGTTGGCCTTCGATGGGAGGACCGAACGTTGGCCTTGGGGAGTGATTCGCATCCGCCGTGGTTCGGCTATCCGTAATCGGATGCTGTTTTTTCAATGATTTGTAGATCTCGAGAGACTCGCTCTTTGTGGGCCACAAGCTCGGCGGTGAATAGTGTTAGGCCCCAGATGCCATTGTCGGCCTCCCGAAATGGATAACGTGTTGCGCCCGTGGTTTCGATGGTGGCTCGCTTCCCGATTCGTTCGATGGATGCAATTCCGGAAAGGTCTTTGCGAAGACGGGCCACCCATCCATTTTTTTCGGCGAGCCGCGCCCATAGCTCGGGTGGGTCCTTGGCATCTCCCTGTTCGCGATAAGCATTTTCCCACTGGCTCCGTTCCGGTTCACGAAAGGATTTCCTAATAATTTCAAGGGCTTTCCTACGATACGCGTGGATGGTGCAAAGGGCGTGTTGGGCTTCGGTTTCGAGATAGGGGAACGCATCGCGGACGTTTCCCTTGTTCAGGGCCAGAACGATGCGCAAATACGCTCCTTCTGGAGTTCGATCGCTGGGAAAACGCACGGCGGCGAGCGCGGACCAGCCGACGGGAATGCCGATCACCACCGCTCCGACGGCACCCAGCATTCCAAGAAGTTGCCTTCTCGTCATGGTGGCGAGCCTAGCCCTTGGACTTGTCACTGAATAGGGTTTCCGTCTTTCTAAGGGAATGGTGGGCAAAAACGAACTTGCAAGCCTTTATGGTTGTGGGAGCAGCGCCGAAACAGCCGACCCACGGCCTGGTGATAATTCGACTTCTTTCCCCCCCTGTACCGGCCCGATGGCATGCTATACAAGCCTACCCATGCAACCTGGTCCTCCAGAACTGCCCGGGGGAGCCCTCGCCGAATCGCCCATCGATCGCGCGTTGGCTCTGTCCCTCGCTGGCGAACGCGACGCAGCTTTGCGCTGGGCGGCCGCTGTCGTCCAACACGATCCTGGAATGCCTTCCGGACTGCTGCTGTGCGGACGTTTGCTCGCGGAAACCAACCGACTCGAAATCGCCAGAGAAGCCCTGGAAATCTGTCTTTATTCCTCCATCGACGCCGGCAACTTACCCCTCGCTGTCGCCGCCTGCAGCGACTTACGAAACCTGGGGACCGACCCAGACCCCCTCTTCGATGCCATCGCCCTTGCCTTCGGCTTGGGATCGTCGCGCCTCCAAGCCGCTGCCGCTCCACCTATCCTACCGCAAACGGCCTCCGTTCAACCCCTGCCCTCCGTATTGACAGGCATGGCCCTGGTCAATCGCACCGCCGATATCCTACGTACCGCCCGCAAAGCGCGAAAAGACTTGGAACATACACGACACGCCGCACCCCCCATCTCACCCGTCGCTCTTTTCTCCGACCTCGATCCGCCCTCGTTGCGTGCCCTCATCGAACAGTTCGAGGTCATGTCCGTCCCTAAAGATGCCTTGATCATCCAAGAAGGCGACGAAGGTGCCGAAGCCTATATCGTCGCACGGGGAGAACTCGAAGCCATTCGGACCGTCGACGATCAAACCACCGTCCTTGCCCGTCTCACCGCAGGCTCCCTGTTTGGAGAAATGGCATTGCTATCTCGCGCTCCCCGTGCCGCAAGCGTGATCGCCTGCCGTCCAAGCATTCTTCTGGTCGCCCGAAAAGACGCCCTCGACCAAGTCGCTGTCGGCTTCCCTTCCGTGGGAACGGTCCTCGCCTCCCACTGCCAACGTCGCATGGTTCAAAATCTCATTCGAACCAGCGCGATCCTGCGCGCGGTGGGTCCCGATGAGCGGCCCGCTCTCATCGAGCGGTTCGTCACCCGTACGTTCGAACCTGGAGAGATTCTCATCGAGCAAGGAGAAACAGCAGCAGGTTTGCATCTCATCGCTTCGGGAGAGGTTTCCGTCTCGAGGGAAGAAAACGAGGAAACGCTCGTGCTCGCCTCCCTCGGACCCGGAGATATCGTGGGAGAGGTTTCCCTCGTGCTTCGCAAACCCTCCACCGCCCGTGTCACTGCCAAACACGCCACCCTTTGCCTGCATTTGCCCACCGAAGACTTTCTCGAATTGATCCGCGAACATCCCGCGATCCTGGCGGAACTATATGACCTTGCGGTTCGACGCGACGAAGAGACATCCACCATCGTGGCGCAAGAAGTCTTCGATGTGGACGATGCGCTCTTGATCTAATGCCGCGGTTTCAACATCCCGTGGGGGACGCGATGCAGGTCCGCAGTAGCTGCAGGGCGGAAAAGGCCGCGATTCGTTGCACGCGGGAACGGTCACCAAAAAATACCTGATGTCGTACCTGCACGCCGCCTGGATACGCCACGGCGTAGTACACGAGCCCAACAGGTTTGTCTTCGGTCCCTCCCGTAGGTCCCGCAATACCCGTGGTAGCAACAGCCAAAGCTGCACCCATCGCGCGGGCGGCTCCTATCGCCATCGCTTTGGCCACAGGCTCACTCACCGCCCCATGCTCCTCGAGCAACGATTCGGGTACTCCCAACAGCTTCACTTTGGCATCGTTGGCATACGTCACCAAACCTCCGGCCAAATAATCGCTCGCCGGCTCACTCGTCAGAAGCTGGGCCATCAACCCACCCGTACAAGACTCCGCAAGAGCCAATCGAAGCCCGCTGTTTCGAACAGCCTGCGCTACCACACTGACAAAACTCTGTTCGCCTTGCCCGTAGATCAAAGACCCAAGACGCCCACGAACGAAGTCGGCTGCCGCCTCCACCAACGCTTGCGCTCCCGCTCCCCTGGCCAACAGCTTGACTTCAATCACCGGAAACGAGGCCCGATATCCCACAATGACACCCGAAAAGAGCGTCTCGACATCCGCAAGACGCTCCGCCACCGCGGATTCCCCTTCTCCAAACGTATGAAGACGAATTTGCGCGGTCGGTTCTTTGGCATAAGAGCCAATCACCGCTTGCGCATGTTTTTCCCATAAGTGGACCATCTCCCGCGGAACGCCGGGAAAGAAAAACACTTTTGCCCTCCCGAGGCACATCCAAAATCCGGGCGCCGTTCCCACCGCATTCGTCATCACCACCGCCCCGGAAGGGATATCCGCTTGCTTGATATTCGAAGGCCCCATCCTTCGTCTAAATATGCGAAATCTATCACGTATTTCCTCTACCGAGGCCGGGTCTCGCACCAGCGAAACCTGCGCTGCTCGCGCCGCACAAAGAGCCGTCAGATCATCGGTCGTTGGCCCCAGTCCTCCGGTGGATACGATCACGTCATGGGTCGCGGCGAGGCGACGCAAGGTTTCGATGATCCGTGGGCAATCATCGTCAACGCTCACCACCTCCGCGACTTCCATTCCCACTTGCGTGAGCCGGTCGGCAAGCCAGGTGGCATTGGTATTGACGATCTCGCCCCGTGTGATTTCGGTTCCGATACTGAGGATGGCGGCTGTCATGGTTGGTGACTGTAGTTCGAACCAAGGCCATGGCCAACGGGTCTATCGGCCATGCCTGTGATGGTTGGGTAGTTGGCGAAGAGTGCAAGGCTCACGGATAAACGCATCGGAATCCAACGTCTTCGTATCCACGTTCGGGATCCCTTGTTTCGCGCCACCAAGTTCTGAGTTGGGAGGCGAGTTGGCTTCGATACGACCCTCCCCGCACCACGCCCGGTTCGGTGGCTCGCACCCATTCGGAAACGCCACCGCTCAATCCCAAAACGCCCTCGGGGGTGCGATCCAATTCGATGGCGCCGGCCCAATCGGGACCGCGAGCCCCATGAGCGCAGGGCCCTGCCAACGTTCCCCAGTTGGCGCGACGACATACGGCTCCACTATCCCCCCAGGGATAGCGACGAGCGCGTGGGCCTGCGCTTGCCACAATCCATTGATCCTCGGAAGGCAACGTGCCACCTGCCCAATGGCAAAAAGCGATGGCCTGTGACAGCGTGACGCCCGCGACGGGTTGCCCAGGTTCGCCATCGTGTGCCGTGGGTTCGCAAGCATGGGCGGCCACGCAAGCAGCATAGCGGTCGAAGGTTACCTCGAGGGCATCGATTCGAAACGGGGAAGCGACGACCACGTCTCTGGCGACGACCTGGCCTTGTGCTTCCCAATCGCCGGGACCGATGCGAATCGTTGCGCTTGGGATGGGCACCAAGGAGGGACGGGCGACGCAGCCTTGCTCCCGAAGGGAGAAACCCGCGGGGCAACCCTTTGGTTTTCCAATACATTTCCCGGACTTGGCCAATTGCCCGGGGGCACAACACCGACCGCCGTGCGCGACGAGACCATCGGGACATCGGCTGGGAGGCGCGGCATGACGATGACCCACGAAAAGCACGAGCAGCAGCAAGGCTCCTGCGACGGCAACCAACCATGAAGTGGTTTTGGTCGAGGGGCCGAGCCGGGTGTTTCGGCGAGGGGGCTCGGTCTTCATGCGGCGTGGGTGGGGGAATCGAAAGCCGAGCGGCGATAGGGCATGGGGTTGAATTGTGGCGAGGCTCGACCCAAAAGGCCAGCATCGCTTGTTCGACATCCAAGGCCACGGGAAGGAATCGAACGGCCGAGCGGGGCATAAAGCCCTGAAATAGGAAGGAAATGCCGACGGAACCGGAGCTTTTTCGAGCCCGTTGCGGGTTCGAACCGCTGGCCATAGGCTACGGGGGGCTTTACAAGACGGGCATGAATTACACACGGCATTCCGAGGGCATCGACCAGGATATCGACCCGAGTTTGGATCTCGAACAGGAGATTGCACGGCTGAAGAAAGAGAAAAACGCGATTATTTTGGCTCATTTCTATCAGGTTCCCGAGATTCAAGACATCGCGGACTTCCTAGGCGATTCCTTGCAACTCGCGCAGCAGGCCAAAAAAACGACCGCGGATGTCATTTGTTTCGCGGGTGTTCATTTCATGGCGGAGACGGCGAAGATCTTGAATCCGGAACGGATCGTGGTCGTGCCGGACCTCGAGGCCGGATGTTCCCTGGCAGATGGGTGTCCCGTCGATGCGTTTCGGGCGTGGCGTGCGAAGTATCCCGATGCGGTCGCCGTGAGTTATATCAATTGCTCGGCGGCGGTGAAGGCCGAGAGCGATTGGATCTGCACATCGGCCAACGCCGTACGGGTCGTTCAAGCAATTCCACCGGAAAAACAGGTGCTTTTTGCGCCTGACCGCAACCTGGGCCGCCATGTCATGAAACACGCTGGCCGTGAGATGCAGCTATGGCCAAGCACCTGCATCGTCCACGAAACCTTCAGCGAGCGAAAAATCATTGACCTCAAGGAGCGCCACAAAGATGCGCTATTCATTGCGCATCCCGAGTGTGAGCCCGCGGTACTTCGCCTTGCGGATTATGTAGGTTCCACCACGGCGTTGCTTCGGTTCGTGCAGACCCAAGAGGCAAAAACTTTCATCGTGGGCACGGAACCAGGCATTTTGCATCAGATGAAAAAAGCGGCGCCGGACAAGACCTTTCTCGAAGCGCCGCCGCAAGAAGGCACCTGCGCGTGCAACGAATGCCCCCACATGAAGCGAAATTCGCTTGAAAAAATCTATTTGTCCCTGCGGGATCTGTCCCCCCGGGTCGAGGTTCCCGAACAGATTGCCGTCCGAGCCCTCGTTCCCATCGAACGCATGTTGTCGTTGTCCTGACGTGCTTTGGTCGACGGGCGATGCTTGCCGTAGGTATGGCGACGATCCGTGAAATCGAGCTATCGGTGGGCGTTGCTTGCGGGCACTTCGCCCATCTTCATCGCAATGGCTACAGAATTTGCCAGGCTTGAGCTACTGTGCGGTGGCGGTATCGCGCTCTTATCGTTGTGGCCGCTGCATCACCTTCCCGCCACGCGTTTAGGGAGGCTCCTTCCATGCCTATCGATTTCGTGCAAGTAGACGCCTTTTCTCGCACTCCTTTGTATGGCAATCCTGCCGCGGTGGTTTTTGGTGCGGAGGAGGTTCCGGGCGAAACCATGCAGAAAATCGCAAGGGAAATGAATCTGTCGGAGACGGTATTCATCCTTGCTCCCACCACACCCGATGCGGATTATCGGGTCCGCATCTTCACACCGATGAATGAGTTGCCGTTCGCTGGTCACCCGACGATCGCCGCTGCCCATTGTGTACTCACGCGCTATCCGGATAAGGTTCATGCGGGCAGGTTACGTCAGGAATGCGGGATCGGCATCGTGCCGGTCGAGGTGATCGCCACGGAAACGGGCACCTTGCTGCGCATGACCCAGGGCACGCCAAGCTACCGGGAGGCAAGCTTGTCGCACGCAACCGTGGCGAAGATGCTCGGCTGCTCCGAATCCGACCTGGCCGAGACACCCTGGGAGGTCGTGTCCACCGGAGTTCCCTGGCTCATCGTGGAACTATCCCGATTCGAAGCCATGGCGCGCCTCGACCCCGACCAGAGCCTGATTGCCAAAGAATGCAAAGCAATTCGCGCGGTTGGAGTCACCGCCTTCGTCGAGCGCGCTCCGACGGACCCCATACGCATTCGCGTGCGCACCTTTGCCCCCGCGGAAGGAGTCACGGAAGATCCGGTCTGCGGTTCCGGCAACGGTAGTGTCGCAGCGTATATCGCGCGCCACAAACATGCGGGGGAAGCCAAAGGCAACTACGTGGCGGAACAGGGAATCGAGATCGGCCGCGATGGACTGGTTCATGCCTCTTGGGAACGGGAAAACGAATGCCTGCGCGTGAAAATCGCGGGCCAGGCCGCGGTATCTGCCAGCGGACAATTATTTCTCTAATTGGCGATGGGAAGCATCCATGGGCAGCATCGAGCATGCGCTCGTGACATCATTATCAATGATCAGACCGCATTGTGGCGACGGTTCTCCATCATCAGGTGGTTCATCATGCATCGGCTCCTGCTTCCGTTGAGTTTCATGGTGTGTTTCGTGAGTTGCGGTGGGGGCGAGGAAGTCGCTCACGCGCCCGGCCCCGGATTCGATGGGGGGCAAGGGGCCGATGACGCGGCGCAAGGCGATAGCGCGACGGGAACCGATTCAGCCCCCTGGGAAAGTGGGCAAAGCGATGGTCCCCAGCAAGGGCTAGAGGCATCGCCCGATGCTCTCGACGCCCCGTTTGACGCTCCCGAGGAGGCGGCACCGGTCGATTGCCAGACCTATCGAACCCGCCATGACCTTTCTTCCCCTCCCGAATCGGCTAGCTGGCGGTGGGGGGGGCGGCTCCGACTATCCGGACCGGCTCGCGCCCAATCCGTCGTGTACCGTCGAGGTCTCCACGCTGCAAGAGCTGTCGAATGCCTTGGAAAACGCCGTAGCGGGTACGATCGTCTATGTGAGAAACGAGGCACGGATTGATCTGACGGGTCAGAGCCTTTGTATTCCTGGGGGGGTTTGGTTAGCCAGTGGGCGCGGGGAGTCAGGCAGTGCCGGCGGTATGCTGTATTCCACGGCGATGACGAATACGGCGGTTCTCAAGGTATGTGGCGACGACGTACGCATCACGGGGCTTCGGATCGTGGGGCCCGACCCGACCACCTGTCCACCGCAATATCCCAATCAATGTGAAAAGACGGGGCCCAATTGTGCCTATTGCACGCCCCCCAGTCTCGGGATTCGAAATGACAAGTATGTGCGTTGCGAGATCGACAATAATGAATTGACAGCCTGGAGTTATGCGGCGATTAATTTGGGTTCCGGGGCTGACCACCGGGTTCATCACAACGATATTCATCATACGCAGCGCCGGGGCCTGGGCTATGGTGTCGTGTTGAATGCCACCGCGGGCGATGCGGTCGATGTGCTGGTGGAATGGAATCGCTTCGATTATAACCGTCATGCCATTGCGGGAAGCGGGGCATCAGGGCAGGATTATACGTCCCGCCACAATCTCGTTTTGCCTCACTCCATCGGCCATGTATTCGATATGCATGGGGAAAACGAACGCGTGGGAAACGGCGATCCCGGCGCGGGGGGCAAGATGCTGATTCACGAGAATATCGTGTTGGTGGCGGACCAATATAGTCTCGCGGTTCGCGGTAGACCTGCGCAGGGGGCGTGGTTTTATGAAAATTGCCTGGCACGGGCCACGCCTGGGGAAGCCGCGCGACAACTCTATTTTTTCGGCAACTTCCATGTGGATGAAAGCCCGTCGGGGGCCGCGCCCAACCGCTACGGCCAATCGGCATCGAGTTGTGCGCATCTTCGTTGGTGCTTTGCTCCCGGGGGAAGCGCTCCTTTTGCGTACTTGAGCCGGGCTTCCGACCCGATGGAAGAGCTGGCCCTCGGGGACTTCGACGGCGATGGGAAAACCGATGTGTTTCGCAGCAAAAACGGGCGCTGGGAATGGTCCAGGGGAGGCGTGGAACTCTGGGCTACCCTCGCCACCTCGACCATCACGCTTTCCTCCCTGCGATTCGGCGACTTCGACGGCGATGGGAAAACGGACGTATTTCACGCCACCGGCAGCGAATGGCATGTATCGTATGGGGGGTCGAGCGCCTGGCAAACGCTTCGCACGGCGTCGGAGTCGACCAGCCAACTAGCGTTCGGGGATTTCGACGGCGATGGGAAAACCGATGTATTTACCGCCTCTGGCGGGCAATGGAAGGTTTGTTTCGGGGGAAAAGGCACATGGCAATCGCTCGCCTCCTCCGGCGTGGCGCTGGGCTCCTTGGGGTTCGGGGACTTCGACGGTGATGGGAAAACCGATGTATTTCATGGGGATGGCAGCGCATGGCGCGTATCGTGGGCGGGGACCTCGTCGTGGGAAAAACTCACCGATTCTTCCTATGGAATAGACTCCTTATTATTGGCCGATATCGATGGCGACGGGATAACCGATATCCTTCGTAGCGACGGCTCGACCTGGTGGGTTTCGCGGAGCGCCACACAAACCTGGGAACGTTTACGCATCAGTTCCTTGGACGTACGCAAGCTTCGGGTAGGGGACTTCGATGGGGATGGCTTGCCCGATGTGTTTCAAGCACAATGCCTGTGAGGGACGGGTGCAGCCGGAAAGCTCGCCGCATGGCATAGACAAATTTCAATTGAAAATCAATCGGTTATCCTTGTTATCGGCAATGGCGACAAGGGGGGGGAAAGATGCGGCCAAGTAGGAAGCCATGGCGTCAGCAGGCGCGTCTGGAGTGAGACGTTGGGGGGAGCGCCGGGGCCCGGTGAATTGCCCGGAATATGCGTTTTATGCGGGGTTGCGACGCCACACGGGGCATGATAGGGTGGGATATGGGAATTATCGGTAATCATCGACCTATCCTCGTGGTAGCGAGGCCAGGGGTGATGGGCGCTCTCCTCGGATTAGCTGTCATGGGCTGTTCCCAGGAGTCGGAGGATACATCCTCTAGCAAAAAGCAAGGGGATGCGTCGAGCGGGGTGGAGGATTCCCAGGGGTCGCAGGGCGATGGGTCCGTTTCTGACGGCAATCCCACCGATTCGGGGATGGATACCGAGGGGGACATCCTTGTAGATACCAGCATAGACCTGCCGGACGATACCGCGTTCGACCAATCGATCGATGGGGTCACGGATGTCCTCGATGCCGAAGAAACTGGGGAAAGCAGTTCTTGCAAGAGCCATCCTCCGGAAGTGCTGCCTTATGATCCAAAGCATTTTTCTCTCAACCAGCCGCTGGGAAGTGCGGTTACGCTGGATCCAAGGAGCGACGCCGTGGTGGAGCGTCTTGCTTTGAATACGACGTTGCGAGCGGTGGGGTTGGGAACCCATGGGGAATCGCCATCGGTCTATGAGGTAAGCGATTCGGATCCGTTGTATACGGTCCATGTATCATCGGTTCCCACACCGGAGCTGTTCCGGGTGCCGGCGGGTGCCGTGCAGGGGGGAGGGTCGGATTCTCCCTCGGAGCTATTGGATAGGAACCACCCCGCGTATGGTCCTTTCGTGGAACTGCGGCTTTGGCAAGCGGTATTCGACCATACGAAGCAGACCATCACGGCGAGCGGAGGTGGATTATTCCATTATAATTCCGATGGAAAGCTATTGAATCCCGACGGTTCCCCCAGTGTAGGAACCCCGTTCAAAGGTTGGGGAACGGGTTCAGGACTCAGTTATTTGGCGGGCCTCATTCGTCCCGAAGAGGTCATCGCCGGTGAAATCTGCCATGCTCTTCGGTTTTCCTATTCGAATTGCCACTTTACGGATACGTTTCGTCCGCCGGCCACCAAAACCGACCAGCCCAAGGGTTGCCCTCTTTCCCTAGCAGAAAGAGGGGATCCTGCTTCCTGGATGGAAATGGGGATGCGGTTGCAACTCGATCCTGCCGTGGACTGTGAAACTCGCACGGTTCCTAAAAGAAATGCCTCGCACGACGTGACGGAAGAAACGCGGATGCTGAGAATGATTTGTCGTGCCTTGCAGCGTTACGGGATGGTGGCGTTGGATGGCACGGTCCCGGGCGGTCTTTTGATTTATGCGGAAGATACGAGTACGGCCGCGTGGGATACGATCTTGGGTCCCCCGGATGTTCACGCGCGTTATAGTTTCATGCTCCGCGACCAGCATTCCGCGACCGACGGTTTCCAACGAGATGAACACAGTGGAATACCGTGGCATCGTCTGCGAGTGGTCGTCCCGTAAAGGCCATATTGGACCTTCTCATTGCCCATATCATGCGGATAAACGTGCGTTTGCAAGCTATGCACGATCGCCAATTCCGCCATCAAGGATACAGCAACAACTGCGTCGTAAGACGATGATGGGGCGGGGTATGTGAGCCACCATTGAAGTCACAATTTCCGGCGCTGTTGTCGAAGGCGCAGCCCACGCACTTATTGTTCGCATCCCCCGCGTCGGGACGACAGGTATTTTCATATTCGCCGTGAATGGGGCTCATGGAATCGTAGGTTATCGTCGCTTCTTGTCCTGGCTGAACCGCTCCGGTGATATCGATGATGGTGGGCATGGTATACGCGCCGGGGCACCAGCCGGCCCGAGAGAACTTCCATGTACCCGCCTGTTTGGGTCCAATCGGATTCTTGGAGCAATCGTCGCGCCACGGATCAAAGGAAAACGCGGTACCATTCACCGTGAATTCATGCTCGAGTCTGCAGAATTCAGCGCAATTGAAGCGGTTTCCCTGCCCATGCCCCGTCGCCACGACACGCAATTCCGCCCGTTTCGTGCCCGCGGGAATCAAGACAGTCCGCGTTCCCGCCTGCTCAGCGACCGGACGTTGCGGGTCACCAACGTCGATGGTTTCGAACGGCCATAACGATACGACAGAACTCGGAACGGTCGTCGATGACGGTGTGCCAGGGTGGAATACGAACTGGACGGTGGTCCTCCACCCATGCCCATGGATGGGTTCGTTGGGCCCTACCCAGGTATCGATGAACGAGCGGAGGGTTTTGGTGCCCGTAAGGCGTGGTGCGAGCCGCGTCACATCCGTGCGGATGCATAAGCCGATGTTGAATGGCGTGATGTACCGCTCCAATTCGAGAACCTCTTCGTTCGCGGTACCGGCATTGTCCACGAGCATGAGATTCGCAAACCGGTCCCAATTGTCACAATCGCCATCCTCTGGACAGGTCAATTCCACGATCAAATCGATCCGCTCCCAGGCGCCTTGTGGGAAATTCACCACGGCATCGATGGTCCGCTTGTCCTGAGGGTTGAAGTATTGGTTTTCATGATCGAAAGCGGTGACGAGCGTGGCCGTCGCGGGCTTGTCGTGGGGCGTGCATCCAAACCAGGGGGGGCCCGGCCAGGTAGGCTCCTCGCCCGCATCCGCGTCGTCTTTCGCTTCTTGCCCCCCATCCACGATGGGTTCGTCCGACACATCGGCTTCGGTATTCGAATCATTCGTGACGGATGTATCGCCGTGGCCATCATCGCTGGCGTTGGGCTCCTCGACGGCATCGAGCGCGGCGTCTGAGCCTGCCTCCTTACCCACGGAGGAAGGGGCAGATTCCGACGAACAGCCAAAAACGAGCGAAAGCAAGGCGATGGTCGCAAAGGGGCGGTATGCCATGGTCATGGATTCCAACAACAACCGTGCCGTATGACAAGACCATACGCAAGCCTCGAGCCGTGGGCGCAAAGGCATTGTGTCATGGTGCCCCCCACGAAGATGCGGCGGCAAGGGCTTGGGCGGCGAGTCGAACGTTGACCCCTTTGGCAGCTTGCGGTACCCGCAAGGCATACCATGGGCGACGATGTCTTCGGATTGGTCGGTCGAACCGTAGATGGCAAGGTGCGGGTGGACGACTGTATCGGTGAGGGCGGATTTGCCGTGGTGTATCGAGGCTTTCATCTTGCGTTCGAGCAGCCGGTAGCCCTCAAGTGCCTCAAGGTTCCATCCCATTTCGACAGCGAGGCGCAGGCGTCTTTTCTCACGCGTTTTCGTGAGGAAGGAAAAATGCTGTTTCGCTTGTCTCAGCATGCCGCGGTCGTACGCGTATTCGATATTGGCGAAGTGGAGACTTCACGCGGCGAGCAGGTTCCGTACCTCGTTCTGGAGTGGCTCGATGGCGAAGAACTCAGTGACCTGTTGAGCCGTCGCAATGCCCAAGGACTCGCGCCTCCTTCGGAGAAAGAAGCCTTGACGTTGCTTCGTCCGGCGGTGGATGCCATTGCGCTGGCGCATCGTCTCGGCATCGCCCATCGGGATCTGAAGCCATCGAATCTCATCTTGGCGAATACCGTGCAAGGAAGCGTACTGAAGGTATTGGATTTTGGAATTGCGAAGGTGATGCAAGAAGGAGAGACCTCGGCACTTCGAGCCACGAAGACATCGAGTGGATTTCATGCATTTTCACCGCAATACGGTGCGCCCGAGCAGTTTTTGAGTTCGCGTTTTGGGGCGACCGGGCCATGGACGGACGTGCATGCGTTAGGGTTGATATTGACGGAGATCGTGGTGGGAAAACCAGCCATGGTGGGCGAAGAGCACGGGGACTTCCATGAGCTTGCGGTTCGAGCCCTGCGCCCCACGCCACGCACGTTAGGAGCCCAGGTATCTGATCCTTTCGAAGCATTGTGCCGTCGATGTCTCGCAAGCGATCCGGCGGACCGATTTCCCGACGCGGACGCTCTATTAGCAGCCATGGACGCTATCGAGTTGGGGGTTCGTGATTGGACGGTATCGACGCCGGTGACGCCAGAGCACGCCTCTGAAACGTTCCCGAGCCCGCTGGAGATTTCCGATGCGGCGCTTACGATCGAATCGACGAACCATCTTCCTTTCGCGGAGACAGAAGCGTCCGACGCGAAGACAACGCCGGAGGGACGTCGGTCTCGTCGGTTGATCCTTGGCGCTGGTTTGGCGATATTGTTTGCGGTCGCGGGTCTCGTGGGCTGGTTGGTTCCCTCCCGTTCCCAGAACCAAGCGCCAACGGAAGAGCCGTGCATTGCCGTGGCAGGGGGCACATTTCGCATGGGTGCGGAGGGCGCAGCCCCGGACCAGCGTCCCGCGCACGATGTCACCGTGTCGGACTTCGCGCTCGATAAAACCCAGGTCACGGTGCAAGCGTATCGATTATGTGTGGAAGCCGGAGCGTGCGTTGCCGTCGATACATCTCATCTCGTATCCAACGCGGAGGAACAAGCAAAGTGGAACACGTTCTGCAACTGGGGCAAACCAGGGCGTGATCAACATCCGATGAATTGTGTCGATTGGCATCAAGCCCAAGCGTATTGCGCGTGGGTCCACAAGCGTTTGCCATCGGAGCAGGAATGGGAATATGCGACCAAGGGGGGGGAGGAGCAACGCATGCACGCATGGGGAGATGATAAACCCGATGCGGATAGGCTCAATGCATGTGACTTGGACTGTGGACAGCAGGCCGCAAGCGTTGGATGGAAGTGGAAACCGATATATGAGCGAAGCGATGGCTGGCCGGGAACTTCACCTGTTGGGTCGTTTCCCAACGGCCAAGGGCGTTGGGGTCATCTGGATTTGGCGGGCAATGTATGGGAATGGACGTCCTCTCCATTTTGTCCGTATGGGGATAGAAGGAACGAAGCCTGTTCGAAAACCAACATGGTGGCGCGCGGGGGGGGATGGGCCAGTCGATACCCAGGAATCTTTCGAGGAAGCTTCCGTTCCAAATACCCACGGGAGTATCGAGCAGCCGACGTTGGTTTTCGGTGCGCTCGATAGATATCGCTCAGGTTGACCGGATCGGGATGCACAAAAAGCAACCGCGCAAAGGAAAGGGGGGGAGGTATCCTTCGCGCGGTCTAAGCGTGGGAGGATGAGGGGGGTACCCTCTCACGCCTTCCCAGGAAACCAGCATAGGACATGCCAAATCAATTACTTGAAAACTCCAGGGCTTGTTGGTCGATGGGTGCGAAGGGGCTTGCGACCATGCAATTTCACCCTTTCTCAACGGCAACAGCGACTGTACGGAAATGTAGTTCACGGATCAAACGCTCCCTCAGTACCAGCAAAGTGAAGAAGTCCGTTTGGACGCGACGAAAAATGTGCGTTCCCTGTCGATGAACAGGTGCGCTTGGCCGTCAAGGAATGCACACTTCACTCTGTCATGCTCTGTCCCAAGCCATTGCCCTTACCACGATGAAGATTCGCCACCACCCTTCGGATTGGTACAGATCCTGCGCTTGGGTACGGAAAGTCTCCAAGGTCGGCTGCCCCGCCGACAAGCACCCGATGCAATCCCCCACGCATGGGGTGCAGAAAGGGAAATCGATGCGCTCAGCCCAGTTATTATCCCTGCTATCACTCACCTTATTGCCCGTCGCCTGCGGTGCGGAAGACCCCCTCCCCCCTCCCGAATCCACAGGTCAACACACCGAACCCATCATTGGCGGCACGCTCGACTCCGACAGTTCCCATGATGGCGTCGTCATGCTCTACACCCAAGACGGTGCGCTTTGCACCGGTTCGGTCATTTCTCAACCCGGCCAAAAAGGCGTCGTCCTAACCGCAAGACACTGCGTTTCCAACGTCGTTTCCGAGTATGTGACCTGCAAAAACGATGTGTCTGGAGACCTATACCCCGGTTCCATCTACGTGCTGAAAGGAACGAGTCCGAACGAAAACAGCATCATCGGCCGGGGAGAAAAGCTATTTCATACCGGCGGCACGTCGTTGTGCGACAACGACATCGCCGTGATGGTCCTTCAAGATTCCCTCAGCGGAGTGCAGCCCCTGCGAGTTCGAAAGGACAAACAAACTTTCATCGGAGAGACGTTTACTGCCATTGGTTATGGGTTGACCAACCCCAATAGCCAGTATTCCGCGGGCAAACGATACCTGCGCAGCAATGTCCAGGTCACCGACTTCGGACCCAAATATTACGGCCTGTACGAAAAAGAGTTCCTTGGGACCGTGTCGATTTGCCAAGGGGACTCGGGTGGCCCAGCCGTGTCGAGTGATTACGCCGTCATGGGCGTAACCTCCCGTGGTGGGGACTGCAATGGCAATACCAACATCTGGACCCGCCCGGAAAAGTTTATCGATGTCATCGACCAAGCGGTGACCTACGCCGGATCGACTTATCAAGACGACGATGGCAATTTGCACAATGGTTCGGGTGGCGGCAGCGGGGGAAGTGGCGGTAGCGGCGGAAGTGGCGGTAGCGGCGGAAGTGGCGGCAGCGGGGGAACTGGGGGCAACGGCGGAACTGGGGGCAGCAGCGGAGTTGGCGGAAGTGGCGGTGATCCGGTCGGTGGGAACGGAGGTTCGGAACCCGTGGGCGGCTCCGCCGGGGCGGCAGGCGGACCCACGGAACCCATCGAAAACTGCGGAGATTTCGGCCCATGCCCAGAAGGCACGACCTGTGTCATGGACCCCACCTCGCATCAGTATGCTTGTGGAACCACGTGCAACGAACAGCTTCCTTGCGCCGTCGGCGTCTGCGACCCATCCCTCGGCGTATGCGTCCGTCCTCCTTCCAAACGTTCGAATGAAGACTCCGCTGACTCCGATGGCTCTTGTTCCATCGGTTCCTCCCCTTCGCAACACCCACGCTGGTGGACCTTCGCACTTACGGCCATCGGCGCAGTGATGTGGCGTCGTCGCACGCGCGTTCGCCCAGGAACGTAGGGTTCAAGACCAGCTCACATTCCGCATGTCCCCCCAGGACAACAAGAACCCGTAGAGCATCCTCCCCAGGAGCCTTCGCTCGCCATCACGCTGGAGCCCGAAGCGCCCACGGAAAACGTCGATAGATGTTTGACGACTTTGTTGGATTGGCAGCGTGGGCAAGTCACCCCTTCACAATGGGTGAACACCAGTTCTTCGAAGCGATTATTACATTCTCCACACGAAAACTCGTAGATTGGCATGACCGATTCTCCTTGAATAGCCGGCTTCATTCCGGCTGAGAGCACTCCACCGCCGCGGCAGAATTCCCGTCGGAATCTGTCAGGGAGGCTCGTTCGCACGAGGGTTGCCCGTCTTCGAACTCGGTGCGTCCTTGCTCACCAGCACAAACGGCGTCCATGAGCGCCGCGGCGGCCGCACGCAGGTCCGCAAGCTCCCGTTCCCCATAAATCTGCCCTTTTTCTACCCCATCGGAACCGTAAAGCTTGAACGTGGGTACCGCGTGTATCCCGAGTTGCCGTCCGAGATGGGCGTTGCGAGGATCCGAAAGATTCACCGTGAGTATCTCCACCCCACGACGAACACAATCTTGTTTGAGCTGGTCGACCCGTGGTTTCATTCGTTCACACACGGGGCAGTTTTCGTCATAAAACTCCACCAAACGAGGTTTGGGCGTCGGAGAACCCAAAGCAGGACCTACCGTAATGTCATCGTCGGCGATGACCACCAGAGACGAGGAAGCCGAAGGTTCCCTTGCCGCGGCTATCACCGCGGGAATTGCCAACGCAAGCCCCACAGCCACCATGACCACCCCTGTGGCTTTCTCGATTTTGGGCAGGTGACGATTGAGTTTTCGCAGCAGGGGCACCAATCGGTCCGCCAGCACACTGACGACGAGCAGCGGAAGGCCCACGCCCATGCTGTACACGAAAAGGTAGCCCCCTCCCGCCAACGCGCTGTCTGTCGTCGCAGCCGTGTACGTGAGCACGGAGCCAAGAATAGGACCTACACAGGGAGTCCATCCCAGGGCAAAAACGACTCCGAAAAGAAACGCGTCGAAAGCTCTGGAACCGGTTTTGAATTGTTTGACCTGAAAGGTTCTTTCAAGAAATCCAATTCGCAGCAGGCCAAGATACTTCAGACCGAAAAGAACGATGATGACGCCGCCAGCGATGAGCAAAACGTCTCGATGGTGACGCAACACCGAGCCGATGGACGACGCCCCCAATCCCAGGAACGTGAATACGAGGCTGAATCCAGCCACGAATAGCGTCGCGGATCCCAAAAGCCGAAAGCGAGCGCTCGGTGCTTTCGCGGAATCCAAGCTCGCCCCTAGCAGCAGGGACAGGTAGACAGGGAGCATCGGTAGGATGCACGGCGTGACGAGGGTGAGCAGCCCAGCGCCAAAGATCGATAAGATACTGTGTTCCATGGGCGGGTAATGGTGTTCGTTGGAGCCCGACGACCACCAAAGGGTTCACGGCAAAGCATCCGGACCGTTTTCACGGTTTGGAAAAAAGGGCCTGTCGTAAGCTTTCTACCCCCCAGCGCCCTTCCAAACTGCCATGAACCACGTGGCGCGCGAGATGAGTTCGATGATCATCCGGACGGTTTGCCAAAATTCTGCGCAAATCCGGATAAGCTCCGGCAACGAAAGAAGCAAACTCGACCCCATCACACTCGCCAACCTTACGGCCCACGATGATGGCGTTGATTCGCAGCGGCGATGATTCCAGATAGCTGATCGCTTCCATCGGCGTTTTCGCCCCATGGGTCTGCACCCCAATGGCTTGAAGACCCATCGACAACCAGCGAAGTTCTCGCTCCGAAGACGAAGCAATCAAGCATCGGGGAAACATGCCCAGCGCCAGTTCCGTTACGATGAGGTTGCCAATATTATCCTCGTTCTTCGCTTCGAGCGGAGCGAATTGGATGACCACGCGATTCTCGCGGCTCCGCTGTGGAAGCGTTCGCAATACCGTGCCCCGTACATGCATCGTTTGATAGCCGGGAATCATCAACCGAAGAGAAGCTTTCGACCCCGCCGACAACGGAGTCATCCCGGTCAACGCCACGCCTCCCCGCGATAAATCATGTACCGCATACAATCCGGTCGCTCGCTTCGTCGTGCATTGCGCAACAGCATGACGAGGCTGAATACGATAGGCGCGTCGACGATCCACCGATGGGCTTGACTGGCTCATGGGAACCTCCTGGACAGCGAGGTCTGAAACGCCACACGACCCACCGTCATGGCGCGAAGTGCGCGTCCCATACCCTTGTCTTTGAGCGATGCCCCCATGACCGCAAGCCTTTCGACGACTCTTCTTCAGACTCGTGAACGCTTCGCTAGCAAGCTGGCACCACGGGTGGCAACGATGGTTCCAAACCCAAGCAATACAACTACGAATAGAACGATGGTTCCCAACAAGGGCAGCGCTTTGGCAAGCAAAAACAGCAAACACCCCAGCGCGAGATGGGTGTACGGATTGCGTGTTCGATGACCGAGCAAGGCGCTTCCCAGCACAGCCAGAACACTCGTCACACCCGCGTACGCCCCCATGATGACCAGCAACAAAGCAACAATCGCGATGGGAATGCCTACCACGCTGATGGTGAGGGCAAGTAGCAATGCGGCAAAACAGATCGTACCGACGATACCAAGCGCCAGCGAACGCATGGGACGAGCAGCCACTTCCGCTTGTAGCTCGCGCATTTGCGAAGAAGCAAGCGCCAGAAACACGGATCCAAGCAAGAACAAAACAGCGATTTCCGCAATGGCTCTTCCCGCGGCTGTGAGCACTCGCCGATACCAAGGCCATGCATTGCCCTCATTCGCCTCGTCCTTCTCGCCCATGGAATTGGAGGCGGAACGTCCGCCAATCTGCGCGGTATCGCCCCTTCGCAACACGCCACCTACGACACCCACATCACCGTCGACACGCGAGCCATCATCCACATGCAAAGACCCACCCACGGCCGTTGCATCTCCCATCACGTGTGCGCCACGATGAATTCTCGCCGACCCTCCAATGACCGTAACATCGCCCGTCGCGGTGCCAAACACATCTGCAGAGCCTCCGAACACCACCACGTCGCGGACGACTTCATCTTTTTCGATCCGTGTGCTGCCACCAGTCAATACGCGATCTTGCGGCTTGCTGGCCGTGGGTAGAGCGTCGGGGGGCGGCGCGGAAGAAGGGGGGGAAGCCGACGACGATGAAGCTATAAGTGTTGGTTTTATAACATCTTTTTCTATTGCTATGAGGCTCCCTTCTCGCCTTGCCACATAGTCGTCGTCCGCCAAAATCATCGACAGAACGTTGACGGCAGGCTGCTTGTGAACGACCAGATCGATGACATCGGTTTTCGGAGAATGAATGACGATACTCCACCCCATCGCATCGGCTAACCGCCGAATGGCTTCCGAACGAGTAAGCCCTTGGGCCTCTAGAGAAACGGCAGAATCCGCATCGGGCCAAGGGCCTTCCAAACGCACGGCAGCGTTGGCTCGTGTGGCGAGCAGCGTAACCGCTACCACCCCTACGAGAAGCCATGCGGGCAGACGAAAGGATTCGAGGGATTTCATCGCGTTTCTCCGTAGGAGGCGGTTTGTCGGGGAAGGGAACGGACGATCGTGGCGGCACCGGCAAGCAGAACGACGATGGCGATCAAAAAGACCAATGCGATGAAATGGGCCATGTCCTCGGAACGGGATAACACAACCAAAGCGCGCGTCAGGTTCGGAACGACGGCCGAGAGCGTATGAGCCAGGTTTTGTGCTTTGGCGACAAATCCCCCAAGGGAAGGCAATGCGCCGAGCAACGCCAGAACCAACACGGTCAGCAACGACGGAAGGGAAAGAGGCCAGGGGATTTGCCGATACGATTGCTGCTGCAACAAGGTCTGTGCTTGTGCGGATAACAGAAAAGCATCTCCCAGACGGATCGCGCACGGCTCGCATTCGTTCGCATGCTCACGAACGCAAAGGGGAACGAGCGCATCCTGTCCATCGGCCAGCGCATCGAGCGCAACATCCGAAAGATGACCATCCTTTTGCCAAAGGATGTCCGAGGGAATCATCCTAGGTTCGCTCATGGTTTCCTCGATTCGGCATGTATTTCGGTAAAAATGGCTCTTCGTCCACGAGATATCCACGTGGCCACCGTGCCAAGAGGAACTCCGAGGCGCTCGGCAATATCCTGATAGCCAAGGCCTTCCACGTGAAACAGCAGCATGGCTTTTCGTTGTCCTTCGGTCAGTTCGTTCATGGCCGCGCGCAACTGTCGTTCGCGACGCAATTGATCCATCTGTTCATCGAGCGCTGGGCGGGGGTCGGCGATCCGGTCGTAGATGATCGAGGACGAATCGCTTTCATCGGGGGATTCGTTCTGCACACGCCGCAAGGTATTTTGTCGGGCACGATGGTGGTCTAGGGCTACGTGTCGCGCGATTCCCAGAAGCCATGGACGAAGGGCTTTGTCGGGGCATAGTCGGGCGTATCCTTCAAGGGCGCGGCGTAAGACTTCTTGAACACAATCCTCCACATCCGCGTGATCGCGTCGTTCACGAAGCATCGAAGCGATGACCGCGCGTACGATGGGAATATGCTCAGCCACCTCCTCGCCGAAGGAACGAGGTGCCGTGACAGCAGGCACGGGACGGCAAGGGGGGGACATGAGGGCCGGCATCATTGTGCGCCGGATCCTTCGTTTTGGCAGACCAGATTATTTCATCGGGATAGCCTGGTCCCCATTCAAATCTCGTACATACGCCCACCGTGTCGCGGGAAGTAGGGACGCCTCGCCACCAAAAACGTGCTGTCATCGGTGGCAAGTTGCGAACCTCGATAGGCGGTGAGCCGCTGGAGGACTCGTTCGCGGTATTCCTCGACGGTGGCGTGGGGTTCACGTTGAACGATATCGGCCAGGTGGGCGCTAAGGCGCTCTTCACCGAGAGCGACTTGGTTTTCGTCCACCATTTCCGTCAGGCCATCGGAATAAAGGACCAACAATTCATTGCCGATGAGCATGGATCGTTCCATTTCCATGCGTGTTTCCATCATTCCCAACGCAACATTTCGTTCGGATTGAAGCTGTCGAACGCGTCCATCGGGACTGACGGCGAAAGCGGGTGGATGACCGGCGTTGACGACTTCGAGTTCGCCGCTCATCGTATCGATGGCAACGAGCATCATCGTCACGAAGGAGTGTTCGGGCAGATAGCTACACAGGTAGGTGTTGCAGCTTTGGATGAGTTGGGAAAGGTTTCCGCCCGCGTCGATGGTGGCATGCACCATCGTATGCAAACTGGAAGCGACCAACGCGGCTTGCAACCCTTTGCCGCAAACGTCGGCGATCGCGAGCAGAATACGCCCGTCGGGCATCGGAACGATATCGACATAATCACCACCGACCCAACGGCATGGTTCGTATCCGATGGCGACATCCAAGCCTTCGATATGCAGAGTTCGCGGCACCAGCCCATCTTGGATTTGCCTGGCCATCTGCAATTCACGTTCGACGAACGCGGATTGTCGGACGTGTTTTCGCATGTCCCAAACGAGTTCCGCTTGTTGATACGCTTCAGCCACGAGTGCAACGAGGGTGAGCCACTCGGCGGTACCGTAAGAGGGGGGAAACTCGACATATAGGGCGTCGAGTTTATGGTCCTCCATGTCGAGAGGGCATGCGACAACCGCGAGTTGGCGGATGGCATTGGGCATGGAAAGGCGGCGTATTCCGTGTCCGGAGTACATTCCATTGCTTCCCAGAACGGGTTCTCGGGTATCCCACAAGGTTTTGAGCACACCGATGGAAACCTGTCGTCCTGGGGAGGGGATAGAAGGATTGCGCAGGAAAGGTCCGCTTACGATTTTCGTGGGTTTTCCATCGCGCATGCGGATGGTGACGACCGAATCGGCGGGGAAGTCCGAACCCACGATAAATTCGCAGAGGGTACGAAGTCGTTTCGCGGGGTCTTCGACGCTCATGAGTTGTCGACCGAGCGCCATGACGGTGGTCAAATGGCTCGCGTTGATCTGCGGGGAATCGGTAATTTTAGGCAATACGGTGATGAGGGTGGCATCCTCATCGGCCATGAGGTGAGCCGGAGCGTCTGGCAACGGATGGAAGGAGTCGGCGCGCTCTCGGACTTCTCTTGCGCCTGGGATATGGAGACGAAGGGAGAAGTCACCGATGCCGATGGTATCTCCGGGGTTGAGCATTCGTTCTTCGACCAGGGAGCCGTTGACATACGTGCCGTTGGTGCTTCGCAGATCATGAACCCACCAGCGACCGAACGGATCGAAAACGAGTTCAGCATGCGAGCGGGATACGGTGGTGTGGTCAAGAACGATTTGGGCTTGTGGATTGCGGCCAAGAATGAGGTGAGAACCGGATAAGGTCTGTCGCTGGACACCGGGGATGCCGACGCGAGAGATTTCGAGAAATCCTTTGACGTCGGGGGTAGGCAGGCTATCGCTTTGAGACATACGTAATTCGACGTGTAGACGATTCTGGAGGAAAAATCTCGATCTTCCTTATCCGTCGGCTCGACTCGGGAGGAAACAGTCAGCCAGGACGGTTGCGTCGGGGACGAACGCTCTTATATCTGAACGGTCCTTTCCAACCGTCCTGATCGTGGCGTTGTTCACGCAACGGTTCGCGACGGAGTGGAAATTGATGTGCCAATAACGATCAAACGACTCAAATGAATGGATTAAGAGCCTCTATCCAGCCTTCCGTTGGCACCAAGGACGTGCTACGCGACAAGGTTCGATATGGCAAAAGTCGCAGTCGAGTCGCTGCGGCTTGAGGTTTTCCAACCGAGCAGCAAGGGGTGATTATGTTCTCTCGCGACGTACTGAAGATCGATGCGGCGGCGGTAGCGGAGACGATCCAGGCGCAAATCCGAGAACAGGTTCTTGGAACGTTGCGACGCAAAGGAGCTGTCGTTGGCTTGTCTGGAGGTATCGATAGTTCCGTGGTTGCGGCGTTATGCGCCAGGGCCCTTGGCAAAGAGCGGGTGTTGGGTCTGTTCATGCCTGAACATCATTCTTCCGACGACTCGTTGATGCTGGGTCAAATGCTGGTTTCGGCGATCGGCATCGACGCGCAGATCGAAAATCTTGGACCGACCCTCGAGGCGGCTGGTTGTTATCGTCGTCAGGAAGAAGCGATTCGGACGGTATTTCCCGAGTATGGTCCTGGATTCAAGAGCAAGATCACGTTGCCTTCGATTCTCGAGGGCAATCGGCTCAACGTATTTCAACTCACCATTCAAACGCCGCAAGGGGAAATCAAGTCTTCACGCATGAAGCCCGCGGCCTACCTGCAATTGGTTGCCGCCACCAACTTCAAACAGCGATTGCGAAAAATGATGGAGTACTATCACGCCGACCGGCTGAATTACGCCGTGGCGGGCACCCCCAACCGTCTCGAATACGATCAAGGATTTTTCGTCAAGCAAGGCGATGGCGCCGCGGACTTCAAACCCATCGCTCACCTGTACAAAACACAGGTCTTCGCCCTTGCGGAGTTCCTCGGCGTGCCCGAGGAGATCCGTCGTCGCACCCCAACCACGGACACATACTCCATGGCGCAAACCCAAGAAGAATTCTATTTCGCCCTTCCCTACGACCGCATGGACTTGTGTTTATACGGCCACAATCACGGCGTTGCTCCAGCGGAAGTGGCACCGGTCGTAGACCTGCTACCCGACCAAGTCGAACGTGTCTACAAGGATATCGAGGCGAAACGTCGCACCACCCAATACCTACACTTGCGCCCATTGCTTGTGGAGCCGGTCAACGAGGTTTGAGCATGTGCGGCATCGCCGGTATTTTGAATCTTCGTGGACGACAGGATCCCGCGGCAACACTCGACCAACTCGGTCGGATGGCTGCAACCATGCGGCATCGAGGTCCCGACGAGGTTGGCGTTTATCGTGATGCAAGCATCGGGCTCGCCCATTCACGCTTATCCATCACGGACCTGGCCACCGGTCAGCAGCCATTGGGCAACGAGGATGCTTCCTTATGGGTCGTGTTCAACGGTGAAATCTACAATTTCATCGAATTACGAGAGCAACTCAAGGCCCTTGGTCATGTGTTTCGAACGCAAAGCGATTCGGAAGTCATCGTTCATGCGTATGAGCAGTGGGGACAGGAAGCGTTTTGCCGTTTCAATGGTCAGTTCGCTCTGGCGCTGTGGGACACGAAAACCGAGACGTTGGTGCTGGCAAGGGATTGGGCCGGCATTGTCCCGCTCTATGTATGTGTGCATGATAATCGGCTGTATTTTGCTTCCGAACTGAAAGTGATCTTTGCCGCCGACCCAACCATCCCCAGGGATCTCGATCCTGTGGGAATGCACGAGACGTTTACGTTTTGGACCATTGTCCCGCCGCAGTCGGTGTTTCGCGGTATCGAGGAAATCGAACCGGGTCACGTTCGCACCATCCATCTAGGGGTGATTCGAGACCAACCCTTTGTGGAGCCGTCGTATCGGACGGGGCCTGAGGATGGGTTTCGGGGTACGCTTGACGACGCGGTGCGCGCGGTTGGCGTAGCACTCGAAAAAGCCATTCGTATTCGCATGGATAGAGCGGATGTGGCAGTCGGCTGTTATCTATCTGGGGGCTTGGACAGTTCCTTGGTCGCCTCGATGGCCAACGAAGCGCATAAGGGGAAACCACAGGCATTACGAACGTTTTCTTTGCGCTTCGAGGATGCGGAATACGATGAAACGCCATTTCAGCAAGAGATGGTCGAGCGAATGGGAAGTGACCACAGTGAGGTCGTCGTATCGCGACACGCGATTGCCGAAGCGTTTCGCGATGTGATCTGGTTTACGGAGCGACCTATTCTTCGAACGGCGCCGGTGCCCTTGATCCTGCTCTCACGCCGTGTTCGCGAAATGGGAATGAAAGTGGTGCTCACGGGAGAGGGCGCCGACGAGGTCTTTGCTGGATACGACATATTCCGTGAAGCCAAAGTGCGTCGATTTTGGGCAAAAAGCCCACAATCCGAATGTCGACCCCGTTTGCTCGAAAAGCTTTACCCTTATCTGGCGCGTTCTCCTGTCGCACAGCAGGCGATGTCTCGACGCTTTTTCGGTCGGAATCTCGATCAGGCCCATCGTCCCGGCTTTTCCCATGACATGCGTTGGGAAGGAACTTCCGCTCTCAAGCGTTTGATGTCTCCTGAGTTTTCTTCCGTCGGCGTCGATGTCGTGGCAAGGGTGTTGGATTCCCTTCCCGCATCATTTGATCGTTGGTCTTTTCTATCCCGAGACCAATATCTCGAAATTCGGATCCTATTGGCCGGTTACCTGCTCTCCTGTCAGGGTGACCGCATGCTGATGGCAAACTCGGTGGAAGGACGATTCCCATTTTTGGACAACGATGTCGTTCGTCTCGCCAACTCCTTACCCGCGGACTACAAGCTTCGGGTATTGGATGAAAAGCACGTGCTCAAACGATTGGCCTCCGGAAAGATTCCCGAAGCCATCGTGAGACGCAAAAAGCAACCTTACCGTGCGCCGGATGCATTATCTTTCGTGGGTCCCGGGGCGCCCGAATGGATCGAGGACATGATGTCCGAGGCCGCAGTGCGAGATGCAGGGGTATTCTCGCCCGCGGCGGTCTCGACCTTGTGGCGCAAGTGCAAGACGCGCGCAAACGATGGTCAATTCTCCAACACCGACAATATGGCCGTGGTAGGAGTGTTATCGACCCAGGTCTTGCATCACACCTTCGTTCGTTCCAATCCCAAACCCGAATCGATCGTCGAGTTCAACACCCTCATCGACCGTCTTTCACCCCATCGGTAGGATATTGCGATGATTGAAGCGATCCCGCTCTTGCACGATTATCTGCATTTGTCGGCGCGGCGACTCCCCGACAAGACTGCTCTCGTCTGTCAAAAGAAGCGTTTGACGTATTCCGAGATCGAGGCGCGATCCAATGCGCTCGCCTGGTCTTTGGAAAAAAATGGGGTACAGCGAGGCGATCGTGTCATCGTATTCGCCGACAATACGGTGGAGACGGTGATTGCATTCTGGGCTGTGCTCAAGGCAAACGCGGTCGTATCCATAGTCAATCCGCTGACCAAAGCCGACAAACTAGCGTATTTGCTCGATGATTGCCGAGCGGTGGCCATGATGACCGACGCGCATCTCACGCGGGTATTTGCCGATGTGGTCAAAAGGGCGAAACACCTCCGAACGCTCATCGTGTCGGGAACGTCGGACCTTTCGCAATTCGACACGATCGCGTGTGTGAAGTCGTGGGACGATGCGGTGGGCGAAGGAAACACGGACTGTCCGCCGCGTCGGCAGTGCATCGATATCGACCTTGCGGCCATCATCTACACCTCGGGAAGCACGGGTGACCCCAAAGGCGTCATGCTCACGCATCGCAACATGATCACGGCAGCGACCAGTGTATCCACGTATTTGCGCTTTGCGCAGGACGAGATCGTGATGTGTGTGTTGCCTCTTTCTTTTGACTACGGCCTGTACCAGATGTTGATGTCGTATCGTCTTGGGGCAACGTTAGTCCTCGAACGTTCGTTTACGTTTCCGGCGCAGGTGCTCAAGGTGCTGGTAGAGGAAAAAGTCACGTCTTTTCCAGGAGTTCCTACGATTTTCGCGATTTTGGGAGAACTCAAAAACCTATCCGATTACGACTTCAGTCACATTCGATTCGTGACGAATACGGCGGCGGCGCTTCCGGTCAAGCATATCGATTTGCTTCGCAAGATCTTTCCCGACGCGCGGGTTTACTCGATGTACGGGCTTACCGAGTGCAAGCGATGCACCTATCTGCCTCCCGAAGACATCGACAAAAAGCCTACCAGCGTGGGGATTGCCATTCCCAATACGGAGATGTGGATTGTCGACGAGCAAGACCGGCGGGTTGGGCCCCATGAAGTGGGGCAACTGGTCATTCGTGGTGCCACGGTGATGAAGGGCTATTGGGAAAAGCCCGAACAGACCGCGAAAAAATTGAGGCCCGGTCCGTTGCCCGGCGAACTCGTGTTGTATACGGGCGATTACTGCAAGATGGATGAGGACGGATATTTGTACTTCGTGGGCCGCATGGACGACGTCATCAAGAGTCGTGGAGAGAAAGTCGCGCCGAAAGAGGTGGAAAATGCACTTGTCCACATTGCCGGTGTGAAAGAGGTGGCGGTCATCGGCGTAGCGGATGAATTATTGGGTCAAGCGGTCAAGGCGTTCGTGGTTCCCGAACAGGGGGCGGTGTTGACAGAACGACAGATTATCGGCGAAGCACAGCAGCGTTTAGAAAACTTCATGGTACCCAAGTACGTGCAGATCGTGGACGAGCTTCCGAAAACGACCACGGGAAAAATCAAAAAAACGGATTTGCGATGAACGATTGGCAACGAAACGTGCTCGACGCGCTGGTGCAAGCAGGGCTCGAAGAGCCTCAAAAAGATGCGGATCGCATCATCGAGGTAGCGTCCGAGAGTGAAAACCCTTCCGAGGCTGCGCGGGAAATGCTGGAGCGGCGATTGCGGGGCGAGCTATTGGAATACGTGATTGGTCGCGTTCGGTTCATGGACATCGAGATGTTGGCGGAGCCGGGAGCGTTGATTCCTCGCCTCGAGACGGAGATCCTCGGACGAGGTGCCGAGAGCCGTATTCGTGCTCTTGGGGTCGACGGTGAGCTTCGCATCATCGACATGTGTTGTGGGGCGGGCAATCTCGCCTGTGCTCTTGCCATTCGATTCCCGAATGCGCGGGTATGGGCCTCGGACTTGACGGATGGTTGTGTTCGTGTGGCAAGAAAAAATGTGCAGTACCTGGCGTTACAAGAACGCGTGAAAGTATGGCAAGGAGACTTGTTTTCATCCTTGGAAGGACAGGATCTCGAAGCCACGATTCACGCCATCGTATGCAATCCACCCTATATTTCCACCGGTCGTCTCGACAAGGATCGCGCGCATTTGTTGGAACATGAGCCGGTCGAGGCCTTTGATGGAGGCCCCTACGGATTGACGATTCATCAGCGTGTCATCAAAGAAGGTCTGCCGTTCCTCCGTTCGGGCGGGATATTGGGTTTCGAATTCGGAGTCGGACAGGAACGGCAGATTGAATTGCTTTTCCGCCGTGCCAAAGGAATGGACAGCCTCGAATTCGATTGTGATGCCGATGGCCTTCCGCGCGCGGCTTTCACCCGTAAGAAGGGCGAGTAAGGAATGGATACCGCAGACAGGGTGCGACAGTTCATCAAAGACAACTTCTATGCGGCTAGCGCAAGCGATCTCACCGACGACGCTTCGCTGCTCGACCTGGGAATCGTGGACTCCACGGGTATCCTCGAGGTCGTGGCGTTTCTCGAGGATGAGTTCCAGATCACGGTCGACGACGCCGAGATGCTTCCGGAAAACCTTGATTCCATTCAGAATATCGTTGCTTTCGTGGAGCGAAAAACGACAGCCTGAGCGCGCCTGATCACATTTTGAATCATTGGGGATAGGGAGGCAGTTCTGCCCCCGGAAATCGAGGAAGCATCGTGACGACGGAATACAAGAGCGAATTGCTCAAGAAGATACAGCAACGCGACGTTCACGTTGGGGTCATCGGACTCGGCTATGTCGGTCTTCCTTTGGCCCTGTCTTTTCCGGAAAAGGGAATTCGCGTCACGGGATTCGATATCGACCCGCGAAAAGTCGAGATGCTGATGAAGGGTGAGACCTACATCATGCACATGGATGCCAACCGTGTGGCGCGCGCCTTGAAAGACAAGCTGCTCGATGCCACTTCCGATTTTGGTCGTTTGCACGAACCCGATGCCTTGCTCATTGCCGTTCCCACGCCTTTGACACCGCAGCGGGAACCGGAAATGAAATATGTGGTAACGACCGCGGGTCAAATCCGAGACCGCTTGCGAAAAGGACAGCTCGTCGTTCTCGAATCGACAACCTATCCGGGAACCACCGATGAGCTGGTGCGCGGGATTTTGGAACAGACAGGGCTGGTATGCGGCAAGGACTTTTTCCTCGCTTTCTCACCGGAGCGAGAGGACCCCGGCAACAAGCAATACAATACGAAAACGATTCCCAAGATCGTGGGTGGCGTGGATGAGTCATCGGGTGAGATTGCGGCCAATCTTTATGGCCTCGCGATCGACTCTGTCGTTCAGGTTTCTTCGGCGCGCGCGGCGGAAGCCACCAAACTGACGGAAAACATCTTTCGTGCCGTCAATATCGCTCTCGTCAATGAACTCAAGGTCGTGTACGACCGCATGGGGATCGACGTTTGGGAGGTGCTCGATGCGGCGGCTACCAAACCCTTTGGGTTCATGAAGTTCACGCCAGGTCCGGGGCTCGGAGGCCATTGCATTCCCCTTGATCCGTTCTACTTGACCTGGAAGGCTCGCGAGTACGGCGTTTCCACACGTTTCGTCGAATTGTCGGGTGAGGTCAATGTCGCCATGCCGCGGTATGTCATCGACAAGCTTCAACTCGCCCTCAACGAACGTGGCCTTGCTCTCAAAAACGCCAAGATCCTGCTACTTGGGCTCGCGTACAAAAAAGACATCGATGACCCTCGGGAAAGCCCTTCGTTCGAACTCATCGACATTCTTCTTCGAAGAGGTGCCCTGGTTACCTACCATGACCCCCACATCTCTTTGGCGCCCAAAATGCGCTCCTGGCCAGACCTACCCGCCATGCATTCGGTGCCTCTGGATGCACAAACGCTGGCCACTGCCGACGCCGTGCTCATCGCTACCGAACATAGCTCCGTCGATTACGACCTCGTGTTGAAACACGCCAAGCTCGTGGTCGATACCCGCGGCGTATTTCGCAAACCAAAACCAAACGTCGTCAAAGCCTGAGCCCTTGGGAGCAAAAAGACATGGACATGATGGACTTCACGGGACGGGGGGTATTGGTTACAGGAGGCGCGGGATTCATCGGTTCCCATTTGGTGGATGAACTGGTGACACGGGGCGCTCGCGTGCGCGTTCTCGACAATTTTTTCAGTGGGCGACGAGAAAACCTGGCTTCGAGCATCGATCGAATCGATCTTCTGGAAGGCGATATCCGCGATATTTCTACCTGCCAGGCGGCGATGAACAACATCGATGTCGTATTCCATCAGGCAGCCTTGGGCTCTGTTCCTCGATCCATGAACGACCCGGCCACGAGCATCGATGTCAATATTGGAGGGACTGCGAATATTTTTTCCGCGGCCCGGGACGCCAAGGTTCGTCGCCTGGTGTACGCCTCTTCTTCGTCGGTCTACGGCGATAGCACCCGGCTCCCCAAAAAAGAGGGAGAGGAAGGCAAACCCTTATCGCCCTATGCGTTGTCAAAACAGGTCGATGAGCAAATCGCGGATACCTTTGCCCGTTGTTTCGGCATGGAGGTGGTGGGGCTGCGCTACTTCAACGTTTACGGTCCACGACAAGATCCTTCTGGCCCGTATGCGGCGGTCGTTCCAAGGTTTTTTGCCGCGTGTATTCAGGGGCAGTCACCGACCATTTTCGGCGATGGCATGCAGAGCCGGGACTTCACGTTCGTGGCGGATGTGGTGCGTGCGAACTTGCTCGCGGCATCAGCGCCACCGGCTTCCTGTGGTCGTGCGTACAACGTGGGCGCGGGAGGTACGACCCGCATCAACGATCTGGCGCGTACGATTATCGAGGTCACAGGAGCCAATGTGCAACCGCGCCATGAACCCGCACGCGCCGGAGATGTGCCGTTTTCTCAAGCGGATGTGACGGATGCCAAAACCATGCTCGGATTCGAAGCGACGACACGTCTGAAAGAAGGCTTGCTGGCGACCAAGCCATAAACCTCAGGGCAAGGTCCGGACTATACGAAATCCCAGATCGGGCGCATCAATATCATTGCCGGGTGTATCCGCTCGTTCCGCATGACGACAAAAATGCGCCACGCTATAAAGTCCGCCTCCTCGAAAAATTCGAGATTCACTTGGGCACTTTAGCGGGCCAATTGGATCGGTTTGGCTGGCGGACGTGTAGGGCTGCCCGCAATCATGCACAAACTCCCATACATTTCCGGCCATATCGTATAAACCGAAGTTGTTGGCCGAACGTGTGCGAACCTGTTGGGTCCCCACGGAGTAGGTATTTTCATGACACGTCGTCAAGGTTTGGCTGTCGTAAGCCGCGTTCGAATTCGCAACGTACCATCCGATTGAGCCGAGCTTCGGATCGACATTGGCGCAATCCAATTGCGTCAGCGCACCCGAATACAATGCCGTTTGTGTTCCCGCTCGGGCGGCATATTCCCATTCAGCCTCGGTGGGCAGTCGATAACCCTGGCACTCGTAGGGGCTACCATACTCGCTAGACAGCTTACAAGACGTGGACTTTTTCTTACCCGTACACTCGAAACACGGCGGAAGACCCTTTGCCAACGACAAGACATTGCAAAACGCAAGGGCTTCGTCGAACGTTATCGTTTCCACAGGGCAACTGGAGCCGCACTGCACAAAGAACGATGGGTTGTAACCCATGACGATATTGAAGTCGTGTTGGGTCACTTCGACATCCCCGATTTCGAACGGGCGCGTGAGGGTTACGGAATGAAGGGTTTCATTGAGTTCACCCGACGAACCGAAGTTGTATTCATCTCGTCCGGGTTCGCTGGTGGGGCTTCCCATCATGAACGTGCCGGCGGGAATTGGCTTCATGGCAAGGTCGAGCGCGGAACATGACTTCCCATCCAGGCAGAAATGATTC
>MWCO01000028.1 GCA_002070115.1 Deltaproteobacteria bacterium ADurb.Bin207
CACCGGAGGTCAAGCAGGCGCGGGGGGCGGGGGACCTACCGCGGGCTGGCTTTATACCATCGACGGCGACCCGCATATTTACCTCGACGGGGGCGGGTCGACGGGCGTGTGGATGGGCCGCGGGGTCAACCTCGATGACCTGTTCTTATGCGGGTACAACTACGGCCTTTGGATGGACAGCCCCCATGATGGCGAACACGCCTTGCTTGGCCTCATCGACGCCATGATGGCCTCGTGGAAACCCAATTTCGTCCGCGTCTCCCTCGGCATGAACAGCTATAGCCCTGTCGTGCATTGGCAAGCCGGTAGTGACTACACCACGGCCATGACGAACGTCATCGAGCACCTGGGCTCGTATGCAGGAGTGTTCGTGCTCGTATCGCTTCGCAGTGACACCACGATGGTCGAGCCGGGTGGAGGTGAATGCGGCCAAGGAGACGACGCCGTATGCCTGCCGTCGAACGCGACGGACGACGTATATCGAGCGCTCGTTCAGTCGTTTCATGACAAGCCTTATGTCCTGTTTGGGATTGCGAACGAGCCGGGGGGCAATGGTTCGTCGAATAGCGATATTCGTGCGCGGATGGAGCACGCGGTTTCGGTCATTCGTGCGCAAGAAGATGCCCTCGGTTCCCCCCATCACCTCATTGCGGTGCAAGGCAACCAGTGGACGAGTCAGATTGCGTTTTACGCTGCCGATCCGCTGTCTTTCGACAACGTCGTTTACGAATACCATGCATATCCGCCCATCGCCTCCGAATACACGTTTTCGAACATTCCGGTCATCATTGGCGAGTATGGCCCAAGTGGTTCGGACACGTCATTTTCACTGGGATTTTTCGCAGATGTCGAGGCCAAGCAGATTCCGAATCTTGCCTGGTCCCTGTCGCCCTACTCGAATTGCGCGCCTGATCTCGTTGCGGTGACGCATGATGCCTCGCTGACGACAACCGCGTGGGGAGACGTCGTGAAGGCCTATCTTCAGGCGCACTGACGGTCGCGGCGGAATGAAATGCGGTCGTCTTGCCCTGCCATGGCCTTGGGATTGACGCGGTGAGGGTTTGACGATTACACGTAAGCTGGTTTGCTCACCTCTGATCTCATTCGTGTTCGAAGACGCGGTCAACGCATCGAGCCGCTGGTTTTGTCTCCCAGGCAATTTCAGGCGGCCATCCCTCTCGCGGAAGCGTTGATCAACGTTTTTCAAAGCAACATCGGCTCCACCATGGAAGAGCTGGACGAGGCTCTTCGCAAGGTCGCGGACGCAGAGCCCAACCGTATGCAAGTTGCTGGATTTATTAAGTTATTACGTGATCGGTGTGAGATCGGGACAGCCCCGGAATGCGATCCGGCGGCGTTGCGCGCGGAGGTGTTTCGCTTGGCCACGCAACAGCGGCGCGCGCTTGGAATCCGCGAACCGTTCCACCGTTCGGCGGTCATCGATGCTTGTGCGGCCCGGCACCACTGCACGCCTGAACAACTCGAGTCCATGCTATTCGCGGATCTTCCGGGAGCACAGCTTCTTTCGAGTATGCAGCCCATCACGCCCATCGATCTGTTGCATCGGTACAATCTCGCCTTGGCGCAAGGCATCTTGCTGCGCTCCACCCAGGTCACGATTCACCTCGTCCCCACCACGGCCACGCGCATTCGACAACTCATCCGTGCCATGAGGTTTCGTCGATTGATGTTTCAAATCACGGGCTCAGCACAATCCGGATACGAAATCGTGCTGGATGGTCCCATGAGTCTATTCGAATCCACGCAGCGATACGGCATTCAATTGGCCTTATTTCTTCCTGCGCTCGTGGCCGAGGAAGGATGGAGCCTCAAGGCCAGGCTTCGTTGGGGCAAAGAACGTAAGGAGGCGGTGCTTAGCATCAGCGACCAGGATGGCTTCGTATCACCCTACCGAAAGGACTCCACGGAACTCGAAGAGATCAGCACTCTCGTAGAATCCTTCTCGCGCCTCGACTGCCCATGGTCCGTGCGACGCTCCTCGCGCATTTTTCACTTGCAAAACCAGAGTCTATTCGTTCCGGACCTGGTTTTCGAAAAAGATAATAAGCTGCGCGTCTACCTCGAAGCTTTCGGAACCTGGAATAGGGACGCGGTTTTCGATCGCGTTCAGATCCTTCAACAGGAATTGGGCGAGCGATTCATCCTCGCAGTCAGCAAAAAATTGCGCGTGAGCCCGGAGATCGCTTGCGATGATTTCCCATTGCGCATCTTGGTGTATGGCTCCGCCATCTCGGCCCATTCGGTATGGCGATTGCTCGAAGATATCGTCAAAGACGTCTGACGGTTTCCAGGAGGGCGAGGAAAACGCCAGCGGATTTCTGCCGATGATCCCCAGGCAGACGAACCTTCATCAACCTGAAGCCCTTTGTTGCGTCGATCATCTCCAACAGCACCCTCGTACGAGGGAAATCCCTGGGGTCATGGGAGGGACTGGTTTGCGTTGGGTGATAACGAATGGTCGGCTATAGGGGAATTATATCGACCGCTGTTTTCGATCCTCATCCATGCCAGGCCGCGCACTTTCCCACGGTGTCATCGTGGATGAAGTTGTGGAATCGCCCCAACCAATAGGCAACCAGGTAGTCGACTCCCGGATAGGTCATCGCGGGATCGCCTGCATCAAAAAGCCCCCAGGGATGACGCTGCCAGAGGAAATCAGACACCACGCGTTCCCCCACATCGACGGCGCCCGTATGCTGGGTCTGATCCGGACAACCGTCCTGATGGGGTAAGTACTTCGGATCTTGGGTCAGGTTCACAGCTACCCTGATGCGAGGAGGAGGTGGGAATTGAGCCAATTGTGTTTTTGCCTCCCCGGGGATGGCAGCGGAAACGCCAGGCGCAACCCCAGCGTAAATAAATGAAAAGAAAGAGTTTTTTGTCGTCTCGAAGGTTTTCCACATCCGAGATTCCAAGACATGGGAAACCATGACCCCCCGTCTTCCCAGGTCAGGTTCGAGTCGGGCCAGATTGTACATGGGTTCCATGACGATGTTGTTGGCGTAATACCCTTTTCCACATGAATTCGAATAGAACCACCCCGACATGATAGGAATCCAGTCGTTGATATTTCCGCCCAACCCCGTATTGCCTTCATAAAAGGCGAGGATTTCGTCGTGCTGGTTTTCGTAAGCTTTCACGCCATCCGTCACCATCAGCGCAACGCTGAAAAAAGAAGCGAGCATCACCGCACTATCCGCCCGTGGAACCGTCGAGGGCACAATCGAGGAAATCAACGGTATCTGTTTGAGAAGCAAAGCGAGATTGGGTAAGAATTCCTGAAAGCCATACGCCTCGGAATCGTCGTACTTGCCCGTATCGACATGCAAACTCACGGCGCCGTTTTCCATCTCCGCGGAGTTGATGACGGCAAACCGGATTTTTACGTTCAAGGGGCCCACGGGAGTCCCGTTGACTTTCACCACCACAGGCATCGTGCGCTCTTTCATGAGTTCCTGAACGAACTTGACAACATCTTGGCGAATCAATTCTCGGGTTGGCTCATCATTTTCGCCGAGAGCCTCGTACGCCAACGCATAACCGAGCATGACACCTTGGTACTGGTCGCGACTGATATGCCCGATATAATCGTATTTTTTGCCTTGATACGATACGTCGCAATGACAGCGCTTCACGGAACAGTCCAAGTCACTGAGTATCACAGGATGAGGAGTATTCGAAGGGGCTACATACCGGGCTAACACGCCGGGCTCCCCGGTTACGTTGAACCATAAATGCAGGGTTTCCACGAGATCAACGACGGCTTTTCGCGCATCCGAAGCGTCGGTCGTTTTCAACCGCAACGCCTCCGCGGCCAGGTACGTTCCAGTCCAAATGGCTGAATCTCCAAGTCCCCCCAAAGACTCGACAGTCTTGTAGTCCGGCGGATCTTGATAACGTGCGTTGCCAATCCCACCATAGGCCATCCCATCGCGGTGCAACCACAGCGCATACGCCCTGGCCCGGTCGTGCAGGCTTTGGCCAGGCTCGGAGGCAACCCAATCGCCCGAAACCACATCCCACAACTCACAAACCTTGCCCGCTTCCGCTTCCCCAAGCCGACATGCATCGCTGCATTCTCCCTGGACACACTCTCCGCCGACACATCCCGCCCCGGCCCCACAGGTCTGCTCCTTCCATTGCCCCTTGTCACAATAGCGGCGAGTTATGTGGTCAACACACACGCTCTCGTTCGAAAAGCATGATGGCGTAAATACGTCCGGCTCGACCACGTCCTCGCCACCAATCACGTCGGAATCAGCATCGTCCGTGACGTCGGGAAAGGAAGTATCCGATGCTGCCTCGGAAGCCACTTCTGCCTCGGCATCCGCGACTGCGGAATCCACGGGCCCGTGGGCGGCCGAGCTTTCGGAGCTATTTCCACATCCGCTCATGAGGGCGAGTCCAAGAAGCAAAGCTATTCTTCTCACGCGTGCTCCTCCTTGCTTTCACCCGAAGACCGAGTGAGACGCATTCGCTTCAGGTATATCACTACCTTTGCGAGCGTGCCGATCGAAAGTCGAGGTGCCAAACCCATCGGGTTTTTCGCTTCTCCCAGGGGTGGGCCGTCCCGACCGCGGAGAAGATGAGCACACGACTGGGCAAGGTGACGAAATCAAATACCAAGGATATTGCAACCGGCGCGGTCATGAGAAATCTCGTGCAGCAGGACCACGCGGATGATTCCTTCGGGCCCTTGGATGACGTAGGACACTTGCGCCTCCACGCGCTTACGCAATCACCAAAAGCACAACAAGTTGCGCCATCTTGTCGTCATGAGGGGGCGCGGTCCTTCCGCAAGGATGGGTAGCGTCGAAGCTCCTACCGTGCGATATATCAGCCTGTCATCAAGACAATTGAACGGACTGGTTCAATGGCAATGGCTGCGGCGATGCTGGCAGCCTGACTGCGTACATAGGCCCGAGGGGAGTCCATCATGAAAAAAATCCTGTTCTTTGCATTAGGTCTGACTTTGTCCACGTGGATGGTCAGCGCTTGTAGCGATGACGACGGTGGGTCGGGCGGTGGCTCGAACGGTGGGTCGGGCGGTGGCTCGAACGGTGGGTCGGGCGGTGGTTCCCATAGCGACACGTGTCCCATCTTGCCAGGCGACGATGCCTGCAATCAGTGCGCGAAAAGCAAGTGCTGCACTGAATTCACCGCCCTTTCCAGCGCCTTGTCCGCGTGTTTTGACGCATGCCAGGGTAAGGACTGTAGTGCGTGTAAAAACCTCCCTGAAAAAGACGCCCTGTACGCCTGCTTAGATACACACTGCAAGACGGTTTGCGCGGATCGGAAATGAGGGACAAGCATGTGCCATAAGCGTCCTGAAAAAGACGTCTTAGCCGCTATAGATACATACTCAGCGCGGCCTTGACAGGCGCCGAGACACCCACTCTCACGCTTTTCATTCCGGAAAGCCGGGCCGCTGATTTCGAAGGCGATACATCGGCGCGAGTCTCGTAACACTCCGTATTCAAAACGAAATCCGAACTGGCATGGTTCGATCGGGTCGCGGCGGCTGGTATCGCCGGCGACGTCATCTTGGCCATAAGCGCGTACGCGACTCCGTCATGTTCCGAGGTTACGCTCCTATATGAGGCTAAAATGATAGAAAGGAAGCCGCCTTCCCACCAAGAGCCGCCGGCTCGGTGCCGCACTCTTGTCGAGGGCTAAGTCGTCGGCACCCAACCACCAGGCATCCTTCCGATGGTTCCCGCGGGCGGCCCGAGCGCCGTTTGAACTACGATTGCTTGAAGACATTGCAAAAGACGTGTGACTATTTCCCGGAAATTCGACAGATACACTGCTAGAATTGTCACGGCGGAGCCGCACGGTAGCGAACCCTCATGATCATGAATCAGCCCATTCGCATCGCGATTGTCGGATATGGTAACCTCGGACGCGGTGTGGAAGCCGCGGTCGCGCGTTGCCCGGACATGAGCCTTTCGGCCATTTATTCTCGACGCCCTGCCGCATCGATCCAGACGCTATTCGGAAACGCTCCCGTCTATGAGATGGAAGCGTTGAACGGGCGCGCCAACGAAACGGATGTATTCGTGTTATGTGGGGGCTCCAAAGAGGATTTGCCGCGTCAAGGGCCGCAACTGGCGGCGCTAGGCAACACGGTCGACAGCTTCGATACGCACGCGCGCATTGCGGAATACTTTTCGGCGATGGATGAAGCGGCTCGCGCGGCTGGACACACCTCCATCATTTCGGTGGGTTGGGATCCGGGGCTTTTTTCCATCCACCGCGTGCTAGGAGAGGCTTTTTTACCCGATGGTGACACGTATACCTTCTGGGGGAAGGGAGTGAGTCAGGGGCATTCGGATGCGCTTCGTCGGGTGGAGGGGGTCGCCGACGGCGTGCAATACACCGTGCCCATCGAACGCGCGATCGAACAGGTGCGCAGCGGCGCGCGGCCGCGCTTTTCGCCTCGTCAAATGCATCGACGCGAGTGCTTCGTGGTGTTGAAAGATGGGGCCAATGCGGATGCCGTACGGCAAGCTATCGTCTCGATGCCTCACTATTTCGACGAATACGAGACAGTCGTCACGATTGTCGATGCGCGGACTTTGGATGCCGAGCATCGTGGCATGGCGCATGGCGGATTCGTGATTCGCAGTGGCAGGACGGGAAGCGATCATGAGCAGCGTCTCGAGCTCGGATTATCGGCGAGCAGCAATCCGGAGTTGACATCGAGCATCCTGGTGGCTTATGCGCGCGCGGCCGTGCGACTACACCGCATGGGAAAAATCGGCGCGCATTCGGTCTTCGACGTGGCTCCCGGTTGGTTGTCCCTCAAGAGCAACGAGCAGCTTCGAGCTGAATGGCTCTGAGCGAGTCGAGCCTGGCGCGACAGAGGCAGGCGAAAGCGAGCGGGAGAGTGGAAACACACGAAACGGGGGGAGCCGCGGCTTCCGCACTTCAAATTTCATAGCTATTTTCAGATAGTTACAGCAGGATGGTCCAATGAATCATCGCGGTTGGTTGGTCACGGTGGCGGGGTTGGTTCTGAACCTTGCGTTGGGCGTGTTGTACGCCTGGAGCATGTTCAGCAAACAGCTTTCGGAGACGGTGGAGGCAGGCGGATTCGGGTGGTCGAAAACGACTGCCACGCTACCGTACACCTGTGCGATCGCATTTTTTGCCGTGATGATGATTCCGGCCGGGCGTTTTCAGGATCGCATGGGGCCGCGGATCGTCGCCACCGTGGGGGCGATTTTATGTGGGCTGGGTCTCATCGTGGCCAGCTTCGGCTCCGCAGATTCCATATGGCCCGTCATCCTTGGCTTCGGAGTCATGGCGGGAACGGGGATAGGACTTGGTTATGCGGCAGCGACACCGGCGGCGGTCAAGTGGTTTGGACCGGAAAAAAAAGGACTCATCACAGGGATCGTGGTGGCCGGCTTTGGTCTTGCGCCCGTGTATATCGCACCACTTTCCCGTTCCCTTCTCGCCGCGTATGGTATCTCCCGTTCGTTTCTGATCTTCGGTGTCGTGTTTCTCGTCGTGGCGACGACCGCGGCCCAGTTCATGTTTAATCCGCGGCAAAACGATGCGGGTGCCGATTCGAAATCGAAAGCATCTTCCGAAAAACCGGGTGAGGATCGAACCTGGTCGGAAATGCTTCGAACGCCCGCTTTCTGGACACTTTATGCACAATACGCGTGTGGTGCGACAGCGGGTCTGATGATCATTGGGCATATGGCCAAAATCGTCTCGGTGCAATCGGAAGGCGCGATTCAAACGGGGTTTCTTTTCGTCGCGGTGTTGGCCATCTTCAACGCGGCGGGGCGTGTGTTGGCGGGGGTAGCCTCGGACTTCATCGGTCGAAATGCCACGATGATCATCGTATTTTTGGCGCAAGCCATCACGCTTTTTTTCTTTTCCCAATTCACGACGGTGACTGCTTTTTTGATCGGTTCCGCGCTCATTGGCTTCAATTACGGCTCATGTTTGTCGCTATTTCCCGCGACCGCCGCGGACCTCTGGGGAACCCGTCATCTCGGTCTGAACTATGGCATTCTCTTTACGGCGTGGGGCGTGGGAGGCGTATTCGGCCCGATGTTGGCCGGAACCATCGCCGACGCCACGGGCAGCTATTCGACAGCCTACCAGGTCGCTTCTGGACTATTGATCGTGGCGGCCGTACTGGCAGCCATCCATCTTTTCACAAAGCGGGCGGCCGCGCGGCAAAGCCCAGCGCCTTCGGGATCGTGAACCCACACGCTATCCCTGGCTATCTCGGTTGACGAATCCTCGTGGTGGAGGATAGTCGTTTCATGCCTTCTCATCGCTTGGTTGCGGTCATGGGTGTTGTGCTTGCGATGTTTTGCGGATGCAAGTCCGAGAAATCCACCTCGGGCCGGTGGGTCGCCTGCACCTGCCCTTACCTCACGGACTACGATGAACCGGCCAAGCACACGCTCCGGGTTTGTGTTCCGGATGGTGAAAACGCGGAGGAAACCGCGTTCGGATGCGCTTCGAAGCTCGTCCATGGTCCCGCCGAAGCCTGCCGCTGTGATCCGCCCGCGGAGGTCTGCGACTCCCCCAAAGCTTGTATTTCCAACGAATATAAGTAGCGACTCCCATGGCATGCGGGAACGACCCGCAGGCTTACTCCCCTTCCCTCTTCCTGTCCCGATCGCCTCGTGTACGCTGCACCGTATGTTGTTGCCCATTCATTATCAGAATCTTGTCGAACAGGCGTTGCTTGAAGACCTCGCGGGAGGCGACATCACGACCATGGCCACCGTTGCGCCTGACACGCGAGCGTATGCCCTCGCGGTCGCAAGAACGTCGATGGTCGCCTGCGGGGCGGATGTATTCTCCTGCGCGTTCAGGCTCGTCGATGCCACGCTGCATGCCTCGTTGCTCGTGCGCGATGGCGAGGAAGTGACGGCGGGAACGACGCTCTGGCGTGTGGAGGGATGTGCGCGCAGCATATTGATGGCCGAGCGGGTCGCCCTCAATTTCGCGCAGCGAATGACAGGCATTGCCACGCGTACGCGGGCTTTCGTTCGCGCGATTCCTCCGGGGTTACCGACACGCATCACGGATACTCGCAAAACGACCCCGGGCCTGCGCATCCTAGAACGCTATGCCGTTCGAAAGGGAGGTGGACATAATCACCGCGACGATCTCGCAAGCGCCGTCCTCATCAAAGACAATCATATCGTTGCGGCGGGAGGCATCCCTGCCGCGGTGGTTCGCGCGCGAAACCACGCGCCCCATACGACCCGAATCGAAGTCGAAGTCGATACGCTCGCGCAGCTCGAAGAGGCGCTCGCAGCGGGAGCAGACATCATCCTGCTGGACAATTTCTCCTTAGAAAACACGAAACGCGCGGTGGAACTCACCCAGGGAAAGGCGCGCTTGGAAGTATCCGGAGGCGTGAATCTCGATCAAATAGCCGCCATCGCTCAACTCGGGATCGACATCATCAGCGTGGGTGGTCTTACCCACTCATCGCCCGCCGCCGACATCGGTCTCGACATGGAACTGTTGCCATGACTCCTTTCGATATCGCCTCAATAAATAAGCGATTTTCCGAAGCAGAACACTCGTATGGCAAGCCGATCTTCTACCTGGAAGAAACATCTTCCACCAATGATGAAGCGGCCATACTGGCTCGCGCTGGCGCAAGTCATGGCACAGTCGTGATCGCGGACCATCAGCGAAAAGCGCGGGGACGTGGGGGAAAGCCCTGGTATTCGGAACCCAATACCAACCTCGCTTTCTCCCTTGTGCTTCGCCCCCGCGTGCCCATCACGCACTTGCCCGCCATCACCCTTGTCATGGGTCTGGCGGTGGCGGAAGCCGTCGAGACTTTCGTCGACGTCCCCGCGGGCATCAAGTGGCCCAACGACGTTCTGCTGCGAGGGCGAAAAGTCTCGGGAATCCTTGTGGAATCTTCCTTGTCCCAGGACCGGTGTGAGTACGTGATCGCAGGCATGGGGATCAACGTGTTGCAGCGCTCTTTCCCTTCGGCCATCGAAGCGAGAGCCACATCGATCGTGCTCGAAACCCACCGGACGGTGACTCGCGAAGAGGTATTGTGGCAAGTGATCATGAGGTTGGCGCTGCGACTCGAGTCTTTCGAAAGCGGTGCATTGCCAGAATTGATGGCGGAGGTAGCGAAGAGAGATGAAGTGAGGGGTCGAAAGGTTCAAGTAGGAGACGTGCAAGGTGTGGCGGACGGCATCGATCAGAGCGGTGAGCTGCGTGTGATTCTGAACGGAAGGGTGCAAACGGTGCGGGCGGGAGAAGTGACGTTCGTGGACTGACGTTCAATAATATATTGTATTTACACATCTTTTTTGATTATTCGCCGCCCTTCCGGACCCTTATGCAGCAAACGGCGTCGGCAGGAGCAATCCGTGCTACACGCGCAGCGCAGTCATGACGGCCGACATTTCAGGTGACAACTCGCACGCTCTTCGAGAGGCGTACATAGCGTTTACGATTCGTCTCGCATGGGCCTTGCATCGTTATGGGGCTCCTGCTCATCGGCTCGAGGAAGTATTGCAGCTCATGTCTGCTCGGTTTCATTTGCCGGGGCAGTTTTTCTCGATGCCTACGGGGCTTCTATTTTCGTTTGGTGCCTGGGAAAACCAGCAGACGCTATTTTTGCGGGTGGAGCCGGGTGATGTGGATTTGCAGAAGCAAGTGAAGCTCGATGCTCTTGCGGAGCTGGTGGCCTTGGGCGAACTCGAACCGCGTGAAGGCGTGGAGCAAATCGAGGCCATTGTTCAGGAGCCAGCGCGGTATGGCACCGTGTTGAGTCTGGCCTGTTATGGCCTCGCTTCCGGCGCTGCATCGCGTTTTTTTGGAGGGGGATGGCGTGAGATCGTCGTATCGTGCACGACGGGTCTGATTGTGGGAATCATGGCGATGGTGATGGCGAAGCGCACGTCGACTTCGCGCGTCTTCGAGCCTCTGGCTGCCGTGCTCTCCTCGTTGTTGGCCGCGCTTGGCGCGTGGTGGTTGGGCTCGCTATCGACTTCGATTGCGGTGCTGGGAGGTTTGATCGTTTTGGTCCCCGGCTTGACGGTGACGACTGCGCTCAACGAGCTTGCCACGAGAAACCTGATGTCCGGAACGGGTCGTCTGATGGGAGCGGTCATGATCTTTCTCGTGATGGGGGTAGGCGTTGCGTTGGGAACGCAGCTTGCGGAATTCGTTCCGGAGCGAATTGGCAGCACCATCGCACTACCGGCGTGGACCGAGGGGATTGCGTTGGCTGTCGGGTTGATCGCTTTTTCCGTCCTGTTTCGGGTGCCGATGAAAGAAACGCCGTTTACGTTTCTCGTGGGTGCCGTGATCTACGGCATTGCGCGACTCGCCACGGCGAGCACGGGAGCGGATCTTGCGGTAGGGCTCGCTGCATTCTCGCTCGGAGCCGCCGCCAATTTATATGCAAGGTTGCGTCGGCGCCCCTCGGGAATCGTATTGGTCCCTTCGTTGATGCTCCTTGTACCGGGCAGTATTGGTTTTCGAAGTCTTGTTTCGTTGCTCGAACACAACGTGCTATCCGGTGTGGAAGCCGCGTTTCGGATGATCATGGTAGGCGTATCGCTGGTGACGGGGTTGTTGCTCGCCAATCTCGTGCTTCCTCCGCGACGCGCGTTATGACGATGATGGTTTCGGTCTGTGGCAACACGTTGAGTCTGACCGTAACGGCAACGGCGACATGACTTTCGTTTTCGCCACCGCTTATCGAAGCACTCGCCCCCTTCGACCGAAGCCTTATGGGCCAGGGCAATGGCTCGCGCCGACGGACCTTATCATCCGTTCAGATATCACTGAGTTTTGGCGACAATCCGCGGAACGTGGTCCAATAGGCAAAATGGGTCCTCGTTCTTCTCGTACCGCTTGGTTCCGTGCCGCCGTGGTTCTTTGCGCGGTTCCAATTCTCACGACTTCTTCGTTCGCGGCAGCGCAGACAGCCAAGAACGCGAGCAAGGATCCCTGTGATCCGACTTATGTTCCCAAAAAAGGGGAAACGCCTCCCGCCTGTCCAGCGGTGAAGGACTTGGTGCTCGAGCGGTCGGATGGTGCCAAACCGTTTGCGGCAACGCCGCCGCCGGTGGAAAAGCCTCCGCCCCGCGCAAAGACCACCACGCCTCCAGCGCGGGCGATCGTCAATTCACCTGCTTTTCGGATGCAACGGGATGGGTCCTCCAAAGTCTTCGTGCAGGTGCATGGCACACCTTCCGTACGTCAGATCACAACACGAAACGGAGTGGTTTTCGTACTGACCGATTGTCGCGTACCCGTATACAACAACCGTCATGCCTTGATGACCCATTACTTCAACACGCCCATCGCGGATGCGCGGCTGAGACAGTTCCGCAACGACGTTCATTTCAACATTGATCTCCGAGCCAATGCGACGCCGACGGCGAGATTGTTGGAACTGGTTCCTGGTCAGGTATCCGTACTCGAAGTGACATTCCCGCCAGGTCATTATTATGAGTCGATTCCGAGCGATCCTCCGCGAGGCCGGAAACGGACTGCGCACGGCAGGCGATCGCGGGAAAGTCGAAGAGATGGCGGAGGCGTGCTGGGACCGCCGGCACCATAAAGGGATAGGACGCCACATCGCTGATGATCGCATGCCTTGCGTGTAGGCGTTGGACCATGATGGGGACGGTGCTTGGTTTGGGTTTCGTCGCGCCCGTTTCTCTGGCCCAAGAGCAGCCTCTTTGCCTGGAATTTCAGGCAGATCGTGCCAAAATCGACCTTTCCACCCGTCGCCTCGAGTTGCAAGGTCATGTATCGGTGCAGGCGGGCAAGTACGGGCTCCACGCCGAATCTTTGCAGCTCGGAAAACAAGAAGAAAGCTTGCAAGTGGTTGGGCCCGCCACCTTGACGTTATGTCCGTGTGATCGCGCGCCCATCGAGCTGGATTTCGATCGTGCAACCCTCGAGTTCGCCGGAGATATCACCATGACCAGCCCTACCTTGCGGGTGGGGGATACGCCTGTGTTTTGGCTTCCTTGGGTCTGGTTTCGTTCCTGGGACCAACCGGGATTGCTCCCCCCAAAACTGGCCTGGAGAGGGGATGGGGGCCTTCTGTTGGGCCCTGGGTTCCATCTGCCGTGGAAGGATGGTGTCGGACAGCCAGCTCATCTAGACCTATACATATCCGGATATACCCGAGGAGGCTTCGAACTGGAGTCTTCGATCACGACGACTCGATCCCGTACCAACATGCGCTTCGACCGAATGCATGGCGATCTCGTGCGTCTCGAGTCCGAGGGATCCCAACCGAGTGCTGGGCCCGGGGGACTCACCTGGCGTGTGGATACGGTGGGAGGTTCTCGGGGCGTGACGGGATTGATCGACATCCGAGAGGCGTATCGTCCATTCGATGAAGCGGCTGCTCATGTGGAGGTTCAGCCGTCTTCCTATTCATGGCTGTACGCCGGGGTGGCAGGCACGGGCATTCGCGGTCGCGATCGATTGCATTGGGGACCGTCGTTGCTGGCGCATGCAGGAGGAGCCCTTGGCATCCACAGTGGGTGGGAGGCATCCGGAAAGGTGCGTGTGCTCGATGATGCAAACCAGGATGCCGCTCATCTCACCATGGTACGAGCGCGCTGGTTTGCGGCTCCCATCCTCGGGCCTTCGAAGATATCCGTGGACGGGCAATCCATCGCGCGTTCACTATCCTTATACGGACACTCATCGATGGATGTCGTTGCCTGGTCCACCTCGGAAGCCTCCTTTCCTTTCGCGAGATCCTATGCCTCCACGGTTCACCTCATCGAACCGTTCGTTCGAGTCGTGGGACTATCGTCCGCGCGCACCGCGGAGCCGTCCATGGCGCTGCTTCCGCCAGCGATCGCCGGGGGCAGCCGGTGGACCGCAACCGTGGGAATACGGTCCGACCTGGGTCCGCCGGGGGCGAGCCGGGGCTTTCGATGGGAGGCTTTGGCGGGTAAGCTAGGGGATTTCGAAGGAAATACCATAGATTCGGCTGTCGTGGCGCGCGCCGGGCTGGTGCAGGATTGGGTGACGATTCAGGCACAAGCCGCTGTGTTGACGCGGAGCGAATACCAGCGCGCGTTCCTCCTCGCTCGCACTTCGGTGGGAGGCATGCATTCCGCGAAAGCAAATATCGACATCGCCTCTCGTTCCAACACTGACCCCGTGGATGCGGCGGCGTTCGAGCCTTCCACCCAAATCGCAAACCCCTGTGGCGTGCTATCCCAATCGGGTACATCTTTGTCCGTCGGAGGGCATCTCCCGCTAGGCTCCACGATTCGAGCGGAGGTCATGAGCGATTGGGATTTAGGGGAAAAAGCCTGGTTATCCACCGGTTCCGGGCTGGTGCTGGAGCATCCCTGCGGCTGTTTGCAGGGACGTGCATGGGTGAGTCGTCGCGTGGGAAGGGAAGGGACGGATGCGTGGCTGGCCCTCGAACTCCAATGAGCAAAGAAGACCGGAACTTCGTCTGTCACGACGTGCGTTTGCGTGGCCGTCGTGGCGCCCTTGCTTCTGATGAAGTATTTTCAGTTCTCTCCATTCATCTTGCGAGCCGTCGAGGAGGCTTATGAAAACCATCCGACCACCATGGTCCGAATCCGCACCAACACCCGGCTCGTTTCGCTCCATCGCGAAGTACGGAAATCCTCGGGCATTCAAGCATCCCAGCGATGCGTGGGTGCGCATGATGATGCAAGAGTTCGGGATGACCGAGGATGATTTCCTCCAGCGCAGGCAGGAAGGGCTTGAATCTGTCGTGGTGGATAAACCATCGAGGTTATCCGAGGCGCAACTCAATGCCCTTGCCGCGATCGTGGGGGACGTCAACGTAGCGGTAGATGATTATAGCCGTGTTCGTTATGCCTCCGGCAAGACGGCGGAAGAGATCTTGGAACTCAGACACGGGGTGGTTCGTGAAATCGCGGATGCGGTCGTGCATCCCCGCGACAAGGGTGACGTGCAAAAGCTCGTGGAGTTTTGTGCCAGGGAGCGTATTGCCATCACGCCCTATGGCGCTGGTTCGTCTGTCAACTTCGGATGTCGTCCCTACGCGGGCGGAATATCGCTCGCGTTGGGAACGCATATGAACGCGGTGCTCGAAATCAATGAAGTCAATCAAACCGCTCGCGTGCAACCGGGAATTCTGGGTCCCGCCTATGAATCTGCCTTACAAAACGCACCCGAGCGCTTCGGTTGTCAGCGTCGATACACATGCGGGCACTTCCCTCAATCGTTCGAGTATTCCTCGGTGGGAGGTTGGATCGTCACGCTCGGATCGGGGCAAGCATCGACCTATTACGGCGATGCTTACGACCTTGTATTTAGCCAGGAGTACGTGACGCCGGCGGGTAGTTTTCGAACCATCGAGGTGCCTGCAACCGCGACGGGGCCAAGGATCAACGACATCATGAAGGGCTCGGAAGGAGCGTTTGGGGTTTTGGTCGAGGCCACGATGAAGATCTTCCGATATGCGCCGGACAATCGTGCGCGATTGGGATTCATGTATCCATCATGGGAAGCGGCGGTCGATGCCAGTCGGCAGATCATGCAAGGCGAATTTGGGTTTCCGGCGGTGTATCGGATCTCCGATCCCGAAGAGACCGACCGCGGGCTCAAGCTCTATGGGGTGCCAGGATTCGCGGATCCGCTGCTGGAACGATTGGGTTTCGAACCGATGAAACGCTCCCTGTGTCTGGCCTCGGTCGAAGGCGATCGCGACTACACACGCCTTGTGTCGCGAAAGATCAAACAGATCGCCAAACGACATGGGGCGATATCGCTGGGAAGCATCGCGATGAAAATGTGGGAGCGCACGCGCTACGCCGAACCTTATATGCGCGACGATCTCAATGATTTCGGGATTTTGATCGACACGTTGGAAGCGGGCGTCACGTGGGACAATCTGCATCGCCTGCATCAGGGCGTCCGATCCTTCGTGAAAAGTCGCCCGGCAACGATGTGCATGACGCACGCATCGCATTTCTATCCACAGGGAACGAATCTATATTTCATCTTTCTCGCCCGTATGGACCTCGAGGAGTACGTGGCGTTTCAAACGAAAATTATCGATAAAATCGTCGAAAACGGGGGTACCCTGAGCCATCATCATGGGGTGGGACGGCTCCTGGCGCCGTGGATGAACGAACATCTTGGCGTCGAGCAGATGGCAATCCTTCGCGCGATCAAACGTCATTTCGATCCGGACAACATCATGAATCCAGGGGGACAGCTCGGGCTCGATGAAATTCCGCCGAGGCGTTGACCCATCGATGCGGTCTCGGACACCGTTGCGCGGTTGATCGCGAAAACGTGGTATTTCCAGGTTTATCTCACACGTCGTGGGGCGAAGGGCTCGAGAATGTCGCAAGCCGCAATCCACGAAGGGCCTGTGTATCGTTCGAAGGAGCGAATCACCCCAACCGTGGGAAATTCCATCGCTGCTCGCGGATTGGGCTGCCATCCAAGGTTTCGGGGATGGCTTTTGTCCGTGCTGCTTCGAGCGTTGGGTGTTGGTTTCGAGCCTGGCGCGCTCGTGGTATGAAGCGTCTTTCCTCTCTCATGGTGCCAACATGAATTTCGCATACGAGAAACCAACAACCGCGCAAGCGTTGTCGAGGTTGCTCGAGCAAGGTGGGGCCGGCGCGAGCCTTCTCGCTGGCGGAACGGACTTGCTCGTGCAGCTTCGAGGCCGTCTCATCGAACCCAAGCTCGTCATCGATCTCAAGGGTGTCGAGGAATTGTCACGTCTTGACCATCACGACGATGGCAGTGTGACGATTGGAGCCACGGTGACAGCCAACCGAGTCATCGATGACAAGCGATTGTCAGGTGCGATGGCGGCGCTTCCCCACGCGTGCTCGCATATTGCGGCCTTTGCGATCCGCAATCGCGCCACGATCGCGGGAAATATTGCGAACGCTTCTCCTTGTGCCGATTCCGTACCGCCCCTTTGCGTGCTCGATGCGGAGGTGGAGCTACGAACGACCACCGCGACGCGTCGTCTTTCACTACCCGCGTTCATTCGCGGTGTTCGGGCCACGGTGCGTGCAAAAAACGAATACATCGCGGCCATTCACGTTCCCGCGCAACCCAAAGGAACGCGCTCGTTCTTCCGGAAACACCAGCGCGTGCGAGGTCATGATCTAGCCCTGGCCAACGCCGCGCTTCTTCATGATCCGGAGCGAAAACGATTGCGTGTAGCCATTGGTTCGTGCAGTCCAGCCCCGGTGGTCGTCGTGCTCGATGACCTATTCGAATCGCTCGATGCCCAGGAAGCGGCTCGTCGATGCATGGCCGCCATTATTCCCATTTCCGACGTTCGTGCGAGCGCAGAGTACCGAACCGATATGACTGGTGTGCTCGTTCGTCGTCTTTTCGACGACTTGAAAGCGTGAGGAGGCAGCGATGGAGTATGACATCGAAGTCACCGTCAACGACGTGCGTTACAAGGCCCGAATTCCTGCCAGCTTCACGCTCCTTCAGCTTCTTCGGGACGTGCTTCATTTGACGGGCACGAAGGAGGGCTGTGGGATTGGGGAGTGCGGAGCATGCTCGGTCGTATTCAACGGCGAGTTAGTCAACGCTTGTCTGGTTCTTGGCGTAGAGGCCAATGGGGCCACTCTTCGCACCATCGAGGGAGAAGCGAAGGGCGAGCAACTCAGCGATCTTCAACGATCTTTCATCAAACACCATGCAGCGCAGTGTGGTTTTTGCACGCCAGCGATGATTCTGACGGCCGGGGATTTGCTTCGCCGCATTCCTACGCCGACCGATGAACAAATCATCGAGGGCATTGCGGGCAATTTGTGCCGATGCACGGGATACGAAGCCATTGTGGATGCCATTCGTGAGGTAGCTCGCGATGCTAAGGGAGGTGCCAAGTGACCGTCCCCTTTCATTCTGACAAACACCAATATGTGGGTGGCAACGAAGAGCGTCTCGACGCCGTCGACAAGGTGACGGGAGCGGCCTCTTATGTTCATGAGATGGCCATCGCCGGCATGCTTCATGGCCGGATGAAAGTGAGTCCCCACGCTCACGCGCGCATCAAAAGGGTGGACACATCGAAAGCGGAAAAAGTCGAGGGTGTGCGGGCGATTGTCACCGGTGCCACCTTGGACATGACGCTTGGATTGTATATGTGTGACCGTCCCATCCTTGGACGCGATGTGGTTCGTTACCAGGGAGAGCAGGTGGCGGCGGTAGCGGCGGAAACGGAATACGCGGCGCGGCGTGCCTGTGAACTCATCGAAATCGAATACGAACCGCTGCCCGCGGTCTTCGATCCGGAAGAAGCGCTTGCGGACAATGCCGTGCGCGTTCATCCGCAACTTCACACCTACAATCACATGCGCGGTGTGTTTTTCCCGCAAGCCAACACCAATATCGCGCACCATCAAAAGATTCGAAAAGGCGATATCGAAGCAGGATTTGCCCAGGCCGATCGCATCTTCGAACACCGCTTCACCAATCCTCCCGTCGCCCACGTCCCCATCGAAACCCATGTCACCATTGCGCAAGCGCTGCCCGGAAAGCGCGCGCACATCATTTCCTCGGCGCAATCGCCGTTTACCGTACGCAACCTATTTGCCATCGCGTTTGGCATGCCCCACAACGCCGTACGTGTGCAAATTCCTTATGTAGGCGGCGGATTTGGCGGCAAAGCGGGCATCCATCTCGAACCACTCGCCTATTGTCTGTCGCGCGAAGCAGGCGGGCGACCCGTCAAAATCACGGCAACGCGCGAGGAAGAATTCAACGTATTGCCGTCTCGCCAAGGTCTGACCACGTACGTAAAAACCGGTGTCAAAAATGATGGACGCATCACCGCCCTGCAAGTCAAATTCTTGTGGGATGCCGGAGCGTACGCCGATTACGGGGTCAACATTGGGCGCGCTGCGGCAACCTCCGGCGCGGGACCTTATGTCGTCGACCACTGCTGGATCGATTCGTTGGTCGTGTACACCAACAAGCTATATGGCACCGCTTTCCGCGGCTTTGGTCATCTTGAAGTGCTTTGGGGCATCGAACGAAACCTGGATCTCATCGCGCATGCCTTGCAAATCGATCCTTATGAGATTCGTCAACGAAACGTGTTGCGAGCCGGCACCACGACCATCACCGGCGAAAAAGTTACTCCCAATCACGGAAGACCAGACCTGTGTCTGGAAACCGTCGCCAAGGATATCGGCTTCGAAAACCGTACGAAAGCGAGCACCACGGGTCCGTTGCCGAAGGGCAAAGTGCGCGGCAAGGGAATCGCCCTATTGCAAAAATCCCCGGCCATGCCCGTGTTTACGTCTTGCTCCGCCATCGTCAAATTCAACGAAGACGCTTCTGTCAACGTGCTCATTAGCGGCGTGGATTACGGGCAAGGCACCTACAGCTCCCTTGCCAACATCGTGGCTCAGGAACTGTCGATTCCTCGCAACAAAGTACAGGTCGTCTACGACTGCGATACGGCGACCCAGCCTTACGATTGGCAGACCGTAGCGAGTCGCTTTCAGGTGATGGGCGGCAACGCATGCATCGACGCGTGCCGAGATTGCGTGGCGCAGCTCAAACAAGTCGCCGGGCAGGTGTTACGCGCCCCCGAACACGAACTCGTTTGTGAAGACGAACGAGTATACGTGCGTCATTCGCCCGATCAGGGCCTTTCCTACCGCGAGTTGGTCCTTGGCTATACGTATCCGAATGGCAATAGCATCGGTGGCCCGATCATCGGTCGCGGCAAGTATATCGCCCAGGGCCTGACCCATCTCGATCCCCAGACGGGACAAGGTAAAGCGGCTCTCGATTGGACGTACGGCGCCCATGGCGTCGAGATCGAAGTCGACACGGAAACGGGGGAACTCGAGATCATCAATATCTCATCGGCTTTCGATGTGGGCAAAGTCATTCACGAAGGAATGTGTCGCACGCAAGTGCAAGGGGGCGTGTTGCAAGGATTGGGCTCGGCCTTGTTCGAAGGTTTCCGCTTCGATGAACGAGGACGAATGCTCAACCCATCGTTCGTCGATTATAAAATTCCCACAGCCAAAGACAAACCACGTCAGATGCGACAGCATTTCATCGAGACGCCACAGCTCGATGGCCCGTATGGCGCGCGCGGCGTGGGAGAGCATCCGATGATTTCCGTGCCGAGCGCTGTCGGAAACGCGATTTTCGACGCTACTGGCGTGGATATCAAGGATCTTCCTCTCACCTCGGAGCGCGTTTACATGGCGCTCAAAGCAGCTCGAAAAGCGCGGGAGGGTTGATCGTGGATCGACTCATCATTCGAAACGATGCGTACTTCGACTCTGTCTTTCTGATGTCGTTGTCCGCGGAATTATCGGAGACTCCCGACTTGAAAGTGGGGCAAGTCGTACTGGGCACGCCACCCAACAAGCAACTCCTTCAATCGCAAGGATTCGATGCTACCGTGCTCGATCCCCTCGGCCCGACGGACCTTATCGTGGCTCTTCGCGCAGATTCGGAATCGACTTTGATTACTGCGGAAAAACGATTTTTCGAACTGCTGAATCGTCGCCAACCTTCTGCCTCCCACGATGCGATCGAACGCCCGATCGGACTGGACGGAGCGCTTCGTTCCCAGCCCGAATCCAACCTCGTCGTGATTTCCGTGCCAGGAGCTTATGCCACCATGGAGGCACAGCGAGCGCTTCAGGCCGGGCTTCATGTCATGCTGTTTTCGGACAACGTATCGGTGCAAGACGAGATCGCTCTCAAACAGCAAGCCGCCAAGCGTGGGCTGTTGATGATGGGGCCGGATTGCGGAACCGCGATCATCAATGGCGTCATGCTGGGATTCGCCAATGCGGTGCGCTCCGGACCCATCGGACTCGTGGGTGCGTCGGGGACCGGAACGCAAGAAGTCACTTGCCTGATTCACAAACTTGGCTCCGGCGTTACCCAGGCCATCGGTACGGGAGGACGAGATCTAACCCAGGCCGTGGGAGGCATTACCACGCTCTGTGCCATCGACGCCTTGGCCGCCGATCCCGCGACACGGGTGATCGTGGTGGTATCCAAACCTCCCGCCGAAAATGTGGCGAAGCAAGTGCTCGATCGGCTTGCTCATGTGAACAAACCTTCTGTCGTTCATTTCGTAGGGCTGGATCGATCGGACAAAAACGGCTCCGTGCAATTCGCGCCCGATTTGGCATCGGCTGCACAGGCCGCGGTTCAACTCGCCGAAGGCAAGCCGGTATCCATGCTGCGCTCACCGCTTCCCGCGGACCTGCTCAACCGCGCCCGAAGGGCGAAAACCTCCAAACAGGTCGCATTGCGAGGCTTGTTTACCGGAGGAACCATGGCGGCAGAAGCCTTGGCTCATTTACAAGCGCCTTTGGGACAAGTCCTATCCAATCTTGGACAGGGAAGCGCTCCTGCGACGGTGGTGCTGCCTCATCAACATGCCATCATCGATCTGGGGGGCGATGAGTATACGCAAGGCCGTCCGCATCCGATGATCGATCCTTCGCCGCGCGCCGAACGGCTCATGGCAGAAGCGGAAAACGATCGTTTGGCGGTGGTATTGCTGGACGTGGTGTTGGGAACCGGCTCGCACGCGGACCCCGCGGGTGCCATGATTCCTGCCATTCGGCAAACACAACAACGCGCAAAGGACAGAGGACAACACGTCACCGTGGTGGCTTCGGTAACCGGTACCGATGGAGATAGTCAGGGGCTCGACGGGCAGATCGCCAAACTTCGGCAAGCAGAGGTAATCGTTCTTTCGAGCAACAGGGACGCCGTGCGTTTCGCGCACGCGGTGATCGACGAGGCATTCGATGGCTGATCGAAGTATTGTGGATTTGTTTGGTAAGAATCTTTCGTTGATCAACCTCGGCTTGCCTTCGTTCGGCAAAGACCTGGCTGACCAGGGCGTGAGCGTGGTGGATGCGTCGTGGCAACCACCTGCCGCGGGGGATACGAAAACGATCGAAGCCCTCACGCGATTCATGGCCTGGCCTGAGGCGGCCCATCGAAAAGTGAACGAAGCCAATGCCCTGGCGGTCAAAACGCTTCGAGAGGCGCAACCGGTCATCCTCGACGTACGCACGGCACGAGACGTGGTCCCGGGTATGCACGACAAGCTGGTGCTGCATGCGGGTCCACCCGTGACATGGGAGCGCATGTGCGGCCCGATGCGCGGAGGAGTCATCGGCGGATTGCTCTACGAAGGGCTCGCTAGCACGCGCGAAGAGGCAGAAAAACTCGCGGCTTCAGGTGAAATTACCTTCGAACCTTGTCACCATCACGCATCGGTAGGGCCGATGGCCGGCATCATGACAGCCTCGATGCCCGTATGGATCATCGAAAACAAAACCTTTTCCAATCGCGCCTACTGCACCCTTAACGAAGGGCTCGGCAAGGTACTTCGCTATGGTGCCTTTTCCGAGGAGGTATTGACTCGGTTGCGATGGATGCGCGACGAGCTGGCGCCCGCTCTTTCGACGGCACTTGCGGCCAGTGGACCGATCGATTTGCGCACGGTCATTGCCCAGGCTTTGCAGATGGGCGATGAGGGGCATAATCGAAACCGAGCGGGCACATCCCTCGTATTTCGTTTGCTCGCGCCTCATCTCGTGGATTCTGCATTACCGCGAGAGGTGGTCGCGCGGGTGCTGCGCTTTCTCGATGGCAATGATCACTTTTTCTTGAACCTCACGATGCCCGCGTGCAAAAGCGCGGTGGAACCCATCCGCGATATCCCGTTTTCCACGGTGATTTCCACCATGGCCCGCAACGGTACGGACTTCGGCGTGCGATTGGCCGGATTGGTCGATCGCTGGTTTACGGCCCCGGCATCGAAGGTCGATGGGCTGTATTTGCCGGGCTTTTCCGCCGACGATGCCGCTTTGGATATCGGGGACTCGGTGATCACGGAAACCGCGGGAATCGGAGGCTTCGCCATGGCTGCTGCCCCCGCGATCGTGCGATTCGTAGGCGGTTCTGCCGCGGATGCGCTTCGCGTGAGCAAGCGCATGTATGAAATATCCCTCGGAGAACACCCCGTGTACCAGATCCCCGCCCTCGATTTCCGCGGAACACCCACGGGCATCGACGTTCGGGCCGTGGTGGAAAAAAACGTGCTGCCCGCCGTAAACACCGGAATTGCCCACAAAGAACCGGGAATCGGCATGGTGGGCGCCGGTCTGGTCGTACCTCCCGTCGCATGCTTCCGACAGGCTTTCCAAACCTTCGTGAGCGTGTACGAAGAGCAGGCCAAAGCGCTCGGCTGACAATCGTTTTCGCAACGCCCCACGCGCATTGTCCGCAATCCTCCCCACTGCACGATTTCTTCCGCCCTCGCGACTCGTTTGTTGTCATCCGATCGCGACTGAAGGCCGCACGCATCCCAGGATTTCGAATCGGGGATGGGCCGTCAACAATAGGTTAGCTATTTGAAAATATTATAGAAATTGGGATCGGTTCGCAGGCTCGCTCGCCAATCACAGCATCCCGCGCGGATGTGTACATTCGGGAACGACGTCGCCGTGCTTCGTCAACTTGCGCGTGGCTTTCACTTTCATGAGTTGTTCGTACTCGCTGTCTTCCACGAAGGCCACGATACGGGCGATGCATGATTCGCCATCGACGAGGCGCCAGGGGAAGCAGCCGATGGTGCATCGTTTGCCGTTGAGCAAGTCGATATCTCCGCCGAGGCATTCGGCGTGGATGATGCCGTGATTGAACATTTCCAGATGCATGAGCTGATACTTGCCGTCTTCGAAGATCTCTTCCAGCGTTTTGCCGTATTTGTTTTGCATGTGGCGATCGCATTCTTTGGCGAAACGCGGCATCCACGTTCGGATGGCGGTATTGAAGGGATGGTCGGCGCTTCCGCAGTCCACACCGATCCAGCGCAGCTTCTTTTTCTTTGCCCATTCGGCAAACTCACGGTCGGGTCCTGGATGCTGCACCATGTACCGGACTTCATCCGCGGCGGGTTGGTCCCAGCCATACTTGTGATAGCCGGTATTGATGATCAAAATATCGCCTTCGCGAACGTCGGCGCGGTCTTCCACCATTTTGGAAGTGTAGATGTCGTAATCACCGACGGCATCCGACAGGTCCACGACGACGCCTGGAGCCACGAGATAATCCAAAGAAAGCTCGGCGATATCTTTTCCGGGGGTATAAAAATGAATCTCGCCGTCGAGATGCGTGCCCACGTGATTGGAGTGCGTGAGCAATTGGCCGTTCGCCCCATTCGGCGCCAGGCGTTTGAAGTACTTCATTTGAAGCGGTTCGTACGTTGGCCACGCGGGGGTGCCGATCCCGAGGGGGATGGTCAAGTCGATGAGTTTCATGTCGTTCTCCTGCTGCCGTAGCGAATGGATACCGATGTCAATCCCGAGAGCCATCGATCCCACGATGGGACCCGCATCTCAAAGGGAGCACGAGGCAGCATCCTTCCTGCTATGCGGCATGTCAAGCACGTCGGTGTTGACCTACGACGACGAAGCTCGCAACCTTGCCACCTCGTTGAACGCCCCCATGCGGAGGTACCCATGAATGCCGTCGCGTCGCCGATTCAGTCCCTCATCCAAGCGTATCGCAAAAGGTCCCGCTCTCCGGAACAGGAGGTGAAAGAGCGGCTTTTGCATATCGAAAAACGCAATCCCACGCTGCTGGCGATCCGCGAAACCTTCGAAGAAACTGCTCTGGAAAAGGCTCGCTCGCTACCTCGAGACTCTTCGTCGATCGATGCGATGCCTCTTTATGGGGTTCCCGTCGTCATCAAGGATAGCGTGTCGCGTGCGGGAAAACCGCTTCGCGCGGGCCGAAAGGATGCAGCGGGAGCGGTGGCCTCACAAAACGCGTTGCTCGTCGATCGACTGGAGAAAGCGGGGGCGATCGTCATTGCCTCTGCCAACATGGATGAGCTTGCTTATGGTGTGACCGGCACCAACCCGCATACGGGACAGATGCGCAACCCGCGCGATGAGCAGAGGCATCCGGGAGGCTCGAGTGGTGGGTCCGCGGCCGCGGTTGCCGATGGGATGGTTCCTATCGCGATCGGTACGGATACAGCCGGTTCCGTGCGCATTCCCGCTTCGCTTTGTGGGGTGGTGGGGATTCGTCCCTCCCACGGTCTTTTGCCATCGCAAGGCATTGCGCCCCTGGCTCCAAGCCTCGATGCGCCGGGCCCAATCGCTCGAACGGCGCGAGATGCGGCCTTGATGTTATCGGTGCTTGCCGACAAGCCGAATATCGTGAGCCCCCATCCGACATTGACCGCGCGGACGGCCATCGTTCTTGCGGTAAAAGGTGCATTTGCGGTGGATGTGGATCCGAAAGTCCAGGCCTTGTTCGAGCAAGCTTGCCATGTCTTCCAGTCGATAACGGGAAGACTCAAGTCCGAGACGATAGACGCGCTGGCGCTTGCTCCTCGCGCTTCGGGTCCCATCATCGGTGCCGAGGCCGCGCTCGCATGGCAAGCCGAGTTCCAGGCGCATCCTGAATGGTTTGGAGAGGAAGTGGCCGGTCACCTCACCAAAGGGGCGGCGATCAAGGCCGTGCGCTACTTGCAAGCGCAAAAGGAACGCCAATCGATCGTTCGCGCTATCGATATCCTCTTTACCTTCTCCGACCTGCTCATTCTTCCCACGACCCCCATCGTATCTACCCCGGCACAAGAGCCAGGAACGCAACTGCCTTTCTTGGCGCTGACCGTGCCGTTCAGTCTCGGTGGTTATCCAGCGGTTTCCGTACCCATGGGCGAGGTCGACGGGCTTCCCGTGGGGCTACAGATCGTGGCTCGCCGCGGCGATGACTACCTGGCCCTTGCCGCGGCCATCGCTTTCGAAGCTGCCTTCCAAGCTGCTCGCCCATAACCAACACACGGACCCAGGGGAATGCGCTTGCGACGGTTAAGCGCTCGGGTATGGTCCGCCCATGGCTCGCGTCGACCGGCTTCATATCGGTATTTTTGGAAGAATCAACGCTGGCAAGAGCACCCTCATGAACGTGCTCACGCAGCAGCAGACCTCGATTGTGGACCCAACCCCCGGCACCACTGCCGATATCAAAGCCGCGGTGATGGAAATTCATTCCCTCGGCCCGGTCAAAATCCTCGATACCGCCGGACTTGACGAAGGCAACGTGCTTGGGGCCAAAAAACGCGACAAAACCTTGTCTGCCCTCGAACAAGTCGATATCGCCGTGCTCGTCGTAGACCCCGTACAAACCTTGCAATCGGGGGACTTGACCATCGAAGAGCAAGTCGCCAACACCAGCCGTCGACTCGGCCAAAGCCTCGTGATGCTCTGCAATCTGCACGCGGACCACGAGAGTCGATTGCAGGCATGCGGAGCGACCCTCGAACAAGCCCTGGACCATTGCAAAAGTGCGTTGCCCGATCGCGCCGGAACGCCCTTTTTGGTGACGGACTTGACGCAACGAGGCGCGCTCGAAGCGGTGATAGAACTTTTGGGAAAAGGGCGTCCGAGCCCTCAAAAGCCCGTGCAGCTACTACCTTTTGTCGGGGGTTCGGCTCCCGTTCTGCTTCATATTCCGTTGGATGAGGAGTCACCGAGTCATCGGTTGCTTCGACCGCAAGAGATGGCCATCGAAGCGCTGCTGCGTCTGCGTGTCCCGGTGGCGGTGACCCGTGTTGATCTGAAACTCGCACGCACGGGAAACGCCTTGATGCAAACTCGAGAAAAAGACAAATTTCTTAGATTTTTCAATATGTTAGGTGGAGAAGGGGGAGTCCAGCTCGTGCTGACCGACTCGCAGGCCATCGACCTGATGCATGCGTGGCTACCGGCGCTGGTACCTTTGACGACGTTTTCGGTCATGATGATTCACCAGAGTTGCGGTGGAGATCTTGCGCTTTTTGCCGAAGGGACACGGGTGTTGGGTACGCTACGGCCTGGGGATCGGGTGCTCATTGCGGAGGCCTGCAATCACGACCGCATGGCAGAGGATATCGGCACGGTACAGATCCCGAAAAAGCTTGAACAGCGCATTCCGGGAATTCACATCGACCATGCATTCGGAAGGGAATTCCCCGATCCGCAAAACCTGCGTGCCTATCGGCTCGTCATTCATTGCGGCGGTTGCATGATTAGCAAACAGCAAGCGTCAGCCCGGATTTCCCGTCTTGTGGAAGCGACAGTTCCGGTATCCAATTATGGATTGACCCTGGCCTGGCTCGAAAGCGCGACAGCCCTCGAGCGCGTGCTTCGTCCGTGGCTCCCCAACTCCTCGAAATAACAGGGAAAACCTGGCATCCCGGCCAATGCACCGCCCTTCGCGTGCTTTTCGCGCCCCCACTCAGCGCCTATCCGATATCCCATTGACTTTCCTTTCACCATGGCTTTCCCTTGATTCATGCCGCAAACCTTTCCGGATACGCTGGAAGCCTGGACCCAGGACCCCTGCCCCCCACGAGCCCTCGACGTATTGACCGTCGCGGAACAAACGATAGGAAGTGCCGCCCAGCAGCAAGAAATCTGGCACCACTTTCTCGATATCACACGTCTTTCGGCATTTCTTTCCGCGCTGCCGGACCGGGAGCATCGCAACCGATGGGCAGAAATATGCTTGCAAGCTCTCGATTCTACCCATTTCACGTTGGAAACCCTGCTCGACCAACGCACGAGGCGCCATCCGGACCGGATTCTCTTCCAAGAAAGGGATGCCAGCCAATCGTCCGGTTGGTCTTACGCGCAAGTACGTCGCCGAGCCCGTCGAATCGCAGCCGGACTGCTCGCGCTCACGGACACCCCCCGCGTCGCCATTTTCGCCGATAATGGTGTGGATTCTGCCTGTACGGACCTTGCCTGTCTCGCGTACGATATCCTCGATACGCCCCTGAACGTCCACTTCGATACGGCAACACTTACGAATATCACGGAACGGCTCGCCATCAATATCGTGGTGACGGACTCGGACAGCCATTATGCCCGTTGGCTCGAAGTCCGTCAGGCCACGAAGCTGCCATTTCGGATTCTGCGCACGGACAATGCTTCGTCTCTCGAACCGCAGGATACATCCCTTGGTGCGATTTATGCCCCCCTGGGGGAAGAAGAGGTCGAGGACAGGTTGAGCCATCGCAAGCGTTTAGGGTGGAAAGAGGCGGCGACGGTGATGTTTACGTCGGGCAGCACGGGCGAGGCCAAGGGCCTTGTGTTTTCCCAGCGCAACTTGGTTTCCAAACGTTTTGCACGGGCCGCCGCCTTGCCCGCGGTCGATGAACAGGAAGTCCTATTATGTTATCTTCCGCTCTTTCACACGTTTGGCCGCTACCTCGAGATGCTGGGCATGCTGTTTTGGGGCGGTACGTATTGTTTTGCGGGAAATCCTTCCGCGGAAACTCTGCTGACACTGCTGCAAAAAGTTCGACCCACGGGATTGATATCGATTCCCCTTCGTTGGACCCAAATCCATGACCATTGCCTATCGAGCATGAACAAATCTCCGGGGGTTCCCGCGCGTACGACCTTCGAAACCGAGACGGGGGGGCGGCTTCGGTGGGGGCTGTCGGCCGCGGGGCGTCTCGATCCCAAGGTATTCCGTTTCTTTCATAAAATGGGGGTCGAGCTATGCTCGGGGTTTGGAATGACGGAAGCCACGGGGGGGATCACGATGACGCCTCCTGGCGAGTATCGCGATGGTTCCGTAGGGATTCCCCTGCCTCTGATGCGGACTCGCATCAACGATATCGGTGAATTGCATATTGGCGGTCCGTATGTGGCTCATTACTTGGGAGATCCGCCGGAGGGCGAAGACCCATGGATTGCGACGGGGGATTTGTTCATGCCGCAGGCCGACGGGCACTTGGAGATCGTGGATCGGATCAAGGATATTTATAAAAACAGCCGAGGGCAGACGATCGCGCCGGGAAGGGTGGAGCAGAAATTCGCGGATGTACCTGGAATCAAACGAGTTTTTTTGGTTGGGGACGGCCGGGATTACAACGCCTTGCTCATCGTTCCGGACCTTTCGGACCCCATCATGAACAACTTCGAACCGTCGCCGATCGACGATCCCGACGCTCCGATACGCACTTATTATCGTCAAATCGTGAGCGCGGCCAACAAGGATCTGGCTCCTTACGAGCGTGTGGTCAACTTCACCCTGGTGGAACGGGACTTCTCCGCGGACCAGGGAGAACTCACCGCCAAAGGAACGTATCGTCGTAAAACCATCCAGGAGAACTTCGCTCCCGCGATTCGCGAATTATATCGTAAACGTTTCGTGGAATTGCGTGTACGGCAATGGTCCATTCGCATTCCACGCTGGTTTTTCCGTGACTTGACCGAATTGGAGACGGATATCGTGGCGGACGATCTGGGGCTGTGCGACGAGCCTTCGGGACGGCGCCTGGACATGCAAGAAGGCTCGGAACCGGGCAGTGTGCGCATCGGAGATCTGGAATATGCCTTTGATACGAATATCATCGACCTGGGGCAATTGGCTCGTCAGCCCTTTTTGTGGGTTTCCAATGCTGCCTTGGTCGCTTTTGCCCCGTGCAAGGATGGGTGGGACGTCACTCTCGACGGGGTTTCGCCGCGGGTGTTGTTGCCCTGGAAAGCCCCTGTCCTCACGGAAAAAGAAGCAGGATTGGAACGCGTGCCTCCCTCGTTGCGCCTGCTCGAGGTCCATCGTGTAAGTCTCGATGCCCTCTATGGTCGAGGACAGACAGCTCTTGAAGCGGCCAAAGAACTCAGCCGTATGCTCGAAAGCATCGACCCTCGGACCGGCGAGCTGGTCCGTCGGCGATTGGAAGCCCTGGCGCGGCATCCGGACTTGGAAGTGCGCTGTCATGCCTATCAATCTCTGTTATTGTCCCTTCGGGTGCCCACCTATGATTCGATGCTCCGATCGTTCGTCCAGGCAGGATTGAAGTTTTTGAACGAGGAGACCATCGAGATCATCGCGCAGGAAAAGCCCGAGCGCAGGCGTCTCGAAGCGTTCCGGCAGCGTTTGCACGGGTATCGTTCCCAGCTTCCCTGGCCGGCCCCTGACGATACACGAAGCGTATTTATTGATGTTTTCAAGCTTTTGGCCAGTCTGGCTCGGTATCATCCGGAATTCTATGGCGCCGTGCGAGAAGAACTCGTTGCGTGGATCATGCATGAGCCGGCCCCTAAGCTCGCTGCGGCGGCAGAGCGAGAATTGCATGCGCTGGCCGCTCGTTTCGAGCAGTCCCTGACGGGGTCCTGTGCGGATCCGGCGAGTTGGCAGGGTCGCATTGTGTTTCAGGATGGCCTCCATGCCGAAGAGGCGGCGCAACTGCAGCGCATCATCGTGGGAACCAGTTTTCTCAAACAAGCCATCATGCTGTCCACCGATGAAGAAACATGCGATATCGAGCGAATCGTTCCCGATGGTATTTGGGTATCCCGAATTTCCACGTTGCACCAGCATGCCTCGTACCGCGTAAGTATCAATACGGATACGGGAAAGCATTACGATCTTCAGATTGTCATTCCCAAGGATATCAGTCATGAGCATGTGCTTCGGACGATCTATTGGATCATTGGGATTCGTGGATATCCCTTTGGGCAGCCGGTATTGCCGAAATTCGGGTGTTGGAGACCGGAGTTAGGGGCTCTGGCGCTTGCTTACGTCAGTGATTTGACGGTCTGGGAGCGGATACGGGCGTTTGCGAGTTTTCGGATACCCGGTACGGAATATCCTCCCCCCGAGGCGTGGAGAAAGCTGTTTGTCCGCGCGATGGCAGCGTTTTTCGCGGGTTGGCGAGCGAGTGGTCGTCGCATCGTTCCCGGCGCCATCAATCCTTCCAACGTGGCGGTTCCGGGACCGGATTTCCAGGAGGGGACGCAGATTCTATCCCTTACGGATTGGAAACCCTACGATGGGCCGAAGACCCTCGTGGCTCCCCTGGTGCGCAACTTTTACGTACAAACCGTCAGTCATTATCCCTGGTGCGCCAAACATCTCGATCCGGATTGGATCCTGCAGGCCTGCATCGAAGCCATCGGAGAAGAAGAAGGAACCAATTTTTTGCGAGAATTGGATATCGTGATGGGCAGCGAAAAGATTCCAGGGGCGGGCATTCCCTGGCATGACCGGATCGAGCCGTTTTTGTCGAGATTGCAGACCCATCCGTTCGTTCCATTGGCCGTATCCTGCGCCGAACAGCGTTACCATAAGTGGCAACGGGAGAATCCGGATGCGACGAGCACGGCCAAAGAGCAATGCGTGTTGGCGGTACAAGCGCTTTATGGTTTCGAGCGCTTTCCGGCCTGGGTTCGTTTTCACCTCTATGCGCAAACCTACTTTGCGACATTTGGCAAGGAAGTCCAGGATACCTTTCAGCGGCTCATCCAAGAGATGGCGCGCAATCCGGGACGCGACGCCACCTCGTTGATTGAGGTTTCCGACTTGCAGGCCTGGCTCGAGAGCCCGGAAGATCGCGCTGTTTTCAACCGAGCGGTATTCCCCAAAACCCAGCCCACACAACCACTCGAATTTCTCGCGGTCCGCCATGGCGAGCAACAAAAGGTGATCCTTCAAACGAAAGTATTCGATGTCGATTCCGTACCCTATTGCGTCCGTGAACCCCTCGAACCGTCAGAAGTCGGTAAACTCTATCGCCACTATGTCACGGCCGGATTTCATAAAACCATCTCGACCCAGGACCATTATCTCGTCTTGCTCAACGAGACGGAACAGATCGTAGGAGGGCTATCGTATCGACGCATGGACGACGATGTCGTGCATCTCGATGGGATCGTGGTATCCGGCTATTTGCGGGGACGAGGGCTCAATGGGGCCATGTTGGAGGATTTTTGCGCAAGAATGGTGAATGAAGGCACGAAGGTAATTCGAACCCACTTCTTCGTTCGGCACTTCTACATGCAGCGCGGTTTCCGTATCGATCGTCGATACGGTGGACTCGTGAGATTTCTCACGAATGAATCCACTCCCGAGCATCCTCCCTCCTCGATGGTGCTCCCGCACCTGCTCGGCGATTGAACCCAAATCTCTGTCATGTTTTTTTGGACATTCGTTTCACAGAACCCTTGAGCCGAGGCGCGCTCATCCATCTTGACAGACTAGGGTGCCGTGGTAGGTTCCGAGATATGGTGAGCAACATCACGAATTAGAGGCTCGCCCCTACATAGATCCCGAAACCTGCCCGCGCGGAGTGCTCCCATGGCAGAAACAACAATCCTGCTGGTCGATGACGACGATGATCTGCTCGAAGTCAACCGTCTCGCCCTCGAAGCGGCCGGCTTCGGTGTGCTTATCGCCCACCATAGTGCCGAAGCTTTGGCTATCGTCCAACAGCACACGATCCACGGCATCGTTCTCGATGTCATGATGCAAACCCGTGACGAGGGATTTCATCTCGCGCGGGTATTGCGCAAAACACCCCAGACGCGCAATGTGCCTATTCTGATGCTCACCGGCGTGAACGCGGAAAGCGCGCGCCAGGGCCATCCGCTGCGTTTGTCCGACGATGACCGAGACGAGATGTGGCTTCCCGTGGACCGGTTCCTGGACAAGCCCGTCTCTCCCGAGCGTTTGATCGCCATGTTGCGCGAGCTTTTGGGAGAATGAAATGAGCAAAAAGCCGGGACCCCATCGCCCCAGCGCTCATGGTCAGCGCGTGCAGGAATCTTCCGTGCCCTTGCCGCGTCCGCTTCTCGTCAGGCTTGCGGCCTACCACCAAATTGCGACTCAGCATGGCGAGGAGGGAAATACAACGATCCGCTCGGGGCATATGGCCGCGCTTTTGAATATCGACCCGACCCTCGTGCGCAAAGACATGGCTGCGCTCGGGATCACCGGAAGGCCGAAAGTGGGATATCCGATTGGCACCTTGCTGCCCTGTCTCGACCGTATCTTGGGTTTGACGGAACGAAAATCCGCCATTCTCATTGGTTGTGGCGACCTCGGCAGTGCTCTCGCCCGCTATGGGGGTTTTTCGAGATACGGCCTGCAAATCTCCGCTCTATTCGATATCGACCAAAATAAGATGGGAAAAACCATCGCCGGCCTCACCGTCCAACCCATGGAAAAATGTCGTCGCTACATCGAGATTTTTTCCATACAAATCGCGATCTTGACCGCCCCCAGCCCCCAGGCGCAAGACATCGCCGATTGGCTCGTCGCCCGGGATATCAAAGCGATTTGGAATTTCGCCCCCGTTCACCTCAAAGCCCCCCCGAATGTCGTGGTGCGCAATGAAAACTTAGCGCTTGGACTTGCCCAGCTCCTGCACCAAATCAAGCGCTCGAAAACCACCGCCCCTGCGGCCGAACACGACGCCTTGCGCCGCCGCGAAAGTGCTTGACATGGAAAGCGGACCCATCATTGACACGCTGCAAGACCTTTGCAAACGTTGTTATTCCTGTGTCCGTCGTTGTCCCGCCAAAGCCATTCGCGTGCAAAACGGCCAAGCCGAGGTCATTGAACAGCGCTGCATCGGTTGCGGTCGATGTGTCCATGCTTGCTCTCAAGGAGCCAAACGGGTCGCCAGCCAATTGACTCACGTCGAACAGTTGTGCCGTCGGGGGCAGACCGTGCTCATGTTGGCCCCCTCGTTTCCAGCGGCCTTCGAAACCTGGTCCGCGCACCAAGTGATCGCGGCGGCTCGGCAAGCCGGATTTGCCGGCGTGTATGACGTAGCCTTCGGGGCTGATCTCGTAGCGCGCCACCATCGGCAAAGATACGAACGGGAGCCCGGTCGTCCCATCATCACCTCGGCTTGCCCAGCGGCTTGCGCTTTTATCCAAAAATACGCCGTCGAACTCGTTCCCTTTCTGGCACCCGTCCTATCTCCCATGGCTGCCATGGGAAAAGCGCTAAAGACAATCGTGCAACCGGGCTGCTACACGGTATTCGTAGGGCCTTGCTCCGCCAAAATCCGAGAAATCAGAGATCTGGACGTCGCCCCTTGGGTCGACGCTGTCCTCACGTTTCCGGAACTTGCCGCGTTATTCGAAAGACGTTCCATCGATCCCCGAGTTTTGCCCGAACAGGACTTCGACCCTCCCTTTGCCGGCCTCGGCGGCATTTTTCCCATTCCCGGTGGGCTCGCCCGAGCGGCGGAATTGCCCTCGGATTTGCTCGAAAACCACGTTTTTCAGCTCTCCGGAATCGATGAATTCGTCGATGGAATCGAAAGAATGCGCGAACGAGCCACCTGTGGGGTCCTGCTCGAACAAGAAACCCGGCTTTTCGATGTCCTGTTTTGCAAAGGTTGCGTCGCCGGTCCCCTCATGCCTTCCCGAGGAAGCTTGCTCGTACGCAAAGAAAAAGTCGTTGCCTTCATGCGCTCGTACACCGGCCGACCTCCCTCGCTCGACAGTGCGACCATGCGGTCGTTGCTGGAAATGGATATTTCAAGATCCTTCGACCCGGACAACCAGCGACGGCAGGAGCCGACGGAAGAGCAGATTCGAGAGATTCTCGCACAAACGGGTAAATACAATCCGCAAGACGAACTCAATTGCCGGGCTTGTGGTTACCGTTCCTGCCGGGAGAAGGCCGTAGCGGTGTATCATGGTGTGGCCGAAGTGGATATGTGTTTGCCCTTTTTGGTCGAAAAACTCGTGGCGACGATCGGGCAGCTCAACCGTTCCCATGAGGAATTGACGGAGGCCCATGCCCAGGTGGTTCGGGTGGAAAAACTCGCTTCCATGGGACAATTGGCAGCGGGAATCGCCCACGAGGTCAACAATCCTTTGGGTTCCATCCTCCTTTATTCGCACCTTTTGCGTGAGTCCCTCGAGGGGAGCATACCCCCGAATATCGAACAAGTGCGTAACGATATCGACATGATATTACAAGAGGCCACGCGCTGCCGGGGCATCGTGGGGGGACTGCTCGACTTCGCCCGACAATCCAAGGTTTCTCGGGCCCCAGTGCTGCTTTCGGACCTCATCGACGATACCATACGGGTCAGTCGGACGTTCGCGAGCAGTCAGGACTTGCGGCTCGAAAACCGTAGCCCCGCGGGATTGCCTTTGGCGAACGTCGATCGGGACCAACTTCTTCAAGTGTTGACCAACATGGTACGCAATGCTTGTGAGGTGATGCCCGACGGGGGAACGATTTGGCTTCGTGCGGATTGGATTTCGGAGCGGAATGAATTTCGGATCATCGTGCATGACGACGGCCCTGGGATTCCCGAACAACACATGAATAAACTATTTACGCCCTTTTTTACGACGAAGGGCGTGGGAAAGGGTACGGGACTCGGCCTTGCCATCTCTTATGGGATTGTGAAGATGCATCGAGGAAGCATTACGGCAAAGAAAAACCTGGATGGTCCGGGGGCAACGTTCGAGATCACCCTTCCTGCCGTTCATTCCCAAGCCAATGGCAACGGCAATGGACTTTTGGGCGCGGATACTGCGGGGCAAGCACCATGACAGACCTTCTTTCGACCCCGGCGGAGTCACCCGCGGCAGAACCCGAACGTCCTACGATTCTCGTGGTGGACGATGAAATCGGCTTTCGAGAGGGGCTTCGACGGATCCTGGGCCATCGTGGTTATCGGGTAGAAACCGCTTCCGATGGGCAAGAAGCCTTGGACCTGGCGAGCCAACGCGCGTTTGGATTGGCTCTGGTCGACCTGAAAATGCCGGGAATCGACGGGTTCGAAGTGATCGAACGCCTGCAAACGATCAGCCCGCAAACCGTTTGTATCGTGGTTTCGGCGTTTGCCACGGTCGAATCCGCTGTCCAATCCACGAAAAAAGGAGCTTTCGATTTCGTGGTCAAGCCTTTCACGCCCGACGACCTGATGGTGGTGCTGCTTCGGGCGGAGGAACGTTGGCGCTTGATGACGGAAGCGGAGCGTTTGCGACAAGAGAGAGATAGCCATCTACTTGAAATTGCAACAGAAAAAGGTCGTCTCCGCACGATCATCGACTCGATGGCCGATGGAATCATGGTGGTGAACATCGACACGAATATCGTGTTGGACAACCCGGAAGCACGGCGGCTTCTCGGGCGTGTATCGATGTCCCGTCTCGAGGGCCAGGTGGCGGATTACTTCGAGGACGAGGCGTTGGTACAAGAGATTCGGGCGATGTTGACACGGGGAGACGCTCTTCCCGTCACCCGCGAGACCAAGCTTTCCACACCGGGTCCGGAGCAGCCAGACCGCTATTTACGCGCCACGCTCGCGCCCATCACCGAAGGCCCCCCTGACACCCCTCCGCTCGGTGTGGTGGTCATTCTGACCGACGTGACCCAGGACAAAGCGTTTGAGCGGATGAAAAACCTCTTCGTTTCCATGGTGGCCCATGAACTCAAAGCGCCCATCGGCGCTGTGGAATCTTACTTGGAATTGATTCGCATGGGAGCCCTCGATGGCGACCCCGCTCGCATCAAAGCCGTCGCAGAACGCTGCCTATTGCGAACCCGCTCGCTGCTCGACCTGATTCGAGACCTGACCGAAATGACCCGTCGGGAAGGAGGATTTCTCGAGCGCCGCTTGCAGCGCATCGATGTATCGGCCTTCGTCGCCGAAATTGTCGAATTCCAATCCGCGCAAGCCGCTTCCCGAAACATCACCTTGCATTTCGAGGCGCCGAAAACGCCTCCGATCCTCGTGGCAGACCGCGGCGATATCGAGCGAATCATCACGAACTTATTGTCCAACGCCATCAAATACAATTTGCCCAACGGGCGTGTGGACGTTCGACTTGGGACATCCAGCGGAACGATCGTCCTCGAAGTCACGGATACCGGGGTCGGAATGTCCCCGGAAGATGTCGCTCGTTTGGGGGAAGAGTTTTTCAGAGCCAAAAACGCCCACACCCGTACCGTCACGGGAACGGGCCTCGGCATCGCGTTGGTGAAACGGGTCGTCGATAGCTACCACGGCGCTCTCGAGGTCGACAGTGCTCTGGGCAAAGGCAGCACGTTTCGCGTCATTTTGCCGGCGGCCCCCTCGGCATCGATCACAACGAAAGGAGGTTCCGTATGAACCTTCCGGACTCAAAACAACAATCCAACAAGGCAGAGCCCGTACAAGCTCAACCCATGCCAACGACAGCCATGGCGCCTGATAAAGTCATTGTCGACGAAGCGCGAATCGCCCATACCCTATCGAGTTGTGGCGGCTCCGATCCCGTGCATATCCGCGAAATCATCGCCAAAGCCAAAGAGTTGCGGGGGCTCGACCTCGAAGATACCGCTGCGCTTCTCACCTGCGATGACCCAGCCCTGCTCGAAGAAATCTTTGCGGCCGCCAGCTATGTCAAAGACGCCATCTACGGGCGCAGGGTCGTGCTCTTTGCCCCTCTTTACTATTCCAGCACATGCGTAAACAATTGTTTATATTGCGGTTTTCGCAGAGACGCCAAGCGTTCGCGTCGCACCCTTTCCCTCGAAGAGGTGGCGCGGGAGGTGGGCGCGCTCGAACGAGAAGGACATCGGCGATTGTTAGTGATTGGCGGTGAAACCCCCGGCCCCAAAGCGATCGGTCGTTTGATGGACGTCATTCGCACCGTGTACGAGACGCGAGATGGGGGTGAGATACGACGTGTCAATGTGGAAACGGCGCCGATGACGATCGAGGAGTTTCGGCAGCTCGCCCAGGCGCGTATCGGCACCTACGTGGTATTTCAAGAGACCTATCATCGGGCCACCTACAAGGCCATGCATCCCGATGGGCCCAAAGCGGATTACGATTGGCGGATCGAAGTCATGGATCGGGCCATGCGCGCGGGAATCGAAGATGTCGGCATCGGCGTGCTGTACGGCCTGTACGATTATCGCTTCGACACGCTTGCGCTGCTCGAGCATGCGCGTCATCTCGAAACGGTCCACGGCACGGGGCCGCATACGATTTCCGTACCTCGGGTGGAACCCACGCCCGATGCTCCTCTTTCCCTCGCTCCCCCCGCTGCTCTTACCGACCTCGACCTTTGCAAAGTCGTGGCGATTCTCCGTCTTTCCGTCCCTTACACCGGAATCATCCTATCGACCCGGGAGCCTCCGCAATTGCGGGACAAGCTGCTGGACCTTGGTGTCTCACAAATGAGTGCCGGTTCCTGTACCGAACCCGGGGGGTATGCCGGCGAACATGATTCCGCGAGCCAATTTCCTGTCGCGGATACGCGCTCGTTGGACGACGTGATTCGCTCCATTGCCCATCATGGCTATTTGCCAAGCTTTTGCACGGGCTGCTATCGCAAGGGAAGAACCGGGGCGGACTTCATGGAGCTTGCCAAGCCGGGTCTCATCCGCATGCATTGCCTGCCCAATGCCTTGTTCACGTATCTCGAATACCTCATGGATTATGCGTCCGAGGCAACGCGACAAGTCGGTCTCGACCTCATCGAAACCCAGGTCGAGCATGAAGTGCCTCCCGCTCGACGCAACACGGTGCGCAAGATGATTGAGAGGATTCGAGCGGGGGAAAGAGACCTATATCTATAACCGTCGCCCCCGTGACGATTGGCCCTCGCATCGATAACTATCATTCCCTCCGCTCGCCCACTGTTCTTACGCCATCTTCCTTGCGTGAGCCTCGACAACCATGAGCGTGCGTGTCCCACTAGCAGGTGCCAACCCGTTTGACTCGTCGCGTCTTTGACGACAAACTCAGGGACTACCTTTTTCTCCAACGATGGAGCCTGACGTGCGAACCGGTCACTTGCTCATGCTGGCGGCGTTGTCATCGATTCCCATCGGTTGCATAGGGGACTCGTTTTCATCGGAAGAACCTGGCCCCATTTCTTCACCTGACGCTTCTTCGGATGGTTCCGACGCTTCTTCGGATGGTTCCGACGCTTCTTCGGATGGTTCCGACGCTTCTTCGGATGGTTCCGACGCTTCTTCCGACGCCGTTACCGAGCGTGAACCCGACGTTCCTATCGACAGTATGCCGGAGGATGGGAGCGACGAAACCGATCAAGGCGGGAATGAAGCGGGGAAAACGGCGACTGGCGCCGCGTGTAACGAGGACGACGAGTGTGAAACCAACATGTGTCAGGACGGCGTATGTTGTGAATCCGTCTGCGATCCCTGTTTTTCCTGTGGACAGCCAGGTCACGAGGGGCAGTGCTTCGCTGTCCCCGACGGAGAAAACCACAACGAGGCGTGTGGACCGGCTGGTTCACCATGCATGGGAGTTTGTGATGGCTCCGGTCATTGTACTTATCCGGTGGGAGCCAATTGCGATGACCCCCATTGCGACAGCGACCCGTGGAAACAAGTTTTGTTTCAATGCAATGCCGAGGGACTCTGCGAGGAACAAATCGTTTCTTGCTCCCCGTTCCTATGCAAACAAGCCGAATGCTTGAGCAAGTGCGACGACTCCGACGATTGCGAGGATGACGCGTATTGTGCCTCGTCGGAATGTGTTCCGAAGCTTGTCTTCGGACAGACGTGTACTCAAAACGTCGAATGCCTTTCGTCCCATTGCGCCGATGGTGTTTGCTGCAACGACTCATGCAGCGGAGTCTGTGAAACCTGTGCATTCGCAGGCAAGGAGGGACAGTGTGTGGCTGTCCCATTGGACATGGATCCCGACGACGAGTGTCAGGGGGATGGATCGACATGCGCGGGAACGTGCAGTGGTCAGCGTTCTTGCGTTTTTCCTGTCCACGGCGAGCCCTGCGGGGAATCCCAATGCGATGCGAACCTGAACGCTGCCCATGAACTGATTTGCAATGGCGAGGGGAAATGTGTCGAGAACGTACAAAACTGCGGGTTGTACGATTGTCATAAGGACATCGGGTCTTGTCTTTATAGCTGTAGTCAGGATCAGGACTGCATCGACGATGCGTTTTGTAATAACGACGTCTGCGTTGCCAAAAAATCGAATGCCTCGCCTTGCGAGAATAGCATCGAGTGTTTGAGCGGATACTGCGAGCCCACCAGCCACGGGAAGCAGTGTTGCAACACGGCCTGTCCGCATCCCTTGAACTGCTCGACTGGCGAATGTTTGTGTGACACTGTCGTCTGCAGTCCCGGTGTGAATTGCGTCCCATGGTATCGCGATCGCGATGGCGACACCTTCGGCAACCCCAACGAGATGAAGTTGGGTTGTGAGAATGCGCCACCGAATATCCCCGGGGAGAAATACGTCCGGAACATGGATGATTGCTTTGATTTGAACCATCTCGCGCGACCGGGTCAAACCGCCTTTTTCCCAGAACACCGTGGTGATGGCAGCTTCGACTATGATTGCGATGGCAAAGAAACGAAGCAGTTCGACGACACGAATGACCCCGTCTGCAAGGATTGTAAAACCTACTCGAAATGCCTGTATTGCGGGATCTTTTCGTATAATACGTACGGTTATCGATGCAAAACGCCAACGTCATCGGACAACACTTGTGGTCCGTTGGTTACGCAAAGTTACAAGCAATTGCGGCCCTGCGGACAATCGGGAACTCTGTATCGGTGCAACAACGACGACAAACTGTGCGACACTGCTGAGGTGCCCACTCACGACGTCGTTCAACAATGCCGATGATGCGCGAGCTTCGTTTCCATTCACGGCTTCGTTGGGGTCTGCGACGGCTAGTGCTCGCATGGGTTTTCGTGATCCACGTGGCCCATGCACAAACGGCATCCGAAGTTGAACAGGCCAAGCGATTGTTCGCCGCGGCGGAAGAGGATCAAGCGAACCTGCGCTGGGCGGAAGCCTTGGAAAAACTCGAGCAAGTCGTAATGATCAAAGACACGGCGGGGGTGCGTTTCCATATCGCCGTCTGTCAAGATCGATTGGGTTTGCCCGCACGTTCCTTGGAAAACTTCGAACGAGCGCAACAGCTTGCGCTTTCTTCGGGAAGCGACGACGTATTGGAATTGGTGGGTCCGGAAATCGAACGGTTGCGCCAGCGAGTAGCGACGTTGACGATCGAGGTTTCATCGCGGGTTGTCGATGTTCGCATCGACCGGAAGCATTACCCACGTGTATCTTCGAAACTCGTCGTTCGACTCGATCCTGGCGACCACCGAGTAACGATCCAAGACTCTGGAAAGACAGTGTTGGATCGTCGGCTGTCGCTCGAGGCGGGACGAACGGAAGCGCTGTTCGTTTCCCATGAATCCACGATGCCGCGTGAGCGTCTTTCTTCGGATAACCACGCGATGACGTCGGTACGAGCGTCTGAGACTCCGGGCCGTACGGTTTCCACGGTGGCATGGACGGCGTTGGGAGCTGGGGCGGCTCTTGGAATCGGCGGCTATTTCGCGTTTGCCAAGGCGGATGACGTGGCGAAGGATTCTGCCTTCGTGTGTGCCCACAGCCTACGATGCGACCCTGATCGGGTCGATGTGGTTCGCCGATGGGACGCTGCGGCGCTTGGGATGTGGGTTGGATCGGCGGTTGGCGTCGGGGTAGGCCTCGGCTTGATCCTCGCGGGGCAACCGAATCAGTCATCGACCGCGTGGGTGGTTACGCCCACCCAACTACAAGCAAGGACTGTGTTTTGATGCCGCGACGAATAGCTTTCGCAGCCCTTGTTTCCGTCTCCGTGGGATGCTCCTTCGACATATTTCATGACACCTCTTGGCCGAACGCTTGCGATTTGGATCCTTCGTTGTCTGGCTGCTCCGATGGGGGGCCTGGCGATGGGGACACCGAAGATCGAGCTGAACAAGATGAGGCTCCCTTGACTTCGGAAGGCGGCGATGGCGATTCGAATGGCTGAAAGCTGCTTTGCACGGAAATAACGGAACAATTCTCCGTTTCTTCCCTCAAAATGGCCCAGACTCCTGGTGTTCTTTGACAGCACTCGCCCTGGATCGATATTCTTGGGGCCCCACTGGGTTGGCAACCTTTTTGGTGAGGTTGCACCAGACGGTTCAGGAGCCCTGAATGGCCACGAAGGTTCTCGTATTTGAGAGTGACGGTGCGTTCGCCAACGAATTGACCACGGAGTTCCAAGCGCTTGGATGCGAAGTGGATGTCGTGGACGACGGAAACATCGGCTTGCAAATGGCTGCGAGCCATCGTCCGGACCTCATCCTGCTATCCATTGAGTTACCGCGCACCAACGGCTTTTCCGTGTGTAACAGGATCAAGAAAGATCCAAGTCTGAAAGACATCCCGCTCATCATCATGTCGAGCATGTCCAACAAAGACACCTTCGAACAACATCGTCGGCTCCGAACCCGAGCGGAAGACTACCTTCACAAGCCGATCGCTTTCGCGGATTTGCTACAGCGAGTTCAGCAGTTCCTCGAAATCTCTCCTTCCGCCGGCCCCAGTTCCCTCGAAGACGCCATCATCATCGATGATGATATTTCGTTTGAAGAAAACGATGATGAGGATCTGCACACGGTAATGATGAACCGTTCCTCCTTGGAAGCCTTCGAAACCGTCGAACCCAAAGCTCCCGCGACAACGGCTGTTTCCACCACGCCGTCGCGACCTCGTCCATCGTCACGAGCCCCAAGCCAGATGGAGGTTGATGACTTGGACGTCGATGAGTTTGCCGATGCAGCGTTTGACCGGCTCCTCGATGCACCGGAACCGTCGGACCAAAAACCATCGCAGACTGCCCTGCAGACCCCATCGCAAATCGCAGCGGATACGATGTCCACCGAAGTCCCTCCCATGCTCTTGCAAGAAGGCATCGAAACACGACCAGCCACGATTCCCGCGTTACCCGACATCCATTCCGAAGAGTTGGAACGCTTGCGCAATGAACTCGAGCGCATGCAAACCAAAGCGGTCCGGCTCGAACAAGACCTCAGCGCTTCGCGAGCTGACAACCGTCGTTTGGAAGAACAGGTCAGATCCACCGAACAAGCATCGGCGGAAGTGGAGCGTCTTCAACGCCAGATTGACGAACTCAAATCACGAGCTTCCATTCCTCCGGGCCGGACAGGCACGGTATCCAGTCGCGAGTTTCTCGATCTTCGTGAAGCTCTCAACAACAAAGACAAAGAGATTCTCGCCCTTCGCGACCAGATGTCGCAGAAGGAAAAAGAACTGCTCGCCGCCAGGGACGTCAGCTTGTCCCTCGAACGAGAAAAAGCTGATACCCAAGACAAACTCTTGGAATTCGAAAAACAAGCCCTCGACTTTCGAATGTCCATCGATCGTCTCACGGTCCAACACGGCGAAGAACAGCAAAAATCCGCTGACTTACAGGCACGACTCAACGCGTCCCTTCAACAGATCGAAGAGCAACATACCCGCATCACAGAGCAAGAAGCGCTACGTTTGCGAGAGTCCGAAGAACACGCCGCGACACTAGAGACACAAAAACGAGAGGCCAACCAGGCCCTCGACAACCTCCGAGGGGAACGGGAAACCCTTTCTACCCGCATCACCGAACTCGAAAAAGACCTTAGCGACCGGAACAACCGAATCACCGGACTCGAAAACGATATCAAGGCCCGAGACTCGCGCATCACCGAACTCGAAGGAAACGTCGGTGACCGAGACAATCGGATCGTAGGACTCGAAAACGATATCAAGACCCGAGACTCGCGCATCACCGAACTCGAAGGAATCGTCGGTGACCGAGACAATCGGATCGTAGGACTCGAAAACGATATCAAGACCCGGGACTCGCGCATCACCGAACTCGAAGGAATCGTCGGTGACCGGGACAACCGAATCACGGGACTCGAAAACGACATCAAGACCCGGGACTCCCGTATCTCCGAACTCGAAGGAAACGTCGGCGACCGGGACAACCGGATCGCGGGACTCGAAAGCGACATCAAAACCCGGGACTCCCGTATCTCCGAACTCGAAGGAAACGTCAGCGACCGAGGTCGTCGCATCGATGAACTCGATGCTTCGGTTCGCGATCATCAGTCGCGCCTCGAACAACGAGACGCGCAAATCAAGGAATTGCAAGAGCAGGTTCGAGATCGAGAAGCGAAGCTGGCCGATGGGGAATCCCGGGCCAAGGAAAAGGATGCTCGGATCGATGGATTGGAGCAGGATCTTCGAGCAGCCCGTCAGCGGACGGAAGAAGTGGAAGCCGAGAGAAATGAGCGAGATTCACGCATTCGTGATTTGGAATCGAGTCTTGCCAAGATCATTACGGATAGGGATGCCCTGGCGGAAGCGAAGCGAGACTTGAGTGAAAAGCGTTCGGAGTTGGAGGTTCAGCTCGGTGCCTCCGTCGAAAAGGTCGGCCAGTTGGAGGCGTTGGTTTTGGCGGAACAAGAGCGAGCGAAGAAGCTGCAAGTGAAGTGGGATCACGACAAAGCCTCGCTCGATCGGGCGAAGAACGCGTTGGCGGCGGTGTTGTTACAAATCGAAGAAGTCGAGGCGCGAGGATTGGAAGGCTGACCGAACCGCTTTTACGCCAGACCAGCTTTTTGACGAAGCCGTTTGGCCTGGTTTCGAGCCTCAGCCATGATCTTGTCTGCATCGTGCCCGAGTAGTTCCCGATTTCGAACCAACCATTTTCCGTCCGCCATGACGTCACGCACGTGTTGAGCCCCTGAGGCGAATACAAGGGTATCGACGACGTTCACCACGGGAGTTTGCGCGAAGGAGTTTAGAGATATAATCAATAAATCCGCACGCTTACCTACTTCCAGGGAACCGATTTCTTGTTCGAGATGGAGCACGCGGGCCCCTTCGATCGTGCATCGATTCAGGGCTTGTTGAGCGGAAAAGCGAGCAGGTCCTTTGCGGAGTTTGGCGAGCAGTCCAGCCAGTCTCATTTCCATCCACGCATCGAGGTTGTTGTTGCAAGCAGCGCCATCGGCTCCGATTCCGACGGCAACGCCGGCTTGCATCAGTTCATCGAGGGGGGCAATTCCCGATCCAAGCTTGAGATTGGCGCTTGGGCAATGCACCACGCGCGTACCTTGGGCGGCAACGGACCGCACCTGGCGAGCGGTGAGTTGCACCCCATGAGCCAACACGCACCGCGGCCCTTTTGCGCCCCAGCGGCTCAACACATCGACATCATCAGCGCCGAAAGCGCGACGAACGGCTTTTTTTTCTTCGCCATGTTCCGCGGCATGCACATGAAGAAAAGAGCCGGCTTGCATGCGTTCGACCGTCTCGCGGATGAGACGTTCGCTACAAGACAGAATGAAGCGAGGTGCATAGGCATAACGAATTCGACCATGGTTTGCGCCATCCCAATGAGCGCATAACGCATCGCTCTGTGCCAAGCTTGCCTTGGTGCTTTCTCGCAAGGCTCCGGGAACACCTCGACCGCGGTCCATCATGACTTTTCCCCCAAAGACCCGAATTCCGAAACGAAGGCATGCATCGAGGATGACATCGTAGCCATGGGTCGAACCCATATCGAGAATCGTCGTCGTTCCCCCAAGCACGAGTTCCGCGAGGGATAGTTCAGCGCTCGCGTGCAGGCTGCGTTCATCGTGGGCAGCTTCGAGAGGCCAGACACGTTTCTGGAGCCACGTGAGCAACGGAAGGTCCTCCCCCATTCCCCGCATCAGCGTTTGGCATACATGAACGTGAGTTTGGATGAGGCCCGGGATGATGGCGCATCCGCTGGCATCGACGATTTCGACGGAAGCGTGAGCACGCCGACGCGCGTCAGGTCCTATCGCAAGAATGCGCCCGTTACGGATGACGATATCACCGCGAACGACGGTTTCTTGGGGATCGCAAGCAACGATATGGCCGTCGGAAACGATCAAATCAGTCAGGATGCACCTCCTTCGTGGGAAGGGAGCATGTCACCACGGAAAGCATCGGGCAGCAGTTTCGCCAAAGATGTCGTACGAGCCATGGTGCCGGGAACGGTGGAGGCCAAGTGGATGGGAATATCTTGGGCAAACTCCGCGAGTACCTGACGGCACATGCCGCACGGGGGGGTGGGCGAAGGGGCTCCCGTGACAACGGCGATGGCGCGAATTTCTCTTTCTCCGCTTGCCACCATGGTATCGACAGCCACTCGTTCCGCGCAAATACACAGGCCAAACGACGCGTTTTCCACGTTACAACCGACAACGATCCGGCCCGAACCCGTAAGGATCGCCGCTCCCACGGGAAACGTCGAATACGGAACATACGCATTCGATCGAGCGTCCGTAGCGGCATCGACCAATGCATCCCAGTCGATGGCAGAGCGATTCACGATGCGATCTCCTGTGCGGATAGGATAACGAAGCGTCGGATGAGGCGAACGAAGTCCGCGCGAGTACGGTTGGCAACCTGCTCGACTTCCTTGTGATCGAGAGGATGCGAAGAGATACCCGCGGCCAGATTGGTGATACAAGAGATGGCCGCGGTGCGCACCTGCATGTGTCGAAGAGCGATGACTTCCGGGACCGTGCTCATCCCTACCGCATCGGCGCCGAGTGTTCGTGCCATTCGAATCTCCGCGGGCGTTTCGTATGTTGGACCAAGGTTGGCCTGGTACACGCCCTCATGCAATGAGATGCCTTCGATTCGCGCGGCCTTGCGAGCCACTTCGCAAAGACCACGGTCGTAGGCTTCGGTCATGTCGGGAAAGCGTGTGCCGAACTCATCGATATTCGGGCCGACAAGAGGATTTCGGCCTGTCATGTTGATGTGGTCGATGATGAGCATCAAGTCACCGGCAAGCAATGATGGGTGTACGCCGCCCGCCGCATTGGTGATCAGCACGGCTTCACAACCGAGCCGGGCGAGCATACGAACGCCAAACACGACCCGTTCGGGTTCGTGGCCTTCATACAAGTGGACACGTCCTTGCATGCAAGCGACGGGCACGTTTTCGACGCGTCCCAAGGACAGCACGCCCGCGTGTCCAACGACCCGAGACATCGGCATATTGGGGATATCCTGGTATCCGATGCGGGAGGCATCCTCGAGGGTATCGCCGAACGCGCCCAGACCGGAGCCGAGAACCACGCCGATGGTCGGCCGTTGGGCGTGAACACGGCGGATAGCGGAGACGGCCTCATCGAGAAGGCCGGTGATGGATTGGGTACTCATGGGGCAGGAGGCTACAACGGATGACGGCAAAGGGGAGCCAGGATGTTGGATTTGGGCACGAAGGGCTGGCGTTGGGGCAGCGTTTTGGCTAGACAGCACCGCATGGCTTCGAAGTTTAGCGACTTTCTCACAGAAAAGAAGATCGACCCCCGTAGCGTGCTGGCCGCGTCCAAGATGATCGAGCGACTACGTCCCGAGGATCGCGCTATCCGGCTCAAAGAGCGAATCGCCCGTCGTAGCGAAGACGGGATGCCCGAGGAGATGAAAAAGAATCGGGTCAAGCCCAAGTCGGGAAAGCCGGTTACACGACCCGCCATGCAGGCGGCGCTGGAAGGCAAAGCCATTTCCGGTCCGCTCAAGACGAGGCTTGTGCGAGCCGTCAATCATATCCTTCAGGTCAAAAAGCTGAATCAAGTGGATATTCGCACGCTTTTCTAAAACCTGTTCACGCACACGCGCGGTGGATGGTTCCGCCGAGCTAGGGTGTCATGGTTCCGGGCTTGGGATGCCTTGGGGTGTGTTTTGTCATCCCCCCTCGGGCAACCCTTATGGATTCTCTGCCACCTCGCGCCAAGGACCGCATCATACGCCCCTCATCCCTTCTCGAGCGCCTTTTGGGGGCAGCCATGGGAGGATTTGGCGACGGAACCCCTCGTGGCGTCGCTAACCTGATATGCTTACACCCTCTCGCGACTGAGCACCTGAGCTTTGGCGACTGGACCGCGATCCAGCGTCGAGCAGACCAACCCTGATCAATGAGGATAGGTTAACGATGGGTGAATCTAAGATGAGCATGGTCGATGCGATCGCGAAAATGCAGAACTACGATCTGTATCGGGATCTGAATTGGGAGGGTTCCTTCGAGGATTACCTCCAAATCGTGCGCGACAAGCCGCAGGTCACGCGCAACGCGTTCCAGCGTGTGTACGACATGATCGTCAGCCATGGGACCGAGGAGTACATCGACAACAAGAAACGGCTCGTTCGATATAACTTTTTCCGCGACGAAGCGAATCATGAGGCCGACGCCATCTACGGGCTGGACATCCCACTGATGCGCCTGGTTCACGTGTTCAAAGCCGCGGCCCAAGGATATGGTCCGGAAAAACGCGTAGTATTACTTCACGGGCCTGTCGGATCGTCCAAGTCCACCATTGTTCGCCTGATCAAAAAAGGCTTGGAACAATATACGCGAATCCCGGAAGGTGCCTTATACACATTTCGATGGGTCAACCTGCGGGAAATGGGGCTGTCCACACAAGAAGACAGCATGAATTGCCCCATGCACGAAGAGCCCCTGCGTCTCATTCCGCAATCCTGGCGGGAAAAAACTATCGACGATCTCGGTTTATCCAACGATCGGTTTCGGGTTCGTGTTCAAGGCGATCTCGATCCCGCTTGCCGCTTCATATACCGCCATTTGTTGCAAGCCTACCAAGGCGACTGGGCGAAAATGATCAGCAAACACGTGCGAGTCTACCGTCTGGTCATGAGCGAACAGGATCGCATCGGCATCGGGACCTTCCAACCCAAAGACGAAAAAAACCAAGACTCCACCGAACTGACGGGCGACATCAACTACAGAAAGATCGCGGAATATGGCTCGGACAGCGATCCCCGCGCTTTCAACTTCGATGGTGAATTCAACATTGCCAATCGAGGAATCGTCGAATTCGTCGAGGTTCTCAAACTCGATGTCGCCTTCTTGTACGATCTGCTCGGCGCTTCTCAAGAACACAAAATAAAGCCGAAAAAATTCGCGCAAACAGACATCGACGAAGTCATCATTGGGCATACCAATGAAGCGGAATACACAAAACTTCTCAACAACGAGTTCATGGAAGCGCTGAGGGACCGAACGATAAAAATCGATATTCCCTACATCACACGCCTATCCGAGGAGATCCGCATCTACGAAAAGGACTTCTCAGCACAAAAAGTGCGCGGCATCCATGTCGCTCCCCATACCCTCGAGGTGGCAGCCATGTGGGCCGTACTCACCCGGCTCGAGGACCCCAAAAAGCATTCCCTGTCACTCATTCAAAAACTCAAGCTCTACGATGGCAAAGTCCTGCCCGGATATACACAAGACAACGTCAAAGAGCTTCGGAAAGAATCCAAACGCGAGGGCATGGAGGGAATTAGCCCCCGCTACGTCCAAGACAAAATCTCCAATGTCCTCGTCAACGACATGGGCGAAGGCACCATCAATCCCTTCATGGTCCTCAACGAACTCGAAAAAGGTTTGCGTCACCATTCGCTCATCAGCAGCGATGAACAGCGAAAGCGCTTCGCGGAAGCCATCGGTATCGTCAAACTCGAATACGAGGACATCGTCAAAAACGAGGTGCAGCGCGCCATCAGCGCCGATGATGACTCGATCGACAAACTCGCTTCCAACTACATCGACAACGTCAAAGCCTTCACACTCCGAGAAAAGGTGCGAAATCGCTATACCGGGCAAGATGATGAACCCGATGAGCGACTCATGCGATCCATTGAAGAAAAGATCGACATCCCCGAAAACCGAAAAGAGGATTTCCGTCGAGAAATCATGAACTTCATCGGAGCCCTTGCGGTCGACGGAAAGCGCTTTGATTGGCGAACCAATGAACGACTTCGGACCGCTCTTCAACGAAAGCTATTCGAAGATCAGAAAGACTCCATCAAACTCAAGACCCTCGTGGCTTCGGTGGTCGACAAGAAAACCCAAGAAAAAATCGATACCATCAAAGACAAACTCATCCAGTACTACGGCTACAACGAGGTGAGCGCCACGGACGTCCTGAACTTCGTGGCTTCGATTTTTGCCCGCGGCGACGCCAAAGAATAACCGTTGGCTAAACGTTTTCCGCATACGGTTTAGCGCGTGGGTGGCGCGCTTTGGCCCTGCGGCGACAAAAGATGAGGTTGCAACTGCCGCCACCCTCGATCGAGATCCCTCTGCCAAGCCGGTAGTATCGACCCGGGATACGTTCGCCCAATCGCGTACGCTTGCAACATCCACCGACGCGCTTCCTCATAGTTTCCCAGCACGAGCATCGATAGTCCTCGATAGGTTGCGTACTCGGCTTGTCGAGACGGCGGCTCGGAACCAATCTCCTGCTCGTAATGCTGCAGCACTTCCGCCGATTCGATATAGCGCCCTTGTTCGTAAAGATTTCGCCCCCTGTCGACATACCCGCCACAAGCCACAACGCTCGTCGATAACAGAACGGCAATCCGGTGTGTTGCACACAATCTCATCGAACACCCATGGCTCATCCGGTCTTCACCGTAGCGTATCATGGCCCGACAGGCACGCTACGGTACCCGTGTAAAGCACATCACGATCGTATCGAGCATCGGCTCCAGGGCAATGCGCCCACTACCATCGCTTCTCGCCACTCACGCAGGTTCAGCGAGAAGGTTTGCCTGCGTCGAATAAGTCCGCAAAAGCCTGATCGAAGTCGTCCATATCCGAAGCGGCAGGTCGAGCCGGTTGCGTCGATGGCTGCAACGTTCGAACACGTTGGGAAACGTCCCGGAACCCCGGATCCCGTCTCATCACTTTGTCGAAGTAGTACAGCGCTTCTTGTGGGTTATCCCGAGACTGATAGATGGCGCCAAGTTCGAAGTACAGCGCGAGTTCTTGTTCCACGGTCTTGTGCTCCGCGTGCAAGCCGCGGATGAAGGCTTCGATCGCGCCATCCAAGTCCCCGATTTCGGTGCGAATCAACCCGATCATGGACCAACATACACACTCGCGTTTTGCATCTCTCGCGGCCATCGTGAATTCGGCGATGGCATCGGAATGAAGCCCCATCTCTTTGTAGGCCATCCCCAAGTCGTAGTGGGTTTGGCTATCACTTTCCGAAACCTGCGCTTTCACACCTTCCTTGAACTTGGCGAAAACCTCCTCCACATCCACTGGCTTGCCAAAACCTTCAGGAATCTGCGGTTGCGGTGAGAACGGCTCCACATCCATCTGTTCGAGCGAAGCGGCAATGTCGAAAGCATTGTCATGCGCTGACTCCAAATATGGAGCTTGAGACTGCCTATGATCGTCGCTGGCTTCCCCGGCCATGGCTTCAGCGATCTCTCTTGCACGCTCCAACAGCAATGGATGATTGGGAAAGCGCCCCATTTGCTCTTCGAGCACCCCCATCGCATCCTCGAATAGTCCCCGTGACGCAAAAAAATCCGCTTCTTCAAGGGCATCTTCGAGAGAATCCCCTCCGCGAAACCCTCTGGTTCCCGCAAGAGGCGAAAGCGATATATCGGTCGCTTCGACGCGAGGTGAATGCGAATCCTCCTGTCCGAAACCGGAGGCGTCTTGCTGAAATTCAGCACCGAAATAATCTTCTCTCACCGAGGAAGGAGCAGCAAAACCGATGTGCAAGTCATCCATCGATTCTGGCCCCCGATCCTCATCCGACAACGGGAAACTCGGCAGCGGTTCCTTTTCCACAAAAGGATCATCGAGCAGCGTTTGGAATGGCATTCGCTGCATTCCATCCATCGCTGCAAAAGGATCATCGGCCGTCAACAGCGACGAATAATCAGCCTGCTCCGCGGCAGGAACCGATGACATGGCATAAGAAGGATTGATTTCTTCCAAGTCATAGGAAGGCAACGGTTCGGCTCGTTCGTAACCTCCGGAAAACGAATCAACCTCCTGCATGAAATCAGAGGTGGAATGCGGAACACTGTCGATCGCCGAACGAGAAGACCTATCCGTCCACGAAGAAATGTCATACCCAAGATGAACCAAAAGGTCTCGTGCGCCGATATGGAGGGGATCGAGGGCAAGAACTTCGGACAACAATTGTGCACCCGATTGCACGTCTTGCGCCTTGAGATACATGCCCGCGATGATCATGAGTTCTTCGCAAGCGCTCGAATAATCCCCGGCCTCGATGAGCATTTCTTTCAACGCAAACCGCAGATCGAAAGCGTCGGGTTGCACATCCAAACCAGCCCGTAAGGTTTCAATGGCCTGGTCGATCAAGTGGTGACTTCGAAATGCGCTCGCGTTCGCAAGGACTTGCTGCGCATAAGCCGCCATGTCGAAAGGTTCGATACCCACTTCCTCGACAGGCTCGAGAGCTTCGGGAACACGAACCGTTCGGATGGACCGAGGAGCTTCGTCCATCGTGGGCCGAACGCCAACCTCGGTATCCGTCAAAGGCTCCAACTCCTCAAACCCATCACCAAGCCCAAAGTCCTCTTGGTGAACCGCACTAACCTCGAGGACCCCTTCGGGTTCGGCCGCATCGCTGGATTCGATTTCCAGTTCGACACTCACCATATCGGAGAAAACAACGGCCTCTTCCGACACTTCGATCACGGCGTCCTCGGACGTTACCGTCGAAACCTGCACCGACGGAGGCGGCTCGGAACGAGGCGCAGGAAATGCCGATGCGCGCTCTGCCGCGAGAATCGAGCGCGCCAGGGCTTGCACCGCTTCGTCTTCGGGCGCCTCTTTGATCAAGGCTTGCGCCGCTTCTTTCGCAATCGCAAACTCGCCCTTGTCTCTTGCGATTCGCGCGATCTCCTTGCGCACTTCCGTGGCTTTCGGTGCCTGCCCAATCGCTTCAAACGCTCTCGAAAGCAACATCAACGTGTTGAGATCTCGATTGTCCGCTTGAAAGCAAATCTGCAGCTTCGAAAGAGCCTGCATGCCATCGTCATCACGACCACGATCGAGATAGATTTCCGCCGCTCGACGCGCCAACGCCGGATCGAGCTTTTGAAAAAGCATCCTCTCGATCACCTTCAACGCGTCGTCACTTCGGCCCATCCCGAGCAGAATTTCCGAAGCCATCGAGTACTGACTCAACGCCTCGTCCGTCCTGTCTTGCCCCAACAAAGCCTCGGCCAATCGCAATCGTGTGAGTGGATTGTTGCCGTTGATTTCGACGATCTTCTGAAAGATCTCGATGGCTTCATGATTTCGACCGGAACGCTGTAAGTGAGCCGCATACTCGTCGTAGGCCGCAAGCGCATCGCTCGTCAGCCCAAGGTCCTGATAAAGCTGCGCCAACTGCGGGATGATGTGCGCGTACTTCTCCGTCAGTTCGGCGGGCTGCTTGCGTATGCTCTCCCGAATCTGTTTGTATACGGCGATGGCCTTGAGCAAAAACCCCTGCGCCGCATAGTAGCGCGCTACCCGCTCGTAGGTGGCGATCGCCGCATCGAAATCCTGTGTCCGCGCTTGAAGATCACCGATCTTCAACAACGTTCGCGCATCGTTGGGATCCTCCCGGACAATCTTTTGGTACTCGGCGATAGCTCGGTCAAACCGCTTCTTCTCGACGTACTTCTGGGCAGTCTGGAGGACCTTTTCTCGGTCGGTGAGCACGGTAGCGTGGACTCCGGAGAGGGCCGCAGGAACAACATTCACAGCGCGCGGCCATTCATGGAAATCTACGGGTTCCCATAAGGATCCGTCAAGGAAAGTGCAGGTCTTTCGTCATGCACCATCCCAAAGCCGCAAGGACAACGAATGGGCAGAAACGACGACCTTCGATAAGTATAGTCCCCAACGAGTACCCATGCCTTGCAAAGGTAACGGTTGGCTTCTCACGATCGAATGAACGCGCTCATCAACCATGAAACATCACAACCACATCCGCCAGCCCAAGCGCATCACCCACGGCAATTGGCTCTTTCACAACCCAATATTCCCTGTTTTTCTAGTTGGCAGAGCGCTTTGAACCATGGCGTATATGACATGATATGACATGGCGTGACAACCAACGTGGGGTCGTTTTTTTCGCCAACTTCCACCAACCCGTTCAACCAACAGCCCCTCGCTCACCCCAACCACCTTCCCTCACCATACCCGCTCCACCGCATGACACCCCCCCGAACCCGCACAGCCCTGCCCCCGCCACGCTACAGTCTTCCGTCCCATGCCCCCCTGTCCGGAACCCACCGCTTTCGTTGCCAACGACTCACTCTCGATCAAGGAGGACATCCGCAACCGCTTGCTTCGTAAAGCGCTGGAACAGCGAGAAAACTAAGCTGACCTTTTTCTGAATATCGATCCCGCGGCTCCTACTGCGTCGAAGATAATTCGCCCACGTTTGCGAAATCGCCCCACAACAGCACCCCTGCATATCCCCAAAGCACAGACCAATCTCACGCCAACCGTTCGTGCCATGGTCATCGCATCGAGTGACGGTGCCGTCATTCGCGATGTCCATCCGATGGTTCACTTCCCTAGCAGCACTGCATGCGAACACTACGACATGCGCATCACGGGCTCCCATGGGCGCGGATATCGAACGTACCATTTCATTTTCGAGCCTCATGGCATCGGAACCCACGCAAAAATCGCAGCGTATCAAGCGCTGGGGTTATTCCAAACGCACTCCGCTCCCGCCGGCACATTGGATATCGTTCTCGCACCCGAGATAGCGGAATCCTGTCGCATGAAGCCATTGGGTATCGCCTCGGAGCGGACTACATTCGAAAACGTGCCAAGCACATTGATGGAAGACAGATCGATATTTCCAGCGGAGACTTCGTTTGTTCTCTTACGGAAAGCTTTCTCATCGAAAACGGACGCATCACCGCGCCTATTTCCGGTGCGAACATCATCGGCAACGGCTCTGAAATCTTTCGACGGGTCAAGCATGTCGACTTCGATGTCGCCGCATCCGGTGGCGTATGGATCAACAGAAGAGCAGGGCAATCCACTCCGACCAGGGTTGGATGCCCGACCGTTGCGATCGTCGGCATTACGGTGAGTAGCAAAAAAAGGTGAACCCAATGCAAACCATTGACTCCGCGATGCCCATCCTCGTCACCATGGGATGCCCCTCGGGGGTTGGGCCAGAAATTGCTCTGCGCGCTGTCCTTCAAGCCCGCCAGAAGGGTTTGGACTGCCGCATCGTGGGTGATCGAGGGACTCTTGCCGCAGCCGCATCACGCCTTGACCTCGATGTCGATCGCATCGTGGGCCACCGCACGCATGATGACAATTCAAACCTTCCGATTCCCATCCTCGAGCCCGTCGCACCCTTGCATGCCGACGAACGAAAACCAGGACGCCCATCGATGGCCGGTGGTGCCGCTCAACTCACCTGGATCGACTTCGCCACCGATTGGGTCCTCGCACGCAAAGCCGCCGCCTTGGTGACAGGACCCGTATCCAAAGAAGTGATCGCCACAAGTGGCGCCCCAGGCGCCGATTCCTTCAAAGGACATACCGAACATATCGCTCGTCGAATCGGACAGGGAACTCCCGTCATGGTTTTCGTGGCCGACTCCTTTGCCGTGTCTTTGGTCACGACTCATCTGCCCTTGCGTGACGTATCCTCCTGCTTGACGATCGAATCGATATCCCATGCCACACGACAAACCGTCGTACTGCTGGCACGACTGGGATGCCAACCCGCACGCGTCCTCATTTGCGCGTTGAACCCTCATGCTGGCGAAGGAGGAATGCTTGGCGACGAAGAGATGAACGTGATCGAACCCGCGGTGCAAGACGCCAAAGCATGGGTAAAACAGCAAGGATTCGAAGCGATCGTCGACGGCCCCTGCCCAGCGGAAAGTGCTTTTCGCATTGCCATGGGAGGGCGCTACGACGGCGTGGTGGCCATGTACCATGACCAAGGTACGATTCCCATGAAGCTTCGATACTTCGGCCATGCCGTCAATGTAACAGCAGGGCTACCGATCATTCGAACCAGTGTGGACCACGGCACCGCTTACGATATTGCGGGCCAAGGAAAAGCTGATGCGGGGTCTTTGTGGGAAGCCATCCATCTAGCGGATCGTCTGAGCCAAGGACGATCGAAATCACACGATTAGAACTTATTGCAGCCAAAGACGCGGTGACCGAGATACACGGCGCCCTTGTCCAGTTCTTCATGAATGCGAAGCAATTGGTTGTACTTCGCAATGCGATCGGAGCGCGACAACGATCCGGTTTTGATCTGTCCGGCATTGGTGGCCACGGCTAGATCCGCGATGAACGCGTCTTCCGTTTCACCGGAACGATGGGAAATCACCGAGGCATACCCGTGAGCTGCGGCAAGACGAATGGTGTCCAAGGTTTCGGTGACAGTTCCGATTTGATTGAGTTTGATGAGGATGGCGTTGGCCACTTGCTTTTGGATGCCCATGATCAATCGCTTGGGATTGGTGACGAATAGATCATCGCCCACGAGCTGCACCTTGTTGCCAACCTTGTCCGTAAGCTTCTTCCACGCGTCCCAATCATCTTCGTGGCAACCATCTTCGATGGAAACGATGGGATATTTTTCGCAGAGCTGGCTGTAGATATCGACGAGCGCGTCGGCAGAAACCGTCTTTTTATCGAAGGTATAGTTTTTATTTTCCTTGTTATAAAACTCGCTCGCCGCCGCATCCAAGGCGATGGAGATCTGTTTGCCCGGCTGGTATCCGGCGCCTTCGATCGCCCGCATGATGCGTTGGATCGCTTCTTCGTTCGAAGTCAAACGGGGAGCGAAACCACCTTCATCGCCCACGGAAACCGTAAGTCCATCCTTTTTCAGATGGCTCTTGAGGGAGTGAAAGACTTCGACACCGGCGCGTAAGGCCTCGGGAAAATTGGAGAATCCGTGAGGCACGATCATGAACTCCTGCACTTCGAGTCCGGAGTCTGCGTGGACTCCACCGTTGATGATGTTCATCATCGGCGTGGGAAGCGTGCGAGCCGAGATTCCACCCAAGTATCGCCATAACGGCAAACCAACCGTATCCGCCGCCGCACGAGCTACCGCCATCGACACTCCCAACAGCGCGTTAGCCCCAAGCTTGTTCTTGTTGTCGGTGCCATCGGCATCCAACATCACCTTGTCAACCGCCGTCTGATCCAGCGAATCAAGCCCCAATATCGAGGGTCCAAGCGAGGTTTCGATATTTTTGACCGCGGTCTGAACCCCTTTTCCCAAGTACCGCTTTTTGTCCCCATCCCGAAGTTCGAGAGCCTCATGCTCCCCCGTGGAAGCACCGGAGGGAACCGCCGCCCGTCCGAAGCCACCATCCGTCATAACCTCTACCTCAACCGTCGGGTTACCCCGAGAATCGAGTACTTCGCGTGCAATGACCGCCGTAATTTCCGACATGGTTCTTCTCCTTGCGAAACCGACAGCACCAAGGGACAGAAAGCTTCACCCCGAACCGATATTACCAGAGGCCCTAGCTTCAACCCTCTGCCGAATGAGTTCGAGCGCACCCTAATGCCACGGGCCCAAGGACGCCAGCCCCGTTGCACGAGACGATGTCGATCGATTGGCCCTCGCTCGAGATGGTTGACCGCCGGTTACGCCCCACCGAGCTACACCATCAAAGACGACCCTTCGCCTGGCGCTTGACCTTCCCATGTCCCGGCACCAAGCTTGGATCGATATGGCTGAAGACAACGCACCCAAACCTGTTTTTTGCCTGCGCAACCATACGAGTAAAGATGCCAGCGAGCATCTGGCTTGCCCGTATTGTTTCGGGAAAAAACGAGAAACCATCGAAGAAGGCGAGCGAAAAGACTTCTGCGACTTCGACCCGGACCAGGACCCGATTACGTTCGGCTTTCCGGACTCGAGTTCACGTAACGCCGGAACATGACGTTAGGGCGTCGAGGCGGAAGGCAGCGGTGCCGGTACTGAACTCTCCGGTTTCGGGGGTTTTCGCACCTGCATGACCACATCCAGAAGCACTCGCTCCCCCGGGTTGATTTGCACCGTTCGACGTTCGTCCGGCGCATTCGGATGACGAAGCGTCACATGATGCAACCCGGCAGAAAGCGGGATGGGTCTGGCAAAAGGCGTGGTTTCCACCTGCAAACCGTCCACCAGCACATGAGCCCAAGGCTGCGCCACCACGAGCAGGGATCCGGCTCGGGCGGGAACCAACAACAGCGTGCCTTGACCCGAGGTGGCCTGCGCCTCGATCTCCGAACGAAATACGAAATGAATCGCTACTCCTCCCACCACGAGCAAAGCAAGCATCATGAGTTGGAGCCGCAGCGCAGGCATCACACTCGGTGTAACCATCAAATCCCCAGGCCGATCCGCGGGATCCTCGTCCACATACACAGGACGATCGATGATCCGCGCCCGAACCAACGCCGCCGTGATGACCTGACGCCGAGGTGAGGAAGACAAGTTGCCGAAAGCCTCTTCCAGCGCGGCGCAAAGTTCTTTGGCAGAAGCATAGCGATCCGCAGGCAGCTTCTGCAGACATCGCGCCACGATCTGACTCAGCGCCCTGGGCGTCGTGGCTCGATCCAAACTCTTCGGCTCATCGTGACGCACACAATGCGCCAGCGTTCGCTGATCGGTAGCTTCAAACGGACGACGCCCCGAAAGCAGCTCATAGAGCACCACCCCCATGGCAAAAACATCGCTTCGCGGATCGACCGTCTCACCAAGGATTTGCTCCGGTGACATATACGATGGAGCGGCCAATGCCGCGTTGACGTCGAGCGGCTCGGGTGATGTGGGCATCGCTTCGGCATACGCAGCCCCAAAGTCGATGAGAACCACCCGACCATCGCGCCCCACGATAACGTTAGACGGACGAACGTCACAGTGAATCACCCCATTCGCATGAGCATGGGAAAGCGCTCGGGCCAGTTCGACAGCAATCGCCACCGCACACGGCACATCGAGTTTTTCCACACGCGACAACAATTGCCGAAGGGTTAGCCCATCGACATACTCCATGGAAAACCACATCGCATGACCGTCGCGGCCATGGTCCAGAATGCGCGCGATATTGTCATGACGCAGATGGGATAAAATCCGTGCCTCCCGCTCCAGCGACAGAGCAAAGGGAGACGTGGGCGCTATCGAAGGCTTCAGCGTTTTGATCGCTACTTCACGCCCAAGAGGATGCTGCACACCGCGAAACACCTCCGTGACATGCCCCGAAGCAAGGGCATTGGTAACGCGACAGGAGCCGAATTGCTTGTTGTCCATGGTAGCAAAGCCTGGGAAAGCCGGCTTCTTGGGCGAGCCAATCTACCACTACCCGGGCCAGAGGATAGAGCCGATCCATGGCTTATCATGCCTCGACCGCCCCTTGTCCTTCGCCCTTTGCGGAACGAGCCGTTCGCGCTACGAACGGGCAGGTGAAACGTGTTTTTTTTGCTGCCTTTGCGTTGGGCTTCGAACGGATTTGTCAAAATTCAACCGCCAGTGGTAACCAGACGCATCCTCGGCTCGTATTCCAACGATGACGCGCTTTGATGGGTCGCCATGCGCAATGAAATACATATTCATGACGGAAAAGCCCAACGTTGCACTCACGATCGATCTTTTTGCCTATCTACGGGTCCCGCGTGAACGATAGGGAATCGAGCCTCCCCCCCTCTCCCGCCACGAGCACGGCCGTGCCTCGAAAACAGGGGAGTATCCAAAGCCTGTGGACGTGGCTCGCGGAATATTTCGTGGGAGAGGCCCCCTCGTTCTGGATAGCGATGGTGCCCATGCTCATCCTGTCCGCGCTGCTTTTCACCCGAAGCCTGACCTCGAACTATATTTTCGATGAACAGGAAGCCCTTCTCGCCAACCCCTACGTCAATGGCACCAAACTCAATTTTGCCGACGCGGTCCGAAGGGACTTCTGGGGACTGCCTCCGGATCGAAGCGTCGGTTCGTATCGCCCCCTGCCCAACTTCGTATGGCGTGGGGTGTGGGACGGACAAAAAGCGCTGACCCACGGCGTCAATTGGACCCTTCAACGACTGGAGCCCATCGCCATCCAGGCTCGCCGTCCAGCCCATCGTCCCGGATGGTTCAGTTGGCCGAACCTGGCTGGATTGCTCATCGGGGGTCCAGCCCTCGCCGCGCTCATGATCCAGATCACACGAGCGAAAAGCCGTCGAAATCGCTGGGCAACGGCTGCAGCGGCCGTGCTTGTGGGAAGCTTGGTAGCTTCCGGCTCGCTCGGTTGGTTGTTCACCCTTTCGGGAGGCGCCGGAGTCGCCGCCCTGCTGCTCCTGCTCCTGCCCGTCATCGCCCTTCCCACGGCTGTCGTCGGCGGACTCGGGTTGTTTGCGCTCGCTATCCTGCCCACACAACCGCATCCACCGGTCATGCAACCGTGGCTATTTCATTGGCTCAACGTCCTTTTTCATGCGGCCAACGGTGCCGTGCTGGTATGCGTGGTCCACGGCATTACACGACGTCGCGGGCTCGCTTGGCTGACGGGAACGATCTTTGTCACCAGTGCCGTGCTCACCGAAGCCGTCAGTGGAGTCGTGGGTATCGCCGATGTGATGGGAGGGCTGGGAGCGTCCCTTGCGCTGCTGTCTTTGCGTCTACCAATGTGGGCGATGCCGTTCACGGTGTTTGCGGCAGTCGTATTTGGCTTGTTCTCCAAAGAAAGCGCGTTGGTTTGCATTCCTCTCATCCCTTTTGCCGCTTTCGTTTTTGCTCCTCTGACTCATGAGCGACGCCCGTTGCGATGGCTTCGCGGCACGCTGGCTTTCACGGGTGCCGCGGGAGCGCTCGTGCTCTACGTTTATTTGCGCAAGCTCTGGTTTCCCGCACCCATGCCGGAAGAGTTGCGCACGCCTCTGCCCGAGACCGCCAACTTGCTCGAGCACGGAATGCATTGGTTTCGAGGATGGTTTCATCAGGCTCCTCTTCCCCGAGATCCCTTGAACAACCCGTTGGTCGATGCTCCCAACATCAAGTACCAGACCGCCGGTGCGTTGCGCGTATTCTTTCGAGGATTGGTGCAGGTCGTATTTCCCCGGCAACTCTCCGGCGATTATTCGGCGCCCCAGGAGCCCGTACCCCAACACCTTTTCGAAGTAGAAAATGTGCTCGGAGCCGCGGCTTTCGTCCTCATACCCATCATCGCCATCGCGCTAGCCATTCGCGCCTGGTGGATAGAACGCCGAGTCTTTCGACTTCTTTGCGGTTCAACGGGTCGCTCGCGCAAAGAACTCGACCCCAATCTCGCCCGACTCCGCCTGCCGATGCTCGGCATGCTCGGAGCGGTTGGCTTGATGTGGGTGGTGGTAGCCTATTTTCCGCATTCGAATATCCCCGTGCTTTTGCCAACGGTTCGCGCGGAGCGCTTCTGGTATTTTCCCGTCATTGGCTCCAGCCTGGCTCTCGCCGCGGGGTTCACGTGGCTGTACGAATCCACACGCCAACGGTGGCATGGCGCCCTTGCCGTGGGCATTTGCGCCGCTTTTTTGACCTTTCAAGCTGCCAGAGCACGAACCCACGCATTTCACTACGCCGACGATCTCGCCTTCTGGGACGCTACCCGAAAGGCTGTCCCCAGAAGCGCCAAGGCACACCTGAATTATTCGGTCATGTGGGGCGCAAGGGGCAGGCTCGACATCCGTTTGCATGCCAACAAGGAAGCACTCGCGCTCGCTCCCTCTTGGCCCATGGCCTATATCTACCTGGGCGATACCTTATGCCGTCTGCACCGGCCCGAAGAAGCGTGGCCTTATTACCAACAAGGTTTCGAAAAAGCGCCGGGGGACCCAAACCTGATCGCCCTATCCCTGCAGTGCCTCTGGGATGAAGTGGCGTTGGAGGACCACCGCGACGAACTTCTGACGATGTCCAAAAAACACCCGGGTTCGTGGCTCGAGTACCTCGTCAACGATATTTTCAACCACGGGGAAGAAAACAACGGGGTAGATCCGAAGTACCGTCCTCGTGGGTACAACGAAGGACCACGGGAATAGTAGGGTGTAATATTAATATCTAATTCGCATTCCTGGTTCCTAGTTCCTGGTTTTCAGATCCGTTTCGCTTGGCAATATAAATCCTTCACATAATTCCATTATTCGCAGTGATAAAAGGTATCCTTTCCCGATTTGGGTGCATCTGTCCCCGGTCCTTCCCTTTTCGGTTAGCTATGGCGGGGAGAGGGCCAGGTTGGGACACAGTTCGCAAAAACAAACCAAAACAAGTAGCTAAAATTAGAATTAAAATCATAACTAAAACTAGGAACTAGAAATAGGAATTGGGGGCCGCCCCAAGCTGGCTGTCCCCTTGCCTGGAAATCGCACCCTAATCCGACAACAAAGCCCACCCCGCATCGTCCGCGGCCAATCGGCCCGCGTGTTGTTCTTGCGAAGAGCCACCGGCCATCGCCTCGACCACGGCATTCATGGCGGCACTGCGCGCCATGAGCGTGCTGAGCCGGCTCGGGGCATCCATTCCTCCCACGCCGTAGGCTCGTACCGCCCTTGCCAATAGCTTCCGATATGCCGTTTCCGACAGACGCAACGCCAGGAGATCCAAGATAAGATGAGGAATTCCGAAGCCTTGCGCCATTGTCAACACCGCGTTGACGAGGTTCATCGCGATGGATTGGTTGGCGCAATGAAAAGGATGAAGCCGAACGAAGGTCTGATGAAAGGAAGCCAAGCCATCGGTCATCGCTTGCATGTTCCGATTGCTCGCGGCTTTGACCGCCCCCATCAGCTCCCCCGCAAGCTTATCCCAATGCCGGTCCACGATGGGTCGCGGAGGACAAAACCACGGACCGAAAGAATCATCTTTTTCCGACCGAGCCGTCACAACTCGCCCCCAATCAACCCCACCCGATGAAAATATCCGGCTTGGAGCCAGAGCTTCGGCATCATCCAACGAACGGTACAAAGCGTCGTGATAGGCCTGCCCACCGAGCAGCGATACGTTGACCCTCGGACCATCGAGAAAGATGGTTCTTTCCCCGCGTTCGAGAAGACGCGGCATATCCAGGTACAGCGCGCCGGGCGCCACGGTCTGATCAGCGATGGGGCTCGCAGGTTTGTAGAAGCTGTTCAGGTGCCGCCCCAACAACGCCAAGACATGCAACTCCCGCAACAGACGAAGGACATCCGCGGTGCTCGATAACGCTTCGAGATGCAAACGCGCATACGCACGAACGTCGATCATATTCTCCCAATAGGCTCGTTCTATCCCGTAAGGGACAGTGGGAAATCGTGTGATTTCGGTGCCGGAAAGATCGTTTTCGAGCTGGGCGATCGCGGCCGGCGCGAAGACCACCCACCCGAACGAGGCGCGGAGAAAGCTGGCAAAACAGCCGGGGGATACGCCCGAATCCCACCGTGCTTCGAGCAAGGTTCGCTGCCCATCGAAGGCGCGCAGGATCCGCTCCGCTTGCTGAACCGTCACACCATCCAACACGATTTCGTGAAACGGACGAGCGCTGATCAATACGGTGCGTTTGTTTTTGTGAGCCACCGACAAGCCCGGAAGAAGAGAAACGACGTCTTGTTTGCGAGGCTCGAAACGAACGCGCGTCTGGCTGAACAGATAATCGCGTGACGATGGGGTGCGTTGGGTCTTCAACCATTCCTGGTAGGCTTGTAGTTCGGGGCACGCCGCGAGAATTTGGGGGCATCGTTGTTGGAACGCGGTAAAAGCCATGTCGGGATGCTACTCTGGCGAGCCGAGGGGAGGTAGCCGGCGCGGAGGCGTATCCGTAATATTGTTTTCGTGGCTTCGTGAGGAGCAAGCGACCACAAAACCAAAATCTGCTGAATCTTCAGCGGGCTTTCAGTCGGGGCGAGTGGATTCGAATCACCGACTCGTTGACCCCCTGCGCAGGCTCAAGGAGTAAAGTTCTGCAAATTCAATGAGTTACAATGATGCTGCGGTCCCGCCACGGGGAAAACAGGTACTGTTCTGTACCCGGTTTGTAGCCGCTCTGCCGTCGCCTGTTCGACCCAACAGCACCACGGCGTGGACCGTCGCGAATGTGATCAAGCAGTCGTAGACGTCGTCGTGACGGTGAGGTAATGATTTGTGAATTCACACATGCAACTGCAACAGATCGCATATGCCCTTGTTCTCATGCTGGCGTTCGGCGCGTACTGGTGGTGGAGGAGCCGCGGTCGAGGCGGTCGCCAGACGGAGGTGTATCTCGGCCTGTCTCCGGGAGAGGAGCTGGAGACGTACGCAAGCGGTCGCCATCATCTCGACTTCGGTGTCGCCGATGTCGGAGCGGCCGCGCTAGGTATGGAGCGCGTCGGCAAGAACGTCACACTCGCCAAGACACGCCAAGGCAGCCTCATCCTGCGCACCGAGGGCGCGCCTCCGCTGCGCCTGCAGCCCGGCCAGCTCCGGGTACGCTGCATCAAGGAGAACGTCGAATCGCGGGCGGGTTTCGCCGGGACGGCCGAACCGGCCGACATCATCGAGCTGTCCGTGGAGGGTAACGGCGTACAACATCTCGTCTTCGCGCGCAGCGTGTGCAATGCGCTTGCTCAGTTGTCCGCTCGTTGAGGAGGGCGCTGCCGACGGTGGCCCGCGTTCTGTGCTCGAGGACCTCGACCCTCCAGCCGATCTACGTCCCGAACGCGCTGCAGGGTATAACAATGTGCGATAACGGCCCCCATGAAATGGGCAGTCCCGGCATCGGTAGCCGGGAACATCACGATGACGTAATCGGGTAACCCGGGACCGTTACCACCCCCACACCACCGGCTATGCCGTTCGGCAGACGGCGGTTCACGAATTGCTCACAAGGAGCTGATGTTCAGCCAGAAGGCTCACGAATCCCATGCCGGTTTTTGCGCATGTTTTCGCGTCGCAACACCTCCTGGATGAGCACTAGCGTCTCGTCACCGGGTTGTTCCTCCCGTGCCGTGCGTGCTTGACCCGCGAAGCCTCGGCTCTCGACGGTTCCGCCATCTGCTGCCCCGGGTCGTTCGGGAATTTCACCTTGTTGTCTGGGTCTTTTTCACGCATCGAACGTTTGGCTCCGGTTCGTCACTTCCTGTTCGGCCCGTTCACCGCGTTGTGGCGCGGCTACTTTGGCCTCTGCTGACTTCTGCACGCCATGCGCTGGCCTTACGGCTTCCCTTGCCCCTGCGGGCGGCTGAGTTCTGGCTCTATGTTCAACTTAATGAACATTTTCATAGATTTATGGATTGACCATCCCTGTAAAACCCTTGCTCGCACCGAGCCGCAAAGGCCGGCAAGCACCGAGTTATCGGACTACGAGATCAAGGCGGTGTGCGCGCTGAAGCGACGCTACGGTCGTGTGCGCGTCGCGGCTCGGAGCCTTACCATCGGGCAAGCCGTGACCCACATTGCCGAGATTGGTGGCTACACCGGCAAGTCATCTGGGGGACCGCCCGGAAGCACAACCATCGGCAGAGGGCTTGAACGAGTCCAACTCGTAGCAGAAGGAATGAAGCTAGCCGATGAAGCGCGTGTAACAAGCTGGAATAAAAGAGTAAATTTTTGTCGATCCCCACGTCATCACCAACCCCACGGGAGCCCCAAATCCAATACGAAAGGGTCCCCTGCAAGAGCTGTTGGAGACAAAGGG
>MWCO01000029.1 GCA_002070115.1 Deltaproteobacteria bacterium ADurb.Bin207
GCTTGTTGGTGTAGCCGTCTTCATACACGTCGGAGACCCATTCGGCGACATTCCCCGCGAGGTCGTCGACTTGTTCGGTAGTTCTTCCCTGGGGAAAGGATCCGACGGGCGCCAGTTCGGCGAAGCCGTCGGAAGCGTCGGTGTTGTCCGCTGCCCAGGTGCCATGGTTGGCCCTTCGTGTCGCGATATGTTGGCCCCAAGGAAAGCGCCTGGCTGATAGACCACGGGCCGCACGTTCCCATTGCGCTTCGGTGGGGAGTTGCTTACCCACGAAGTGGCAGAAAGTCCGAGCGTCTTCCCATGAAACCAACGATACGGGCAGAGAAAGCGCATCGAATCTTTGGGCGCCACGAGAATAGGGAGGAGGTGAGCAGACTCCAGCGTCCACACAACGTTGGTAGGCTTGCACCGTGACTTCTGTGCGGTCGAGCCAGAAGGGAGAAAGAACGACGCGATGAGCAGCCAATTCGTTTTCGAACATCTCTGCCCGACACTCGTTTCCCAAAGGCTCTCGTTGGCATATTTGTAGGGCCAATTGGACCTCTTGCCGTGAGGAACCCATGGTGAAAACGCTTCGAGGAAAAAGGATCAGCTCGGGGCCAGGCACCCTCAAGGTCAGCGGATGGCCCGAAAGCGTGCGGGCGCTTGCCCCGGGAGAAATAAGTACGGTGTCGATCGGATCTGACTGTGCTCGTGCGATGGGATAGGGAGTCCTAGCTACGAGGTGAATCGCGATTCCACAGACGATAACGGGAAGGAGAGGAGAGGAAAGACGCGGGTATGGTGATTTCCGAACCCGCGTCATTCAAGTTGCATCACGGCGTGGTGGTGCATTCGGTTTTGCACTTGGCTTCGAGGCAGGAATCGAGGGCATCAATGGCCGCCGCTGCCGCGGGATATTGGGTACCGCAGTTATCCAAGCAGGCCTGGTCCGTACAACCTTGAGCGCATTTTAGATAGGCGTTGAGTCCGTCAGCGTCAGAAGCGTCGATGCATTCCTTTTCGCACTTGGCCTTCATGCAGTCGTTGCAGGCGGCCATGCTCGGGTCGGTGAAGCCGATGGTGCATTTGCCGGTGGTTTTGCAGGCCGATTCGCAATGCTGTCCCCAGCAGGTTTCGAGGGCAGCCATCTTCGGGTCCTTCTCGCAGTTCGTTCCACCGGTGCCGGTGATGCAAGCAAGGCAGTTTTGGTCAGCTTCGCATGCTTTGACCTCATTGCAGCAGCTATCGCCCAGGCACGTGGCGCACGACTCATTGCCCATCGCGAGTCCGCTGTCGCAAATCGGGTAAGAAGGACCGAATCCAGGGCATTCATCGTCGCACTTGTCTCCAAGGCAAGCGAAGTACGCATCGAGCGCTTTGCCTTCCTCGGGGTAGGTCTGATCACAACCCTTCGTGCAATCATTGTCATTGCAGCCAATGACGCAGTTGAGGTGATCCACAGCGTTTGGCAATTCAGAGTACGTCTCGCAAACGTCGTTGCAGTTTGCCGTGGCACAACCTCCACATGTCGGATCTGTCATCGAGATGATGCATCCGCCAGCACCACATTCATTCGCGCATTGGGAACTAATGCAAGAAACGAACGTGTCGAACTTGGCGGCCAGGTCTGGGAATTGCTTATCGCAGTCGTTCTGGCACTGCGTGTCTCCTTGAGCACAACTTCCCAGGCAGCCCTGATAGGCATTGAAATCCGGGTCAGACTGCACGTCCACGCATTGGTTTTCACACTTGTCTTGGAAGCACGAGTTGCACGCGGCAGGGGCGCCAGGGAAACTAAGTCCGCAAGCGCTGCTGGAGCCACCACCGGTTCCGCCAGTGTTGCCGCCACCAGTGTTGCTGCCACCAGTGTTGCTGCCACCAGTGTTGCCGCCGCCGGTGTTGCTGCCGCCGCCGGAGCCACCAACAAGGACGCCACCACCGGAGCCGCCACTTCCTCCCTCGCCAGGATTTGTATTGGATTTTTTGTTGTCGTCCGATGAGGAGCAAGCAAAGACGGGAGCGATAAAGCTAGCGACGATGAGCCAATGAGAAATCTTCATGAGAGGGCCTCCTAAGGTACACCTGCCCGCGATCGAGCTTCGTTTGGCGTATCGTGTGAAAGGCCCTCTGTCAAGCGCGCGCGGCAAAAGAATTGTTCTTATGGGGAAAAACTGTGAATCAGGATCGCTCCAAGGGGGCACCCGCGTTTTTTTCCGCGCCCGATGGCGCGACAGTCGATGGGTTGTTCGGCACGGGGGAATCGGGCCACAGGAGGGAAGAACTACACTATTTGCAGGCCAATAGACACGTCAGTATGCTGGAACAATTGCTGTCGCCGAGGCATTGAACAACTTCGGCCTGACAGGTGCTCTCGCCTTTCGCCAGCGCGCAGCTCGCGCAGTCGGCTGGAGGCTCATAATCAATGGGATCCGCACAGAAAGAAGTTTCACAGACGTCGTCACAGACCCCTTTTTCGCAAACACACGGAGCCATCAGATCGACCAAAGCTTTCCATTCAGCCGGGTGATCAGAAATGCATTTCAATACGCAGGGGTTGATCTCGCCTCCACCACCGCCCTGGCCGGCGCTACCCGCTGCACCCGCACCACCACCGGTTCCGCCCGTCTCTCCACCACCAGTACCGCCCGTCTCTCCACCACCGGTTCCGCCCGTCACTCCACCACCGCTTCCGCCCGTCACTCCACCACCGCTTCCGCCCGTCTCTTCACCACCCGTCCCTCCAGTTTGTTCACCAGCAGTTCCGCCCGTCACTCCTCCACCCGTCCCTCCAGTCGCTCCGCCCGAACCCGCGGAGTTCTTGCCATTATCGTCCTCGTCGTCACCACAAGCAATCAGAGAAGCTCCGGCTACCAAAGTCACGATCGCTAACCAACGCATTGTTTTCATCGTTATATCCCTCCAAGACGAGTGGCATTCGCCACGAAAGACTGGATATTGGAGTATGACCCAGCCGAGATATGAGTCAAGGTACGAGGAAAATGGGCATCAGGGCAAGAATGGGTTTGAAAAAACAAAATACCCATAAATTACAAATGCTTATCTTCGATAAGCGGAAGCAGGGGAATCCAACGGTGGGTAGAAGTCATGCTTTTCTGACTCCTTTTCCTCTCACCTGATCCATGCCGTGCAGCGAGGGGCTGCCCGTGCTTCGAAATAGACGCGTAAGTGCCCCGTCAACCGCCGTCTCGCTCTTTTGGGAATTTCGCCCACGGCACGCCCGTTCTTGAAGACTACGCGACTGCACCGCCGTCAACCGCCGTCTCGCTCTTTTGGGGATTTCGCCGCCTCTTGATTCGCATCCGAAATGGGCCCGGAATCGTCGATGGACTTGCTTGCATCCCTGTCTGCATGCCCATCGGAGCCGGCGTCGCGATAGGCAATGGTGGGTACCCACGAGGGGTCCGTATCCACGGGACGAGGTTTGGTTCGGGCACGAGAGGTTGTATCGGTGGAGGCAAGGGCGGGGGCAGTCGACGATGAGCCGGAGGCTCTTGCGGCCACGATATCGAAAGGGGTTGGGCTTGGAGGGCGCATCAGGGAATAGAGAAGAACCGCGATGAGGGCGCCGACGGCCGCTCCACCAAGTCCGACGCTTGCCGAAAGACCTATGGCGCGAGTGGGTGCAAGCGTTTCGGGAACCTTGTGACTGTCGAGCATGGTGCCGATTTCGAGGGCCGCTGCCAACGCTTCCCCGAATGCGGCACACGTGGCGAAACGCCGCAGCGGGTCCTTGCTGAGGGCACGTCCGAGCACTTGGTCGACTCGCGGATCAAGCCCCAATGATTGGGCGATCGGCTTGGGTTCTTCCGTTCCGATGCGAGCCGCGACCGTGACCGCATCATCTCCCGGAAATGCTCGAAGCCCGGAGATCGCCTCGTATAACGTTGCCGCAAGCGAGAATTGATCACTCAACGGGCTGAAGTTGCTTCCGCTGATCGTTTCTGGAGCGCTGTAGGCAGGCGTGCCCAACAATCCTCCCGTGCGCGTCAACGTGGAATCCGGAACTCGGGCAATCCCGAAGTCCGCGACTTTCGCCCCATAAGGGGCAAGCATGATGTTTTCCGGTTTGATATCACGATGCAACACGCCCGCGTCGTGAGCGAGAGACAAGGCAGATCCTATTTCACGAGCCACTCGCGCCATTTCCAGAGCCGGCGAAGGACCTTTCGAGACACGATCTTTCAAGGTCTCTCCCGACACGAATTCGAAAACGAGACAAAGCCCAAGGCTCGGGTCCTCGATCATATCATGCAGCGTGACGATGTTCGGATGCACGACTCGTGCGGCTGCCCGCGCTTCGTTGCGCATCCGTCGCAGCAATCCGTCGCGCATCTCCGCGCTGATATCGAGGTCCGTACGCAAAATCTTGATGGCTACGGCTCGATCGAGAACCGGATCGTGCGCGAGCAAAACGCGTCCCATGGCACCCTGGCCGAGGACCTTTTCGATCTGATAGCGTCCAACCTCTACAGGTAGGCTTTCCGAATCACCCATGAGCATAAAAGTCGATAGCGAACCCTTAAAGGACACCACCGAGCGCGATCAAGCATGGCGGAACCAAGTCCGTCAACCAAGCCCTTTCCTTCCTTTCGCGGTCTTTTTGCTCGGCCAGCCCAAAAACTCGCGGTTCAATGAATTCGTTATTCATGACGATGGTGGCACGATTTTTTGAATCATGCCGCCGCCACGATGCCCCGACGCGTTCTCAAAGGAGGAAGATTCATGGGGGATAGTGCCGTGCCGATCGCAAAACCAAGCAAGGTCAAACGCATGCGAAGGGCATCGACATAACCTTCTCGATGCAATGCGGATACGGTTTGACGCACATCCGCTCGACGTACGCCGAGTTCTTGCACCAAGGTGTCCAGGTTGGCCCCTCGACCCTCTTGTTGGTGTCGAGCAAGCGTGCGCAGGATGTAGGGAGCCAGTTTTTGAGGAGTCATGGGAGCAGCCTTAAAGTCTCTCTGAACATTTGTACAGTTTTTGACAAAAGATTGATCGGGGCCCCTGCCAAGGGCGGCGGTGTTTTCATGAAACCCCTTATGGCCCAAGCCCCAACACGGTGCAGGGATGCCGTGAGGGGCACCTTGGGGAACCAACGATTCGAGGGCTTTTCTATTCCCAACCATTTTTCGAAAGTGCATGTCTCGCCATCGGACAGCCAGTCGGCCGAGTTGCGAAAAAAACGACATCCCTTGCGCCGCTGCTTTTCCTAGGGGAAGCGGGATTGCGGTTTTTTGGTGTGACCGCGAAGTCAATTGACAGCCGGGGACGGTAACGACAAGGAAGGGCGCATGTCGGTCGAATTCGTTTTCACCACGGTGGGTTTGCGAAAAGTGACTTCCACGGGCAAGGAAGTGCTTCGCGCCATGTCCTTGTCCTTTCTTCCCGGTGCGAAAATTGGAGTCATCGGACCCAATGGATCGGGAAAAAGCACCTTGCTGCGGATCATGGCAGGGCAAGACAAGGATTATTTCGGAGAGGCCTTTGCTGGAAAAGGCGTGACCATCGGGTATCTGCCCCAAGAGCCCGAACTCGATCCAAGTCTCGACGTTCGAGGCAACGTCGAACTGGGCGTCAAGGAGACTCGGGATCTGCTCGTTCGTTTCGAGCAGTTGAGCACGAAGCTCGGCGAGCCTCTCGATGACGATGAGATGAACGATGTGATGGACGAGTTTGGCAGGGTGCAGGAAGCGATCGATCATGCCAAGGGCTGGGATCTCGATCGCAACTTGGAGATCGCGATGGATGCGTTGCGTTTGCCCGCGGGAGATGCAAGCGTGCAGACGCTGTCGGGGGGAGAGCGGAGGCGTGTTGCCTTATGCCGTGTGTTGCTTGAAAGGCCACAGATGTTGCTGCTCGACGAGCCCACGAACCATTTGGATGCAGAGTCGGTGGCTTGGCTCGAACGGCATTTGCAAGAGTATGAGGGGACCGTGATTGCCGTGACGCACGATCGGTATTTTTTGGATCACGTGGCGGAATGGATTCTGGAACTCGATCGTGGCTTTGGTCGTCCGTATAAGGGTAATTATTCCGGTTGGTTGGAGCAGAAGCAGACGCGGCTTGCGCAAGAAGAGAAGCAAGAGTCTTCCCGTCAACGGACGTTACAACGAGAACTCGAATGGATTCGCATGGCTCCCCGTGCGCGCCAAGCCAAAGGAAAAGCGCGCTTGAACGCCTATGAAAAGCTGCTTTCGGAAGATCATGGGGAACGGGTTGCGCAAGGTGAGATCGTCATTCCCCCTGGTGAACGGCTCGGCGACAAGGTCATCGTGGCCGAAGGGTTACGAAAAGGATACGGCGATCGTCTGCTCATCGATGACTTGTCATTCATTATCCCCAAAGGGGCAGTCGTGGGGATCATCGGAGCCAATGGCGCGGGCAAAACCACGCTATTTCGTTTGATCGTGGGACAGGAACGACCCGATGCCGGAACCCTGCATCTCGGCGATACCGTGCAGCTTGCGTATGTCGACCAGTCTCGGGCCCAGCTCGACCCCAGCCATTCGATTTGGGAGGAGATTTCGGGCGGTCAGGACACTGTCCGCCTAGGAAAGCGCGACGTCAATTCCCGCGCCTACGTGGGAAGCTTCAACTTCAAAGGGGCAGACCAGCAAAAACCAGTGGGGTTGCTGTCCGGGGGAGAACGCAACCGCGTCCATCTCGCCAAACTGCTTCGAAGCGGTGGCAACGTGCTGCTGCTCGATGAACCCACCAACGATCTGGATGTCGATACGCTTCGCTCGTTGGAAGAGGCCATCCTATCATTCGCGGGTTGTGTGCTGGTCATCAGCCATGACCGTTGGTTCCTCGACCGAATCGCCACCCATATCATGGCGTTCGAGGGAGACTCGAATGTGGTGATGCTCGAGGGAAGCTACCAGGACTACGAAAAAGACCTACTAGCGAGACGGGGTGTGGATGCGGTCGACCCGCATCGAATCAAGTTTCGCAAACTCATCCGCGATTGATTCATGTTCCGGTAGGATAATGACGCTGCTGGCGCGTTGTCGTGGTTCTGCCTCGTTCAATCTGCTATCTTTCATCCATCGCACACTTTGTTTCGGGAGAAACGATATGGGTATCGTTGGTCGTCACGTGGGTTGGCTGTTCGGTGCATTCACGATGTTTGGCGTCGCCATGATCGCGTGCAGTGGTACCGATGGCGGAAGCGCGGATTTCGGGTCCGGAGCGGGGGCCCATAAAGGCGGCTCTGGCGGGTCGTCGGGGAAGGGAGGAGCAGGCGGCTCGGGCGGATCCAATGCGATTGATGGTGGGGAAGACGTGATCGTTTTCGACACGGGCTTCACGGGAGATCGGGAAATCGATCCGGATTCGTCGTGCGCGGAACTGACGTTGCAAGCCGAAGCCGTTCCTTTGGACATGTATTTCATGGTCGACGTGTCCGGGTCCATGAGTGGATCGAACATCACCGCCCTGAAAAACGGTCTCACCAACTTCTTCAATGACGCGCAATCGGCCGGCTTGGGCGCGGCAGCACAACGATTTCCCATTGCCAAGTACAACGACCCGTACGACGAAACTTGCGATCAGAACGCGTATGCGAAGCCAGCGGTACCTTGGGCTCAGCTTCCGAATGCACCGCTGGTGAGTTGGATCAACAGCCTGAACGCCAGCGGCTACACGCCAACCATTCCCGCGCTCAATGGCTCTGTGCAAGCTTGCCATGATCGCTTGACCACCATGCCCACGCATAAATGTGCGGTGGTATTGGTGACGGACGGGATGCCGGAGGGGGGGTGCCCGCCCACGAGTTCGGCAGCGGAGGCACCGTTGGGACAAGTGGCGGCGAAAGCATGGGCTGACGGGATCCCGGTGTTTGCGATCGGTTTCCCCGGATTGAATTATGTCGGAGAGGCTGTACTTAATACGATTGCGGCACAGGGAGGAACCGGCACCCCCGTGATCATTTCAGGGGGTAACGTGGGGCAGGCTTTCATCGATGCGTTGGAAGACATTCGTGGTACGGCGTTAGGGTGTGAGTATCAGATGCCCAAAGCCGAGGCGGGGACCGTGAATCCGACCCTGGTGAAAGTCACGTACAAGGCAGGAACCGCGAGCCAGCCGGATACAGTTCCTCGCGTGGATAGCGCGAAGGATTGCGCGACAGGAGACGGTTGGTATTACGACGACAACACGTCCCCTTCGAAGTTGATCATGTGCCCTTCGACTTGTGACAAAATGCAAAATGATGAGGGGGGAGAAGTGCAGATTCTGCTCGGTTGTTCCAGCAACCAACGTTAACCAAATCGATTCATCGCTTTGGGCTTGACAAACAGATCAACTCCGACCATAACCCCGACCCACTTCGACAGTACCGCATTGGGGCGGTAGTTAAGTTGGTTATAACGCCGGCCTGTCACGCCGGAGGCCGCGGGTTCAAGTCCCGTCCGCCCCGCCAGAAAAGCTCTGCCAAGGCAGAGCTTTTCGCGTTTTGTGGCCTCGATGGGCAAACGAGGACGCCATCTTCGGAAATGCGAAAATAACAATTAATTCATTAAGTTACGCAAGATTCGCCGAACGCTGGAAGCACGGCACCGACCGAAGGCCGATCGATGTGTGGCTGCGTGGTCGACGCATTATTTTTTACCGATGTGGTTTGCCTTTGCGCGCCGAACCATCCGGTGCGGCATCCGTTCCACCATCCGGTCGCTCATCGGCTTTTGGCTTTTGTTTGGATGGTGGTTCCCCGTAGTCGGACTGCAACTTGCGCTTGAGAGCGTCGAGGAGAACCTCTTCGTGATAGCGGGGCATCTTCGGAAGCTTGACCACCACCATGACTCCTTCGCCGTTAGGAACCATCTCAATGGCGCCCGGAGTGACGCGCGAGCCACTTTCGCGACTCTCGTATTCGAACATGAGATACGCGGCGTCGGGATCCCTTTCCGTGACTGCAAAACCGTTGTCCACGCGAATCAGCCGCAAGGCAGCGCTATAGGTTTGTGTCAGCGAATAGGGACAGGTGTAAGAAGCTTTGGCTTGCGCATCCGCGGTTATCCAGCAAAGCGTGGCTAGCCCTGCAAGTGCCATCGCAGCCCACGTTCCGAGCATTTGTCCGCGAGTCATCATCGCGTACAGGATGCACGCCCTGTCGTAATGGGCCAACTTCCCTTGATTGTCATGCCAGACGGTCACCGGAAGTCGTCACCGACAGGGGCGTTGCGGCTACGGAATTTCGGTCGAGCAACACAGCCACGAGGGCCATCAGAAACATCACGCCAAGCTGTGTGACGTAGAGGATGAAGACGAAAGCTGCTCCGGGACCGAGGACCTGAGATTCCACGAAATACAGCGCAAGACCCGCGTAAATGGAGCCTTGAAACGCGCCGAAGTAACCGGGAGCCCCAGGAACGATGATTCCCAAGCCGAGCACACCGAGTAGCGCGCACGAACGAACGAACGTCATGTCTTCGATTCCGCAACCCCATGCCAGCAGCCACATTCCCGCGGCGGCTATCCCCCAATACAGCAGCGTTTCGACAACGTAAGGAACGAGGTGTCGTGGTGATGGAAGGAATCGAAATCCTTCGGATAGTTTTTCCACCTGGTCGGCAAGGAACTCCGCAAGACCGTGAGACAAGATGCCAACGATTCGGTACGTCGAACGACGTGCCCACTGGCGTCGCCAATAAAATACTGCCATGGCGATGAAAGCCAAGACGAAGACCAACAGTGTCGAGTAGGCCGCGGCGGGTACGGCGACCACCGGAATGGGAAGTTTTCCGATATGGTTAGGAAGGGGATCGAGCGGGCCGCCCAACGGCAACGAAACGCCAAGTACGGTCATGAGCAAAAGGCCGTCGATGATGCGTTCCGCGCCACACGCTCCGGTTGAGGCCGCAAAAGACACTCGGCCCGTTTGATGAAACAATGCGGGTCGAACGATTTCTCCCAAGCGAAACGGCATGACGAAAATCGACAGAAAGCCGATCCACGATACGGACAGCATTTGACGCAGGGGAACCTCGGCCACGAGACGCAACAAGTGGCGAGTTCGGGCAGCGCGTATGAAACTCCACAGCGCAACGCTGCAGGCATACGCGGGCCAAGTCCACAAGCGAATACCATCGAGGCTGCTGCTTTCCGGCAGCACGGGCAGGCCTCCCCCCCGTAATATCAGCCAAAAGGCCACACCAATGACGAGCGATGCCAAAAGCTTGATGGAATGTCGTCGAAGGAGGACTTTCCAGAGAGATTGTTCTGCCATGAGGGATGCCGTGGGCAAGCGGCAGCCGAATCTAGCAACGGGACCGCGGTAGCGCCAGATTCGGGCTATGGCCGATCAAATATCATGGTTTGGGTCAAAAGGCCCTGTTGCTGGAAAGCCGAAAAGGGATTTTGCGGTATGATCTTTGGGAATAAACAGCGGTCCTGAGGCAATGAATCACGAATCTTTTGGAAAAATACTGTTGCAAAGGGCTCCCATACAAGCCTTTGATCCTCATTCGCAACGAGTGCGCTATACTTCCGAAGTCGATTCTTTGCCGTTCGGTCGGTAGATTTGCCAAACTACCATGGTGTCCCAGTCCGGAACAGAATACCCGCGTCAGGTCGGCCGCTATTGGCTGTTCGATGAAATAGCTTCTGGCGGTATGGCCACCGTGCGGTATGGGCGGCTGGTCGGGGAAAGAGGCTTCTCGCGAACGGTAGCTGTGAAGTGTCTGCATGCCCATTTCGCCAAAGACGAGGAATTTTCAAAAATGTTTCTCGACGAGGCAAGGCTTGCAGCTCGAATTCAGCATCCGAATGTCGTTTCGATTCTCGATGTGGTGGGGCGAGATGGCGAGTTATATCTCGTCATGGAATACGTGCAGGGCGAGTCTTTGTCGAAGCTCATTCGGGCCGCCCGCAGGCAGAAAACCCGGATCCCGTTGCGGATCGTGGCGTCGATCATTGGCGGAATGCTCGATGGACTTCACGCGGCTCATGAAGCGACATCCGAGCTTGGTGTTCCGCTTGGTATCGTTCACAGGGACGTTTCTCCTCAGAACGTGATTATTGGGACCGATGGGGTTTCCCGTGTGCTCGACTTCGGTGTGGCGAAGGCGGCGGGAAGAATGCAGTCCACCCGAGATGGTCAGCTCAAGGGAAAGCTCGCCTATATGGCGCCCGAACAGCTCAAGTCCGAAATCGTCGATCGTCGCACGGACGTGTATGCGGCGAGTGTGGTGCTTTGGGAAGCGTTGACGGGCAGGCGGTTATTCAAAGCCGACGATGAGATCGGTATTTTCGGGATGGTGCTGCAAAATAAGGTAGAGCCGCCGAGTTCGATCATACCGAGCATTCCGAAAGGTTACGATGCGGTCACGATGAGGGGATTGCAATTGGAGCCCGATCAGCGCTTTGCCACCGCAAGGGAGATGGCGATCGCATTGGAAAAAGTGGCTGGGGTGGCGAGTCCACGGGAAGTGGGGGCATGGGTCGAAGAGCTGGCTCACGAGACGTTGCATCAGCGAACGAGTAAGATTTCGGAACTCGAGAGCAAGTCGGCGTCCGATCTGCAAAAGATGGTGCCTCAAAACGTGGCGGTCAATCTTTCCGTCGGCGCTATGCCGCTGGGAAGCGTGTCTCGAATTGCTCCGCCCCCTCCTGGCCGCGGACTACCTCCCCCTCGACTTCCCCCTCCTCGACTGCGCGAAGGTTCGAATCCCCAAATCGTTCCGTCATTTCCTGTCGCCATCTCCGAGGTGCCTCCTGCTGATGAGGACGGTACTTTGGCCACGCTCATTTCTGATACGACGGCCAGTTCTCTGGAGCTGTCTGTACCGTCGGCAGTGATTTCAGATTCCTCGGATCTCGTAAGTTCACCTTCACAACTCACCAGCCTATCCATGGCGCAGGAGCGACCCAAAACAGGACCCAAACCGCGCGTGCTGGTGGCCGTGGTCGGAAGCGCCCTGTTGCTGTCTTTGCTCGTCGTGGCAGGGCTTGCGCTGCTGACGGATCAATTCGGTACACGAGTCGATCACGATGAGGATGCAGGTTCCGTGGCTGCTTTGGGAGAGCCACAAAAAAACGAAAAAGAGGCGGGACTCCAGGAGCAAGCGGATGCGTCGACGCCCACTGCGCCGGCAGTGGATGCGGCAGTGGATGCATCGGTGCATGATGTTGCTGTCGACGCACTTGCTTCCGCGACGTCGAAAAAAGTCTCCGTTTCAACGACAAGACCGGTCGGTGTGCCCGTCCCCGTGGATACCAAGCCCCCGGTTGTTCCGCCTACGCAGACTACGCGGCCAGCCGCTGTAGACACCACATCCAAACCACCGAAGAATGACTGTAATCCACCCTACACCATCGATGCCCGTGGTGTACGGGTGCCCAAACTCAACTGTTTGTGAGGTTCCGGAGGAAGGAACGTATGCCCCAATCTCGATGGCCCCATGTTTTATGGACTCCCCTTGTCGTTGCCATGGCTGTTGGTGTTGTCGACGAAGCGAAGGCGGATGACAAACAAGTTTGTTTGGAGTCCTACGACAAGTCTCAAACCCTTCGCCAAGAAGGCAAACTCGTGGCCGCCAGGGAACAGATGCTGTCTTGTGCTCGCAACGTATGCCCGGAGATCCTTCGTCGGGATTGCACCCAGTGGCTGAGCGAAGTGGATGAAACCATTCCGACGGTCGTGCTGTCGGTGAAGGACAAACGAGGGCAAGATCTCGTGGACGTTCGGGTGACCGTCGATGGTGAGGCATTGGTCACGCAGATTGATGGTAAGGCGGTGGCCGTGGATCCGGGGGTGCGTCTGTTTCGATTCGATGCCCCTGGCGAGGAGCCTGTGGAAAAACGGATTGTCATTCATGCTGCTTCGAAAAACCGCGGGATCACCATCCAATTCGGTAGTGGTTCTGTGGACGTCGAGCCGCAGCCTGATGTCACCAAGCCGCAGCAAGAGAGTGGGGGGCCGGGAGTACTACCCTACGTGTTTGGAGGAATCGGTTTGGTGGGTGTAGGCGCTTTCGCGTTCTTCGGCACGCAGTTCGATAGCAAGCTCGATGACTTGGACAAGTGCAAGCCCAATTGTTCCAAAGCCGATACCGACGATGCATCGACCACACGCACCCTAGCGTGGATTTCTGGCGGGGTTGGCGTTGTGTCCTTGGGAGTGGCCACGTATTTGTTCTTGTCCGGTTCGTCGGATACGCCTGCTAGTGTCGAAGTCGCTTCCGCGCTGCCTCGTGTCGAACTCGTTCCAGTTCGTGGCGGGGCGTTGGGAACGTTTGGGACTAGATTCTGACGGAAAATCAGTAGCGGCTCAGCCTGATCTGATACGGCAGGCAACTCGAACTCGAAGCGTTGGCGTACACCCTGATTCGGTACGAAGTAGACTGCTGCATATAGGTTCCCGTGGCGGGCGTGGGATCGATGGCTTGATAGTCTCCACAGGTTGCCGAATGACCGAACTCCCACGTGCGAACTCCCTTGGTTGAGGTGCCGCCTTCCGCGGTACTGCAGGCGTAGCCCGTCGATGATGAACAAGAGCTTGCATTGTACACGTTCATCAACAGCAGATTGCTAGGGTCGATGAGTTCGATCTTCGGCCGATAATTGCAACCCGAATAGTAGATCCCGTAGTCATAGATCGCACCTGTGAACCAGTCTTCGTCTCCTGTGGGAACGATGTTGTAATAGGTCGACGTAGAAGGCATCGTGATGGTTGCTGTGTACAGAGTGCTGATCGTGCTGGCGGATGAACACGAGTTCGCGATCGTGTCGGCCTGGCATTCACAACCATCACCGAACGTTTGGTTTTGATCGTAGTAGGTGTCATCGCATTTCGTGACGGTGCAACTCCCCGAAAGGCATCCGACCGTGGAGACTTGGGGTGGGGTTGGATTGGTGCAGCTATTGCCGCAGGTCCCACAGTTCAAGATGTCGGCAGCGGTATTGACCTCACAACCATCCGTTTGTTTGTTGTTGTTGCAGTCTGAATAGCCGATCTGGCACTTGCCAATACATTGGCCGTTGGAACACAAGGGGGATACATGGTTGGTTGAGCAGGGCTTGTTGCATGCCCCGCAATGGGACACATCGGATGCAGTATTGGTTTCGCATCCGTCCGTGAGCTTGTTGCCGTTACAGTCCGCATAGCCGGAGGCGCAGGAACCGTTGCAGACTCCATTGGCGCAGCTTCGGGAGGGTATGTTGTTACCACTGCATGCATTGCCACATCCGCCGCAGTTATCAACACTGGTGTTCGTGTTGGTTTCACAGCCATTCGTCAGTTTGTTGCTGTCGCAATCCGCCCAGCCCGTGGTACAGGCTCCTGAGCAGACACCGTTGGTGCAAGTTGGATTTGAGATATGGTTGTTGCTGCACGTCTGCCCACATCCACCACAATGATTTGGGCTGGATTGTGTGTTGGTTTCGCAACCGTCCTCGACCAGGCCGTTGCAGTTTCCATACCCGGGATAACAGGCGATGACGCATTTGCTGGATTGACACATCGCGGTACCGTTGGTGCTATTGCAAGCAACGCCGCAACTTCCGCAGTTGAAAACGTCATTCGTGGTGTTGATTTCACATCCAGTCGTGACGGCCCCATCGCAGTCGACATAACCCGCGTTACACGATGCAATCGTGCATTTGCCATTGGAACAACCGGCCGTCCCATTCGTCACGGAACATTTATTTCCACAGGAACCACAGTAGTTGGGGCTGGTGTTGAGGTTGACTTCGCATCCATCTGTCGGATTTCCGTTGCAGTCCCCCCATCCACTATCACAAGAGCTGATGGTGCATGAACCATTGGAGCAAGCTGCAGTGGCATGGGGAAGATTGCATGCCTTTCCACATGCGCCACAGTGGTTGACACTCGATTGCGTATTGACCTCACAACCGTTGGTGGCGGAACCGTCACAGTTTTCCCATCCCGGATCGCAAACGAAACCACAGGAGCCGTTGTTGCAGGTTGCTTTGGCGTGAGGACGAGACGGGCAGGTATTGCCGCAGTCGCCGCAATGGTTCACCGCCGTGTTGGTATTCGTTTCGCATCCATTGCTGGCATTGCCATCGCAGTTTCCCCAGCCCGCATCACAAGCATCGAGTTGACACGTGCTATTGACGCACTTGCCAGTGCCGTTGGCGAATTTGCATGCGTTGTTGCAGAAACCGCAGTGCTCAGGATTGTTCGTGGTGTTGGTTTCACAGCCTGGCTTGCTTGGATCACAATCCGCCAACCCAGGATTACAATTGGAAACGTCGCATACTCCTTTGACACAGACAGGCGTTCCGCCGTTGGCAGGACATTCTTTCCCACAGGTTTTGCAGTTCGACGGATCCGCCATGAGGTTGGCTTCACAACCATTATCCACATTGCCATCGCAATCTGCGAAGCCCTCGTCACACTTACCCATCACGCACTTGCTATTGACGCAAGAAGCGGAGGCATTGGCAAAGGAACAACTCAAGCCGCAGGAGCCACAATTGTCCGCATGGCTGGTGGTGTCGAGTTCGCAACCGTTGTCCACGATGGAATCACAATTGCCCCATCCGGGGTCGCAATTTTTGATTGAGCAGGTGCCACCCTGACAATGCGTGGTGGCATGAGGCAATGAGCATTGGCATCCGCATTGGTTGGGTTGTCCTCCACCTCCGCATGTGTCCGGCGCCACACAACTTCCGCAATCGGTTTTCCCGCATCCCGTCTCAACCTCTCCACAAGAAGCCCCCAGTTGAGAACATGACTTGGGAGTGCATCCGCATTGATTCGCAATCCCTCCACCCCCACATACTTCAGGGCTTTCGCAACTACCGCAGTCAAGCGCTTCGCTGCAGCCGTCGGAGACGATTCCGCATCCCACGCCAAGCTGACTGCACGTTTTGGGCATGCATTCCGATGAACCACATAGGTTGGGCCCCGCGCCTCCACATACTTGCCCGCCACTACAAGAACCACAATTCAACGTTCCGAGACAACCATCGGGCAGCGTTCCGCAGTTGGCTCCAAGCTGAGAGCAGGTTTTCGGTGAGCAGCCGCATACGTTCATCTCGCCCCCACCGCCACATGTCTCGGGTGGCGAGCATTCGCCGCAATCGATAGCCAGAGAACACCCATCAGAAGCCCAGCCGCATTGGGCTCCCACTTGTACGCAGCTTTTCGGATAGCACGCTTCCGTTCCGCATACGTTCGGTCCCCCCCCACCGCAAAGCTGGCCGTCGGGGCACTCTCCACATTCGATCTTTTCTCCACAACCGTCAGGAGCCGAACCGCAGTTGGCCTCTAGTTGAGCACAGGTCTTTGGCTCGCATTCCGTAGGACCCGTCTCTTCGGTCACGGTATCCTGCGCCGAGTCCGTGACGTTCGTGTCCGGCTTCACATCCGTTGCCGTGTCACGACCCGCGTCTTTGCTCGGCACCGAAGAGGTACTATCGTCACTTCCACAACCTGCCACCACCACGCCCATTGCGAGGAGGATCAGCAAAACGGACAGGACCGCTGGTTCATCCTTCAATAACGGAAAGACAAATCCATTGGCCTCGCGTTGTTTCCCCTTCGAGCCCACTATCGAGCGCAATAATCCCAACATACGATAAGGATACGGGTTGCGTTCGGGAGTCTCAAGCTCCAGATTTGAAGATTTGCATTCGTGCCAAACGCTCGTGTGCGACAGGGGCTTGCGTCACCGGGCGATTTTCATGACCGACCCTTGCCCGGCATACACGCCTTGGTTGGTCCAAAAAATGGCGTTGTCGCCCACGGCAATTCCGTATGGGCGGTCCTGACCTGTCGCGACCAGCTTGGCATCTGACCCATCGGTATTGGCCTGCTGTATCGTGCCATCGTAGTTGTAATTCGAACCGGTGACCGTCCCGGCGTTGACCCAGTACACAAGCCCGTCTTTCACCACCAAATTGAGTGGACACGCTTGGTTGGAAGCGAGGGTCGTGTGACTGGAGCCATCCGCCTTTTTGGCTCTCGCAATCCTTCCGTCCGCTTGACCGCAGTCCCCCAACGAGTAACTCGCTCCAACTTCCGTCCAATAGACCCAAGTGTCGTCCACGGCGATGCCAAGAGGATAGTTTTGGCCGGCCACCAGCGAATCAGGGCTCGTGCCATCGAGGTTCGCCCGACGTACTTGCCCGCCGGTGGATGTGGTCCAGTACATTTGTTTTTCATCGATCGCGATGCCGCGCGGACTCGACTCGCCCGTGACCAGGACCACCGGTTGTCCTCCAGGCTTGACGACACGCCGAATCGAGCCGTCCGAGGTGTTGGTCCAGTACACGTTATCGTTGTTCAGAGCTATCGCCCAAGGGCCGCTGGCTTGTGCCAACGTTGTGAGATCCGTACCATTTTTTTTCACACGACGAATCGACCCGCCCCCTTGGAAGTTCGTCCAGAAAACGAAGCCGTCGTCGATGGCGACTTGAACAGGTCCGTTTTGGCCTGAAGCAAGCTTCTGCGCGGTCCCTCCGCCTTTGGGGATCGAATACACAGAGCCGTCGCTCTTGTCTTCTGCCAGCCAAAACACGGTCGTGTCATCGACCGCAATTCCCCAGGGCGTTTTTTGGGAAGCCGCGAGTACCGACACCTGGCATTTGCCTCCGACGCACTTTCCTCCCTGACACGAGTGGTCGCACTTGCCACAATGGTCTGGGTTCGTATTGGTATCCGTTTCGCAATCCGGCGACTCCTTATCGCAATTTTGGCAAGATCCGGTGCATTCTCCTGATTCACAGACACCAGAGCCTCCCGTGCCGCCCTGCCCGGCTACGCATCGCATTGCTTTCACTTGCGAGTCATAACGACATTGGGAGCCGGTCATGTCGCAGTTTTCGGAACGTAAGTTCCATTTCTGTTCGACCTTCTCGCACCACCATCGGATATTGTCTTCGCAGCAACCAAAGAGCTGTTCCCCTTCGTTGCCCAAGTCTTCACATTGGCTGGGAGCTGTATCGCAGAAAACATCCAATCCTCCTGTCCCTGCCGATGCACCACTGCCTCCAGAGCCACCCCCCGCGCTCGTACCTCCCGTCCCGCCCGAACCTCCCGAACCGCCTGCCCCACCCCCCGCTCCGCCTTTCGGTCCAGCTCCGCCTTTCGTAAAGTCATCCAGCGACTCCCCAAGCCGACAAGAGAACGCTACGGTCACTCCGAGGATGGTTGCGGAAATAAGGAATACTTTACCGACCGTTGTGGAGCACCGATACCGGCCTTTGCCTTGAGCACTCATTACTCTTAGCATCCAACTAGAATCGCAAGCCGTCAAGAAACGCAAGACCAACGATAACGACCCGATAACGCTCGAGCCTATCTCCGCTGGCCGATCACAACGAAAACAAGCCCTGTCAGGCGATGCGGACGTTACAGTTTTTCTGGGCAGGTTGTTTGCTGGGGTACTGCCGCCGTCACGCTGCTGTCGTTAGAGAATATCGAGAAAATCGTTGCTACAGTCCGCGTGCGACATGCAGCGCATACAAAAACGCTTTCGCTGCCCGCGTTGCCCCCGCGTCGTTGAGGTGCCCGTCGCTATCCGCTGCCCACGCCTCGCAGAGAACCGGAACCCCACTCTGGCTGCACGTCGAACCATTGGTGTCCGTCGACTCGATCTGCTGCAAATCGAATACCACGTGCCGCCCTCCGGCGTAGGTCGATCGCAAAAACTCGGCAAATGATCGGCGAAGCGTGTTGTTTTCCACCGTTTGCCACTGGTCGGCCGGTTGCAACGGCGTCGTGACATGGAAAAATGATGTACCCGACGTTGCCTTCTCAATGTCCTGATAGGCGGACCTGTACGCATCGATGACATCCGTGCCCGTGGATGTGATGTCCACCGTCAAATCGTTGTAACAGAACTTGAACCCCGCCACCTGAACGGCGCTTCCTATCCCCATGTCGAGAACATGCTCTCGAAATCCCTTGATTTTGTTGAATGGATTGCCGTTATACCCGAACGCTTTGTCGCCCAACTCGACGCTACCGTAACTGGAGGCGTCGTTGACGCTGCTGAACACGAAACCCAAAGAAGCCGTGCCGCCTTTCCACGGCGGAGACCAATTGTTGTATCCCATCAGCAGGTTTTCACCGACAGACATATGCTGAAAGAATACTTTCGTGCCTTTCAGCGCGTCCTTGTCAGCGGAGGACATGGCGTCAAATGCCGCGATTCCATCGACACCGATGACGAATTCGGCTTGGCTGCCGCCTCCCCCCGAACCTCCTGTGGCCCCGCCCGCACCTGCTGTTTCGCCAGCAGAACCGCCTGTAGCTCCCGCTGAACCGCCTGTGGCCCCGCCCACACCTCCCGTTTCGCCAGCAGAACCGCCCGTGGCGCCGCCCGCGCCTCCCGTGGCTCCACCAGAACCAGACGGACGATTGTCGTCTTCATCGTCGCCACAAGCCACGGCCCCCAAAGACAAGCCAATCGCGATGAACCCCAGACTCCAGAGCAAAGACGAAATTTGTTTCATGACGTCGAACGTAGAGCCGAACGATACCTTGTGCAACGGGTGCATTCGAAAGCCTTGCCACACGCTTTCTCGTCTTTGTCAGTGCTTGAGCCCGCACGATAGCCAAAGCGCAAACCAAGACCCGATTCCTTTCTACCGTGAAACGGGTGACGTCGGCAGTTCGTCGTCAAGGGTTTTCAGCAAGGATCGAAAGGGAGAAAAGAGAGGGGGCTTATTCTGTAATGTATTGATTTTGCTAGTTAAATATGAATATGGCCGGGGTGTCGCAAGCAGCTATCGCGGTCTCAATCCTCACGCAGCAGGATGAATCCACGGGCGGAAAGGGAAATCGATCCGCCCGCATGTCCGGCGCCCGTCCACAAATCCGTATAGTTTCGTGAAGGAACCGTTACCGTCTTGGGACCATCCCCTCGATGAACTGCCACGACAACCGCGTTGGCATCTGGCGTGCAGCCCCCCATACGATACACCCACGTATCGGCATCGACGTACAAAGTCGAACGGGCACCACGGGTCAGAGCCTTGTTTTCCCCTCGGATCGTGGCCAATTTTCCTACCATCGCCCGCAGGTTTTTTTGATGGGTGTTGAGTTGGTTGTCGTTCCAGGGCAGGGGGCGACGATTATCCGGGTCTCCTCCACCCGCCAGGCCGATTTCGTCACCGTAGTAGATCATGGGCAGTCCGGGATTGGTAAGCATGATGGCAAAAGCAACCGCGAGACGTTCGTAAGGGGCTGCATCGGAAGGCTGGTTGTAGTTGGGCGTCCATGCGTTGCCGGTATGGCTTCCTTCCTCGCACCCCGCCTGTCCCGCGGCGGCATGGATCACGCGGGGAATATCATGATTACCGATCCAGGTGGACATCAACGCCCCCGGGCCGTACCGGTTGTCGTTTTGCGCCATCCAAGAACTGAAGTCTTGAAGCGACGACTCTCGAGAAAGAACAGCTCGGCAAACCTGCTTGCGGAAGGGGAAGTCGAACTGCCCGTCCAGCATGGTATTCGGATTCACATATTTTTTGAGAACGCCGTAGTCGTCCCACGTATACGTCTCACCCACCAGGTAAAATCGTCCTCCCGCCGGGTTGGGGAATTCGGCGGTCAACCGCTGGCGCAATTCGGTAAGCCATGACAACGGCACATGCTTGATGGCATCGAGACGGTAGCCATCGATTCCGTATTCTTTGGCCCACCAGGCAGCATCGTTGATCGACCATGCCCGCGCGTTGGTGTTGTCGAAGTCAAAAGCAGGCAGATAGTCGGTGAAGGCGCATTTCATACCCCATGGATCGTTGTCCCAGCACTCACCTCCGCATACGGCATCCCCGGAGCAAAGCACCGTATGCCCATCGTGTTGTGCGAACCACCCCTGTCCAACGCGCGCCTTGTACAACCCGCTTTCGATGTCGACGTGGTTCATCACATAATCGAACAAGACCTTCATTTCATGCCCATTGGCCGTAGTCGTCGCATGCGCCGCGCTCACGAGCGCCTTCAAGTCGGCGCTTGTTCCGATGCGGCTTTCGACTTTGGGCAAGGGGGAAGGAGGGGTTTTTGAATAATCGATATCCTCAGGAGAGGGCCAATAGCCATGGTAGGCGGAGTACTGATAGTTGTCGTTCATCCCCTTTCCAGGCAGGTTGCGATTCTCGAAAGGAGCGGAGAGCCACAGGGCAGAAACGCCGAGACCTTTGAGGTAATCGAGGGATTGGGTGACGCCATTGAGGTCACCGCCAAAAACCTGCCCGCTCGAGCCATGACCATTGTCTCCCGTGGCTCCGGGCACTGGATCGGCTTTCCCATCGCTGTTGCGGAATCGGTCGACCATCGCGAAGTAAAGGACGGCATCGCGCCAGTCGAACGCCGTAACGTCGCCACATTGTTGAGAACCCGCCCCACAGGTCCACCAATCGCAACTCACGCCGAGCACGGAGTTGAATCCCCCAAACCCGTCGTCCGTCTTGTTCGGATTGTACGGGTCCGCGATCCAATTGCCATCCACCACGAATTTATATTCGATCTGGTCGCCCCAGGCCTGGTCGGGAAAACTCAATACCCATGAGGTAGCCTGTTTGTTCATCGCCTGGGGCTGCCAGCCGTTCATGGAACCGGCCACTTGAACGAGGGTTTCGCTGCCCACCGGATAGATGAAGCGAGTGGTGCAGGTGCGCGTGTCCACGGGACAATCCCAGGGAGCAGGTTCCGTAGCGCAGGTAAAATCCTCACATTCGACACCGGGCACCAACGAATTGACGCCTCCCTGGCCGTCAGGCTCGGTGTTGGTATTGCCCGGGTCAGGCGTCCACGTGGTGCCGTCGACGAGATACTTGTACCGGATGGTGAAGTTGCGTGGGATATCCACGGTGGCGGACCATTGGGAGCCTTGTTTGGTCAGGGGAATGCCCACATCCCATCCCGTGGCGGAGAAGCTTCCGCGAAGCTCGACCGATGATTCTTGGCTTGCGGGGTAGGTGAAGTCGTGGGGGCAGCGTTTGAAAGGGTCTTCGCAGGAAGGGCCACCCGCTTGCCCCGCCGCGCCCGCGCTTCCGCCCACCCCGGCGGACCCCGCGCTGGTCGAACCGTCTCCCCCATCGACCGAACCACTATAGCCTCCGCCGCCGTCTCCAGGGTTGAACCCCCCCGTGCCACTGTCCGGAAAGTGTGGGCCTGGGGAAGCATCGTCGTCTCCCCCACAAGCCAAGGAGAAAACGGCCACGGATAGAGCGAGGATCGAAGTCAACGAATCACGAAAAGGGCGATAGGACAAGGCCATGGTTGGCTCCTTTGGGGAGGTGAATCGGGCGATACACGGCGACGTAAGAACAGTGACTCATTTGTAAGTCACTTTCAAGGCCAAGCCCATCTCGAAAGGCGATGGGAGAACGAAAACGAAAAATCCGGGTGTGGGATCTGGATAAAAATACGTAAAAATCAATATTTACAACAGTATGGACAGGGAAGGGGAGGGATTGGACCGAGGCCTTGTGGTCGTTGTCGATCCCTGAAAGGTGCGGGTCGGATCGGTGGCGGAATGATTGCGGGGGAGCTAAAGAGCGTTCATGGCTTCCGAGCACCTCATCCAAGCGGTGAAGCAGATCGCGTCTCTGTCAAGGGCTGGGCAGGTCGAGCAGGCATACGAGGGGTATCGCGCGCTGTTTTCGGATCCGGTTTTTCAAACCTATGGCGCGGAAGATCAGCGTCGCGCGTTGAAGCTGATGGTGCATACCAAACGCAGGGAGAATATTGCACCGCCTTATGTGGTGGAGGCGCATCGGGCGGCGATAGCGCCGTTGATGGAACTTGCGGCGGCATTTGGGGAGCCTTCGGATTTCGAGATGCTGGGGATGTGTCAAGTGTTGGCGGGAGACGAGCAAGGGGCATCGGTGAGTTTTCGCGCGGGGTTGAACATCGAGCGATCGCGCAATCCGCAGTCGGATTTATGTGGTTCGCTCATGAAGTGGGTAGCGTCGGTGTAGGCAACGCGGTGTAGGCAACGCGTTGTGGGCAGAGCCAGGAGGCTGTCCATCCTCGAAGGCGGACGTCAGACGACAGGCTCCGTATGCATGATACCCTCGCCATGGATGAGCTGCAGGAGCCTTGCGGCGACGACCGGATCGTCAGAAACGAAATCGCAGCGGTAATCGTCGGTGTACGAGTCGACGTATTTTCCGGCTAACGACTTGAGTTTTTCGATGTGCCGAACCCCGGCGTCGAATTGCGCCTGGGTGACGAGTTCGTTGTTGGTGTCGAGCAGTTGTAGAAAGCGGTAGGGGTGAGCGGCAAAGCCGGAGCCAAGGGTGAGTGCTGCGATGATGGGCGTTGTGATGACAGCGTCCTGGAACCATTCGGAGAACGCTTTGTGGTTTGCGGCGATGCACGCGTCGGAATTGTGGATTCGCCACTGTCTACGAGCTTTGTCAAGGACGGATATGACGCGCAGGCGTTGGATGTAGCGGTCGATCAAGGCGACGATACGACTGAGGATTCCGCTTATGACGCTGACCAGGGTGCCTGCACCGGCGAAGGCGTCGCCCCCAGCTTGGAGACCGATCTTGACACCGGCCAGCGCGAAGTCTGTCAGCCCGGAGCCGATCATGGCGAGGGAGTGACGTGCCAGGGCGTTGGCGATGATGGAAGGATGGCCTCCCATGAGTTGAACTCCCCTTCCGGAGTACAGTTGGTTGATGAATCGGGCCGTTCCCACGATGGCTGTTTTGGCGGCATTGTATGCGTCGGCGGCGCTTTGGACGTAACCCCATGCGGGGATGGCCTTTGCCAGGCCTTCGGAGAGTTCCCCCGCCGCCCAGACGAAGTATTCGGAGATGGCTTCGAAGCCATCCCATGCTGTGCCATAGGCTCCCTTGATTTTTTCTTTGAGGGAGTTGAAGAATCTTTTTAGTAGGTCCGTGATGGGTTTGATGGCGGAAGAGACGGCGGCCGAGACTTTGTCCCTTACATTTCTTGCCGCATCCACGAGGTTTTTACCCTTGGCTGAACGTTCGATGATCCAGGTCGAAGCTTTCTTCAAGTCACCGAGAAATTCTGTATCGCAGAGGAACGTACCGACGAGTCCGACGTCGAGTTTGGGCGTATGAACGAGCCTGGTATTTCCCAGAAAGTAGAGCACCCCGAGACGCGCGTCGGCCATTTCCAGTTGCTGGACACCTGAAGCGGTGTCTTTGGTGCTTCCGAACGCCTTGTCTTTGGCGGAACGCTTGATTCGTCGAAAAAATGACATCGACATCTTCCGTTTCCTCCTCAATCTCGCGAGCGAATTTCAGTCCGCACAGTCCTGTCGGAGACCGTGCCACGAGCCACGGTTCATCATTTTGCTCACGATATCGTGAGCGGAAGGTGGCGTCTATCGTTGAGAAAAGGAATTTACTTCTCGAATGGACGCGGATGAAATAGAGGAATTTAGCGCTTCGTGGGTGGGAACCAAGGCGACAATGACGACAAGGATGGCACGATGGGGTGAGCATCGCATATCCATTCGAGGCCGCGTATTGGGGCGTTGCGCCTACGGCAAGGAGCGATGCCTGATCGCTGAGCCTTTCGATCCCAGGCTCGACGCGTTGATGTCATGGCAAAGTACTAGCGTCGGACCCTTTTTCATGGGAGTCTTTTTGGGGCTACGGAACCGAGTTTGGGAGGATCTGCTTTGTATCGTCGATGTCATCTTCTCGCAGTATGCACGATGACAGCCTTCCTCGGCTTGTCATGCGCGCATCCGCAGGCTTCCGACGAACAGGTTGGGTCGCAACAACAGCCACTCAGCTCGGAGGTTGTAACCACGATCGAGCCGGGAAATGGGCAGACAGGCGTTCAATTCGGGACAGCGGTGGCGCTCGATGGCATCAGGTTGGCGGTGGGACAACGCGGTGCGGTGAGCGTCTACGAGATCCAAGGGACGAGTTTATCCGCCCCTGTCGAGGTAAAACCCCAGAATTGCCCCGCCAGCAACTTCGGGGAATCCATTGCGATCGACGGTGACACGATGGTGATAGGGGCACCCGGGGTTAGTGCTGATCAGACCGAAGGTGTGGCGTATGTGTATGTGCGTGCGGGTTCGACGTGGGTCGAGCAAGCGCAATTGGCGGTCCCTTCCCTTCCCCTCAATACGAGGTTCGGGCATGCGGTAGCGGTGTCCGGAAATACGGTTGTCGTGGGGGCTCCGGATTCGTCGAACGACCGTTCGGGTTCGGCCCACGTTTTCGTGTATCAATACGGTGGCTGGTCGCTACAGGAGTCCCTCGAAGATGGTGCTCCCACTGCGAGTGATCGATTCGGAAATGCGGTGAGTATCCAAGGAGATCGTTTGCTCGTTGGGGCCCCCGGCTCCACTTGGCCGGGTTTTCCCAGCGGCAAGGCAGTTCTTTTCACTCGAAAAAGTTCGAAATGGAAAGTGGAAAAGACCTTTTCGGACCCTCCCGGGGATCTATCCCTCAATTTTGGGTATTCCGTCGCGTTGGCAGCACCGTGGGTTTTCATAGGTTCGCCAGGCGGCTCGTTTATGGGCAAGCAGAAAGTCGTGTATTACGAATCGACATCTTCCGGCTGGAAGGACTGTGAGGTGCTCGAACCTTCGAAACTGAAAGCCAACTCCAGATTTGGATCTTCAATATCCGTATCTGGATCCTTGTTGGCGGTCGGAGCTCCGGAAGAGAACGATTCGGTCCCCGAGGCTGGAGCTGTATTCGTATTTCATTGGAATGGAACCAAGTGGGAGGAGTTGGATAAGCTCAAGGTTACGCCGCCTGTCATCCACGGCGCATTCGGCAAGAACCTATCCGTATCCGGACATAGGATCATCGCTGGCATGGCACCAGCGGATAAGGCCTGGTTGTATGCGGTTCGCGGGGACCTGGGGACTCCCTGTGGAGAAGATGACGCATGTGCGTCGGGCCATTGCGTGGATGGGGTATGTTGTGACGGGCCTTGCGGCGGAGGAGTGGCCGACGATTGTGAAGCTTGTCTCAAGGCGTTGGGGGCCACGAAGGACGGGATTTGCACCGCCCTTCAAGATACGAGTTGCCACGATGACGATCCCTGTACGGATACGGCGATATGTGTTGACGGCACCTGCCAGCGCAGCACTTCGAAATCGGACGGCGCTCCGTGTCCTTCGGGGACGTGCCAAGGGGGCACGTGTGTCGACACACAGGTGGACGCGGGAGATGAAGACAGTGGCGATAGCGGTATGGCAGGGCAAGCGGGGGTGGATAGCGGCGGGAAAAGCGGTAGTGGAGGAATGGGTGGTGGGGGAACCGGCGATGGCGCCGCTGGCATCGAGGAAACCGGTGGTGGAGGAACGGGTGGCGCGCAGGGACGCGATGGCGGCACCGGTGGATCGCCCCGCCCTTCATCATCGCCACAGGAGGAAGTCAGTTCGTTTTATGCTTGCGGCGTGCGGCCCCGGCCCATGTGTGGGCTGTATGGATGGCTTTCGGTCTTGCTATGGGTGACCGCGGCGTCCGTTCGTCGATCGCGTAGACCGGTCGCACGATAACGCGGTTTCAATCGTCGATGAGAAAAGGGCGAAAGCGGTGAGGATCCGTTTGTGCTAGTTTTTCGGCGATTTTCGACCGCCGAAGACAGCGAGTTTGAGGTATCCGAGCTGGCTTTTTGCGATCTCTTTGACTTGGTCGACACGATTGGTTTCGCGCTGACTTCGTCTTCGGGTGAGTTCTCCACGCTCGAACAAGTCTCTCGTTTTCGTACGTTGCAGTTTTCCGCTCGATGTCTTGGGAAGGACACCAGGAGCCAGCGCAATGATATCGTCGAGCATCACCCCGATGACCTCTTGAATACGTCCGCGGATTTCCTTGGTGATGCGTTCGATTTCCGCGGCATCGGTGATGGCGGATTCGTACGCGAGCACGACGGCTTCCCGGTCTCCGCCATCGCCGCGGGTTCCGAAGGCGATGACATTGCCTTTGCGAACGCCTTCGACTTGGCTCGCTTCCCATTCGATGTCTTGTGGGTAGAAGTTTCGTCCGTGGATGATGATCACTTCTTTGGAACGGCCACAGATGTGGACGTTGCCATCGGCGAGATACCCGAGGTCGCCAGTCAAGAACCAACCATCGACGAAAGAAGCGCGGGTGAGTTCGGGTTCTTCGAAGTACCCCGGCGAGACACTTGGTCCTTTGAGTCGCATTTCACCGACTTTTCGGTCTGCAAGGGGGTGCTCACAGCGCGTGTCGTCGAGAGCGAAAACTTGCACTTGATGTCCATCGAACGCTTTTCCGCAGTTCACGATTCGCAAGGCATCGGGGTCAGAAGCTTCACAAGCGACGGCTTCATCGGTGGACCAAAGGACGGAGGCTTTGACTCGGTCGGTGGGAACGGAGCGTGAAAAGGACACGGCGAGGGTTGATTCCGCGAGGCCATAGGCGGGATAGAATGCTTCTTTGCGGAAGCCATAAGGGGCGTAGTGGTCCGCGAAGGCTTCGAGGGTTTCAGCGCGGATGGGTTCTGCGCCGCAGCCTGCCACGCGCCAGCGAGACAGGTCGATTCCTTCGATTTCTTTGGAGCGAACACGTTTGACGGCCAAGGCGTACGCAAAGTTTGGTCCGAAGGTGATGGTGGCGCGGAATCGAGACATGCCTCGCAACCAACTCGAGGGGCGTTTCAAAAACAGCAGAGGTGACATGAACGACACCTCGATGCCGTAGACGATGGGAGCCAGGACGAATCCGATCAGGCCCATGTCATGGAAGAGGGGAAGCCATGTGAAGCCCGAATCGGTCTGCGGATCCGAGGCGAGCCCTTCTTCCAAGATGTTTCGACTGTTAGCGAGCAAGTTGGCATGGGTGAGGATCACCCCTTTGGGACGGTTCGTGGAGCCGCTCGTAAACTGCAAAAATGCGATGTCATCGGCCTTGATATCGACAGGCTTGAAGGGAGCTTTGGCTTCCATGACGGCAGCGAATGTCGTTATGTGAGCGAGGTCCGGACACGCCGATTGCACGCCCCCTAGCAGAGGCTTGATAAGGGAAGTCGTCATCAGACACGTTGCGCCACTTTTTCGAACGATATGACGTGTATTGTCGACATAACCGGACAATTGGCCGAGTCCTGTCGGCGGATAGATGGGTACGGGAATCACACCCGCTCGTAGGGCTGCTAGGAACATGAGCACGAACTGGTCGGAATCAGGCAGAATGAGAGCCAGCCGGTCGGCTTTTTTCAATCCAAGGGACTGCAAACAACCCGCGAGTTCGCGGGTTCGCTCTTCGAGTTGCGAGAATGAAAAAAAATCACTCTCGAATTTGTCATCACGAATGAAACGATACCCGCGTGCGGGCGAGGAAATAGCTGTTCGCTCGACAGCTTCCGCTAGGCTTCGCACTGTCATGAATGCAGCCTCCCGGATTCTTTCAGCCCGCGCACGATCATATCCGCAACGTCAGCCACGGTCTTGACGTTGGGCAGGTCCTCGTCTGGGAACGTCAAATCGAAAGTATCTTCGAGTTCAGCGACGATTTCCATGACGGCCAAGGAGTCTACGCCGAGGTCTGCGGTGATGACACTGGTGCGTTGGACTTCGACGTTGCCGTGCTTGTACTTACTGAAGACCTCGATGAGGTTCGACTCGATTGCTTCTCGTGTGAACGGTTCGGACATGGGAATCCCTCGTTATTCCTACGATGGGCTCTGGGTAGTCGGGTTTGCGTCGTAGGTCAAAGCGAACGCAACAACTGCTCCTGGAAGATTCCACAAACCCATGAATGACAGGTTTTTCGTTCAATTGGGCTGCGATTGGAGATAGGTCCGAGCCTCTGCCAAAAGCAGGTGCCGCTCGTTTCGCGACGGGTCGTCGATAACCAGTTGCAATAGATGCTCCAAGATTTGCCCAATTTGCCGGCCCGGGGGAAGACCCAATTCGCCCATGAGCACGTGACCGTTGATGGATAAGTCTCGCACGCTCAAGGCCGCGCTTTGCCGCAGTAGCTCTTCGACCCGCTGTCGAAGATGCTCCAGTGTCTCTAGTGTCTCGCTCGCATCCACTCCCTTTCCCCGAGCATCCGCCCGGGCCATTTCCAAAATATCTTGTAAATGCTCGGTTCCCACACGCCGCAGCCATCGTCGCACGGCCGAGTCGGTGCAAGATGGGTCGTAAGGAATCAAATGATGACGCACCAGATGCACCACGCGACGCTGCTGTTCGTTGGAAAGCCGCAACCGCTGCACGATGGCTTCAGCGATTCGAGCACCTGAAACCTCGTGGTGGTAGAAGGTGTAATCGCCAGTTTTTTCATTTATTCCACGAATTTCTGGTTTTCCGATATCATGCAATAGCATGGCGAGTCTCAAGATCGGTTCTGCGCGACAGGCGTCGAGCGTCTGAAGCGTATGCTCCCAGACGTCGAAAGCGTGGTAGCGGTTTTGCGTGCATCCGATCATGGGCAGGAGTTCAGGCAAGGTGGCTTCGATAATCCCTGTCGATAGCATGATGCGCAGACCTCGAGAGGGTTGCTCCGCACCGAGGGTTTTGAGCCATTCGTCACGAATGCGTTCTTGGCTTATGCAGCAAAGCCGCGACGCGCATTCCTTCATGGCTCGTGCTGTATCCGGCTCGATATCGAAATGCAGGGTAGCGGCGAATCGGGCGGCGCGAAGGATACGCAACCCATCTTCGAAAAACCGATCGTTAGCGACTCCCACGGCGCGAATGACCCGATGCTGGAGGTCCGCGCATCCCCCCGACGGGTCCGTAAGCAGGCGGTCGATAGGGTCATAGGCAATCGCGTTGATGGTGAAGTCACGTCGGGCGAGATCCTCTTCGAGATGATCGACGAATCGGATCTGGTCGGGATGTCGACCGTCGGTATAGGCGCCGTCTCCCCGCAAGGTTGTCACTTCATATCTCTGGGCGTTCAAGACCACGGTGACGGTTCCGTGCTGCAATCCCGTCGGGATGACTTTTCGAAACAGCGACATGATATCGTTGGGACGCGCATCCGAAGCGATATCCCAATCATGCACGAAGCGGCCAAGCAACAAGTCTCGAACGCAGCCTCCGACGATCCAGCATCGCCATCCCCGATCGCGTAAACGGCGGCATAGAAACAGAACGTCTGGGGGAACGGATTTCGCCAAATCGGGGATAGGGGTCATGGTCGATGGGGCATGGAGAGGGAAGGCCCCCTCCGCGGCGGTGGTATCGATGGGATTGTGGCATGCTTGGCGCCGCGAAACCTTGTCATTCGTAAGGCTGATCGTCCAGTCACTTGGCCCAAGGATTGATGATCTCACCGGTGCCCATGGTAGGAGGCGTTTTGGGGTTGGGGGGGGAAGGGGTCGAAGCCGGTGGTGGTCGATGGGGAGTACGATCCGTGGTTTCCGTGGATTTTGGCGCAGAGCGTCCGAGGGACTGTGCGCGCAAGACGATGTTTCTGCGCTTTTCGGAGCCATCGAGTTCGACCGTTTGGGAGGCATATCCGGCGGCACGCACGGTGACTTGGACCGTTTGCCCTTCGGGGACGGGAACCAGGTTGGGGGCTTCTCCTAATCGCTTATCTCCCAACAAAATCTCGGCGTTGGGGGCATTGCTCACGATCATGACGTCGATGAACCGTGTTGTGGGAGCGGCGGAAACGATGGGAGAGGGGGTGGTCGAGGTTGATGGGGGTGTGACGGGCAGTTGATCGGAAGCCACGACGGGTGTGGACAGGGCGGCGCCCTTATCGTCGTGCAATAGCACGACACCAAGCACCGCGGCGGTGGCTACCACCAAACTTGCGATTCCTGCCATCAGAAGCCAAGGCCGTTTTTTCTGAAGGTGAGCGGGGGTCGCGGGCACCGCTACCGGCATGGCGGACTTGAAAAAGTCGGCGGGTACGTTGAAGCCACCGGAGCGAGACGTCATTTCGTCAATGGCACCGGGGGCTTGCCCTTCGCTCAGCTTGTCGATATCCGCGATGAGTTCCTGCATGGATTGATAGCGAAGCTGGAGTTTTTTCGACAAGCACTTCAGGATGATGGCTTCCAGACCGGCAGGAATGTCCTGCGGCGGAACGAGAGCCCGAATCGGCACGGGAGCTTGATACAGGTGTTGGGTCAGGATGCCCATGAAGTTGTCGGCATCGAAAGGCAGCCTCCCGCTCGCCATTTCGTACATGATAACGCCCAAGGAATAGATGTCCGTTCGATGGTCGACGGCAGCCCCTGCTGCTTGCTCGGGAGACATATAGTGGGGGGTTCCGAAAACCGAGCCGTGTCGCGTGAGCTTGGCTGTTTCCGAAGCTGTTTTCGCTATGCCGAAATCCAGAATTTTGACGAAGTCTTTCTCGTCGCCGTGCCGAATCAGAAAGACGTTGTCTGGTTTCAAATCCCGATGAACGATCTGGCGGTCATGGGCCGCCCCGAGACCGACTGCGATTTGTTTGGCTATGTGGATCAAACGAGTGATGGGCACCGGATGGCCCTCGTCATCGAACACCGACGTGAGCGGCTTGCCGTCGAGATACTCCATGACGAAATAGGTGGATCCATCGGGTAACGTGCCGAAGTCGCTGATGTCGATGATATGAGGGTTGTCGATGGCTGACGTTGCGCGTGCTTCGCGCAAAAACCTTTCCGATACCTCCGCATCCCTCGCTAGATCGACACGAAGCACCTTGATCGCAACCGCTTTGTCGATGACTTTGTGCCGACCCCGATACACGACCCCCATGCCGCCCTCACCGAGAATACTCTCCACCTTGTAGCGGCCGTCGAAGGTGGAACCGATGTAGGGATCGGACTTGAGACGGCTACCAGCCGGCGTGGGCTCTTCGGATGGTTCGGGTTCCAGAAGCGGTACTTCTTCCTCTTCCAATTCCAACACTGTCTCGACAACACCGGATGGGTCCGAGGGATTGGGATTCACCAGGGGTACGCTTGAGGAGTCCGACATCAGCATCACCGACGGTTGCGCCTCATGATTTTTTCGGAGCCGACGCGGCGCATCTCTAAGATGAACAAGAGATGGGCGATCGCGCAAGCTTTTGACTTATGGTTCTTCTCTCAGCCCTTGGGAACATCGCATCTGTTATTTCGCATTTTCGCCGTTGATGAAATATATGCAGTGAGAATTGCGGAAATCGAACAAAATGCTCGAGTCGATTCCTCCAACCCCTCGCGCATCGCCCTCTGCCCAAAATCTACATTTCATATGTAAATTCACTGTGTTGTATTAATTGAGCCCCTTGGTGGGGGAAGACGAAATGCGCGGCGCATTCATCGCCATCTCGGAGACACGGACGGGATGTCGTTTGGGGCATCGTGGAACCGAGCGTAGGCGTTTTCGTATTTTGTTCAGTTTTTTGCAGGAGCGTGCCTTGCCGGTCTGACGTGAGAGGTGTCTGGACCCGGGTCAGGGGTGGGCTGAGCCACACAAGACTGGCTCAGCCTGGTCGGCTTGGGCTAACGTAAGGGTGAAGTACACCATGTCCGAATCGCCGCTGGGGCCTGTGCCTACACAACTAGCCCATTTCGAAATCAAAGGCAGGATTGGGTTTGGTGGGATGGCGGAGGTATTTCTTGCGGATAAGCACGGTGCGGAAAACACGTGTAAGAGGTTGGTGGTCAAGCGGATCCTGCCCGTCTATGGCAACAACAGCGATTTTCGGGAGATGTTCAAGGCCGAAGCGGGGGTAGCCACCCGTTTGAATCATCCCAACATCGTTCAGGTTTACGAGTTTCAAGAATTCGCGGAAGCGGGGCAACTGCTATCGATGGAATATGTCGAGGGCTTGGACCTCGGAAAGCTCATGGCCTATGCGCGTATCAAGTCCACGCGTATTCCGCCGTGGGTTGCGGCGTATATCATCGCGGAGGCGGCCAAAGGGCTTCATTACGCCCACGAGCGAAAAAGCGATGATGGTGTCGCGCTCGCCATCGTCCACCGTGATGTATCCCCCCAAAATATTTTATTATCCTATGAAGGCGCGGTAAAAATTGCGGATTTTGGTGTCGCGACAGCGAATCTATTTCGCGACAAGGTGGGAGTGCTCAAGGGCAAGTACGGATATATGTCGCCCGAGCAAGCACGGGCGGAAATCGTCGATCGTCGCACCGATATTTATGCATTAGGGGTCATTTTTTATGAAATGCTCGCGGGTCGTCCCCTGCGCCCAGGATTATCGGGCGACGATCTTCTAGCGGCGGTTCGGTCAGGGCAGATCGTGGCTCCGTCGACGTACGTTCGCGACATTCCCACCGAACTCGAGGCGATCGTGTTGCGTGCGTTATCCGCGCGCAAAGAGGAGCGATACCAAACGGCCCGCGATATGGCGGGAGCCATTTCTCGCGCCATGATGCAGCGTCAGCAATTGGTGGAAGCCGTCACGCTCGAAGGCACGATCGAGGCTCTCGCACCCAGAAATATTACTTCCCCTGACGTTGATCGGAAGCTTGCGTTTCGGCAGTCGGGCGGCCTCGGAGACCTTGCGGCCCAAAACACGGTTGCGGCGGTGAGAAGTGCTCGCGATGGCTCGGGGATTTCGTCGGTGGGCACCCACGATGAGCCTGATATCGAAGCGAAAAAAACGGCTCCGAACAAAGTGACGAAAGAAGTACGTCATGTGGCGATATTGACGTTGCGGTTGCATGGTTTGGAAGAGCTTCGTCAGCTCGGGGGCGCCGAACGGGGCATCGAGCGTGAGATCCGAAACATGCTCGACAGCCTTGCATTCAAGTGGGGCGCGCGCCTCACCTGGACTTCTCATGATCATGCCCGGGCCATCGTCGGTCTGTTGGCAAACCCGAGTCGAGCCACCTCTGATGCCGCGAATTGTGCCATTGACATCCAGGAGTTTCTGAAAGCTTCGGCGGAGGAATGGCCGGTGACCGTGCAAGCCTCCATCGGCATTGTGCGTGGAATTGCCTCGGGGGTGCGGGATCATCAAGGGCATTTGATCGACCATGCCCTTCAGAATCCGGCGGAATTTTTGGCCTCGTTGGTAGGGGATAGGGCCCCGGCGGGATGCACATGGGCAGCGGGAGGGATTTATCGACTCGTTCGCGATGAGTTTGTGTGGCGCGACGCTTTGCCGTTGCATATCGAGGATGCTGCCGCGCGCCAAGCTCCTTCCACGATGCGCATACACGAGCTTATTCGTCGTTTCTCCCGGGGCGAGCGAGCCATTCGCCGTGAGGCGAGTCCTTCGGATCTCATTGGGCGTGATGCGGAAAAAGCGGACCTCCACTCCGCTCTGCACAATGCAACGCAGCCAGCGGAAGCGGGGGCGGAACACGTGGTCGTACGCGTCGTCGTGGGGGAGATGGGCATTGGAAAAAGCGCTCTCGTTCGCGCTTTCCTCAATGAAGTCCGATCGGATGTATCGCGCATCCATCTGGACCCTTCCCCTGCCAACAGCGAACTGGCGTTTGGTGCCGTGGCCGAACTCGTCCGCGCCCTCAGCTCGACTTCCTCGGACATGAAATTGGAGCAAGCGCAGGCGGTACTCAACGACCTTTTGGGCATGCCGGGCGGGGCGATCACGTATCGTCTTGCGCAGTTGGTCAGTGGGGAACGGGAAGAACATGGGGAAGACGAAGACGCGGCGTACGTTCGGAAAATCGTTGTGTCGGGGCTGCGTCGTCTTTTGGCGGTCCATACGCAGGTGGGCGCTTCGATTTGGATCATCGATGGTTTGCAATGGGTAGACCGGCCCAGTCTCGAAATTTTCTCGGAGTTGATGCGGGAATCGGGGCCGCATCCGCTCTTGGTGTTGCTCGTTACGCGCCCGGAAGAGCGAGTACTTCCTTTCATCGAGAACTTGGTTCGCATCGAACTTCGTGGACTGCGCTTCGATGAAATGGCGCAGTTGGTGGAAAGCCGTTTTGGCGTACAACAAGGGGTTGCATCGGCTTGTGCGGATCTCATTCCGCGTGTGGCGGGAAATCCATTTTTTCTATTGGAAATGGTCGATGCGCTGCTCGAGCAAGAAACGCTTGAAATCAAGGATCATGATGGCCGACAGATCATGGTGCGGGCGAAGCAATCCGCGAACCGGGCCCAAGCGTTACCCTCCACGCTCGAGCAACTCATTGCCAACCGGCTCAACGAACTTCCGCCGGAAGAGCGAGCGGTCGTTTCCTGGCTTTCCGCAGCCGGAGGCCCCCTTTCGGAATCCGACATCGTCAATCTCGGTCGTCTGACCAGTCCAGAGCCGATAGGACGGTTATGCGCGCGAGGCATGTGCGACCGGCGTGGCGATTCGATCGACTTTCGTCATCCCATCGCCAGAGACGTGGCGTATCAAGCCATCGACGCGAAAGAGCGGGTTCTTTTGCATCGTCGTTTGGGTGAGCATTTGGCGGAAACGCCGATTGCTTCGGGATTGTCCGCGGTGATCGTGGCGAGGCATCTGGCGCGAGGCAAGCTTTTCTCTCGTGCGGCGGACTATTACTTGGAAGCGGCACAAGCGGCACGAGCCGGATACCAGACCCAACTCGCAAGACCGTATTTTCAGCGCGCTCTGCTATTGCTCGACACCTCGGATTTGCGTCGTTTGCGGGCCCATGAAGCGTTGGAGGGCATTTATCGATTGCTGGGACGACACAAGCAGCGTCGAAGGCATTTGCATGCTCTTCGGCAAATGGCGCGAGGGAGCAACAGTGCGGAGTGGGTGGCTTTGGCGCTGCTTCGGACGGCGGTATTTTATTATGACGAAAACTTTTATTCGAGTTGTGAGACGGTAGCTCGCCAAGCGTGTGAGGCGGCGCGGGTAGCGTCGGCGCCCTATATCGAGGTGGAGGCGTTATCGACGCAAGGGGAGGCGTTGCGGGAACTTGGCGACGTGCAAGGGGCCTTGGCTGCCTGCGACCGAGCGTTGAAACTAGCGAAAAATAAAGGGGTTTCTCCGCGAATTCGAGCTGATGTCCTTCGCTCCCGTGGCTTGTTGTTGCGTCGCGTGGGCCGTGTTCGCGAGGCGGTGGACTGCCATGTGGAAGCGATTGCGGTGTTTCGGCGGGTTGGGGCTCGAAGGCCGGAAGCGCGGACGATGAACGCGCTTGCTTTTGCGATGTTCGTTCTCGAGCGTTTTGAGGATTCGATTGCGCTTGCGCTGTCTTCGATCAGCATCGACCTTGCGATCGGAGGTCGATTTCAGATAGCCAAAACGTTGTCGAACATCGGCCAAGCCTATGCGCGACTAGGAGATTTGGCGCGGGGCATCGCTTATCTCAAACGGGCTCGTGAAGCGCATGAGCATTATGGGGACCAGGACTCTCGGGCGGATACGCTCATTGTATCGGCGGAAGTGATGCTGGAAGCGGGGGACTTGGATGCGGCGCGGAGTTTCTGCCTCGATGCGGCGGCGCTGACTTCCGTAACGGGCAGTGCGTACGACGAGGTTCATGAAAAAATCGTGCATGCGATGCTCGATCGAATGAGCAACGATTCGGCAAGAGCGGTAACGCTTGCCGCTTCTGCACGACAAGCGGCGGAAAGCCAGGCTTTGGTGAGTTTTTCTTGTCTTGCCACCGCCGTGGAAGCCGCCGCGAGGGTCGATATTGGGGAGGTTCATACGGGGATTTTGCTTGCGACGACGGCGCTCGGTTCCATTGCGGCCATTCAGGGTTCCGAGTTTGGTTTGGAAATCTGCGTGATATGTTGGGATACACTACGTCGTGCGGGCTCTCCCCAAGCCATCGAGGCAAAGCGGGTAACGTTGGCCAGGATCGCGCAAATCGTATCGCATATTCGAGATCCGAGGCTCAAAAGCCTGTTTTTCAACCGGTCCGTGGTTCGGTTGGTTCTTGATGAAGCCAAACCGCAGACCTCCGTGTCGTGAGCGTCTTTGGCTCAATCCTACCATGCCCTGATGGAATTACGCTTCGAGGCGTCTATACTCGCCGCCATGCTTGATACGGTGCGAGCCTTCGTGGCTCTCAATCTCGAAATGGCCTCCACGCGGCGCATCATCGCGTTGCAACGAGGGTTGCGCGCGAGCCCGGAGCTTCCTTCCGCCCAGGTAGCGTGGGTGGCCGCGCCCAACCTGCATCTAGGTCTTCGAGCGTTGGGTTCCATGGATGCAGCGTTGACGCCTGCCCTTGCGGATGGGATGCGTGAGGCGCTTCGGACCCTGCCGCCGATCCGTATTCCGCTGGTGGGTCCGGCCGCGTATCCTTCGGAATCGGAAGCGCGTCTGGTGGTGGTGGAACCCGCGCAGATTCCCGATGCGCTTCGAAACCTCGGGGAACGAATCGAGGCTCTTGTGCAGTCTATCGGATTTGCTCCTGAAACAAGACCCTTTCGTCCGCATATCGTATTGGCGAGGACGTCCACGGCCGTGGCTGTGTCGCGATGGTTTGCTTCGTTGGGGCGCGTGGACCTTCCGGAGGCTCAAGCCACGGAATGCGTCGTTTTCGAGCAAAAGGCGGTTCCAGCCGCGGAATACCCCGCATTGATAAGAGTGGGGTTGTCGAATCCCACATCCCATCGTTCCCAACGACCTCGCCCCTCTCAACGTTCACGGGCTCGCTCCAAACCACCGGCGGCAGGGGCCCAGGACTCGTCCACCACGATTCCATCTCCTCCGAAAGTGCCGAGCGATCTCGACATCTCCCCGGGGTCTGACGTGGATGCGGTGAAAAGTGACGATGCATGACATGGGCAGTGACGGCAGTGCCATGGGCCAGCAAGGGGGAGGTTTCGACGAGCAGCTTGTGGCTTCGGCGGAGCTACTGCAGCGAATACGCGGGTTGAGTCGACGTTTCTCTGGGGTGGGGCTTAGGGGCACGGCGTTGATTCGGATGCCGCAGTGCGACCGGTTGGTATCGTCGGAGGCGAGAGTCTGGTTTGCGTTGGAGAATCTACAAATCACGGGTTCTTTCAAAGTGCGGGGGGCTTTGGCGGCGTTGGACTCATGGTCTGGGTGTACGGATCGAACCGTGGTGACGGCATCGGCTGGAAATCATGGTGCCGGGGTAGCGTTTGCGGCGGAGGTGTTGGGTTGGCAAGCGGTGGTGGTGGTACCGGAGGCAACACCACGTCGGAAAGTGCAGGCGATACAGCGGGCGGGGGTGAAGCTGGAGCGGGTGCAAGGGGGATACGATCGAGCGGAGGAACAGGCATATTCTCTAGCAAAAACGCATGGTTGGCGTTTTCTATCCCCCTACGACGACGTTGTCGTTGCCGCGGGCAATGGGGGGTCATTGGGATTCGAGATCGTGCAACAGCTTGGTTGTGTGCCGGAGCGGGTCGTGGTTCCCGTGGGTGGCGGCGGATTGGCATCGGGGCTTGGTTGGGCGTTGGCGCAACAAGCGGGCGAGTCGATTGGACAGAACCGTCGAGTGTGGGGAGTGCAGAGTGAGATGTCTCCCGCCATGGCGAGGTCTTTAGAGGAAAAGCGAGCGATTGAATCGCTCGAACCGTTGGGGCCGACGCTTGCGGAGGGGTTGGAAGGTGGGGTTCGTGCAAGGGCTTTTGACCGGGCGGCGATGGTTTTGGGGGGGGTATGGGTGGTGACGGAACAGGAAATATCGTGGGCAATACAATGGATTTGGCAGGAATTGGGGCTTCGGGTCGAGGGGTCGGCCGCCGCGGCGTTGGTTCCCCTTCTTTCGGGTAGACTACGAGGGTGGATACAGGGAAATATGGTCATCGTCTTGACTGGAAGAAACGTCGACGACGATGTATTTCGTCAAGTGACGGGCGACGCTTGTTGTCGTTCCGTTGGATGGTCGCTTTGAATTATGAAACGATACAGGGGGTCACTCGATTGGGGTGACAGGTAGGTTGATGCGAAACAGGACCAAGGGTGACGTAAGGCTGCTCGATCAGATGCTGATGGATCAACGCATCAGCACCGAGCAGTATGAAGCGTCGCTAACGCATTACCAGGCCAATGGTGGACGGATCGAGGAGTCGATGCTCGAGGTCAACGCCATTAGCGAGGTGGATTTGCTCAAGTACCTTGCGGCGTTTCACAAGACGCGATTCGTATCGACGGAAAAGCTATCGAAGGCGGATATTCATCGTACGACGTTGGAGAAGGTTCCGAAGAAACTGGCGGAGGGGCTTGGGGTATTTCCGGTGTTATGGGATCCGCAGGCGGGGGTATTGTCGGTGGTTACCAGTGATCCCGACAATCTCGAAGTGCTCAAGGAAGTGCAGATATTCGCGGCGGCAAAGGAGGTTCGGGCTTTTGTGGCGAGGCCCGCGGCCGTGCGGGCGGCGATCGCGAAAGCTTATGGTGGGGACATTCATGCCTTTGCCATTCTCGATCGTTCTGCGCACGAGCAGTTTCAGACGATGTTGGATGTGTATGAGCGCAACCTCGTGAGTGAAGAGACGATGGCGGTTGCGTTGGCGGATGCCAGGGAGCGAGAGCGTGTGCTTTCGGGCGATGCGTTGGAGCAATCGGCTTCGGTGGCGGTAGGCGGGCTCGGGACGGTGACGTCGGAGCCGTATATCGAGACGCTCAACGTTATGGTGAGTCTGATTGAGAACCCGCGACCGGATCTTCGGGGTCATTCCTCGCACGTGGCGCGTTTGACGAAACGCATTGCGGAGCGCATTGGGTTGGCTCCGGTGGAGGTTGCTTCGATGGTCGTGGCGGCGCATTTGCACGACCTGGGCAAGATGAGCGCCTACCATCTTACGGCGCTGAACGTGTCGCAATACGAGGGGCATCGGGTAGCGGCGGAGAAGTCGTACATGACGCCGCGGCGCTTGCTCGAGGGAGTGAACTTGAATCCGTCGACGATCAAAGCGCTGGAGAGTATGTATGAGCGTTTCGATGGAACTGGGCTTCCGGGGGTGCTGGGGGGTAAGGATATTCCGTTGGGCGCTCGTATCCTCGCGATCACCGATACGTACGCGGATTTGACACAGAATCCTCGCAATCCTTTTCGAAAGACGCTGCGTCCCATGGAAGCGAGCGAGGTGCTCGAGCGATTCAAGACAACGGTATTCGATCCCAATCTGGTCGATTTGTTCAAGCATGCGGTGACGGGCGACGACATGCGGGCTCGTTTGCTTGCCAATCGTCATAAGGCATTGGTGATCGATCCGGATCCGGAGGAGACGACGCTGCTCGAGCTTCGCATGATCGAGCAAGGATTCGAGGTGGTGATTTGTCGCGCTTCCGATCAGGCGGCCAAAGCGTTGCACAGTGGGGATTTTGAGATTGTCGTTTCGGAAGTGGACCTCAAACCGGAAGATGGGTTTGCTCTTTTTGGAGCCATGAAAGAACAACCCTACGGCCAGGATTTATCGTGGGTATTTCTTACGCGACGTGCGGCGCGGGGCGATGTGCAGAGGGGATTCGACTTGGGAGCCGCTGATTATGTCATCAAGCCTGCGCAAGCGGACGTGTTGGTGACCAAGCTCAAGCAGATCATCGAGCGAAACGCAACCAAGACGCGCCACAAGGGGGTATCGGGTTCTCTTACGGAAATGGCTCTTCCGGACATCGTGCAAATCCTGTGGCACGGCAGAAAAACTGGGGCTTTGCGCATTCGTTCGGGTTCCGACCATGGTGAGATCCACTTTCAACACGGAGCCATCGTCAACGCGATGCATGGTCGATTGCGCGGCGAAGATGCCTTTTATACGATGCTTCGGTTGAAATCGGGGGAATTCGCGTTGGACCCCAATTTCATTCCTCAGGCAAAGGTGATTCATGATAGTCCCGAGGCGTTGTTGCTCGAAGGGATGCGTCGTTTGGATGAGGGACAAGGTTGAAATGGCGGTTCGACGGTGTGCGCTTCCGAGCCCAACGTGTGGTAACCTGATGGGGTCTCGCTTTTTTGGGTGAGTGGAGTCATCTCGTGAGCAAGGCGCAGTCGCCACTTCTCGGATTCAATAACAACGTCAAACACCGTGGGCGTATGTTCCATATTCAGACGGAGGATTCGGGAATCAAGTATCCCCACATCATTACGCATTTGTTTGCCGACGGCGGTCGCATCCTCAAGAGCACCAAAACCTCTTACGCCGAGTATATTGGCAGCGAGAATCTTCGCGAGACGGTTCGCAACCTGATGCAGGAACAGCATAAGTCCATGTTCATTGCGTTGCGTGACGGCCAATTTGATCACCTGATCGACGAAACGATGGACGAAAAACGGGGCTCGGGCGAACAGGGGAAAGGTGCCGCGGAGCCAGAGCCTAGCGTGGCGGTACCGGAGTCAGCGCAAGGTCCTATTTCCAGCGCGGTGCTCGATGTGGAAGTCCTCGAGCGAGCGGCGGCTTCGGTGCAAAGCCGGTCTCCTCTTTTTGGTGGCGAGGACATGCCTCCTCCCCCCCCTACCGTGTTGCCAACGCAAAAGCCGAGTGGTTCGTACCGTGCGGTGGGAGTGGGGCCCTCCAGCCAAGCCACCGACAAAAACAAAGGGCATTATTCGGCTCCGCGTCCTGCCTCCATCTTCGGAACAGCTTCGGTGTCCGAGTCCTCGAAGACGGTGTTTGGGGAAGATGTCATTAGCAGCAAGTCACTCGACGAAGTGATCATGGACTTTCTTTCCGAGGAGTTCGACACCTCATCGAACCACGAAGGGGATGAAGACTCGGACAAACGTGGACGCTCGTAACCGAGAGAAAGACTTCCTCGCTCGTGCCGGGGCTTTGGCGTGGGCGTTGCCCACCGATAGCTGGTTGTATGAGGACGATTGTCTTGTCGTTGTGAGCAAACCCGCGGGCATGTCGGTGTCGGGATCGGAACACGATCTATTGTCGCGTGTTCGGATCATCCTTGATTTCCAGGCCAAGAGCACCGAAGGTCTTGGCGCTCCCATTCATCTGGACAGAGATGTGTCTGGAGTCGTGGCGTTGGCAGCGAGCAAGCAAGCCAATGCATCGATGAGTCGGCAGGTACAACAGCATGCTTTGTCGTGGACGTTCGTGGTTGCGGTGTCTTGTTCTTTCGACTTAGCCCCGAGGGGGCAAAGGGATGTGGGAGTCATTCGAGATCGAAACGGATTGATGCGTGCGAGTCGGGGCAAATCCGATAAGCGAGTCCATCTCGACTATCAGGTGCAATCGCGACAAGGGGACCGGTATTTGATCGAGGTACGATGTGCTGATGGACCGAGGGCGATACGAGCTGTGCTTGCATCGATGGGTATTGCTGTCGCGGGGGACGTCGTGTTTAAAGGTCCCGAAGCTTCGCGTTTGTTGCTCCATGCCAAGCAATTGACGTTGTTGCATCCGCGGCATGAAGGCGTCGTGACCTATCAGGCGCCTGAGCCATGGGCATTTCACGCGTGGATGCATCGACAGCAACGAGCCGAGCAACTCGACACGTCGAGCTTGGCGCAAGCATTGAAAGAGGCTGCGTGCAAACGCTTCTCGTTGTGTGCGCGGGGGCTAGAGGCATTTCGGCATGTGCATGGGGAAGCGGAAGGGCTGCGAGGATTGGATATCGAGTGGTACGGGAACCATGCGGTGGTGTGGGTAGAGGAGCAGACCTGCGACCGGGCCGTGGACGGGCTGCTCGCGGTTCTTGGGGAGTGGGAGCCCGCGGGGATTTACTTGAAAAAACGTCCCAAGCAGGCCTCGCGAGCGAGCGATGGGCAGGGGGCCCCTTTGGTGTTTTCGCATGCGGTACGAGGACAAAACACACCGGAGCCGTTTTCCATCCTGGAGGATGGATTGGAGTATCTCGTGGACTTGGGGCAAGGGCTCAGCACGGGATTGTTCTTGGATATGCGTCGAAATCGGGCGTGGGTTCGACAAAACAGCCATGGGGCGGAGGTGCTCAACCTTTTTTCCTATACCTGTTCGTTTACGGTAGCGGCAGCCGCGGGAGGTGCCAAACGGACGGTGAGCGTGGATATTTCGAAGCGTTCGCTGGAGGTGGGTGATCGTAACCTGTTGAAAAACGGTCTTAAATCACCGAATCATGAGTTTGTCTGCGATGATGTCCGTCGTTGGGTCGAGCGGGCAAATCGTCATCCCCATCGTTTCGATATGATCATTTTTGATCCGCCTTCCTTTGGGACGTCGCGATGGGGCCGTTTCTCCGTGATGCGTGATTATGAAAGCCTCGTGTCGTTGACGATGCGGTTGTTGAGGGATGGGGGCTGGTTGCTGGCATGCACCAATCACCGGGCGGTACGGATGGGGAAGCTACAGGGCTGGCTTCAGTCGGCGGCGAGTGCGGCGGGTTGTCGATGGACGGTGTTGGAGCGAGCGTCGGCGGATCTGGATTTTCCCGTGGGACTGGAGGGCGAGCCTCATTTAAAGGCATTTCGGTGCCGTGTGGCATGGAAATGACGACCCAACGGTCTTGGAGGGGAGATCCATGGAACGGAAGCGTAATAGAATACGGCTGGTCACTGCCCGATCTGCCCGCAAGCGGAACGGGTGAGGATTTGATACACTTCGGACAGTTGACGTTGTTGTGGTTGAGGAGAAAGCCATGATTCGGACAGCACTTCTGGCACTTATCGTAGGGACTCTTGCCACGGGATGCGTGGTGACGACGGGTGGAGCGCCATCGAATTCGTCTCCGACCCATAGTTATAAAGTGAGAGGAAAAAGTCGGAGCCACAGTAACCACGGCGGTTCGCGAGCCGCGGCAACACCAGGGACGACGCAGCCTGGGGGGCAATCTGGGGGTGGTGAAGCGGTGGCGACGCCTCCGGTGGTAACGCCTACGACAGAAGCGACGCCGACGACGGGCACCACACCGACTCCGGGCATGACGACAACACAAGGGCTGCCGTCGGTCCATCAGCAATCCAATCCTGCGGGAACGACGACCACGGGAGAAGAACAAAACGGCAATCAACCCAGAAGGCGGCTTCCCAAAGCGAACCTGCCGGTGCTGACACCAACCAAGTAGCCGCTGGGTGTTCGTCTATCGAACGGAATCCGTGCGAACTGGCGTCCCTCTGGAGTAGGCTCGGCATGCTTCTTCCAGGTTGGGAACGATCATGTCTTTTCACGCACGACAACTGACCGCCGCTGCCATCGTCCTTGGCATTTCCATTGTTCTTGGGTTCTTGATTCCCACGGCTGCCACCTATCTGATGCTTGTGGGGGCCTTGGGGGCTGTTGCGGTTTTCGCGACCTCGCTGGGTGTCAATCCGACGGGATTGCGGGAGCTACCGACAGCGATCGCGCAATTGGAACGGGGAGAGCGTCCCCAACTGCCTGACAACGCATCCCCTTACGTCGTGCAGGCTTTCGAAAAGGCTTCCACGCTTGCGGATAGGGCGCGTGACGATGGGTTGGGTTCGACCCTCGAGGCGTTGGGGTCCGCGCTTCGAGAAGCTAGCGAAGGCAACAAACCCTCGTGGCCCGAAGACCTTCCCGTGAACACCCGACCGCTGTGGAAGCAACTGGCGCAAATCGCATCGTCGATCGAGACTAGTCAGCAATCCATCGCTTCACGCGCGACGGCATTGCAGCGGTCTTCGAGCAAGGTCGACGAGGTGGTTGCGATTCTGACGAACGGATTGGCCGATCGTACGAAACTCGTGACGGAAACATCCCGTACAGTGGTGGATGTATCGGGCCATGCACGGGATCTTGGTCGTCATGTGGAAGCCTTGGCGGCGACGGCGGACTCATCGGCATCGAGCATTGTGCAGATGACGATCACGAACAACGAAGTTGCCACGAGCGTGGGGGATCTTGCGATGAGTGTTCGAGACACGGCGTCTTCGATAGAGCAGATGGCGTACTCCATCAAAGAGGTGGCAAAAAATGTAGATGCGCTTTCGTTGACGACCGAGGAGACGAGTTCCTCGATGAATGAGATGGATGTTTCGATCGATCAAGTGCAATCCAATGCCAACGAGACCGCGCGGTTGAGTGAAGAAGTGGCGCAAGATGCGGAGCGTGGGGCGGAAGCGATTCTCAAAACCATAGGAGAGATCTATCGCATCAAGGAATCCACAGGGGAAGCGGTGTCGGTGATCTCGAATCTCGGTTCGAAAATCGAAGCGATAGGACAGATACTCAACGTGATCGATGACGTTGCGGAGCAAACGAATCTATTGGCGTTGAATGCGGCCATCATCGCCGCGCAGGCGGGTGAGCATGGTAAAGGTTTTGCGGTTGTGGCCGATGAGATCAAGGATCTTGCGGAGCGCGCCGGAGCGAGTACCAAGGAAATTGCCGAGCTTACGAAGACGATCCAGAACGAGTCCAAAAATGCTGTCATCGCCGTGGAGCGCGGTGCCAAGAACGTGGATCGTGGAGTCGAGGTGTCGAATGAAGCAGAGCATGCGCTCAAAAAAATTCTTGAGAGTTCCCAGAAGTCGACGAACATGGTTCGAGCGATTGCTCGCGCGACGGTAGAGCAGGCGAAGGGGTCTCGGCAGGTGACCGATGCCATTGGGCGGATAGCGGAGACAGTTCAGCAGATTGCGGTGGCCACGGCGGAGCAAGCGCGCGGTTCCGAACTCATCATGCGAAGCGTGGACCGGATGCGCGCGATTACGCAACAAGTCGAGCAGTCGAGCCAAGATCAAGCGAAAGGGGGACGGGACGTGACAGCGTCGATGGAGAGCATTACATCGTTGCTCGAACAGCTTTCTCATGCGCATCGAGCGTTGTCACGAGGTGCGGACTCGTTGGTGGCGTCCGCCACGCAATGGGAACAAGCCATCGAGCAAGAAGAGTCGGCGTTGCATCAACTCAGCGGCGAGACGTTACGTTTGCGTGATCTGCGGTGAACAAAGAGGTTTTGGACCCAAGGGGGGGGACGGTCTTCGTTGTCTGACGAACCTTGGCGCGGCGAAGGGTTCGCTGTCCGGATGAATGGGAGCTAGGTCGCGCGTGAGGGTAGCTGATCGCAGGAAGCGTATTGGCACGCGGTGTTCTCGAGATTGGAAGACGGATGAAATCGGGGGGTCATTCACCGGAGGATAGGCGTCGTTCGATTTCTTCGAGGTGTGCGCGCAACTCGGGATCGTGATCTCGCATGGCTTCGACTTTTCGGACGGCGCTCATGACGGTGGTGTGATCGCGATTGGCGAAGGCGCGTCCGATTTCTGGAAATGAGCACTTGAGCCGTTGGCGGCACAGGAACATGGCGATGTGCCGAGCGCGAGACACGCTGCGATGTCGGGCCTTGGACAGCATGTCCGAGGTTTCCACGTGAAAGTGGCGGCAAACGACTTGTTGGATGTATTCGACGGTGGGGGTGGGTTTTCTCGTGGGTTGTGCAGAGGAAAGCTCGTGTTCGGCGAACGACAGGTCGAGAGGACAGCCGAGAAGGGATGATTTGGCGATGAGCCGAATGAGCATACCTTCGAGTTCCCGCACGTTGGACTGAACGGTTTGAGCAAGCAAAACAGCTACTTCTTCCGGCAGGTCCACATTCTCGATCTTTGCTTTTTTTCGTACGATGGCGACACGAGTTTCGAATTCCGGTGTTTGCACGTCAGCCACCAACCCCCACGTGAAACGCGACACCAACCGTTGTTCCATGCGATCGAGTTGTTGTGGATACTTGTCGGCCGCGAGCACGATTTGTTTGTCGCATGCGTGCAGGAAGTTGAACGTGTTGAAAAATTCCTCCTGCGTTTGCGTTCGTCCGGCAAGGGATTGGACGTCATCGATCAAAAGCGCATCGCATTGGTGGTATCGGGCTCGAAACTCGTCCATGCGACGGTCCGAGATGGAGTTGATGTACTCGCTGGTGAAAGAGTCCGCCGATCCGTAGGCGATACGAGCGGAGGGACGTTCGGAGCGTATGCGCAGGGCAATGGCGTGCAGCAGGTGGGTTTTGCCCAATCCGGTGCTTCCGCACAAGAAAAGGGGATTATAACGTCGTCCTGCCCCCCCGGAGGCTGTCGAAGCGGCGGCGAAAGCAAGTTGGTTGCTGGGGCCGACGACGAAGTTGTCGAAAGTGTTTTTGGGGTTGACGCCAAGCAGGGCGGCGGTGGAGGCGGGTCGTTTGGACTCGCGGATCACGGGCTGTGGTTCAGGCTCGACGATCTGAATGGCCCTGGGGATGACGGGATCAGGAATGCGTTTGGAGCTGACGGGGCTATCCAGATCTGAATCGATGGTCCAGACGACATCGAGCGAGGAGCCTGTTGTCTGTTCGATGATGTGAAGCAAGGCAGGCTGAAAGTGATCCCTGATCCAGTCCCTTACGAATTCGTCGCGTGCTCGAAGATGGAGTTTTCCGTCTACGAGGCCATCGAATTGCACGCCCGCAAACCAAGTGTCAAAGGACGCGGGGGAGTGCTCGCGCACTTTTGCGATGGCATCTTCCCACACCTGGCTGTGGATTCTTTCTATCACGTTTTCCCTACTAGTAACGGTAATGAGATTGATGTCTCCCGACTTGTCCACAGGTTTTCCACACCCTCGAACCAACGACCGAATCGAGTTATCCACATGCTGTGGATAACCAGTGGACAGTCAGACCAAATTTCCCCTCGAACACCGCAATGAGATTCCCCGTGTACTTGCGGATACTATTATCCCGTACATGCTCGAAGTGTCGGCTCGTCAAAAAATGTCAGCGACACTGATTCCAATTTTGCTTGAGTCGCTTGTCGAACCCACGCGGTGGGAACGTCAACGTGAGCGAACCCAGTGTTTAGAACGTCACGACGAAGACGTCCACGATGATCTTTCGTGGACTGGGCAACACAATGGAATGGCGTCGAATTTTTTTGCCGGGGCGTCGCGCGAGACAGATTTCGCTTGTGATGGAGAGGTTCGACGCTGCGAGGCAAGTTTGTAACTCTTGGAAGGAACAATCGATTTGGGATTGATGCGGCCTCGGTGTCTCTCGTCGCTGCACCAATATTGCTGATCCATGAAGTCAAGGGAGGAATGATGTCGACGTGCTCATGGGGGGAGATTATCGTAATTCGTGACAAAATATCGGAATACGTGAACTTGTTGTGGTGGCGTTTGGGTGCAGGAGTCTTGGATGCCGGGGCCTTCGGACGGTGGTTCATCTGATATTTTGGCCAAAATCTTGCCGAAAGGGGGCAAGGGGATGTAGCACCCTCGTACAACCCCAACGTCGGTTCATCATGCCCCGAATCCGCGTATTGGCCTTAACGGCAACACTTTTTATTTTTGCAGGTACGATCCCCAACGCCCATGCGGATCGAAGCCGTCTTCCTCCGGAGATTGGTTATAACTACGGGGAGGTGGAAGACGCTCGATGGGCGGCGACGTCGGGTGCGTTGCGGGCGGTTGGCAACGGGATCACGGGTATCTGGGGCAATCCGGCGAGTCTTGCTCAGGCGCAAGTGTACCATATTGGTGCGATTGCGGGGGTTTGGCCCGAAGCCAAGCGTCAATCGTACGGGGTGGGGGCGATGGATTCGGTGACCTCCCGGTTGGCGGCTGGACTTGGATTTGTTTGGAGCGATCAAGATCCGGACGGATTGAAGCGAGAGTCTCGGGACCTTCGTCTTGCTTTGGCCTATCCGTTTTCGCCTGCGGTTTCTTTTGGTCTCACGGGTCGGTACCTGCACTTGAAGCAGGACGGGCTTGGTCCTTTGGGGCAGAGTTATGCATCGGGGGGGCTGGCGGACGAGGCGATGCTCGAGGGTTTTTCGTTTGATGCGGGTCTTCGGATCGCGCCTTCCGAAAACTTTTCCTTTGGCCTGCTTGGTTCGAATCTATCCAATCCGGGACATGGGCTTCAGCCGACGACGGCCGGAGGGGGCTTGGGTGTGGGGACGCGTGACTTCGTCATCGAGGCGGATGTGCTTGCGGACTTTACGACGTGGCAAAAGACGACGACGCGAGCGATGGCGGGGGCCGAATTTTTGGCGGGAAATAACTTCCCCCTTCGTCTTGGCTATCGATACGACGCGGGAGCGTCTTCCCATGCCATCTCCGGCGGGCTTGGCTACATCGACCCGGCGTTTTCGGTCGAGCTTGGGGCGCGACGATCGGTAGCGGGCGATGGGCATACGGTGCTTGTTTTCACGGTTCAGTATTTTGTCGAGTCGAGTGGGATGACGCGTGCGCCTAGCGCGGCGTTTTGAGGGAAGGATAGCGAGCGACGAACCGCCTCGATCGAGCGGTTGTTGCGTGTCTTCGATCCTTCAATCGTTTCTTCCGCGCGTCTGGGGACACAACGCGACAATGGGATTCGAAAGACGTTCTCATTCATGGCGAACCGTGGTAGACCGTGTGCGGGTGTGGGTAGATTCGAAAGAATAGCACCTGCACCTCGGGTTTCTGCGTATGCGGAGTCCGGCTTGGAGCAGGAAGCCTTCTCGGGCTCGCCTTATCGAGGCCGAGGTTTGGCAGCATGCTCCGTTTTATGGTGAGGATGAGTTTGCTTCGTGCGCTCATCCACGTGGTTAGCAGCAAAGCGGCAACACGGCGTTCGGTTGGCAAGCCCATGGGCGTTTGTGGTTGATGAGTAAGGTTTCGCGATGGAACGACTAGGCCTCTCCGCGGCAACTCGTGCGGTCATCCTCGTTGGGGATTACGGCAGTGGTAAGACGGAGATTGCGGTGAACCTCGCGCTGCAGCTAGCGGCGACGCAGGCGTATCCCATCGCGATTGCGGATTTGGACTTGGTGAATCCGTATTTCCGTTGTCGCGAGGCGGTCGAGCCTCTCGAACGCGTGGGGATTCGTGTCGTGATTCCCCAAGGAGGGCATCGCTTTGCCGACCTTCCCATCTTGCTGCCTCAGGTCAAGGGCTTGTTACAGAACGACGATCAGCTTGCGGTATTGGATGTCGGAGGCGATGAGGTGGGCTCGAGGGTCCTTGCGGGACTTGTCAAAGCCTATCGTCAGGGGGTCCATGAATTGTGGTTCGTGGTCAATGCCAATCGTCCTTTCAACGATACGGTGCAGGGATGTGCGGCCACCATTTCCCGGATCGAGGGAGCCAGTGGTCTTCGGGTGACGGGGCTGGTTCCCAACACGCACTTGATGCAGGAGACCACGGCGGAGATGGTAGGTGAGGGGATTGTGTTGGCGGATCAGGTAGCCGAAAGGTTGTCGGTTCCCGTCCGAATGGTAGCGGTGATGGAGTCGATGGCAGATGCCGTGCGAGCCCATCATCCCGTATTGCGTATGCGTAGGCTCATGGTTCCGCCTTGGTTGAGGCGGGACACGGTGCAGTTAGGTCGAACGGGACCGGAAGCGTTCCGGCTTCGTTCGACGTAGGGAGACGATCGAATGCCAAGCATCCAAGTGGATCGAGACCGGTGCAAGGGCTGTGAGCTTTGCAACGACGCTTGCCCTCAGGGCATCCTTGGGATGTCCAAGCAGATCAACATCAAGGGATATTTCTATGCAGAGGTGATTGATCCGGGGCGATGTATCGGTTGCATGTTATGTGCCGTGATGTGTCCCGATCTGGCTATCGCCGTTCATGGCACTGCGGTGCAGTATCGATTGTACGACTACTTCCAGCCTGAGCAGCGGTGAGGAGAAGCCATGGCGAAGAAGTTGATGAAGGGAAACGAGGCGATTGGCGAAGCGGCGATTCAAGCGGGTTGCCGCAACTACTTCGCCTACCCGATCACGCCGCAAAGTGAGGTGGCGGAATATCTTTCGCGTCGGATGCCGGAAGTGCAGGGCCACTTTGTGCAAGCGGAGAGCGAGCTTGGGGCGGCCAACATGGTGTTTGGCGCGGCAGCCACGGGCGAACTGGTCTTCACGACCTCTTCGAGCCCGGGCGTCAGCTTGATGAGCGAGACCATCTCGTACATTGCCGGAGCGCAGCTACCCGCTGTCTTCGTCAATATCGTACGCGGAGGTCCTGGGCTCGGGGGCATTCTCCCAGCACAATCCGACTACTTCCAAGCCACCAAAGGCGGCGGCCACGGCGATTATCGTCTGCTCGTCCTTGCGCCTGCCACGGTGCAAGAAGCGGTTGACCTTACGATGCTCGCCTTCCAGCTTGCCTTCAAGTACCGCAACCCCGTCATGATTCTAGGCGATGGAATGATCGGGCAGATGATGGAACCGGTCGAATTCAAACCACCGCCACCTGCTGCCGACCTGCCTTCTGTCGAAACATGGGCCACCACCGGTGCCAAAGGACGCAAGTGCAACATCGCCCATTCGTTGTTTCTCGATCCAGAAGCACTCGAAAAAAATAACCACGTTTTGGCTGCCAAATACAAGGTTTGGCAAAAAGACGAAATCCGCTTCGCCACGTATAATCTCGACAACAATCCACGATTGCTCATCGTTGCCTACGGCACGATGGCGCGCATTTGCTCTACGGCCATCGATGAACTCAAGCAAAAGGGCGTCGAGGTGGGCTTGATTCGCCCCATCACCCTTTATCCTTTCCCCGCGGCGGCCATCCTGCAGCACGCAAAAAAAATCGGAAAGGTTATCTCGGTGGAGATGAGCATGGGGCAGATGGTGGAAGACGTTCAAGCAGCCGTCGGGCATGACATTCACGTAGGTTTCTTCGGCCGTGCCGGAGGGATCATTCCCTCTCCGGATGAGGTCGTCCAAGCCCTCGAGGCCGAGCTTCGAGCATGAGACAAGGAGCACCCATGACGACCCTCTTTGCCCCTCCCGTATCCATGAACGAACGGGCCACGCATTATTGCCCGGGCTGCACCCACGGCGTGATCCATCGTCTCGTAGGCGAAACGATCGATGAGCTTGGCATTGCGGAACGCACGGTTGGCATCGCTCCCGTCGGCTGCTCCGTGTTGATCTACAACTATTACAATATCGACTTTCAAGAAGCCCCCCATGGAAGAGCCCCCGCCCTTGCCACGGGAGCCAAGCGCGCGCGTCCGGACCTCATGGTGTTCACCTACCAAGGCGATGGTGACTTGGCATCGATTGGTACCAACGAGATCGTTCACGCGGCGAACCGAGGAGAAAAAATCACCACGGTGTTCGTCAACAACGCGATCTACGGCATGACCGGCGGGCAGATGGCTCCCACGAGTATGCCAGGACAGGTGACGACAACCTCTCCTCGAGGTCGTGACCCAGCGCTTGCAGGCTTTCCCATGCGAATGTGCGAGTTGCTGTCCACCTTGCGAACGCCTGCCTATATCGTGCGCGCTTCGGTGCATACCCCGCAGCTTGCCGTCCAAACCAAGCAAGCCATCCGTCGGGCTTTCCAGCTCCAAATGGAAAACCGATGCTTCTCTTTCGTCGAAGTCCTGTCCACATGCCCCACCAACTGGGGCATTCCTCCCGTCAAAGCCCTTCGATGGCTGCAAGACAATATGTTGCCGTACTACCCGCTTGGTGTGTTCAAGGACCCGGACCAGCAAGAACGCGCGGACCGTCAGGTCCCCACGCCGTGGAGGGATAACGATGCAAAATGAAGTCATGTTCGCCGGCTTCGGCGGTCAAGGCATCATGCTCATCGGTCAGATGCTGGCCTATGCAGGCATGGGGGAAGGCAAAAACGTCGTGTGGATTCCTTCCTACGGCCCCGAAATGCGTGGAGGCACGGCCTATTGTACCGTCGTGGTTTCCGATAAGGATATCGGTTCGCCCATCATCGATCGGCCGGAAAGCATCGCCGTTCTGAATCGACCATCACTCGATAAGTTCCACACCCGGGTGCGTGGCAACGGTTTGCTCATCATCAACACATCGCTCATCGACGCCACCACGGATCGTTCGGACATCGATGTGCTCAATGTTCCTGCCAATCAGATTGCGATGGAAGCGGGCACGGGCAAGGCAGCCAATATGTGTGTGTTGGGCGCGTACGTGGGCCGCACCAAGGCCGTGACGCTCGAGTCGTTGCGTGGCCTGGTCCGTTATCAATTCAAATCCAAACCACAGTTCATCGACGTGAACCTGCGTGTTCTCGAAAAGGGCTACGAGCTGGGGGAGCAGCTCGCCACCAAGAATAATTAGTCACGTCTGGAGCCGCTCATGACCCAACCCGTCGATATGCAAACGACTGAAGACGTACTGGCCCGTTATCCGAGCGATCCGCGCCATCTGATTTCGGTGTTGCAGGATATCCAACTCGCGTACCGCTACCTTCCCAAAGAAGCGATTGCACGCGTCTCCGCCGCCCTTGGCGTTCCGTTGGCGAAGGTGATGGCCGTGGCCACGTTTTACAAGGCCTTCTCTTTGACCCCTCGGGGGAAAAAGATCCTGCGCGTTTGCACGGGCACCGCCTGTCATATCCGAGGCGCGCCATTGCTTCTCACGGAGATCGAAAAACGTCTTTCCATCAAGCCCGGAGACACCACCCAAGACCTTGAATTCAGCCTCGAGGCCGTCAACTGTGTCGGAGCTTGCGCGCTCGCGCCCGTCGTGGTCGTCAACGATACCGCACACGGAAATCTATCGGTCACCAAGGTGCGCCGTCTGCTCAAGCCCGCGGAAAAGTCCACCGAGAAGGAAGCGAATTGATGGACACCAACCTGCGCTATCAAAGTATCGAAGCGTTCCGCTCTCACGTTGCGGCTCTGCATGACTCGAAGCTAGCCAACCAACGTCGCGTGTTGGTTTGCTGTGGAACCGGCTGTCTTGCGGGCGGAGCGGCACAAGTCGCCGAGGCGATGGCACAACAGCTAGCGGCCATCGAACCCGAAAAATCAGCCCAATTGCAGCTCGTCATGAAAAAAACCGGCTGCCACGGCTTCTGCGAAAAAGGCCCCCTCGTCGTCCTTCTTCCTCAAGGTACGTTCTACAAAGGTGTCAAAGCCAAAGACGTTCCCGAAATCATCAAAGAATCCATCCTGGAAGACCGCGTCGTCGAACGTCTTTTGTACGTCGAGTCCAGCACCGGAGAGCGTGTCGAAAAATACGGTGACATCGAGTTTTATGCCAAGCAGACCCGGGTCGCGATGCGCAACATCGGTCTCATCGACCCGGCCAGCCTCGACGATTATCTTCTGCGGGGCGGATATGTCGCCTTGGCGAAAGCCCTGTCTTCCATGACCCCCGAACAGGTCATGACGGAAGTCTCCGATGCAAAACTTCGGGGTCGAGGCGGAGGAGGCTTCGACGCGGGAAGAAAGTGGCGAAGCTGCAAAAATTCCCCCGCCGACGAGCGTTTCGTCATTTGTAATGGCGATGAAGGTGACCCGGGGGCCTTCATGGATCGCTCCATCATGGAAGGAGATCCCCACGGCGTGCTCGAAGGCATGATCCTTGGCGGCTATGCCTTGGAGTGCAAGCAGGGGTATATCTACGTGCGCCAAGAGTATCCGCTAGCCGTCGAAAACTTGCAGCTTGCGATCGACGAGGCACGCGCTCGCGGATTGCTCGGAGACAATATCCTCGGAACAGGATTCTCTTTCGACATCGAGCTTTCGCGGGGAGGCGGTGCGTTCGTCTGTGGCGAATCCTCCGCGCTCATGCGATCGGTGGAAGGCAAGGTCGGCGAGCCCCGGGCCAAGTATGTTCACGCCACGGACAAAGGGCTTTGGGACAAACCTACCGTTCTGAACAACGTCGAAACATGGGTGTGTGTCCCTCGCATCATCGAGCAAGGCGCGCAGTGGTTTGCCTCCATTGGCACCGAGCGTTCCAAGGGAACCAAAGCCTTTGCGTTGACGGGCAAGGTGAAGAACACGGGGCTGGTCGAAGTCGAGATGGGCACGACGCTCCGACAGATCATTTTCGGCGCGGGCGGCGGGATGCTCAACGATGGTCCGCGCGGCAAGTTCAAAGCCGTGCAGACCGGAGGCCCTTCCGGTGGCTGTTTGCCAGAAGACATGCTGGACCTTGCGGTGGACTTCGACACGCTTACGAAAGCCGGATCGATGATGGGTTCCGGTGGCATGATCGTCATGGATCATTCCACCTGCATGGTCGACGTGGCTCGTTACTTCCTATCGTTTTTGGTCGACGAGTCCTGTGGCAAATGCGTGCCCTGTCGCGAGGGATTGTTTCAGATGATGCATATCGTGTCTCGCATCTGTGAAGGGCAAGGCACGATGGAAGATCTCAATAAAATCGAAGATTTAGCCACTGCTGTCGAGCTTGGTTCCTTATGTGCGTTGGGCAAGAGCGGACCGAATCCGGTGCGTTCGACACTGCGGTACTTCCGTCAGGAGTACGAAGCTCACATTCGGGACAAGAAGTGTCCGGCCGGGGTATGCAAGGCGCTCATTAGCTACACCATCGATCATGACAAATGCGATGGCTGCGGAGCTTGTTTGCGCGCTTGTTCGTCCTTGGCGATTGCTGGGACCATTAAGAAGGGCGATACCTTCCAGATCGATCAGCTCCAATGTGATCGATGCGGGGCATGCGAGACCGTGTGCAAACGCGGCGCGATTTCCGCGGCTTGATCGGCAAGGAGCAAGGAGACGTCATGGCATTTTTCATGACCATCAACGGTAAGCGGGTCGAAGCAAACGACGGAGAGATGGTTCTTGGCGCCGCCCGCCGTGCTGGTATTGCGATTCCCACCCTATGTCATCATGAGGCAGTCGAGCCGTTTGGCTCCTGTCGTCTATGCATGGTCGAGGTCACCAAACCCGAATGGAAGGGATGGAAGGGGTTGATGACCGCCTGTCTGTACCCATGCGCGCCTGACCTCATCGTGGAGACCGATAGCGAGCGCGTGCATCAAGTGCGTCGCAACGTGCTCGACTTGTTGCTCGCCCGATGCCCGGATGCGGAGTTGATTCAGAAGCTCGCGGCCGAATATGGCGTACATCAAACGAGCTTCATGCAGCGGGAAAAGCCCGACAAATGCATCCTTTGCGGGTTGTGCGTGCGCATCTGTGAGACGGCGGCTACTTCCGCCATCTCCACCGTTCAGCGCGGACACGATCGTGAGATTGGAACGCCGTGGGGTGAGCCTCCACCCGATTGCATCGGCTGTCTGGCTTGCGCCCACGTGTGCCCGACAGGTCATATCCAATATGAAGAAACGGGGATGACGCGCATGATCTGGGGACGTCGCTTCGAGCTTCAACGATGTGAAAAAACGGGTAAGCCCCTGCCCATCACCAAAGAGCAAGCGGCGTTCCTCGCCAAACGGCAAAACATGAACCCCAACTATCTCGTGACCTCCGCCGATGCCAATCGTAAGCAGACTGCTGAGACGTTTGCTCGAATCGCTCGATGGAACAAACTCGGTATGCAGCAGGAGGTGAAGTAATGCCCCAGCGACTCGTCGTCCAACCACAATACTGCATCGGATGCCGAGCTTGCGAGATGGCCTGCGCATTCACCCATGGCCAACAAGGTCAACCCGGCAAGAGCCGTTGTATGACGCTCACGATGGCCGTCAAGGATGAATACGTTCCCATGCTCTGCTTGCAATGCGACAATGCCGCTTGCGTGCAGGTCTGCCCGGTGTTTGCCATCAGCCGCAACGAGCAAACCGGTGTCGTTCACGTCGATATGGACAAATGCATGCTATGCATGGCCTGCACCGTGGCTTGTCCTTTCGGCAACATGCACTTCGATGCTCCCAATCGCGCTGTGGTCAAATGCGATCTTTGCGCTGGCTACGGCGACAACCCGCGTTGCGCCATGTTCTGCCCGACCAAGTGCCTGTCGGTGGAACAGCTCTGAGCTTGCCTGTTGCGCTCATCCCACCATCTTGCCCAGCAGTGAGCCCGTGTCTTTCACCAGGCTCACGCTTTGTTCCAATCCTTTGACGATCAAGTCGATGTGAAGCACGAGCTTGGGATTGAGGATCTGGCTTGGCGCACTCGCCACCAAAGCCATGCCCGTTTGCGCGGTCTCACCTGCTTTGGCGGCAAGCTGACCGCCTAGTTCCGCCATCGCCTCCCATAACGTGGTGAGCCTTTTCGCGCTTTCGGATTCACCGAGCTGTGATGTCAGCGCCTCGATCTCGTCCTTTCGGATCGGCTTGCGACCGCTTTGCACATCCGAGGGAGCTTCTTGCCCTTGGGCGTTGTACGAAGCCAGGTATACGTGCCTTCCGGTTTCCGTGAGCTGGTACGCGGCCGCGTACATTTCGGCGGAAGCACGGAAAAAATTGTCGTACTCGGGCATGCCGATCTGCACGTACTTGAAGTCGTACTTCGCGTTTGGATTCATGCGAGCCACCTTGAGGTAGTCGTATCGAACGTCGCCTTGATACGGAGCCAGGGAAGGTGAAAGCTGGCCGAGCTGCACCTGGCCCTGGGGCGGAACGTCCACGAGCTTTTTCGCAAGCTCGGCGGTGGTCGACCCCACCTCCTTGGCAAAATCCGAAAAGTCCGTGGCCACTTCTCCCATGGCCTGCTCGAACTCTTCCCAATTCCGAGCCTCACGAACGGTTGTCGTGGTCTGGCCGTTGACGGTGCGACTCGTCACGACGGTGGCTTTCAACCCGATGGCTTCGCAACCCGCGGCCAACAAAGAAAGACCTGCCAATTTCATCCAATGTCGTCGAGAGATCATTGGACGCAGACTATCACACACCCACGGGCGAACGTTGGCGGAACGACGGGCTTCAAAACAAACTGAAAAGCATGCGAATGGCGACCACATAGAGAAGAACCGCAAAGACTTTTTTTAGTTTGTCGACGGGTAGGGCGTGGGCCAGACGTACTCCGAGTGGCGCGGTGAGCACACTGACGAGCACGATGCCGGCCAAGGCAGGAAGGTAAACGAAGCCGATGGACCAATCCGGACGGCCTTCGATCCCGCTTCCGTTGTAGACGTAGCCCACAGCACCAGCGACCGCGATGGGAAAGCCGAGGGCTGCCGATGTTCCGATGGCGGTTTTGAGAGGAACGTTATGCCAGACCATGAACGGGACCGACAGCGTGCCACCGCCAATGCCCACCCAACTCGATATCACGCCGATGAAGCCTCCAGCGCCGAACATTCCCAGGCTGCCCGGTAAGGTTCGCGATGGTTTCGGCTTGTGCCCAAGGATCATCTGCGTTGCCACGTAAAGCAAAAATACAACGAAAAATCCTTTGAGAAGCCTGGTGGACAGTAGGGCCACCACACAAGATCCCGCGAATGTGCCGAGCAACAACCCCGCGGTCATGCGTCGCACCACGGTCCAATCGACTGCCTTTCTTCGATGGTGGGCCGAAGCGCTGGAAAACGCGGTGAAGACGATGGAGGCCATCGAAGTGCCAAGGGCAAGATGCATGGTGTGTTCATCCGCGATACTTTGCAGCCCAAAGCAAAATACGAGCATGGGTACGATGACCAGGCCGCCGCCTATGCCAAGCAAGCCTGCCAACACGCCTGCGACGGCTCCCACGGTCGAGTACATGACTACCAGGGTCCACATGGGGATTATCGCTCTTTCATCGGTCGGGAAGACAATGGCAGACCGTGGCAAGGGACTTGGGGGAGTCTCGGATAGAATGAATAGTTAATGGTAGGGGTTGGCGCAAATTGAGTCACGGTTTGCGCGAAATACCACCAAATCCAAAACGCCGTAAACTGTCTTGTCCGCGTAGCGGTGCAATAAAAGAATGGTAGCTCGGTCTACGCCTGGGAGAAGCATAGGGAGAAGTCCGCTTTTCAAGGATCACATTCGAGATCTGACAGATCACAGATCGTGACCTCCAGTGTTGATTATGCCGCGTTGGCGCAACACCTACGATTGGCATGCGGAATGCTCTGCATCTGCTGAACCTCTTTGGATGGAGCTGACGATGAGCCGAATTCGATTCTTGTGGGAAAGATCCAGTGCCGTGGGGATGCTCTGGGGGATGAGCGTGGTTGCATCGTCCTGTGGTGGACCAGTCGGGGACTCGGAGGCGCGGGGGGAGATGGTTCGTGCGGCGGGTGGGCAGATGGATTTCGCCCCTGGACCCACGACGGCGCGTTATGGCCTGGATATCGATGGGATTCGGCTGGGGTCGGTGCCTTTCGAAAGTCTGGTGTTGGATCGGATCGGGTGGACACCGCGGGGTAAGGGAGCGATTGCGGTTGTGGAGCATGGGCGCGAGGGAGGTGCGAGTCTGTATCGTGTCGAAGGCGCGTTGGAGGAGTTGCTATTGCGCACGGGCGAGGGGCAGTCCCTGTCGCTGCCGCGGTTGGCGCCGGATGGACAGACGTTTGCCTACGTGCTTCAGGAGCCGCCGCGCTGGCAAGGGGAGGTGGGACGTTCGGCGCTCCAATATCACGGAAGTATTTGGATTTATGACTCTTTTGCTCAAAGGGGCAATGCGCTGATCGACGATGCGGCGCAGGTTCTGGGCTGGCTGGATGCGAATACGATCGTGTTTACGCGGTACTTGCCCGGGGACATGCCTCAGCAGCGCCCTTACCGGCTGACTCTTTCGTCCGGTGCGGTGGAACGCATTGCCGTCGAAACCGAAAATGCCTATAATTTCACGCTGTTCGATCGTCATTTGCTCTATGCCGACTCGGATGAGCCCGTGATGACGTTACCGTCGCCCACGGCGCGAGTCTCGGTGATATCGCTGGACCTGCAAAGTGGCAATCGTTCGGTGGTGGCGGTCGAACACGGAGCGCTTCCTTCCTCGTTTGCTTGGCAAGGCGATGAGATTCGATATCTTGCGGAAGGCAAAGGGATAGAGCGCCTGATCAACCTTCGAACCTCGGAGGTGACTTCCCACGATGCGCTGCCATCGTTCGCACCGCCGTTCGACGATCCCATGCCGCTGGCGGGCTTGAAAATGCCCTATGTTCATCAAGTCTACGACACGCCCAATGACTTTAATGGTCATTGGGCATGTGGTCCCACTTCGACGTTGATGGCCATTCAGCACTTCAATCGACTCAAGGCTTGGCCTGTGTCCGTCAATATACCGTCGGTACATGAGAGTCCTTACGGCGCGTATATAGCCTATAAGTATACGGCCTTCGGAACGACCTTCAACCGGATGCAAACGGATGCGGGGGGAAAAGCCGCCTATGGTGCCTATGGTTGGTGTACGGAGGGCGGAGGCGCCTGGGCTTGGAGAATGCAGGACTATGCCGAACGGCATGATTTGAAAACCGCGTTTGCGGATGTGGCGACGTTTGCGAAACTCAAAGCCGCCACCGATGCGGGACGTCCCGTGGCCCTCTCCACCAACCTCACCTCGGCGGGGCATATCATCACGGTCAAAGGGACGACTTCCGACGGTAAACTCATTGTCAATGACCCCTATGGCAATCGCAATAAAGGATATATGAACTATAAAGGGGAAGACGTTATTTACACGTTTGGAGAAGTCATCGCGAAATGGTTTGTCACGATATGGTCGACAACACCGGTATGCACGCCGCAAGAGGAAGTGTGCAACGGCAAGGACGACGACTGCGACGGACAGGTGGATGAAGATGAGGTCTGTGAGCGACAGGTCCTCGGACGCGGTCTGTCTTGGGTAGCGCCTGCGAGAACGTCGGATGTCGATGGGGATGGCAAGGCGGATATCTGTGGGCGGGGAGGCGTCGGGGTTTGGTGCCATCTTTCTACAGGCACGTCATGGAGTGAAAAAGGGACGGTCACGCCGTTGTCGGATGCCGCTGGATGGGATGATCCCACGAATTGGGCAACGATTCGCATGGGGGATGTGGATGGGGATGGCCGGGCCGACCTTTGCGCCCGGTCGGATACGGAGGTGACGTGCTGGAAGTCCGATGGAACGGGCTTTTTGACCGCTATGCAAGGGCCAGCCTGGTCCGACAAAAACGGCTGGAACCATTTTCAATACCACAGCACGATGCGTTTGCTGGATATGGATGGGGACGGTAAAGATGACCTATGCGCGCGGGCGGCGAAGGGCATGATTTGCTACAAATCCACGGGCGATGGATTTGAGGAGCGGCTCGATGGGCCACCGTGGTCGGACGAAGCGGGGTTTGCCTCGGCAAAGTATTATGGCACGTTGAGAACCGGGGATGTGGATGGGGATGGCAAACACGACCTTTGCATTCGGGCAGCGGCAGGGATGGAATGCTGGCTTTCGGACGGCAATGGTTTTCCCACGAAAGTGACGGGGCCCGCGTGGAGTGATGCGACGGGATGGGGCAATATCCAATACTGGAGTTCGATTCGCCTGGCGGATGTCAACGGCGATGGAAAAGCGGATTTATGTGCCCGGGGAAAGAATGACCTGCAATGTCACTTTTCCGAGGGAACATCGTTTGGGGATGCGGTGCAGGTGGCGGCGCTTGCCGACGACAACGGCTGGAATGACCCCACCAATTATCTGACCCTGCGAACGGGCGATGTGACGGGAGATGGGGCTCAGGACCTTTGCCTTCGGGCCAACGCAAAAATGCTTTGCTATGCGTGGGACGGTGAAAAATTCGCGAGTATCGAGGGTCCGGCCTGGTCCGACGAGGATGGGTGGAATAAGGCCCAGTATTTCAATACGATTCAGCTCGCGGACATGAATGGGGATGGCAAAGCGGATCTGTGTGGACGGCATGAACTGGGGTGGCGATGTCATCCATCGACCGGAGATGGGTTTGGCGATGCGGTGATGCTCGATGAGTTTAAGGATGCGGGAGGGTGGTCCAAGGAGCGATATTATGCGACTCTGTTGACGGGAGGGCCGATTTGCATTCCTTCGCAAGAGGTGTGCAATGGCAAGGACGATGATTGTGATGGGTTGGTGGATGAGGATGGGGTGTGCGAGCAAGGCAGCGGAGGAACGGGTGGAAGTGTCGGGACGGGGGGCAGTGGGCAAGACGGTGGCACCCAGGAGCAGGGGGGAGCTGGCAGTGGGCAAGACCCTCATCCAGCGGGAAGTGGAGGTGGCAAGGCTACCGAATCGTATGCGCCGTCGAACAACGAGACGTCGGGTTGTGCCTGTTCGGCGGTGGGGGGCAGAAGCGGGGGCAAGTGGGCGGTGTTGGGGCTATTGGTGGGTTGGGCGGTGAGGCGGCGCTTGACGTTTGGAAAAATAAGGATAAGGTGAGGGAATCCGTCGGGGGCGATCAGGTCTCGACGGGGGTGATTGGAGTTCGTGTTGCGTGACCGAGGGTGCTTGGAACCTCGTAAATCCTTCAGGCGACCACAATTGCGAACGATAACAACTCGATCGCGCTGGCTGCTTAGTTAGCCAGCCGTTCTGTCGGAAGTTTTTCGGTACTTCCGGCGGGGCGTCAGCGAACCGGATAGCGAAACCCCGCAGGGCTGCTTGGCGGGGAGAGCGAAACATCAGGAGTGGCTGACTCCGTGAGAGCCTGTCGGTGGGCGCGACCGGGGTGAGATAAATCATCGACTAGGTTACGTAGACGCACGGAGGACAAGCTCTCGGACCCGGGTTCGATTCCCGGCGCCTCCACTAGTTTTCTTCGGATTTTTGGCTTCAAATCGTTTCGGCGCGTTCCATTTGCCGTCAATTTGCCGTGGCCAGATCCAGGGTTGCACGCGCGCTTTACCCGGTCTTCGCGCGTGTCGACGGTGCCGTCGACCCCGGTAGCATCACCTCCTCCGGCGCGCTGTCCAGCACGCCCACCGCGTCTCGCTTCACGTCCGGCGACAAGTGCGAGTAGCGCATGGTCATCTCGATCGTCGCGTGCCCCATCAGCTCCTGCACCGCCTTGAGCGGAACACCCTTCATCACCAGGTGGCTGGCGAAGCTGTGCCGGAGGCAGTGCCAGCCGATCCTGCGAAGCCCCGCCCGACGGCATGCGCGCCACAAGGGCCACTTCGTCTCGCCCTTCGTGATGTACGAGCCGTCGGGGTTGCAGAACACGTAGTCGCCCCGCAGGTGGCGGTGCCCCTTGAGCGCCTCGCGTAGCTCGGGGCTCAGGGGAACCTCCCGCTTCTTGCCGCTCTTGGGAGTCCCGATCACCCCGCGCACGATCGACTGGCGGACCATCAAGCGACCGGCCACCAGGTCGATGTCTTCCCATCGCAGCCCGATGAGCTCGCCGTGCCGCAGTCCGGTGCGAAGCCCGGTGAGGATCATGACGTCCCAGCCCGGCTCCGCGGCCTTGACCAGCCGGGCTGCCTCCTCGAAGTTGAGGAAGTCGATGTCGGGCTCGGGCACCTTGAGCCACTTCACGTGCGGGACGCCGTTGATGATGTCCCATTCGTGCGCGAGGCTGAGCATGCGGCGCAGGATGGTGAGGCAGTTGTTGACGGTCTTGGGCGACATTCCCTCGGCGAGCTTGCGGGCTTTGAAGCGCTCGATCTCCTGGCCGCGGATCTCGTCGAGCTTCAGCTTGCCGAAGGCGGGATTGAGGTGGTTTCTGAACACCGCAGCCTTGGTCTGACACTCGGATGGCTTGTTGTTGGTCTTCACGTACGTACGCATGAACTCCTGCGAGAACTCTTCGCACGTGGGGACGATCACCTCCTTTTTGTCGTGGGTACCGTCGAGCAGCGACTGCCGCAGCTCGCGCTCGTACTGCTCTGCCCCGCGCTTGGTTTGCACGGGGGAGACCTTGCGCACGCGCTCTGTGTGGCCGTCGCCATGCTGGAATTGGATGTCCACGGTCCAGAACGTCTTCCACTTACCCGATCTTCAGATCCACCCCCCAACGGACCCCTCAATCCAAAGGCAAGGGGACCGTGTGGTCGGGACCCGTCGACAGAAA
>MWCO01000030.1 GCA_002070115.1 Deltaproteobacteria bacterium ADurb.Bin207
CCAGCGTGGGAAGCCATATCCGACAGGAACAATTGGCACGAGCCGAAATATTTTCGGGACTTACCTCCGAAGGTCTTCGTCTGTTGGCCGATATCGCTATCGAAGAAGAATTTCCTTCCGAAACGACGATATTTTCGCATGGTGCGCCGGGCGATAAGCTGTATCTCATTCTCGAAGGAAAAGTGCGCATCAGTCGTACCGTGCCCGGCATGGGAGAAGAAGCCCTGGCTGTCCTGCAACAAGGGGATGTGTTTGGAGAAATGGCGCTGCTCGATGAAGCTCCCCGGTCCGCCGATGCCAAGGCGCACGAACCGTGCCTGCTGCTGTCCATCACCAAGGAACGCTTCGAAGACCTGCTATTTTTGCATAAAGACCTGGCGTACGAAGTGCTCTGGAATGTGATCCGCACCTTGATCCGCCGACTTCGAGCTACCAACGAAAAACTCGCATTTCTCTCCATTTCTGGTCGGTTCTGAAAACCGTCTTTTTGACAGCGAGTCACATGTTCAGTAGGATAACGGAGCCATGCAAGGGTTGACCCATCGACAACAACAGGTGCTCGACTTCATTCGCGAGTCGATCTCGGAACGAGGCTATCCTCCTACCCTTCGGGAAATCGGTGCCCATATGGGCATCCGCTCCACCAACGGGGTCAATGACCACCTGCGCGCGCTCGAACGCAAAGGATATCTGACCCGCGAAGACATGAAAAGCCGCGCTCTGCGCCCCAAAGATAGGGACCGGGAGGCAATCATCGGTGATGACGATAACGTGATCGAAATACCAATCCTCGGTCGCGTCGCCGCCGGAGCACCCATTCTCGCCGATGAACACGTGATCGACTCGGTCCACGTCACGCCGCGTATGCTTCGCGGCGCAAAAGACGTTTTTGGCCTTCGCACGAGCGGCGATTCGATGATCGACGCTGGGATCCTCAACGGGGATTATATCTTCGTCCGACGGCAAAACACCGCCAACCGCGGTGAGATCGTGGTCGCTCTCATCAATGATGAAGCTACCGTCAAGTACTTCTTCCCCGAGAAAGACTACATACGTTTTCAACCCGCCAATGCGCAAATGGCTCCCATCCTCGTACGGGCTTCAGACTTCCGCTCCACGATGATCCTCGGTGTCGTCGTCGGTGTTTTCCGAAAACTATGATCACGTGTCGTGGGTAACGCCTAACGAGTGAACGTCACTCGAATGGGTGGCGTCGTTGCCATGATCGCGTTGCCGTCACGATCCCATGCGGGCTGATATCGCTTGGATAACGCACACATACGAGCAGCCCGACCAAATCCGTGGCCGGGATCAGATACCACCTGTACCGAACGCGCCGTGCCATCCGCACGAACCGTCACCACCAACGTCACGACCGCGTAGTCCACTTGATCCACATCCGCTTCCGGAGGAAACGGACAGGATGACCAGTTCGTTCCCTGGGCAATCGTCGCCCCACGAGAACGATCCGGCCCCGAAAGTTGACTTGGAGCCGGAGGCGGTTTGCGCGAAGATCCCGTCGCTCCAGGCTTGCCCGTCGGTGATGCCGCCGTGTTGTACGTCGGTGTCGTCCCCGTGCCCGCCGCTGCTGTCACCCCTCCCACAAACGAATCCGCTTCCCCCGTGACAAATCCATCCCCCGTCAAATCCAAGGGCGCATCCGGTTGCTCCGGCGCGGTCAGAAGCTTTCCCGCTTGCGCCGCCGCCGGAGGGGGCGAAGCAGGTTCCACCGCCGCCCTGGGTGCAGGGGTTACCGGATTAGCCTCTTCTTTCTCTTTCGCCGCATCGTTTTTCGCTTCGTCTACCACCGGCTCAGGTGGCGGCTTCACCACGTCAATATCGTAATTCGACCACAAATACTCATGAACCACACGCTGCACCGACTCCGCCCACCATCGCATTTCCGTGGGCGCCGCAAGCGCACGCCCCCCAAAAAAACCATGGGTTATCGTCGCCACCGTAAACCCAACGATCAATCCCGTACGCGTCGCACGACGCCCAAACTCTCGCACCGCCGCCAGTGGGTCACCCCGGTCCGGAACCGTTTTGAGTTTCCGCCGACGAACGGGACGCGCCATCGCCTACTACTTTCCTTCGCCGTCTTTCCGAGACTCGTCCACCTTGTCCACGGGAGTGACACCAAAAGCAATTTTCGAAATTCCAGCGGTCTTGAGCAATTCGAGCACGCCGATGACGCGACCATGCGTGACGGCTTGCTCGGCTTGAATCACCGCGCGCAAGTCTTCGTTTTTCGAACGCGCCTCCCGGGCTAGCCCCAAAATCGCTTCGTCGCCCGGAAGCTTTTTCTGATCCACGAACACATCCCCATTCTTGTAAAGCTGCACTGCGAAAATCATCTGAACGTTCTGGCCGCTCGACGCTTTGGGCAAGTCCATCGGGACGGATTGAGACACGATGATCTTCGCTGTCACCATCATGATGATCAGCAACACGAGCGTGATGTCCACCAACGGAACGATGTTGATCCCGGTGATGCCATCGGTGTCATCCGTAGAGCCGCTGATCATGACGACTCTCCTCGTTGCTCCTCAGAACCGGGAGGTGCGGCCGTGCCTGCGTCGACCGCATGCAGGTACGATAACAGCACTCCGGAAAGCGTTTCCGTATTGGCGAGCGTCGATTTGATGAGGCGCTGGAAAAAGTTGAAGGCCATGACCGCGGGGATGGCGACGGCGAGTCCGACGGCCGTGGCGACGAGCGCTTCAGCGATGGCCCACATCACTGTCTGGGGAGCCATGACAGCGGCGGCTTCTCCGGCAGGGGCTTGAGAGTGTTTTCCGAGTTCTTCGAAGGCCATGACGACACCGATGACCGTGCCGAAAAGGCCGATGAACGGGGCGTTGTTACCCAGGGTTCCCAAGATGGCTAGACGTTTTTCGAGGCGAATGCGCTGCAAGGCCGCGGCTCCGCGCATCGCTTCTTCCGCCGCTTTGGGACCACGATCGGCCTCCATCAAACCCGCGACCACCACCGCCGCCTCCGCCGAAGGAGACTTGCCCATGTCGCTGATCGCCCCCTCGATATCTCCCTTGCGCAGTAGTTCTCGAAGGCGTTTCGACAGGTTCGCCAAGTTGTCTCGGATCGACAAGAAGAACCACGCGCGTTCCAACATGACCGCGACCGAGACGATGCTCAAAATGATGAGCAACCACATCACCCAGGCCGCGCCGAAGCCGACCATGATCCGCTTGAGCCATTCAACGATATTCATTCTGAAGAAATCCTTAGACCGTTGGCACGCTGTTTAGCGCGAAGAAGGACCGGTGTCGTCCAACATCTCCTCGTTCGGCGGTGAATCTGCCACCGTCCCCCGGCCCGATGCAACCTTCGCGGCTTCGCTTCCATCCTCAAGCACAAAGACCGAACCGAGTACCGTGGTGGCATAGGCACCCTTGGGAAGCACCATCGTAAGCCAAAGACACGAGTTTCCTTCGTCTTCGAAGAAACGATAGTCCAGATCCGAAGGCAGCACACGCAAGGCTCGCCGGCTTCCCGCTCCCGCTTTTCCAAGAGCTTCGAGCGCTTTTTCACCCCCCAGCGACGATTCGAGCACTTCTTTTTCCCACTGGGCGGGCTCCCCTTGCGGCCATCGCATGCGAGGACCAAATATCGGACCCGTCGCCGATACCTCGCCGACCAACGCCCGCCGAGCGTCCGTTTCCGGATCCTCCGTCAGGAATAATCCCCCATGAGCAGTGGTTTTTACCAAGTCCCCCGCTACCACCGTGTTCCACGTGCCCTGCTGCACCCTTTTCTCGAGCAGCCGATCGAAAAGCAACGATTGCACGGAAGACAAGAGCAAACGACGGATCCTTTTGTCCTTCGGACCCCGGCTTTGACCCCGAAGCCATTGCAACGTTTGCTCCGGATTGTTCCCATCGCGTCCGAATCGCTGAGGGCCGAAAGCGTTCGGAACTCCTTGGGTTTTCAGAGTCTCCAACGCTTGCTGCAGGGCCGCCTGCTCCCCCACGATGTTGCGTAATACGAGCGTAAAACGGTTCCCGGCCAAATGACCGACCCGCAGCTTGTGCGGATGCCTCGTGAGTTGCAATGCCTCGATCCCCTCCGACGCAAGCTCCGACATCGAGGGTAACGCCGCCGATTCCGGCCAAGGAAACGACAAGGTCTGCTCCGTAACCGCATGGCGATCCTTCAATCCGGCATGACCTATCGCGTCGTTCGCGATACCCAGGTGCTGTGCAATACGCCGCGCACAAGCCGCCGTAGACCATCCCGTTTTTCTCAACCGCAAAAATACATGACCGCCACTTCCCGAAGGCTCGTACAGGGCAAGCTCCTCGACGATGAAGTCCGAGGGGGTCGAGCGAATCGTGGCGCTTGGTCGTGACCGTTCAAAGGACATGATACGTTTCAATCACTCCGTTCATCGAGGGTCGGCACAACAACGAAACCCGGTAGAGTAGTCGTGATACGCGGCATTGTGGGCCGTGGTTTTGTAGTTACAGCCTTCACCATTGATTTTGGTGTCCAGATAATACCCGCCCAAAAACACCCCGCTCGTGTCTTGTACCCATTCGTGCAAGTTACCCACCATGTCGTACACGCCCCACGCATTTCGACATCGGGAAAATGCACCCGTCTGCGCCAACGTGCCCCGAAGCTGGTTGAGCTTGGGGTCATTCATCGGTGACCATCCGTATGCGGATAGCGGTGGCCCCCCCTTGACCCCGTAATAATGGTTCAGAGGGGATAACCCGTTGTCGTTGCAATGACCGGGCTTATGCTCCTTTCCATAAGGATATAGCGTAGGAACTTTCCCCTTGCACGCCGTCTTCCATTCCGTCTCCGTGCAAAGACGCTTGTTGGATCGCTCACAAGCCGCCGCTGCCTCGTTTCGACTTATATACGCTTGTGGATACCGACCAGGACGCGAAACCGCACGCACCTGCTTGTTCGCCACCGACTCGAAAGGAGAATGGAACTCCCAGCGATTCCCTTTTTTTTCCTGAGTCACCGCCTCATACCGATCGATACAAAACGAACCGTCGACCAACACCATGTTCAACAAATGACAGACCGGCCGACGCGCCGATGCGGGAGTTGGCAGCGCGGCCACGAGCAATCCCGCAAGCCCTACGAAGCCAAGGCTACGCCCCCTTCGAAACAAAAAGGCCATCATACCCTCGAAAAATCCGAGATAACGACGATACAACCTGCGGTCCAACGATGCCATGGTGATGCCTGACCATCCTGCCACAAGATCGGCGTTCGTCGACCCCGACCTACCAGGTTCCCCATTGGCTGAACCCTACCCGCAGGCCGAGCCCAACCTGGGGAAGTACCGTGCGCTTCGTGTAAATGCGCTCCTCTCCGTCTCGCATCCCATTGGCTCCTTCCCCATAGCCTTGCAACACAAAGTCCAACAAGACCTTTCCCACATTGATCTGTGGGCCCATGTCGAGCGCCACATAACTATTCGTGCCCTTGAATTCGCGCCCCGCAAGCTCGAGCCGGTGCCACACGACTCCCGCTCCCAACGCCGCCGTGAATCGAATACTCCTTCCCCCCAAAAGCAAACGCAGGTTTCCCCCCGCTCGATGACCGCTCAAATCGTACGTTTGCGGCATCCCCCGCCAGGTCCCCGAAACACTTTGCGAACCCGTGTCATAGGCCCCTTCTATCCCCAAATACCCCAATCGATACCCCGCGCGTAATCCAAAATGACCGCCTGTCACATCCGCCCCATCCTCCGCTTCGAACCCATCCGGAGAACGCAATACCGCCAACACCGACGCCATCACCGAGCCGTACCAACCCCGGTCTTGATCCAACCACGTGCGCCCCTTGCGATAAGGCAACGTCGCCGGGTCATAGCCTAACGACGTATTCGCTCCTTCCTGCTCCGGGCCCACCAATAACCTCAATTCCACCACATCATCGGCGCGCACCCTCACGCGGGTCGCCACCGTGGCGTGCCCCGCTTTCACAATCTCCAGAAGATGCTCACCCGCCTGCACCTCTCCTTCCCATCCCCCCCGACCCAAAGGTTTGCCATCTACCACCACCACCGCATCGTCATCGTCCACATCCACCGCCAAAAGTCCTACCGCTTGCTTCAGCTCGATGGGAACCAGCCGCGATTCACCCCCCGCCACCGCAATCGTCTGAGTCACGCCCATATAATTCGGAGCCGTGATTTCAAGACGATGCGGACCCGAGGACAATCGTATCGGACGCGCCAACTCCTCCGAACTCAATCGCTTGCCATCCACCACGACCGTTGCCGTCCGCGGTTCCACCTGTAACGTGAGCGTGCCGACGAGCTGAGAAAGATTGCGAAGAGCCTGCTGCACACTATCCGCATCCTTCTTCGTCAACGACTCCCCAAAACGTTCGCGAAGAGTCTCGAATGTGTCGATGGCCTCCACGTATCGGAAAAGCTTGGTCTGACAAAGCGCGATGTTCTGAAGAGCCGCGGCCGAGGCAAGCTCCGAATAAGAAGCCTCAAATTCAACCAACGCGGCTTCGAAGTTCTGCTCGTGATAAAGCGTTACCCCCGCGCGAAAATGTCTCTGCGCCGCCTCGCGATCTTCGGCGATCGCCGCGTTCGAAACGACCATAAGGCAGATCCACCACAGCAGGCAGACCACCACGGCTCGCTTTTTTACTCCACCTTTCAAGGCAGTTCCGTCTTCAACGCCAAACCACCCGTGAGATTACCCGATCCAACCTCCGCCGGGCGAGAAGTGGTTACGTTTCCCGGCCACGAAGCGGAAAGAGAAATGGATGCCTACGGCAGTAACCAATCCCGGGCATCCGCAATCTACCAGTGCTTCGCCGCCTTTTGCTATCCTCCTTCGCCACCATGACATCCCCTCGCGAAGTGCTACGCTCGCTCCGCCTGTTTCCACGACGACGCCGGCGTATTCCCCTTTGGCTCGATTCACTCATGGCTTTCGATCGAGGCGTGTGGATGCTGTACCGAGGCGTGGAAGTACTTTGCGACGAACTGATGCTCGCATGGGTCCCCCCATCGCTCTACCAGGACTTGATGCAGCAAGGATATGCACGAGCAGGCCACTATCTTCCAGGCGGCAGCACCCACGAAAACGGCCTGTTCCCCTGGGAACGCGCGGTCATTACCTCCTCTTCTTTTCCCCACGAAGGTCGATTGCTCCTTGGAGCTGTTGGCGGAGGAAGGGAACTACCGGGACTGCTCGACCTCGGCTTTCACGTCACCGCTTTCGAACCCAACGACGTGCTCGTCGCTGGAGCACAACACCTCGCATCCACCCTGCACGGCGCCCAAGTGCATCAAGGAAGCTACGCGGATCTCATTCGAGCTATCCATGACGGCGACGGCCCCCTTGCGGAAGCCCTGAGCGGTCCCCCCTTCGACGGCATCATCCTAGGTTGGGGAAGCTTGACACACGTCATCGATGAACAAGAGCGACGCGAGCTTCTGACGGCCCTACGTATCCTTGCTCCCACCGCTCCCGTGCTCATCAGCTTTTTCTTGCGCTCCGATAAGCCGAACCAAGGCAACTCCGAACGCTTGCGCCATTGGCTTCGACCATGGCTGGATCGTGCTGGCGCCCCCTATCGACCCGAACCGGGCGTGCTCGTCGACCCGCGCTTCGGTTTCGTCTACGCCTTCACCGAAAAGGAAATATACGACCTCGCTTTTTCCTGCGGCTATCGCGTCGAACTACTCAAACCTTGCGACTTCCCCCACGCTCTTCTCGTGCCTATCGACCCACCTACGACGTAGCCTCCACCAGCTCCTCGTCCACAAGCTCCGTCAATAGTTTCTGAATATCAGAACGCGCCGTTGTCTCATCCGTCTCGAACGCGCTCACGATCCGATTCACGATCTCGTCGAGAGTGACCGCCTCGCTCAATCCCTTCCACACCACGACACCCGTGGGATTGAGCGTGTAATAAAACTTCGTATCCAGGTGCAGCAAAACCGCCGTTCCATCACGTAACTCCGTGAATAAACAGCGAGAATTTGGGGAATAACGCGGTGAATTCATCCTGGTGACTCCAACGAAGAGGAGCGGAAAGTGACCGCCATCCTCGAGGCTTCATGCGCATCATCCGCATCGAATGCAACCCCATCGACAAGAATCCATGCATGCCCCGTGTCGCTCGTCCCGTCCTCTCCCATACCCATCAAAACTTCCACCGAAAACCCTTCGCTCCGCAATACCGCAAACCGACCTAAGGCCCTGAATAAACACGTGTTTTCAATCCATGGACACCTGGCCACCACCGGTTCCACCACACGGATGACGGAAAGGGCATCCTCGAAGCTCACGCCGAAACGAGGCGCTACCCTTCCAAGGTCCCGGACCAGAACATCGAGAGGTTCCAAAGCAAGACGTCGTGACAGGCCGCACCGAATCCGAAAGAGACGGGCAGCGAGTCGCGCCTGGCCGTAGCGACGAGCAAACCTTGCAACCACCCTGGCAGTGTGGGCTCGGAAATCAGGACTGACAAGTGCCTGGAAATCAACGCCCCAAGACCGCTCGGCCGTGAGGGAACGAGTGCCACATGTCCGTTCCGCGTGTTATGCTCGAACCTGGAGGGCAACAAGAGACGATGCGCGCGTTCAGATTCATGGTTGGAACAGCCGCTGTGGCGATTTTCGCTTTGGGATGCGGCTCGACAGAAGATACCCACTCGAACTCCGGCAAGGGTGATGCCATGACCGATGGCCAAGTGCAGGTGGATGGCGCCACGGACGCGGGCAAGGACGGGCCCGTCGAGGTTTCCCCCGATGTTCAAGGCGATGTTATACCGGAAACCCAGCCTGATACACCCATGGAAGCCGAGCCTGACACGCCTGGGGAAGCACAACCGGATAGTCCCGAAGAAGCACAACCCGATAGTCCTGCCGAAGTCGAACCCGATGTCCTTATCGATTCTCCTGTCGATGTTGCCCAGGATACCGCGCCTGACACGGCAAATGATGTCAACTTTGATGCGGATACCGGAGACGCAGCGGAGTTTCAGCTTGTGGAAGTGGACTTGGATCTCAGGTCCAATTGCATCATCGAATTCTCGCCGTCTTTTGTCGAAGTCGTGGCGGGCAATCCCATCAAGGTGCGTGTGAGCAATGTCAGCACCAGCTATGCTACGAGTCTTTGGAGTTCCAGCGGTTCCGGTGTGTTTGGTCTTCCTCCGGGGCAATCATGGGACTCAGAAGAATTCTGTTCCGGCCAGTATCCGATGGAATCCCATATCCAAGCCTTCAATCACAACGACTCGTCATGTAATCCTGTCAAACTTCCCATCCACTGCAAGTAAACCATCCCATCGATCAATCCACGACCATTTGATGGCTTTCATCGAGTCGAAGCACATCTCCCACCACGGTAAGGACCTCCTGACGATGGGAAACAATGACCACAGCCCGCTTTTTCGTCTCTTCTTGCAGGATTTCGAAAAGAATACGTCTTCCTGCATCATCGAGCCACGCATCCGTTTCATCGAGAATCAGAAGCTGCGACTCCTTCAACAGCGCTCTTGCCAACGCAATTCTTCGACGTTCCCCCCTCGATAGCTCTCCCGTTTTTTGATCCAGGGGCTTGTGCAATCCGAGACGTTGAAGAATCGCTTCTTGTTGTTGTGTGGTGGCAAGGGGAACCACGAGACGAATGTTTTCTTCGATGGTGAGCGCTTCGATTAGTACGGGATCTTGCGGTACGAAAGCCACATCATTGCGGTCGATCTGCTGACTGGGAACGCCTCCCACTAGCACATTCCCTTCGGTGGGAGCCAAAACACCACCCAAGACCGAGGCGAAGGTGGTTTTCCCTGAGCCGTTCGGTCCCAGGATCCCAACGGGTTTTTCAAAGGATGCCTGCCAAAAAGGAATGTGAAGAGCCAGCTTGTCTCCGTATTTCACCAAAAGATCTCGTACCACCAACCCTCGCGGTGGCTCCTTCCAAGCCTGTGTTGAAAGACGAGGGACTCTATCCGGGGGATGCATTTCCGCAAGCTCCCCATACGCGGTCAATAGTGCATTGGCATGCCGGGCCACCTTCAAAGCAACCGGAATCGCTGTGACCAAAAGAAGGACATCTGCCACCGTACGCAACGAGAATTGTTCGCCTTCGTTTCCGAAAGCCAAGTGCATCCAATCGATGCCTCGATAAGACAATACAAACGCCAGCCCGATTCCAAGAAGCAAAAGCAGAACAAAACGATGTCCGATTTGCTTGCGCTCCACCGTGTCTTCCGCGGAGCACCAATTGTGCGTGGCCTCGCGCACCTTCGCAACGAAAGGTTCTTCCGAGCGCGTTCCACCAATTTCTCCCGCATCCCGTTCTGCGGCAGAAAGCCAATCCGCTGTCCGGGCACGGTTTTTCACGGTGATGTGCAGGCGAGGGCGAAGACGACGATGAAGAAAGAACCCAAGCCCACCCACGATGGCAAGCACGCCGGTGACCGGAAGAACCAAATCCAGTCCCATACGAAAACTCGCAAATACGAGAATCAGCGCGGTGGACATTAGCGCTGCAAGCATCGACGGAAGATCGGAGGAAATAGCGTATTCCGACACATACGCCGCCCAGAAAGCCGCATGGATTTGCGACTCCGGTACCCCCCCCTGTTTGCCCAGGGCATCGCGAGCACTGGTCACCATGCAAGAAGTCCGAAGGCTGCGACGCAGCCGCTGCTGAAGCATTAAGGAAAGGGCATCGAACAGTGTGCCAGCCACCATCGGAAGCACGACGGGAACTCGTGTTCCCACGGAAAGGACCGCGATCGGGATAGCGAGCAGCCAGACGGAGCGCAGCAGAACGAGAAGAACGATGGTCGGCCATGACGCTGCCCAGAGCCTCCACAGCCGTGTGGCTGCTCGGGGAGACCAGAGCAGCTTCATGGGTACACGCCCACCGCGCGTAAAAGCTCCTTCGACGCTTGTTCCGGGCGCTGCAACAAATCTCGCCCGAGATGCACTTCGAAGGTTCGCCCTTCGTTGACCAATCGCTCCAAACCGTCGAGATTTTCTTGTCGATGACGAACCCCCTGCACGGAGGTCAAAGCACTTGCCACTAGCAATTCCCCATAGGCACGAGCCTTCGTCATAGGGACGACAAGCGACGTATCGTCCCCCAAAATCGTGGGAAAAAGCAGAGTGATAGGACCTCGATGACGGGGTTGGTGAGGGACCCGAAAAACGTGTTCTGGAGCAAGAGCATACTTGCCCTCCATGCTCCGGGCGCTTGGGTCGACGGACAATGCGAAAGCCTTTGCGGTCTCATCATCCACGTGAAATTCCCGAGGATAGGAAAAGAGCGTCGTTGTCTTACCATCGTTGCGAAAAAGGACGCGATCATCCCCAAGAAATCCCGTTGCATGAACGGAAAGGGCAAGGGTTGTGGTGGTTTTTCCCACCCGGCAGTCTCCGATCAAAAGAAGAGCGTGTTCACCAAAGCAAATGCCCGCAGCATGCAAACCAAAGATACCATACTCGCGGAGCATCAGCCCCAATCCAAGGTGCTGCATCGCTTGGGTCACACCCGGAAGCGACTTCTCACTTTGGGGGCATAGACCCATTGTCAGCGTCTTTTTGTCGAATCGCAGATCGAGCCGAGAGTATCGGTCCGAGATAACGGATACATCATCTGCCCCGTAGGCCTGCACATGACCGAAGTAAAAGATGGGCGGTAAGTCGGAAGGAACTGGGAAAGGTTCTTTTCGGTGCTCGACCACGATCGTAATATCCGCTCGGGAATTGCCGCAATTCTGCGGTTCAAAAGGTCGAAATAGCGCATCGAACGCATCTGCATCCAACGACTCCCCGGGCCGTTCGATCACCACGTCATGGAAGGAAACGAAGCGAGGTAGGTTCACGTCCAAAGCGGCGTCAGCCTAGCACAGGAAGCCTCTTTTTGCGTCGGGCGCGGATCGCCGAAGGTCCCGCTGCGCCTTCTGAGGTCCAATACGGTTTGCCAAAATACTTCATGCAGTAGTTGCAGGGAAAGTAGTCCCAATCGTCTTTCAATTCTCCGCGTTCCATCGCCAACATCTTGTCTTCTTGGAATCGATGCACGATGCCCAAGAAGCGACGGCATGCTTCGGCAAGGTTCATTTCATAAAGACTGCCTACAATATCTCGATTGTCGTTGGGGTCCCGGGGGATACCCGCATGTTGGCAGCACAAAATGACACGTCCATGCACGTCGACATGAATTTGCTGTCCTGTGAAGGGAGCGCAAACGTGCCACGGCTGTTTTCGATGGAATCCTTCGGGGATATTCACGCGGATGGTAAGAGCTTCGGCCAGCCGGTCGATGCGATCCATTACGTTTCGCCATTGACGCGCCGATAGATAAAGCTCGGCATCGTGTTTTGTGCCTGTGGCGGAAAACAGGATGAAGGAAATTCGGTCGGCTCCGAGTTGGGAGGCGAGCAGCCCCATGCTTTCGAGTTGGTGGACGTTTTTTGCGTGAAGAGTAGTGTTGAAAGCAAAGGGGATCTCATGGGCCATGCACAAGGAGGCTGCTTTCATGACTTCGCGGTAACTTCCCGGAGAGCGGATGGCGTCGTGGGTGGCTTCATCCGCGCCATCTAGGCTGATGGTCAGCGCGGTGAGCTTTTCTTTTCGTAGGGGCCTTTCGAGAAGGGTGTCGATGACGCGCTCGAACCGTTGACCATTGGTCACCATATGCCAGGTGTAGTCGAGGTCGACGGCAGCATCGAGAATGGCGGAAAACTCTGGGTGCAAAACCGGCTCTCCTCCCGTAAAGGCAGCGTGGAAGGAGCGAAGAAAACACTTTGCTTGTTCGAGCGAACTGCGGACGAGAGGCAGGGGAAGGTCCGTGGGCCTTTTGCCTGGATCACGAAGGCAATGCTTGCAGGTGAGTTGACAGCGATCTGTCAACTCGAACGTAATCCAATCGCCTGCCAAAAGGATTAATTCGTTTCGCTGATGAAACCAGCCTGACTGACGGCCGACTGGCCCATACCACTGGTGAGGGTGACCTGTTGGAGGGAGCGTCGTTTTTCTACCCGAGGAGCCTCGTAGGGCTGGCGCGCTTCATTGCTCTGAACGTTTTCAGAGTCCCGGGGGTGATTATGCTTGGTATCCATGCGTTCACTCATTGGAGACGATTGAAATGACGTGGTGTGGTTTTATGGGCTTGGAGGAAAAAACTTGTTGGCAGGTTGGGCTTCGAATTTCACGAAGTAACCCGATCCTGGGCAATTAGCCGCATGGGGCGAAAATAGACCAACCGGATTTGATGGAAAATAGTTGTTATCTCCCTGAATGCCAATCGCTGCACTTTCATTGCGTACACGGTTGCTAGTTCCTGAAGCGCAGTCATCAGAACCATCGCTCCATCGATGGTAAAGGAAGAAAACGTTATCCGTTTTTTCTTGTAATACAGCACTAAATGTCAAATTGCTGTTCGGAAGGCCCTTTAGGTGAGCATTTTTCCATGTGACGATGAATCGACGATTGGGCAACAACCCCTCTGTAGAATGACAGACTTGCGCCCCTTCCACCTGTTCCCAGAAAGGAAAAAGGGTATTAATATAACCCGAGGCAGGAAGACTCGCAGGGAGAATTGGCTCAGGGGCTTTGCTCCACCCCAAACCATAGGAGGTTACCCACAGTTCTCCGACATTGGTTGAAAATGTTTTGTTCGTGATGGTAAAAGGGAACGGCATGGTAATGGAAGCGGCAAAACTAGAGGTGGAACTCGAAACAAGTGTTGTTCCATGCGTACAAGCGTCTCGCCACACAGGTGAATTGTTATCCCAGTCTGCCGTCCCAGTGTTTCCTGGTTCGCTTACGTCATTGAAAGAAAGGTCGTAATTGGTTCGCGTAAAGATAGCCAATACCCGAACGGAAAAACTAAAGCTTTGTCCCGCCGGATTGGCAAATGTCCAGTCTCTGGAAGCAGCATTTCCAGGGCCTAGGTTATTGTAGCCCCATAATCCATACTGGTTGGACATTGGGTACCCTGGTGGAACCTCGTCGGAGAAGTCGTGTGCAGTGTATTCTGCAGGTGACAAGGAGACGATTTCTACATACACACTATTGAGCAGACGGGTACTGATATTTTCTACCCTGACTCGACCACAGACGCGTCCAAGGGGGCAATCTTCATCATCTTCTTCGCCAACATATGAATATTCCGTACTAAAACGGATTTTCCCCGATTTTACTTTATCGAATCCCTGAGGCTGCATCCCCACATCGAATCCGGCCGAATTATCTGCTTCAATTTCGGTGAACGTAAGCTTTTGGGTGGTAGCATTCCACTCCCCTCGCCAAGTTCCGATCTTAGCCACCCCTGGCGCAAGGGGCGGAGCCTCCACCGGCCCCGCAACCTCCGGCCCCGACGGCGAGGGCGAACCAGGCTCCGAACCACAGGCCAGCAGCCCAAAACTTGCCGCGCCCAAAACTCCAACGAATATCGTTTTCAACAATTTTCCCATGGTCAAGCCTCCAATCCTCGCGATTCACCCGCTTGCAAACCGGTGCTCAGTGTATTCCGTCGAATGATTCCCGTCAACGTGCCCGTAACCAGGACACGACCATTTTTTCGATGCGGCCTCATGAGGAAAGATTCATCATCATCCCCCATGACCCACTATTTTCAATCGTGATCCAGAAACTCTAGCGCAAATTCGTCAAGCCGCAACCTCTCGCCCCGTCTGATTCCCTGTCGATATCCATCTATTTTCCATGTATTTCGCCCATGCTTTCCTGTCAGCATATTCCGTGCGTGGAAAACCACAATATCCGACACCTCGTTTCCCCTGCCCATCACAACAAGCAAGTCATCGGGGAACAAGCTATTTGTAATTCACCACAGACTCAACCACAAGCTTGTTCCACTCACGATTTTTGTATTCTATTACCCCATTTGATTGAACTATAGCGGACCAGGAAATGTCCGGGAGAGCAAAAAAGGAATATTTGTTCAATAGTTACGGAGAATATGCTGATCGGCTCACGGCCGCGCTACCCGCTAGCCAGGCGAACCAAGCAATCCAGCCAATAGCTGATAGATGCCTCATTTTTGCCGAATTGAATAAGGGATACGAACTGAGAATTTTTGGCGCGGGGAAAAATGAGGGGATGGCTCAGGGCAACAACCGGCACCGTAGGGGCGGGTTTCAAACCCGCCCGCACGCGCGAATGGCTCAGAGGTTGACCGTGACCGGTTTGCGTGGGCCGCAACCGTGAACGTGACGGTCAGCGTGACCGTGAAGGAAAGACCCGGGGAAATGGGGTAATCTCCCCAACAATCCACTCTCCCCCCCCTCAAGGCAGTTCCGTCTTCAACTCCAAACCACCGGTGAGATTGCCCGATCCAACCCCCGCCGGGCGAGAAGTCGTAACATTTCGCGGCCCCGAAGGGGTAGGGGACACCGACGACGACGCACTCTGCGGCTTCGGCTGTTCTCGCAATTCAATCCGTATCACCTCTTGCTTCCCTTCGAATCGCAACGTGCGCCACTGCGTCTCATACCCCGGCGCTTGCACACGAATCTCGACCGTCTCGCCCCGCAGGCCGTCGACCAGCCCATCGACCATCTGCCGATCTCCCACGAAAACACTCGCCCCCTGCACATTGGTCTCCACTCGGATCACCGCCGAAGCGTCGGCGGAAATCGCGGGCGCGTAGCTACCCACTGACCCCGTTCCCACAACAGGACCGCGGTTCCATACTGCCCAGGCCGCTATCGAAACGACGAACCCTACGGTTACCGCCAGCCCCACCAAATAGCTTCGCAGTCGCCGCTTTCGATTCAGTCCACCGCCTGACCGCGGCAACCGGTTCTGCTCCGACAGCACATCGTTCTCTTTTGCGTTGACCTCCCGATCACGAATCGTATCGGCGCCGAGCAGCTCGCCTTGCATCGACTCGGGCACCGCAAGCCGCAACGCTTCGAGATACTCCCGCGCCGAAGAAAAACGCTTGTCCCGCGATTGGCGCATCGCTCGAGAAACCACATCCGCGATGGGATCGGCCACGCCCGCCACCCCCCGCAACGACGGCGGCGATTGCGTACAAATGGCGATGATCACCTGTTCGTAATTGTCCCCGGAAAAAGGACGATGACCGGCCAGACATTCGAACATGATCACACCCACGGACCATAAGTCCGCGCGACCATCCAGATCCGCCAACCCCTGCGCCTGCTCGGGCGCCATATAATGGGGCGTTCCAAGAATGACTCCCTTTTGCGTGAGGGTATGGCACCCCAAGGCCCCGGTTCTGTCGGTGTTTTTGCAGATGCCGAAGTCCACGATCTTGGCAACCCACGACTCATCGTCGGTGCGGGCAAGGAAGATGTTTTCGGGCTTCAAGTCCCGATGCACGACCCCTTTTTCATGCGCGCGATGAAGGCCGCGAAGCACTTGCGCGGCCATCCGTACCGTGTCGGAAACCGATAGCGTGCCTTCCCGTTGAAGCCTTGCGCCAAGAGTCTCGCCGCGAAGCAATTCCATGACCAGATAGGGTCTGTTTTCGGCGATCCCCACATCGAAAACCTGGACCACGTTAGCGCTTTCGATAGCAGCAGCCATGCGCGCTTCTCGCTCGAAACGCTCGACCGCATCGGGTTGCGTGGCCGACTCGACATCGATGATCTTCAGGGCCACACGTTTTCCCAAAGCAAGATTCTCCGCCTCGTATACCGCCCCCATCCCGCCTTGCCCAATGAGCCGCAGGATACGGTACTTCGCATCGACCTCACGGCCGATCCACATCGCGGTGTCGTGGGTGGAACCCGTGTCTGTCATGAGGCCTCCAGGTTAGCGCATCGCTTCGGTATCCACCGAAACTTGCGATGACAAGAGGCCCAGATCGAGCTGCGAGCTTGCTCCGGTATTGATAGAACCATTTGAATTTATTGATAATATTCCGGTTCCGAGGTGCGGAGAGCGAGCTTTGATCTGGCGCGCGTGGCGAAGCCCCGCCTCGGGAGACTCGTTCGCATAACAATACACGCAACCATGGCCGCAGGTATGATAAGCGCCAATATCGCGGGCAAAAGCGCAACCACAGCCCTTGCGGGTCGGAGCCATTCGCATCGCCGAAGCAGGCACGGATGTGAACGAGGCGATCCATTCGGGATCGATGCAGCGCGCGGGCGCAATTTGTTCGGAAAGATCGGCTTCACAACAGGCAAAGACCGATAGCTTGTGTTGCTTGCCCACGGCGACGAGACGCGCGGCGAGACGTTTTCGCTGTTCGAACGAAGGGGTTTCCCATCGTTCGTATCCCGCTGCCTCGAGGGCCTTCAACCCCCGTTTGGTCGAGGGATATGGGTCGAGGAAACTGATGATGCCGCAGCGCACCAGAGGTGCGATTCGCTCGGCCAGTGAAGCAAAATGCGCTTCGTGGAAGTCCTCGTGATGCCGACTGCCCAGGATGATGGGATCGTATCGCCATACGGTGCGCGAGGGGCCGTATCGTTTGGCGAGTCTTTCGAATTGCTCGAGGACCGTATCGACATCGGGACCTCGTTGCTCCAGCGGGGGCCCATAGCCGGTGAGAGAGAGGTGGAAACAAGGGCGTAACCCACGGTCCTCCAATTCGGGAAAATGCGGCAACAGCCTTCGGTAATCTCGAGACCAATACACGACCGCGATCACGTCATTCGGGCGCAGAGACACGTCCAGCACTTGTCGCGGGTTGCGAGGATTTTTCACAAGAACGCGCCCCTCCCGGACGCGATGCATCCACCATGAGGAAAAAAAAGCCGGAATATCTGTTCGACGGCTTGCGCTGAGGATGAGCGGTGGCACGTTGCTCACGTTGACGCGATCAGAAACGAAGAGCAACTGCTTGCGATGAAAAGCCGGTATCTATGGGCGTATCGTTCGATGGGAGCGGATGGGTTGAAAGGTGGTTCGTTTGCCTTGCTTCGCGTAACGAGCGGCAGCTATGGTTTGCGCCATGCATGGGTTCGTGACTCTTCGGCCGTGTATGGCTGGAAACCCGTAATGACCTGGCGGGAGGGTTTGTCGGATGCTCAGTAGCGCGGCAACGCCCTACATCGTGTTTTCCATCGGCTTCCTCATCATGGTGGCCGTACTCGCCAATCGAATTTCCGGGCGCTTGGGTATTCCCACGTTGTTGGTTTTCATCGCCGTGGGGATGCTTGCGGGCTCCGATGGCCCTGGGGGAATTGAGTTCGACAACCCCGCGGTCGCCAACCTCATCGGCGTGTTCGCATTGGCATATATTTTATTTTCCGGCGGCCTGGACACCAAGTGGAGCAAGGTCAAAGGGGTGGCATGGCATGCGGCCGCCCTGGCCACGTTGGGAGTCGGCATCTCCGCGGCTTTGGTCGGCATATTTGCCTCCTACATCCTCGACTTCACGATCTGGGAAGGCCTGCTGGTCGGTTCCATCATCTCATCGACCGATGCTGCCGCCGTCTTCGCCGTTCTTCGCTCACGAGGCGTAAGTCTCAAAGGGGATGTGGCGCCGCTTTTGGAATTCGAATCCGGAAGCAACGACCCCATGGCTGTATTTCTGACCTTGGGGGTCCTCGGTGTCGTCATGGACTCCTCGCAAAAACCCCTTTGGCTCTTGCTTTCCTTCGTGTTCAGCATGACCGGCGGGCTGGCGTTGGGACTCGCTTTCGGATTCCTTACCTCCTTCATCCTCAACCGACTTCGTCTCGAATACGAAGGGCTCTATCCGGTGCTCAGCATCAGCGTCGTTCTGTTGACCTACGGAAGCTGCGAAATCCTTCACGCCAACGGCTTTCTTGCCGTGTATGTGGCCGGCATCGTGCTCAGCAGCAACGACATTCACCTCAAGCGCTATCTGATGAAGTTTCACGATGGCATCGGGTGGCTGATGCAGATCCTTTTGTTCGTCACCCTGGGCCTTCTCGTATACCCCTCGCAACTTCCCAGTGTCCTGCTGCCCGCAGTGCTCATCGCCACTTTCCTCATGTTTGTCGCCCGGCCCGTTGCCGTGTACTCGCTGATGATTCGAAGCCGATTCACGATGGCCGAAAGAACGTTGGTGGCGTGGACCGGGCTGCGCGGCGCCGTTCCCATCGTCCTCGCTACCTTCCCCCTGCTGGCTGGACACCCGAAGTCCAATATGATCTTCGACATCGTTTTCTTCGTCGTCCTGCTGTCCGCCCTGCTACAGGGCAAAAGCCTCATGATGGTGGCTAGATGGCTCGGGGTCGATGAGCCCCTCGTCGATCGACCGCAATCCCCCATCGAATTCGAACATCGAGAAGGCGTGGGAAGCGAAGCCCGTGAGATCGATGTGCCGCCTTCTTCCGCCATCGTGGGCAAACGGGTCTTTCAACTCGGACTGCCACCCGGTGTGCTCATCGTCATGATCCGAAGAGATCATTCCTTCATCGTGCCTCGAGGAGATACCTGCGTGCGCGCGTACGATACGCTGCATATCCTTGGGGAAAAAAGCGCCCTTGCGATATCCGAAGCGCTCGTCGAACAACAGGCTCCCCATCGAAGCGATGATCAAGATCCCCCTTCGGGCAGTTCTTCCGGTGACGCCGAATGCGAACGAGCCGTGCAGCAGGCATTGCCCATGATCGGATCGGACGCCAGCGCAAACGCTGTCTGATGTCCACGAGGCCATCTGTGGCAAGGCCTTGGAAAGCGTCGCTTTCATCCTCCCGGCATTCAAAAAAATATTCTGTAATATCAACTAGTTGCCTTGTGTTTCGGAACACGGGCCGATCACCAATAGGTGGTTGTGATGGTGACCGGTCCCTGGACGCGCGCCAGGCAAGCGAGTCGCTCATGGTTTCCGAGTGCTCCCTGCCGTTTCGCTTCTTGCTCGGGGCGAGTTACGGCACAAAGGTTGTCTTCTCCCGCCACGATCTGAACTCGACAAGCGCGACAGATGCCGGATCGATCACAAGAGGAGGCGAGGGGCAATCCCGCGGCGTGGCACGCCTCGAGCAAGGATGTGCCGTGGGATACTTGGATCGTGCGATGGGAAGGGATGAAACAAACGGTATACGCGACCATTCAGAAACTGGGGTTGGGTGGAGGGAGGCGCTGACAGGTCTGCGCGTTGCCGCGTCGATGGTAGATATGTGCCGTGCGACCATTGCGACCCACGATGGTTTCGACAAAGCAATATTTTTGATCAAGGTACGAGACGAGGGGGGGATAGCGGCGAATCCCGCGTCCGTGGATGGAATTGGGAACGTCGACGACGAGTGCCGGTTTTTCTGACTCGAGTTCTCGCAGCAATAGTTCTCTCGATCCTGGAACGACGAGTCGTTCCTCGTGTTCGAAGGATAGCCAATGGAACCACGGGACGATCCCCGCGGGGAAGGTGGTGAAAACGAATCGGGAGGCGGCTCGACGTTTGGAATTTACATAAATTTCGGGGGCAAATCCCCATACGAAGATGCTCTCGGAGGGCTGGGAATGCGCCTGAACGTACCGAGCGATCGGCTCCTCTTCGGGGTTACCGTAGAACTCTCCGGCTCGCCGCTGACCATCGAGCCATAAGGTGGTGAGAAGACGAAAGACGAAACTGATGCCAACGAAGCATGCGAGTACGACTAGATTCGATCGCAGGGGGCGTTGGAAGCGTATTCGTTCGATGGAGTCTTCGAGCATGGTGCCGAGCAGCAAGCCGAGCCAGGGCAACACCGGGATGAAGTAATGGTCCCAGAATCGGAAGGTACCGATCGCTCCCGCGAGAGCGAGCATCGTATGCAGTGCCGTGGTGGTGGGCAGAGCAGTCGATGAAAACGCGGTAGACCAGCGGTGATGGCTTGGTTCGAGTTTGGAGAAGAAACGAGCCAACGCCCATGCGATGGTCGAAAGGATGACAAGCAGCAGCGCGCCGTGTTCCCGCCAGAAAAGGAAAGTGGATTCCACGGCATAGCCCGCGGTAACGGGCTCCATGTAGACGCTTCGGTTGTAGGTGAACAGGTAGTAGGAAAAGGGTCTGAAAGCGTTAGAGCGAGCGAAATAAGCGGTGACCGCGAGGACGGGAGTCACAGCTCCGATGGCGAATGCCATGGCGGGCTGGAAGGGATGTCCTTTGGCGAAGGGCTTATCGCGATGGGCCATGCCATCGACGATCCACCATAGTCCTACTGGTAAAATATGTAGGAAAGTCGGTTGCTTACAAAGACCTCCCAGCGAGATCAGAAGACCGCTGAGTGCGGCGAACCATAGCTGTGACTCTCGGCGTGGGCCGGGTGTTTGCAGAGCCCAGGTCGTGATCAACGCGCCAAGCAAGACGAACGGCATGGCGACGAGTTCACCGTTGAAGCCAATGCCATCCTTGGGCTCCATGGCGTAGACGGTGGAGAACACGAAAGAGGCGCTTGCCAGAAATCCCGCTAGCGGCTTTCGGAATGCCACGCCGATGAGAAAGGCCAGCCAAAGCGTGAGCTGGGCGGCGAGCAGGGCTCCGAACCGCATCGCAGCCCACGAGTAGCCGCCGGCAAACCACTGAAGTATCGCCGCGAGCCAGTACAACATCGGGCCCCGATGACTGACGGCGTCGACATAAGGAAGCCATCGGCCATCGAGCATGCGCTGGGCGAAGACCGTGATATAGGCTTCGTCCCAGCCAGCCCAAAGGCTGTAAGGTACGGAAAACCATCGATGAACGCTGCCTAAGTGCAACGCGAGACAAAGGGTGGCGGCCGTCGCCAGTACGGTTCGCATGCGAAAAGAATCACGCATGGGCTGACCGTTTCGCGCAGGTGGTCCGCGATATTTCAAAGAGGTTGCGGCGAGGGGCGGCCACGGGCTTCATCCACCCTCGGGCTCCGCATCACCAACGCCGCCGTCGACGCCTGCACATGGATCCGGTACCTCCACGCGAGCCGCCGTGCCGATCGTCGCCTCCGAAGCTTCGAACGCGATGCCGACCGAAAGGGCATCACATGTGACCTCGGGGAGAATGGCACCGCTCGACAGCACATCCGCCCATGCCTTGGCGAACCCTTCGACCGTGGATGACAGGGGGTCTCCGGGGCACAAGCCGATGAATCGAAAACTGTCGATGGCGTCTTTGGTATCCATCCTGCCAGCGATGATTCCATCAGTCAGCGTCCAGTTGCCTTCCTGGTCCTGAACCAATTTGCCTGTCACGACGCCCCCTTGCACCACCAGAGGGAATGCGGTTGCGACGCCTCGATCGTCGGGAAACCAAAACCTCGTGTTGTCACGCAATCGAGCGACCACGTAGCCATCGCGCACATAGGCGGTTGAATCATCGAGCTTGGAATTACCGACGACTTGTTGTCCGACGGATTCGTTCACATAGTCGGATTGGACGAACCACGTGTCGCTTTTTTGCCAGCACTCATCGGCATTCCAACTCTTTTGCGTTTGGCAATCGATTCCTTTTAGCGTTTCGATGCCCGGGGAAGGATAAATATCGACACGCACCGTGGCGTCGTTGGGCTTGCCATTGTAGTCCGATATTTTGAACAACATATTGTAGGCGCCAACACACAGCGAACAGTTGAACGTGTGATCGTTGAGTCCAAAGCGAAGGCCAATATCATCATTGGTCGAAATGGCGTATTCGAGTTCGCCGAAGCGGTTATCGCGACAGAAGTTGCCATCGCCGGCTACGAGAGGGATGGGGGATTTGCAGGAGAATATGGGTTCGGGGGTGCTGCACGTGGGCGAGCGCGTACACGTTCCATCCAGGTCGAAGCCAATGTCCTGCCACGCGGTGGGACTCAGGTTGCCGTTGCGATCGAGAGAACCCAGACGCATGGAACGAACGGCAAAAACCAAGGGGGGGATAGGTTCCCCAGGATCGCTTTTCGGTCGATGTTCCGCACGAGGCATCGAAGCGGTGGCGCATTTGGTAGTCGGGTCGGTTCCGGACCACCATCCAACGCCATCGCCTCTGGGCATCGCACCGAATCCGCTCGCCCCATCCAATAGCAGGGATTCGTCGTAAACCTTGCAACCCGGCACCACAACCAGCGCGAAGGTGGCGAAGGCATAGAGCATCGCTCGATTCATAACGGACCTGGAGAATACCTTCTGGGCTCCGCTGGGCAAACGTCTTGGTTTGTGTGGGTTAATGAAGGATAAGTGCTCACCAAGGAGCCGCGATGAACGATCATGGTCACGGCCATAGAATACGGTAGCGGTCACGGTGCATAGCACGCGGCTGCGGTCACGGTCACCCACGTGGGGACCGTCGCATCTGGCTTTGCGGGTCCGCCTTGCCGCGGGGCAATGGGTCCACGAGGAGAGCGACGGCCTGGCGCAGCTTCTATGCGTTGCGGTACCTATCGAACTGGTGCAACTGGTTTTGTCGACAGCGTGGCACCGCTGCCGTTTCTCATGTGCCGTGACCGTTGGATGTGTTCTCCCTGCAGGAACGGTTTTCGTATCGTACCCATTCAGCTCCTGTATGTTGGGGTGCTGGGGTATGGAACTTGAATTCGAGGACTCGACGTTGGACGACGGTCAAGGTACAGAAGCGGTTGTTGGAAGACGAAAGAGGCAAGATGGTGGGGTTGATTTCATTGGACATTGGGTTTCGTGAATGAAGCTTCGTCGCATGATTCGATGGTTCAGCGTGCTGGGTTGCCTGTGGATGGTGTCAGGACCTGTGCGCGCGCAATCGGATGTCGACCCAGAGAAACTCCGGTTGGCAGCGGAAGAATACGATGCGGGGCGAAGGGCGTATAAGCTGGGGGATTTCGCCAAAGCGGCGACGTTATTTGAAAACGCGTATCGCGATGCCCCCAGTGCGCAAACGCTGCGTATGGCCATTCGTTCCCGAGATGAGGCGCGTCATCATGCAAGGGCAGCCACGTTGTGTGCGCTGGCGCTTTCCACCTACGGGCAAGATGCCGAAACGGCGGCCTTGGCGCGTCGTGTTCTCGAACAGCGCGCACCGCAATTGGTTCAAATGACAGTGCAGTGCAAACCAGCCTGTGCCGTGTTGCTCGATGGTCTGGTGGTGCAAGACGAAGAGGCGCAGCGGCTCGTTCTTTATGCGGGGGAGGGAATGCATACGGTAACCGCGGGCTGGAGCGGCAGGCGAAGCCTTTCCAAACAATTCGAAGGCAAGGCGGGCGAATCGATGAACCTTTTTTTCGAAGCGCCAGCGACCGAGCAGCCCGCATCGAAGCCACAAGTCGTTGAGCCGGAGAGGGGCGGTTCCGGTTCGGGAAAGGCTTCTCCCACGTTGTTTTGGCTTGGTACGGGGGTGACTGCCGTATTTGGGGGGCTGACGGTATGGAGTGGCATTGACACACTCAACAACCCGGGCCCCGATGCGGTTCGCGAAGCTTGCGTGGGAAAAGGAACGAGTTGCCCCGCGTACCAGCAGGGGCTCGATAATCAATCCAGGACCAACTACCTGCTTCTCGGCACGGGCATTGGCGTCGTGTCCGTAGCCGTCATCGGTTTATTTTTTACCGATTGGAATAACGAGGAGGCGTCGAACACGGCCGTATCGGTCACACCGACGGCCGACCCTTCTGACAAAAGCCTTGGGTTGTCTACAACCTATCGATTTTAAAGCGTTTTTAGCTCTGGCGCCCGAGTCTTCGATTCATCGAGCGCGGGTTCGCAAGGAGGGGTATTGGCGGAAACTCGACAAACTGGCAAAGACCCGGTAGTTGCATGGACTGCCCTGGATTGTCGGGGATTGGGTGGTTGGAGCGAAGTGAGGTTTGGCAGGGATGGGGTCGGGTTCGGGATGGAGGAAGCGGCTTTTTCGGTTGTATTTGCTGCCGTTCCGGCTCATGAAAACCTAATCATGGTAGCCAATCGTCCGTATCGATAGGAGTGCGTGTGGGCGAGCCGTCAGAGGTAGGAATCAGCGAAGTTACGAATCAGCGTGTCGAACGATACGAGCTGCTGGCGGAGCTTGCCGCGGGCGGCATGGCGACTGTGTATTTGGCGAGGCTTGGTGGCGCTGGCGGGTTTCAACGCCTTTATGCCATCAAAAAACTTCATCCGCATTTCGCCCATGAACGCGAATTCGTGGAGATGTTTCTCGATGAGGCGAGGCTCGCCGCTCGCATCCATCACCCCAACGTGGTTCCCATTCTCGAAGTAGGGCAAAGCCAAAGCGGTTTTTTCCTCGTCATGGAATATATCGAAGGCGAAACCCTAGCCCGATTGCTAGGGCGCACGTCGTTGCGAGAGGAACGAATTCCCCCGCGGGTCGGTGCGAAAATCGTTCTCGACGTTCTTGCGGGGCTCGAAGCGGCCCATAGCCTCGTCGATGATTTCGGAAAGCCGTTGCACATCGTTCATCGCGACGTTTCGCCGCAGAACGTCATGGTGGGGCTGGATGGGACCTCGAGGATCACGGATTTTGGTGTAGCGCGGGCAGCCACGAGGATTTCCACGACACGCGCGGGTCAACTCAAAGGCAAGGTTGGCTACATGGCGCCAGAGCAAGCGCGAGGCGACGATATCGATTCGCGGGCGGATGTTTTTTCCGTGGGGGTCATTCTTTGGGAGACGCTGGCGGGGCGACGATTGTTCAAAAACAAGCCCGATGCGCCCGATACGCACACCTTGCAACGTTTGCTCCATGAGCCCATTCCGACGCTTCGCGACATCGCCCCCGGTACTCCCGAAGCGATCGAACGCGTATGTTTTTCAGCTTTGGAAAGAGATCCCGATCGTCGCGTGGCCTCCTGTGGTGCTTTTGCCGAAGCTCTCGAAGCGGCCATGATGCAAAGCTGCGGTGTGGCGTCGGCGCGCGAAGTGGCGGCTTTCGTCGAAAGCGTGGCCGGACCCGAACTCGAACAGCAACGGGAAGCCGTGCGCAATTGGGTCTCCCGAAGCGATATCAACGTGCTCGACCCCCACGCCTTGCACGAACCGTCCGCGCCCACACCTTCCCGTCTCACAAGCCCCTTCGTACTCCAGAATCCCACGCCAAAAACTCCCCCGCCGCGAACGACCAACCTGCCTTTGATTCTGGTCAGTGTCGCCTTCCTCTTGCTCGCCATCGCTTTCGTAGGTGTCGTGATCCTGTTCCTGCGTGAAACCTCGCCAACCCATAACGCTTCGATCGCCGACTCCTCCGCCTATCCTGCGGCTTCATCGACCTCAGCCACGGAAACGGCAGCCCCTTCCCCTTGTGTCTCCGCTTCCGTTCATCCCCCCGACGTTCAACCCGCGGAGACGTCATCCGTTACTCGATCCACTCCCAAACGAGACCGCTCCCCCTCCACCGCGGATGCCGGCAAGTCGGAAACGACGACCAACGTCGAGGAGCCGGTGAAACCGACCACCGACTCTCTCGACGACCTCGACACCAATCCTTATCGACCGTGAATGACGCGAATCGTATCGAAATTTGCAGTTTTCTATGTCGGATTGCAGGCGGAGGGGTTGCTACTGCCCCTGGCCGTGCTCCCGCTATCGAACTCGTGCTAGCCACCCATGCCATTCGCGTTGTAGGCAGACTCTTGCAGTCGTGCTACACGTGCGTCTTCCCGTGGAACTTCGACCCCGCGGAGCCTGTGGCATGTAGGAGTGTCGGATGAACGACAAGCGCAACGACGGTTCCGACCATACGGAAGCAGAGGAACTCGAAAACAACGATGCCTCCGCATCGGTGACAGATGATGAACAATCGCAAGCCAATTCGTCTCCCTCCGGCTCTGACGCGAAAGATGTGAAAGTAGCTGAAAATAAAGAACAAATTAGTGAGGCGAACAACGAAGACGACGAAGACGAGGACGGCGACGAAGACGACGAAGACGAGGACGGCGACGAAGACGAGGACGGCGACGAAGACGAGGACGACGAGGACGAAGACGAGGACGACGAAGACGAGGACGACGAAGACGAGGACGACGAGCCGAAAAAGGCCAAAGCATCCTCGAAGGTCGTTGCCAAGTCAGCCCCCGCGAAGTCCAGTTTGAATAAAAAGGCAGCCAAGCCAATCACGAAGATGCCGTCGGAGATCCCTCTTCCGCCTCGCAACAATGAGATTGTCACGGGGTTGGTGGTGGCCATTGGCGGCTATATTGCCTTTTGGCTTGGCTGGAGCATCTACTCGTCTTCCATCGAGCAAAAGAACGTCAACTTTTTTAGCAACAGCGCCTGGGCATTTCTTGTCGCTTACTTTCTCATCGCTGTGGCGGCGACGTTCTTCGTGCGCTTCGAGCGTCGAGATCCGAAGGATGAAAAGAACAAAAAACCAAAGCTAGAACGTCAGGGATTGCTGCTCGCATCGCTGGTATGCGGTCCTTTTTATGTGGCGTATTGGTGGAAGGGGATCGAGCTTTGGGAAAAGATGTACGCTCAGGAGCGGCCTGGGATGTGGGTGATTTTCGTTGCGTTTTTTGCGTTCGTGACGTTTGGCATCGGCTACGGATTACGTCCACCCTCGGAGAACGAGGAGTTGCAACGACGTATCCCGGGGCGCCGTGTGCTTTTGATGGTGATGACGCCATTTGCCATCGTTTATGGGATGATTTATCTGGCGGCGTTCTATCCCCCATGGCCGTGAGCGGGGTGATTTCATGAGGGGTTAGGCCCTTCGGATTTGGAAGAGCGGGGGTCGAGAGGCTGGCTTGGATGCTAGCCTATCGAATGAGCGGGGCTGGTTGGTTTTTCTTCGAGGGCATCCCAGGCGGAGCCGCGGCTGAGCACCGCGGAAGCGATGACATGGCGAACGCCGCGGTCAGGACCCAGGATGGGAGTGAGGTGAACGAGCCAGGTGGCATTTTGGTATTCGAGGATATCCGATACCTCATGACCGGCTCGTGCGCGAAAGAATAGGGGGCCCACGCGTTCGAGCAGGGCGGGTTCGAATACCTGGTCGAAGCGTTTGCCGATGATTCGCTTGGGATCGATTTCGACCCATTGAAAAGCGGGTCCGTCGGCCACGACGAATCGCAATTCGCTGTCCAACAGGGCAACGAGTCCTTTGGGAAAGTGCATCGCCAGTATTCGGTAGGCTTCGAGCAAGCGTTGCAATTCCGCTTCCGTATCGGCCAAGTCCGTGACATCCCGAACACTGCCGCGGATGCCAAGAAACCGGCCATCGTCTCCTTGCACCGGTTGCCAAGACATGGACACGGATCGGGCACTGCCATCTCTGCGTACGATCCGGAAACGTTGGCTATGTCCTGTCGTGCCCGAATAGGCCGCGGTAAGGAGTTCCGTCACTCTTTTGCGGTCGTCGGGATGAGCCATGGAGTTGATGGTGATTCGGTTTTGGGTCAACTCATCGATGCTGTATCCGGTGATTCGTTGGCACGAAGGGCTGTTGTAAATGAAGTATCCTGCTGGATGGAGCCAGAATTCCCAGTCCACGGCGCAATCCGCAATCGTTCGCCAGTGAAAGTGCGAATCGCGCAGCTTGCGTTCGAGCAGACGACGATCCGTGACGTCGTGGCCTTCGACGAGGATGGCTTCGATGATTCCTTCGGCGCTGCGCAAGGGTTTACAGTCGAAATTCACGGTGATTCGTTTGGAAAGCGTTGAAATATCCACAAGAAAGTCCGCTTTCCGTCCCTGAAAGGCATCGCGTAATCCCACCGCGATATCCTCTTGTGCCGTCGCTTCAGACCAAAACGGAGCTGCCACGAAGGGGTGACCTACGCATTTCGAGGGTTCGACTCCAGTCTGTCGAAAAACGGATGGCGTTGCATAGCGAATCGTCCCGTCCCGACCTACGACAAACACGAAGGAGCATAGCCCCTCGAGAAGAGCGAATGCGGTTATCGACAGGTCTTCGGCAAGCGACACGGGATGTTCACCGGATTGTGCTGACGTTTTTGGATTCATGGAACGTGATGGGCCTTTCGAGTTCACGACGCGCATCACGGGAGCCAACGGGAGCATCGCCCGATGACTTCCCTTTTTCGCCCACGGGTTTTTGAAAAGGCGAATGCCTTTCAAGAACCGTGAGTTCACCATTGACGAGGTCGAAGCAAACCACAAGCCAAGAAGTTGGCAAGGGCGGATTTCGTGGGACGATGATGCGGTGCGACAATCGTCATCAGGGGGCTTGTCTCGAACGCATCATGGCCCAAGACAGCAGACATGCTCCAACTACGTAAGCGAGTGAATCGCATTCCCAGGTTTACCTTTCATGGGTGTGTCGTTACCAAGCATCGTTCGAAGAGTTGTCGCGGTTTGTGCCAGCCCATCAATGGAATCGGAGCCTGTGGGCGAATCGCTCCGCATAGCATGGTGAGTAAAATCCAGCTCGGTATTGCCGCGCACAAACGAGAGGTGGAACGTCATCGAGCCAGCGAAAACGCAAGCTAGTTCGAGGTGCCAACAACCGGCGAGATAGGGACTATCGGTCGGCTAGGATGCTGCCAAGCGCGGGATGCGCATGGCGTGTGGGGGGGTGCTGTCTTTGGTTTCACCGAAATCCCGATCGCACCTGCCATCGATGTTTCTTCGCGTGTGGAGAACGACTAGATTTTTACTGTTTTGAGCGGTAGCTTGCCGCAAACGGTAACGCCAACCTGAGGTGTTTTGGCATACCCGGGTTTCATGTCCTTCGGTCCCCTTTTCAAACAAAGGAAATCATCCCATGGGAAAGCTCCAGGGAAAAGCTGTTGTTGCCCAAGGTGGTGGCCCCACCGCCGTCATCAACCAAAGCCTGGTCGGCGCGGTTCTCGAAGCGCGTAAATACGACCATATTACGCATGTTTATGGTGCGCGGCACGGCGTTCGTGGAATCGTCGAGGAGGACTTTCTCGACCTTTCCCAAGCCACGACACACAACTTGGAGATGGTGGCGCATACGCCTTCGTCAGGTCTTGGTTCCACTCGCGACAAACCGGATGAAGAATACTGCGCCAAAATCTTTCAAGTGCTGCGCGCTCACGGCGTTCGATATTTCTATTACGCCGGCGGCAATGATTCCGCCGACACTTGTCGTATCGTCAATGAAAACGCCAACCGCGCAGGATATGAACTGCGCGTCATCCATATTCCCAAAACGATCGACAATGACCTTCGCGTCACCGACCACTGCCCAGGCTATGGTTCCGCCGCCAAGTTCGTCGTATCCGCGTTCGCTGGCGTGAACCTCGACAACGCCGCTTTGCCGGGCGTGTACATCGGCATCGTCATGGGACGACACGCCGGCTTTCTCACCGCCGCATCCGTGTTTGCCAGGAAATATCCCGACGACGGACCTCATCTCGTTTACGTTCCGGAACGCGTCTTTGATAAAGAGAAGTTCCTCGCCGCCGTCGACCGCGTGTATTCCAAATTCGGTCGATGTGTCATCGCGGTTTCGGAAGGGATCGTCGATGCCAGCGGACAACCCGTGATCCTCGGCCTTCGCGGCGATACCGAGCGCGATGCTCACGGCAACGTGCAGCTATCCGGCTCTGGCGCTCTTGGCGATGGTCTTTCCGACCTCATCAAAGAAAAGTTGAAGATCAAGCGCGTTCGCTCCGATACGTTCGGCTATCTACAGCGGTCTTTTCTCAGTGTCGTATCCACCGCCGATGCCAACGAAGCTCGCGAAGTAGGCGAAAAAGCTGTCCAATATTCCGTGTGGAATAACGTCGATGGATCGGTCGCCATTCGTCGAACCGGTGACTATTCGGTCGATTACTTCCTTACGGAACTCGAATCGGTGGCGAAACATACCAAGCATATGCCTGAAGAATATCTCGAAGGTGAAGCGGACGTATCCACGGCGTTCAAGAATTACGCCCGCCCGCTCATCGGCAACTTCCCGCATTACGAGCGCATTGCAGCCCCCGTGGTGGATAAGATCCTCGGCAAATGACCGTTCGCTTACCGTAGCGCATTCAAGTCGGCCACGAACCGGGCGATCTGTTCCTCCGAAAAGCCTTTTTGTTTCGCGGCTTCTTCCAACGTGCCCCAAATGGGTTCTCCACAGCGGATGCAGCGAATACCCTTGTCTCTCAAGTAGCCGACTGCCTCGGGAATCCATTGGACAAGGTCTTCGATGCTGGTGCTTGGGCTCACGACAGGATCAGACATATCAACTCCAGGGAAAGAACCAGATGATCGTCGGAGACTCCGGGCGCAGGAAGGATTCTACGGTTGGGGAGGACGCTCGAACGGACCGCCTTCCGGACGCAACGAAGCCCGTTTTCGCCATTCGCTCAGGCGAAATGTGTAGCGGTCCGCCACGCCATCGGAGTTTTTTTTCGTGTTCGTGCAGCAACGGAATCCCACCTGGTAAAAACGAAAAATCTCGTTGTGCGCCGTGGTGATGGGGCGACAGGCGGCGCGGATTGGACCCCAATACCCCCCTTTCAATCCCGAGATATAAGGCTTTTTACCTTCTGCCTCGACAGCCTCGAAGTGGTCCTCATTGATCACCCACTCGTCGACGTTGCCCGTCATGTCATGAACCCCAAACGGGCTTACGCAACCTTGCAGAACCCCGCTTTCTACCCGCATGTCCAACCGGGCTACCTCGGCTCCCACTTCCCTAGGACGAGCGAACTTTTCGAAAATCGGTTCCGGGGATGGACGGGGGCGATCGAAGTTGCATACTCGCCGATCGCGCACGGAACCATACGGATATGGATAGCGTTGAACGCCTTCGCAGGCAAACGTCCATTCGCTTGCCAAACACAGACGCTTCCCCTCGATTTCACATGCGCGCAACGCATCGTACCAACTCACCATCACGGCTGGCTTGACTCCGACAAGGTTGGGGTATTCGTACCGGTCGATACAAAAACGTCTATAAAATCGATGGCCTACGCAGCGACTCTCGCCGAAACGCGCGCAGCGTCGAACGCCGCCTTCGACCCATTGCAAGCAGGGTTGCACCAGTCCGGGGCAGTATTCTCCTTCGATGAGAACCATGTCGGCTGGACAGGATGGCTCCTCCTCCGATAGCGGTGTCACGGGATCCGCTGTCCGTATCGGGTTGGCTTGCAACCCATCGGGAAGCGATGGGCTCGGTGCCGGCGGATACGACGAAGTGGATGCGGCGTTGGACGCGCTGTAGGCCGAGGTGACGCTGGCTTCCATAGCCGAGGCATCCACCTCGAGGCGGCCCGTCGACGGAGAATGGCAGGCCTCCATCCCCATCAACAGCAACGCAATCCTTCGATCCCATGCCACAGGCGCGTCTTACGAAAGGCCGACACTCGGGTCAATCTCCCCATGACGACGAAACGGTTTTCACGAGGCATGCAAGCGCTGGGAGCTACGATCGCGATGCCCATGCCCGCTACACCAGCGGTTTGCCGTAGGTATTGCCAATTGCGACCTATACGTATTAGGATAGTTTGGAAAAGGAGCTTCGATACGAAGTGTTTTTCGAAATTTACATATAGAATACTTAAAATGAGGCCACAACTATACAAATATGTATAGACAATGCAAGAGCAGATTCGGTTTCGATCGTCTATTTCTGTTTCGAGCCTTTGAGCTGCTCGCAGGCGGGAGGATGGCGAAAGCGGTCACAGGCTTCGACGAGCCATCGTCGTCCCTCGGCTGTGGTGGGATGGCTTCGTGTTGCGGCTTGCATACAAGCTTGTAGGTCTCCAAGCTGGCAGGCCCTTCCCAGAAGTTGAATGGAACGCTCGGCATCGCCGGTGGTTTGCGCGGCTCGCAGGCAGCCCGCGCGCACGTTCATTGCGCAAACTCGTTGAAATACCTCCGCCCCTCGCGCCGTCGAATCGTGTTGCTCTTGCTGCACCAACCATTCCCCCAACGCCAAACAACCTTGCCAATTGGGATCCGGGTCCGCGCAAGAAGCAACCGCGTACGCCACCCCTTGCGCCGTTTTCCCTTGTGATTCCAATAGCTTGAAGGCTTCGTAACAGCTTGCCCGGTGCCCCCGCTGGCATCCCAAAACCCAGGCGTCGAAAGCACGCAACCCCAGAAATCTCTCATCTCCCGACGTTGCCGCAAGCCCCCACGACCAACACCACGACGCCATTCCTCCTTCACAGGCCCGACGCCACGCCAGCATCCCATCAGGCGCCGGTGATTCGGAAAGCAAAGAAAGATCAGCGTACAAGGCGCAGGCCCGCGGACTGCCAAGCCAACATCCTCGTTGCAAACGTGCCGTGTCTGGCTTCTGGCCTTCACGATGACAAGCCGACGGTACCCCTGCCTCACAAGCGCGATCCAGCAACGAATCATCGATGGGCTTCGATAGTCGAGCGCAGGCATGAGCATCGCCTTGCTCGCATTGGCGACCGCACCCATCCTGATTGCTTTCGGTGCATTCACTTTCCAAACCGTGTTTCGCGCAGAGCAGGCCAGTCCATCGCAGGCCTTGGGGACAAGCATCGTTCGGTGGCGGAAGCCGTTCCGACCAGGCCTCCGGCGGGCGGGCAGCAGCAATGGCTCGAAGCTGAATCTGCACCGGTTCACAGTCGTTTTGCGCGGGATCCGTGCAAGCCGCCACCGTCGGAGGTCCCGGGGCTTCGTCTTCTCCCATCGTCGCCGAACCAAAATCGATTCGAACCACGAAATGAGTAGCGCTGCCACAGTCTCCCCGAAGTTCGTCGCGATATACCCCTTGCAACGACGTGGAGGATACGCCGCTGCGGACCACGGAAATGGGCATCGACTGCTCCGCGGAAAGCGACGAACCACCCTCGAACCAGGGCAGGTTGGGAGCATCAGACGGCGTCACCCGCTCCCTCCCCAATCGCGGCGACGTCGGCACGAAGACATAACTGCCAGGAACGTGGCAAGCGTCCAACAGGCGCAGACCATCGCCCCCATACGACACCACCATGACGGAATCGCCTGTATTCTTGCGAAACGACGCGCGCAGGGAATCACGGGCCCCGATCAGAAGCGGGGCGAGAATGGCGTCGTCGAAACGGGAGCGCGATGGCGTGGTGGAACCAGAATCCATCGATGGCGCAGCAGGGGTTGGCGCTGACATCGACGATGCCGCCGGAAGGCAATTTCCCACGCCGAGTATGCCCACAAACAAAATACACAGCCGCATGACTGGCTCCACGATAGATGAAATCCCACCACGATGGGGCGGTTCGAACGCACCTGCCAGCCGGCGGTTTTCGAAATCTGTGAAACGTCTGTAATATATTGAATTAATTGCTGATTTTGTGTCCACCCCCGTGGTGAACGGCAGAACATCCCATGCCGAAAGCACGGTTGCCCTCTACCGATATCGACGCCGCAATACCACACCCCACAGACCAAGCAACGCAAGCATTCCCCCCACACCGCCCCGCGCGGGTGCGCCCACGACTCTGCAGCCGCAACCATCGTCGTTACCGTCGCTTGCGTCCGTCTTGCCTTTTTCGTTCTCTTTTGCGTCTGTGGCTCCGTCTTGGTTCTCCGAGACGTCGGCATCCTCGGATGGTTCCGAACCCGCATCCGGCTTTTCTTCCGAAGGCTCGAGGTTCAAAACCACATAGTCGCCGTCGCGTTGGAAAGGCGTGTCCTGGCCGTTGACGCGCACCGAAGTCACCTGCGGCCCAAGCACCCGAAGCACGGTTACGAATTGCACCTGGGCTGTGATATCCATTCCCTGGTTTTCCGAGACATAATCCACTTGCAAGCCCGGCAGCGGCGCCTCGGAGACAAGCAACGGCAAGCCCTGGGTCAATGCCGTGGCTTCCCCCACCACCAGACGCAGCAATTCGTTGCCCTTTGTGCGGATGAGACACGACGATCCATCACAAGACGCATCGCCGAACGTTCGTTCCGTCCCCGCCTTTCCTTTTGCCAGCACGAGTGCCGTATCGATGAAATCATCGGTGGAAGCCCGGTACGCCAGGGCTTCGTCCTCGGGTGCCGCATCCGTGGGCAATGCCGCGAAATCCTTGATGCGCGGCTGCTCCGCGCCCGGTTCCAGCAACGAAAGGAAGGTGGTATCCTGCCCATGACGCCTTGCCATGACGAAGGGGACAGGGACTAACAAGTTCGGTCCCAGCCCTTCTCCCGTGACCACCGTGGTGGAAGGGTCTGCAAGCATCTGGACGCGCAGGGCACGATACGGAACCTCGAAATCCGTGACCTGCTCCGGACTGCCTCCGTCGAAAGATACGTGAACATCATCGACCCAGATCGCTCCCGCGCTCGCCCCTCCTGCTTGATAGGTCAATTCGAAAGACACGTTTTTTACGGGTGTATCCAATACTCCATCGTTATTTCCAAGGTAGTGGGACCAGCTTTCTACCTCCGAAACCTCGAAGGATTTCCATCCCTTCCAATCGATAGACCCGAGTTTTTTGACGAAACGTTCGTCCGTGGCGTCGTTGACACGTACGCCGAATCCGTGTTTCGAGCCATCTCCGTAGACCCAAAAGCGCAGGGTGTCAGGCTTGTCCTGGACCGGCTCGAGGGTGGGCATGGCGTAGAGCCCGTAGCCCGTATTGGCCTGGAAATCATACGTCATTTTTCCCGACCAGCTCCCTTCGTGGGCCTGTTCCTTGCTAGACGAGAAAGAAGCCTTGACGGAGGTTTCGCTGCCCCACACCGAGCCGATGTTGGAAGCAGAAGGCTTTTGCTCGAAAGCCACCCGCCAGGTTTCGCTGGTTTCCGTGCTTTTTGCCTTGGAAAGGTGCTGATAGCCGTGTTCCTTGGGAAACTTGTCGTAGGCTTTTTGCGCAAGATCCGTGGCTATTTCGCCTGGGGAATGCAAGATCCAATCGATATCATGGCTCGAACCATCGCTCGATTGGACATGGAATCGGTCGACCAGGTATTCCGGGGCCAGGACCATGGTTCGCAACAGGTCCACCGTAGGTTCTGACGGTTTTCCATAGACATTTCCCGCATCCGCCGCGGCGATGGACAGGCCCGGAAGCCCCAAAAACCGATGTAGATTGCCGGTGGCTTCTTGCTGCGATTTCGTATCCACGACAACCGTGTTGTGGGCGACTGTCACTTTATCCCAGGTGGCGTGGGTGGGCGCCGCGTACGATTGCGTGCCCGGATCCACAGCCATGGTCGCGCCGTTGGCGTAAAGTACGAATCCAAGCTTGTCATAATGTCCGTGCCACCCCCCGTGAGGACCGTAGTCGAGAGCGATATACGTTGCTTCCGCCCCTTTTCCAGAGCGCAACACCGCATAGCCCGCATCGGGGAATAATTCGCTGGACAGGGGGCTCGTCACGCTTTGCGGAAGGTCTTTTTCACCCCAATACAGCGCATAACGGCCTCGGGTCCGCTTTCCGAGCACTTCCAGGTAAATGGGGTCTTGGTAGACTTGCCACGCCATCTCGAAAAACCGATCGTTCGAGATGAGATCCGCGCTCCCAGAATCGTTGAACGGCGGCAGCGTCCAGTCCGGCATGGCAAAACGGATAGGAGCCCGGAACATGGATTGAAGCGCGGCATCGCTCAACAGGTCGTAACCCCCCTTGGTCGCCATCCGCGCCAATTGCATCAACGGATCCAACGCAAAAAAGTGGTATCCCCAAGATCCCTCGTACCAAAACCCGTCCGCCGTCACGCTGGTTTTCATCTGATAGGCAAACCCATCGGTGGGACTGCGGATGGCCTGCGCGATGAGCACCGGGTCTTGGATCGCAAATCCCACGGCTCCGAGGGCCGCGTTATGCCACGACTGCCAATTGCTTTCCCCCGCCGGATGACGCTGAATGACCGCCACCGCATGACGCAACAAATCCTGTTCGATATGATCCTTCAACCCGCTCGTCATCGCCGGGCAATTCGCCACCATGTCATACGCCCACGCCATCGGAAGCAACCAGCCCGCTTCGTCTAGCGTTTGCGCCAAGACGCGAGCCCCGGAGCCAGCCTGCTTCTGATGGATGTCATGAATGGGATACGAATCATACACATCCGCATACGCTTCAAGAATCTCCAGGGCGCTTTGACAATACCGGGCTTGCCCCGTCATGCGCCAGGCAAGTCCCAAATCCGTCGCGTATTTGGCCAAATCTCCGTGCATCCGCCCGTAAATGACCTGATCGTAAGGCCAACCCGTGAATTCCTGACCGTCGACCGGGCATCGATGATGCTTGTCTTCATATTTCAGATTCACTCCGTGGACGGGACATACGTACCATAGCGACCATTGCCCTCCTTCCGGAGGAAGGGCCCAGGTGGATAGAAAATACTTTTTTTCGTAGGCTTCCGGCCACCCCTCCGCCTGATTGAGGATGCTTGCCCGCGCGTTCGAAGCCCAGGCCTCCGACGCGCTCCACGCCTCAATCCTGGCAAAGTCCTGTGCGTCGAGAAGTGTGCGAGGCGGGTCCCGCTCGACCAGGGGAACAGCCCCGTCAAGCTGCACACCGTCGATCGGAAGCCCTTGCTCGGACACGACCATGAACGCCGAATGAATGTCCAGGAGCGTGGTGCCGGAGATCGCTGACGATGGCACGGTCACTTGAGCCAATAGGGTTCCGGACCCGTGAGGGCTCAGGGTCAGCGAGGATGAATCGAGCGAGGAAGAAAAGGGGTAGGAGGAAGGATAATCAAGTGAAAACGATAGGTTACGTGACTTTCCAAGCCGTTCTTCGAGCCCCACTTCGAAACGGTATTCGAAATCGTTTCCCTTCCAGGATGGCCGCATTTTCACCGAGGAAATGACTCCCGTGCCGAACGACAGGCTGTCGAGAATCAACAAGGTGTCATCCTTGGGGTCCGTTCCCCAGCCCCCGGCATGCAAGGAAATATAATTGATGTGGTTCCACCCGAGGGGATTGCGAGACACGCCGAAGCTATCCAGGGGGATTCGGATGAAACGCCATCCCGTCCAGTCGATGTAAATGGATTTGGAATAATAGTCCCACCCCTCGTGGTCCGCGGCGTTTTCCGAGTCAAAAACAAGGGTGATCTTGGCGTTGTTCGCTACGGCCGAGTACACCCACATTTGAAAGTGTTTTTCACCGGACACATCAAGGGGTGTGGCGAATACCTTTTTCGCGGTGGAATGGTTGACATGGTCCTGCCAACGCCCCGCGCCTTTGCCATCGTGAACCTCTTTCGTCTCTGCGACCAGTCCAGTCCAACCAGAGAAGTTCTCGAAGTCGTCCACCACGGTATCAGCTCGCGCCACGGCCGTGGCCGTCAACGCCGCAAAACCTGCCGTGGTCGAGATTAAAAGACGCTTGGTTTTCATGGTTATCCCCATCACGTCGCTACGTAGATGAAGTAAGATAGCAGGTTTACAGTCGGAGTGGAGGTGTAACCGACGCTTCGAGCATGACTGTGGCTTCGTCGAGCGCGTAGCGCGAAATCCAGAAGTTCGCTCGCGGCGGGGGCAAGGGTGTGTGTTTGCTTACGACAGGGCTGGCTTGGAGCGGTTTTCACCACCGGGCCTTCGGGAAGTCCGAATGCCGATTGAACCTGGGGACCAGGTCCTCGACAGGAGCGGATTGTTCCTCCGACGGGTCACCGGGAAAGGGTTAGCGAAGGTCGCTAGGCTGGCTTTCGGTCATCCGAATGGCCTCGTTCGAGCCTGCTAGCCGTTTGACTGCTCCTGAGACATGGACGGCAGCCGTTGCGCCATGGATAGGACGCCGTTGCCATGACCTTGCCATCTCCTTGTCACGCCATGGCGATAGGCAGAATAACGTTGACCCCAAAACCCAACGCTCATCCAGCGTTTCGCTTACGCGAGGTAGTCACGAACCAAGGGGTGCTTTTCTCCGTAATTCGTGAGTGTCTCACCGCTGCCTTCTCGAAACTCCACCGCCCCTGCCCCGGTCGCTCCGCCCCCATCGATGCGTTTCGAACGACCGAGACCCCCTCCGTCACATACTCCAATAGCAGCGCGTCGAGTTCATTGAGAGCAGGAGGTAGGGTTGAACGTTGATTGCTCATTTCGGTTCGAAATGCAAAAATACGTGAATCTCTACCAAGCAAACCCTATGCCTCAGAAAGTGTCGTATTTTCAGCTAGTTAACATAACACAATTTCATTGATGTTTCATTAATGAAATCCAAACGGAATTCCGGTTCCAACTCTGTGACGTGAACGCCGTGAGTCGCCGAAAACGCCAAGCCAAATCCGCGGCACCTGCCCCTTGCAGCCCCTCCGAACCACCGCGGGCAAAACTAGGGGAGCGCCACGCGCTTGTGGGGTTTTTCCTTCTTACCGTGGTCTTGCGATGGATATATTTCGCCACGGCCGATGGGCCCTCCTTTGCGGACCCGCTCATCGACGGCGATTATTACGATTATCTGGCAGACCGGCTTTCGAGAGGGCAAGGGTTCGAGCCGGGGCCGTTCTGGCAACCCCCCTTGTACCCCATCGTGCTCGGACTTTTGTATTCCGTGCTTGGGCACGACCTTCTATGGCCTCGGATCATGCAATCGCTGGCGGATGGCCTGACCGCTGTGCTCGCCGTGCAGATCGCCTCGAGGGTGCTTGGAAACGCACGATGGGCCCTGGCCGCGGGGGTGCTGGTGGCCCTGCACGGAACCCTGGTTTTTTATAGCGGGGAGATCCTTCCCACCCAGCTCGCCATCTTGGCCTCTACCGTCGCGGTCTGGCAGGCCACCAGGTCCTCGCGAACCATGAAGACGGCAATAGGAAGCGGAATTGCCGTCGGGTTGGGGGCGCTTGCGGTCGCCACGACCATGGTGTTGCTACTTCCTTTGACCTGGTTTTGGATGAAGGAAAACCAAAAGCAAGGGCTTGGTCTATTGGCCGCGGGACTTGTCGTGGTGGGGACGGCCACGGCTGCGAACGTTTTTCGCTCCGACCAATGGGTCCTCATTTCCGCCAACGGGGGAGTCAACCTCTATCTCGGCAATGCGGAGCGCGCCAATGAGTTGCAAGCCATTCGGCCGGGCGGCGCCTGGGAGGCCCTGGTGAATGAACCCGTCGATGCCGGAATCACAAGCCCCTCGGGACAAGACGGATACTTCGTTCGCAAAGCCCTGGGCTGGTGTGCCTCGAGCCCCGCATCCTGCCTCGGCGGATTGGCCTGGAAAGCGCGTCTATTGCTCAGATCCCAGGAAATCCCACGCAACGAAAGCGTCGAGGTCGTTCGTCATCAATCCCCCGTTTCCTCCGTCTTGCTCGCCCGTGTCGGTTCTTTTGCCTTGCCTCACGCCCTTTTGCTCCCTTTGGCCGCCGCTGGCATCGTCTACGCCCTTCGAAAAAAACAAGCGGCAGCAACCCTTGTCGTCTGGTGTACCCTCGCTCTCGGAGCCATGCCCGTTCTGTTTTTTGTCACGGGCCGCTACCGAACCGCCATGGCCGCGATGCTATGCGTGTTGGCCGTCCTCGGCGCCCATGGCTTGTGGACTTTGAAAAAAGAGGCGTGGCGAGAGGGGCTTGCCGCGTTCGTGGTCCTGTTTGCCGCTGTCTGGCCCGCTCCCTTGCCCGTCGATGCCGTCTCCTACGAAGCAGAAATGCATTATGCCGTCGGTGGACGTCGCGCCAGGCTCGGCGACGACCCGCAGGCAGCCACCCATTGGCAGCGCGCCGTGGCTTTGCGTCCGGATTACCTGGAAGCCCACTTCAATTTAGGATTGCTTTACGTGCGCCATCAGCAATGGTCGAAGGCCATCGACGCCTTCCTGTTGGTGCTTTCCATCGATCCGGACCATGCCATGGCGCGAGAGCTGATCGAGGAATGTAAAAAATATCAATAAATACAATTGGTTATGTTGCAGTGGCTCCGTGGGGCCTCCGCCTATTTGGGCACGGCGGGGACGACGACCGTATTGATGGGAGCGATATTGCCTCCCGCGGGGTAGGCGTAGGAGGCGAAGGAATCCAGACCCCACACCATGAGTCCAAAGGGGCCATCGCTTTGCGCGGATTGGGGGCCGTTGGTACAACCGGCCACTCCGTGGGCACTGCGCACCAGGTCCACGTTTGCGATTTCGAATTCACCCGATGAGCCGACGGGCTGCCAGCCAGACACCACACCCGAGCATCCCACGCTCACCTCTTTGAATCCGGACGGGGTTTTGACGCGGGTCAAGACGAGATTGGTGGTGCCGTAGGTGGGGTCGGTGAAGAAGATATAGCGAGAGAGGAATTGGGCGGGGGGCAGGATGTTGACGTATTCTTCGTCGCCCAGGCAATTGTACTCGGCCGACAGAGAGGCCGGATTGATGCCGGGGCGGCTTCCGCCATGCACGAAGCAGCCTGTCATCATTTGGCCGAGGTAAAAGGGGTGGTCTTCATCCTGGCTGCTGACGACGAAAGGTCCCGTGGCTTCGAAATCCACCATTTGTCCCACATCGAGGGTGGTGGGGGCCCCTGGCACGGGTGGGTCGAAAGTGAGGGATGTACCCGCCACGGCGCCGACGATTCGATAAATGATGGATTCTGGCTGCAAATCAGCGCGTCGGGTGGTGTAAGGAATTCCTACGTAGCGGTATCCGAGGGCGGCGACGGGTGGAATGGCTTGATGGCCGGAATCACATCCTCCGCCTTTGGAACTCATGCCTTTGAGGCAGAGGTAGCCGTTTCCTCCGGTAAAAGCGACGGGTTTATCGGAAGAAATGATCGTTCCGCTCATTTCCTGAGAGGGCTCCCACTGAATGAATTCATGTTGTTGCAGTGTGAATTGGGTGGGTTGGTTGGCGGGAGCCGCGGCGACTCCGTTTCCTCCCGGCAAGGCCACCCTGGGAAGCACGGTCACGGTGGTGTTGTTTTCTTTGGCGACGATGGTTCCGTATTGGGGGCCTGGTCCGCTGGGCGGATTGAGCATCTCACCTAATTTGGGAACGACAGCGACATAGTTGGTTCCCCAGGCGCTTGTCGGGAGAAGCATTTCGGCGCTTGGGAGAAAAGAAGCCGCGCCGCCGTAGGGGTGGATATCGTAGGCGCTGACGGGGGCATCGGTGGTGATATGCCAGGCTTGCCCTTTTCCGGTTCCGTGGACTGCGGTGGCCCACGGGTTCGCGGCAGGCACGGGGCAAACCAGGGACATACCACCGTTTTGCGAAGATGGATCCGAGGACATGAACAGTACGGCGACCTGGTCTTGGGGTAAACCCGTGGCGGGGACGCTTTCCCAGGACGCTGGATTCGGATTCGTGCTGGGAATGCGTGCGAATTGCGTGACGGGAAGAGACTGCCCCGCGTACGTAACGTTGATCTGGACAGGCCTCGGCCAGTTGTTGGCGATGAATACGGCGAAACAGGGTTGCGTAATGAGGGGCATGAACGATGGTGTGGGAACGACGAAGTCGCAGCCTACGTTTCCTTGGCTTGCCGCGGCAGCTTCGCAGGGGGCTACGCATTTTCCTCCCGCGCATCCTTGCGATGGGGCACAGCTTTCGAGCACCGTGCCGTTGGCATCGATGACGTTTTGCAGGTCAGCACTGCATCCTAACGTGGGAGGTGGAGAGTCATTGCTGGCATCGATGTAAAACGTGCCACCGCCGCCATCCACGCCCGATCCGCCGCCGGAACCGCCTCCCCCATCGGTTTTCCCCGACCCCCCGGCCGAATTCACACCGTCCGAATCATTGGCAGAACAACCCCCGGTGGCTACCAACAGGGCACCCACTACCGCACGCACGATCCATGAACCCATTTGTCACCTCACCGCGAACGAGTCTCCATGTCGATTGTAGCGCAGGGGCGGGCGAGCAACGTGGATAGAATGCACAGACGGCGGCGTCCGTGGATCCTCCGGATCGGCGCTGTCGAAAATTTTCTAGTAAATCTGATGGGTTACGACTTGCCCAGGATGCCGAATTTCTTTCCCACGGCCTCGAACGCTTCGAGCGCGCGTTCGAGTTGCTCTTGGGTGTGGGTCGCCATATAGCTCGTGCGAAGACAAGCTTGCTTGGGTGGCACCCCAGGACTGATGAAGGGGTTGGTGTATACGCCGTAGTTGTCGAGCAACTCCTTCCACACCATGATCGTGCGAAGATCTTTGCGTACGTATAAGGGGATCACCGCCGTTTGACTATGCCCCACATCCCATCCCATCTTGATGAGTTCCTCACGCATGAACGTAAAGTTTTTGCGTAGGTCGTCGATGCGCCAAGACTCTTCTTGCATCACTTCCAACGCCGCCATGGCCGCCGCCACATTCGGTGGTGCCGCACTCGCCGCAAACATGAAGGATGATGCAAAATGTTGAATATATTCAAGGACTTTTCGTTCACCCACCAACCAGCCGCCAATCGAAGCCAGGGATTTGGAGAACGTTCCGCCAATCAAGTCGACATCCTTTTCGATATCGAAATAAGCCGCCGTGCCGCGCCCTACGGGACCAATGACCCCCAGCGCATGCGCATCGTCGACCATGATGCGCGCGCGATGTTTTTTCGCCACCTTGACCAGCTCCGGTAGATTCGCGATCTCGCCCTCTGCCGAAAATACCCCATCGGTGACGACGAACGCGCCGGTGTTTTCGTCGAGGCTTTCGAGTTGACGATCCAACGACTCGGGGTCGTTGTGTTTGTAGCGAAGCATGCGCGCGCCAACGGCCACACCCAGTCGGACGCCATCGTAGATGGAGGCGTGGTCGCTGCGATCGATCAAGGCGACGGTATGTTTGTTGGAAAGCAGGGCCGACAAGGAGGCGATATTGACTTGGTAACCCGTGGTGAACACGAGGGCTGCTTCTTTTCCGTGGAAAGCGGCAAGCTTCTCTTCGAATTCCTTGTGCAGTTTCATCGAGCCGTTGACCAGGCGCGACCCCGTCATGCTCGTGCCGTACTTGCGGATGGCTTCGAGCGCTGCTTCCCGCACTTTCGGATGCGTCGTCAAACCAAGGTAGTTGTTGGAGCCGAGCATCAACACGCGACGTCCTTCCAACACGGCTTCGGGGCCATCGTTGAAGTCCAGAGGGCGGAAGTAAGGATACACACCCATCTTGCGCGCGTTGTCCGCGGCCTTGAAATCGTAGCACTTCTGGAAGACGTCGCGACCCGCCTGACCGGCCAGCGATGTACGCTCCGCGATTTGATCCGCGAGCTTCTGTTCATCCACCGTCGCCGCGGATGATTCTTCTTCCGGCCCTTCCTCTCTTGTTGGCTTTACGACTTTGGAAGGCTTTGCTGGACGCGCCATCATGGCGTCGTCGGGCATCATCGATGGATCCATTTCGGGAAGGTCGTAGCCATGGATCAACACTTGCCAGGCTTCCGCTGCTTTTCCAGCCGCCGCGCGAACACGACCCGGCGCATCCATGACCGTATTGGCCACGCGCATGACGCGATCATCACTCATCCATCGAAGAATGGGACCGGTTTCCAATACGCGTTTGCCAGAACTAAAGACGATGCTTTTCCAACTCATGAAGCTTATCCATTGAGTGAGTGGGGCGGCATGGCCAACCACGACGATCCACGATTCAGCGGCGGGAAGCTAGGCAACGGTGTGGGCGGCTGTCAATCGAGGCAACGGATGTTGTCGTGATCGTCGTAAGATCGGAAGTCAGGTGCAAAAACCATTTCGCAGCGAGCAGGATCGATATCGACAGCCCATGGCCTCGTTTACGAATCGAGGGGGATCACGTCCAACGAGCCAATATCCCGATGGAAATTCGCATCCCGCGCCCCATCCGGTCCTCCACCGTCCCTTCGCTTATCCCCATCGGTCGTGCCCCCATCCGCCTCATGCGCATCGGCCTTCTCGTCTCCAATATGATCTTTTCCCGCGTCTTGATGACGCCCAGGCACCGACGCGGGCCGAATCGGCGGCCAAGGAATCATGAAGCTTTCTCCCGTCGCCCGGTCCACGAATCGAGCGCGCGATGCACGAGGCGTGTCTGGTAACATCACCCGATACGTCACCGTGGCTTTGCTTTCGAAACTCGGTGGGGCTTGCATCGGTCGCGGCTTGCCCGCGAGTTCGTCAGCACCGATCAAAGGAAACTCGAAACGCACGCGCTCGATGACCGTCGGCCCACTGAGCAATTCGACCGCGTACCGTCCCATGCGACGAGCGGTCACCGCGGGTCGAGCAAGCACAACCCGCCGCGCATCGAGCAGCCGAACCTTTCCTCGTTGGTATTGCAGCGTGAGCAACCATTGAGAGGCCGAGCGAATGGGCGGAGGGTCGGGCGCATATCCCACGTTGGGCCGCGCGCTCGCGCTACCGGAGCCGGCCGCCGCATGCTGCCCTTGGGCGATCGCCAACGACGAAACCGCAATTCCCGAAACGAGCAGGACCAACCCTGCACACCACCCACCATGTCGATCGAAACGCTTCATCCTTTGATCCCGCAAGTCAGCACGCAAAGCTTCCCACGATCGCTGTGCTACGTCGAGCCCATGTCGACCGACAAGGGTTGCCACGCACGGTTCCAGCTATCCGGGTGACCACCCGCTCGAGACCACCATCGCATCAACACTTCATCCATCGGAGCTTCCACATGCCAAGGAGTTCCATCGGGCCAAGCAATCTTCACCCACGCCGCATGCAGCGCAACGCGATCGAAACGTAGGACCGCTCCTCGGGGCAATACGAGCCTTCTGGGACCCCCATAGGTATCATCCCCAAGCAACGGCGCGTTGGCATGAGAAAGATGAACGCGAATCTGGTGAGTGCGCCCGGTTTGCGGTTCGACGGCCACCATCGCCATCTGCGGCAGTCTGTCGATGGTTTGAAAATAAGTTATTGAATTTACAGCATTTTTTCCATGAACGCTCCGTTCCGTGGGGCGTTTCCCTCTGCCGATGGGCGCGTCGATTTTGCCCTGCGATGGTGTTGGCGGTTGAGCAACCAACGCCACGTAGTGACGTTGATAGCGGTTCTGCTGTCGCGCTTGCTGCATTATTTCGCGGGCCTGCTTGCCCAGTGCGAAGACGACGACGCCGCTCACGCCACGGTCGAGCCGAGAGGTAGGATGCACGCGGCTGAGGTCTCGCTCTCCCAACGCTTTCGCGACAGCATCGAGCAAACTTGCGGCGTGTCCTCGCTGATCGGGAATCGTCGACAGGCCCGCGGGTTTCATGACGGCTATCAAGTTTTCATGGGTCGATAGCACGTGCAGGTTCCGGGGTTGTTCGGGCGGCGCAGGGAACACGTCCACGAAAGCACCCGGTTCGAGGGGCAAGAGCGGATCGAATACGCGTTTCCCATCCACGAATACGCGACCATCGCGCAGGGCTTCGGCCGACCCGCTCATGCGCGCCAGCACGTGATCAAGCGAGCAAGCAAACTCGACAGTCCAGCGGGAAGAATGGGTGCGTTCAGCCATGTCATGCCTCGAGGCGCTCGACGATTCCTCGGTCGCCATCGATGCGAATTCGCTCTCCCGTACGCAAGGCGACGGTGACTCCGGCTACATTGACGACCGCGGGCACACCATATTCGCGTGCGACCAGGGCTGCATGGGAAAGGGGGCCTCCCAATTCGGTGACGACGCCCGCGGCGAGTAAAAAAAGCGGCGTGAGACCAACATCGGTGGTTCGAGCCACCAAGATTTCTCCCGGCTCGATCCCTTCTTTCAGTTCGTTTCCCGCGGCAAGCAAACGGACTTTGCCTTCGACCACGCCAGGGCTTGCGCCAAGTCCGCGCAACCATTCTTTTCCCGCGGGAGGCAGCACAACCGACCGCGGACGTCCCACGAACGTGACGGGGGGGTCCGCACGACGTTCGTCGCGAGCATATTCGGCGCGACGCATTTGTACGATCTGAAATAGATCCATGCTCCCCTTATCCATCGCCGCCATGAGTTCTTGCGTCGTGCAAAAAAAAGCAGATCCGGGTTCAAGCCGTGGGTCTTGTTTGCGTAACCGACAGTCGATCTCGAGAGCGACCCTTCGAATGGCTCCCAAACAACGGGTTACCCAGGCGCGCATTTTTTCGCGCAGTATCATGGTCTGGCGTGCCTGCCCGACCAACGTGCGAATCGCAGAGGCTTTCCACCACGGCAGCTCACGCTCGAGCCTGGCCATCGTGTGGTCCGCACGCCTTCGCGCGCGAAGGGGGCCCGCTCGTTCCTGCGAATCCGGGTTGTGCAATGCGACCGCAAGCATCCCCATGATTTGGGAATGATCTTCCGCCCAACGAGCCGTGGCCAGCTCCGCTTCTCGTACTGCACGATCCCCAAAATCCTCTACGAATCGAAGCAACTCGTGGCGAACGGGACCTTGGGGAATGTCTTCGATCCGCTGGTAGGAGGCGGATAAAATCCCTTGTTTTATCAATTGGTTACGACGCACGAGGGAAGCGATTTTCGCGATGGCCATGCCTGGCTTTGCGCTTTCCAATTCATCTACACCCGCTGTCAAGGATTGCGCCGTGGTTTGCGGCTCGCTCACGGACAAAAGCCGAAGCAGCGCTTCGAGCGCCAAATGACTGCCGAGCGACGACGAAGCGCAGGCGAGCATCAAGGTTCCCGTGTGGTCGAGCTGTTGCAGCACATCGCGAAACGCGTTGGCCAAGCGACGATCATCGAGTTGTTGCAGCGCCGAGGCGGTCCATGCTCGATGTCGAACGCCAGCACTTCGTTCGAATCGAGCTACCCGAGAGGCCAGTTGTGTTCGCTCGATCCATACCCGTGATGCGGTGATGGGCAAACGACGCAAAAAGCCAGCGTGGGAGACATCGCGGATCTGGTCTTCGAGCTGGGGCACCGTCGTGCCTCCGCCCAGATCGACGAACCTTTCGGGGCGCAGTCCGGGCACCTGGGCGGCGATACGCATGAACGAGGTGAGGTTGAGGTAAAAGCGTCCATGGATGTTGGCGACCATCGTGGCTCCGCGGGGGACAACGCATCCAAGCTGGCGAAATGCTTGATGAAATCCTCGTTCCGAAAAGTCTTGGGCAACGGACCAGGTCAGCGGGGTGGCGACGCCGGGCAGGGCTTCGCCCACATTGGCGCGAGACCAGACGGTGTTTTCATCGCCGCCGGGAGGGAAGCCGGACCCCACGATGGGCCTGGCTTGCACGAGGAAGACCTCATCGTTTTGGACGGCGAATTCGACGTCGAAGGCGTTGTTTTCTACTTGTTCGAGAGCGTCCGCGAGGCTGGAGAGTTCATGCAGGGCGACGGTAGAAAGGGCGGGTTCGCAAGCGCGGGGCAAGGGGACCGAAACATAGTCGGGGCCATGGTCTCCGATCATGAGCGACCGGTCTTTGACGGCAATGGTTTGATGCACGACGGCTCGGGTATTTTTACGCAGGCGAACGACATCCGGCACGACCGCGCCGTTGACCACCGGAGCACCGAGACCCAACGTGGCGTTGATGAGACGTTCGTCGGAGGCCCAGACCGAATCGTCGGTTCCCGCGGGAGGGCGTGTAAACATCACCCCCGAGGCCTCCGCGCGGACCATGACTTGGAGAACGACGCCCATTGCGAGATCGCGAATGCCGCGAAAGGCAAGGTGTTGGAGAGAGCGGGGGAGAAAAGCGCTGGCCCATACTTCACGGATTGCGTGGATGAGTCCATCGACGCCTCGGACGCCGAGCACGGAGGTGGCGAGGCCAGCCATAGCGGTCAATTCGGAGTCCTCGCAGGTGGCGCTCGACCGGACGGCAAGCCCCCAGGGTGCGTCCGCGCTCACGGTTTCCCAAAGAAATTCAAGTTCTTGCACAAGGGACGGAGGCAGCGGCGCGGATAGCCATCGTTCGCGGGCTCGCCCGATTTGGGATAACGCATCGGCGCGATTCATGCTCTGGATCAGCGCGCGAGGGTGGAGATCCGACGGGATTTGGGAAGCTATCGTGGTGGAGAAAACGGTAGCGGGAAGAATCCAGCCGCGCGGTGTGCGAAAGCCGTGGCGATGAAGCCATGCGAGCCGCATACCCTTGCCTCCCACCTCAGCCGGGTCGATGGGAGCGTTTTCGATGGGATACAGCCAAACCGTTTGAGTCACGTCGGGACCATCGTAGCCGAAAGCCAAGATTCATCACCATGGAGATGGTGGGGAGAGTGCGGGGAAACGCCGCCCTTACCGTCCGCGCTTCGGCCGATTTTCGGCGGCTCCGATGGGTGTTCGCTATTCATCCCCCTAAGAAACATTTGTCAGGCTTGTTGGCTTGGCATTTTCGATTCTTGTGGGGAGAAGCGAGGGCCGAGGGCAAGAGGGAATCAGGGTTTGCAGAAATTTCCCTGTTCCGCGGTGTCGAGCAAGAAGTTGGCGGTTTCCAACGAGGTACGTTCCGTTCCCTCGAGCCAGCTCAGATAACCTGACGCATGGCGGAATTGTAGTTGTAGAAATGCCACGGAAAGACCTCGAAACACGAGTTGTCGCTTTTCATGCTCTGCTTTGGGCCCACGAGGACACGAACCGCACAAGAGGAGACAATCGTAATCGTCGATGAATTGCAAATGACCGAATGCTTCGAGCACGCCGAGCCAGGCGGTCGTCTTGTCAGGTACGGACTCGAAAAACCGACACGCGTTGGAGGCGGAAGGGGCACAGGAATTGCTCGAAGAACCGAGGGCAGCTCCCAAAAATAGCGCGGGAACCTTGAACTTACCCATTTGCTCGGGGGCGAGGGACGGACGATGGCTGCTGCCCACCAAGGAACCAGGATCGTCGTCCACCGGGCTGAGGGTTATCACCGCGGATACGCGCGGATCTTCCAGGGCAAGCCATACGGCCGCCTTGCCCCCCACCGCATGCCCCATGGCCGCAATGCGCTTGGGATCGACCACATTGCCTACATTGTCTGGGGGTTTGGTCGTAAGAACGTCGATCGCTCTTTTGAGGTTCTCGACCGGTGCGTGATGGTCCGGGTCGAGTAAACCAAGGTCATAATCCACCGATGCCGTCACATATCCGAACTGCGCGATATGTTTCATGGTTTTCTTGTAGCTATCTTTTTGTGCCTGATGATCGCGAGCGAAAACAACGAGAGGATATAGCTCGCCCGAGGGTGGATCGGCCGTGGGCCGGAAGCCCACCATCTCCTTGGAAACCATGCTTCCCGGAGACAACTTGCCTTTCCATTCTGTTACGGGGACGTCCGGCGACACCATGGGATCGGGGACCGTCTCGACCGGCTCATCCACGACTTCTGGCGCGATATCCGACGCAACTTCCAAGGCTACGTCCACGATGACATCGTCGCTCACGTCCGGATGGTCGGTGGCTTCCGCCGCCTGGTCGGCCGTGATATCCGGTGCCACGTCTTGTGTTCCACTATCTGCCTGGACACTGGAGGGTTCGAGTAGCGACTCCGCCGTGGAGCTGCCACATCCGATCAGCGCCAACCCAAAAACCACACTCCACGCGATATATCTCATCGTCTTTATTCATGACACACTCACGAAATAGAGCAATAGAGCATGTACCCAAAGCAAGGAAAGAAAGCAGGATTGCAGCGAGAAGCCAGACTGAAAAATTTGAAAACCGCTTTGGTTACAAATAGTTACGTTGAGTTGGGGGAGAGATGATCTGGCGAGGGAATGGCGTGAAGAAGTGCGGGGTAAAACAGTGGCGAATCGCTTGTGGGAGCGTGGAGGGAGAACGTCGTGGGGCGCATCAGACGCGATGACAAGGGGGATCAAATCGGCTAAGCTGCTGGCTGATGAGCGAACCTGACAATCGACGCCAAACGGAGCGGACGCCCATCGAGTTGCAGGTTGAATACCGGCGTAAGAATATGTTTTTCGCGGACTATACGCGAAACATCTCCAAAGGCGGCACGTTTATCCGTACGGAAAAGCCGATGCCTATCGGTACGGAGTTCGTCTTTTCGTTGGTGGTGCCGGGATTCGAGAAACCCTTGACGCTCGTGGGAAAAGTGGTGTGGAGCGTGAGCGATTCCGACGCCACGGAAGCGAATCCGGCAGGCATTGGGATTGAATTTCAATACCGTGATGAAACGGAGCGGCAACGAATCGACGCGCTCGTTCGCAAGCTCATGGTGCAAGAGCTAGGTTCGAAATTGGTGAAGCGATTGCTGGACAATGATTGATCTCGTGGGTGAGGGACCGCGCCATTGGGGTTGAGTAGGCAGCTATTTGGCCTTTTTTTCAAGATCGTGGCACGGGAGAGACGGTGTTTGGCGCATCCCGTTTCCGACAATTTTTCGATTTCCTATCCTTATGGCTGGCGGTAGCCATTCCGGGATTGGCCGCGTTGCAACGTGTGGCCTGGGATTCGGTCTGGCGTGATGATTTGCCGTTGGTGCGCGGACTTGGGCTGGTGGCGCCGGGGGGGCCATCGACGCTCACGACCGTGGCGATGCAACTGGCCTCGCTCTTTCCTCTTGGTCCGCTACCTTTCCGTGCCGCGTTGATCTCCGCATTGGCCTTGTCTATCTGCTCGACGTTCGTGTTTTTGATGGCCCGGGGCGTGTTGGAAACCCATGTTCCAGGCTCTTTTTTGAATGCGCCCCTGGCTGGGGTGGCCGCTCTTTCGGCGTCGTTGGGCCCAGGATTGCAAGCAGAAGCAACGGTGGGGGGAGGTGCGACCGTACCTCTTGCCGCTGGATTGGCCGCGCTTTGGGCTATCACCCATCCGCAATGGTCGAAAGAGCGACGCCATGGTGTGTGTGCCATCCTGTCGGGCGCGCTGCTCACCGAAAGTGCCTTGGCGGCCTTGGTGGTCCTGCTGGCCTGCGCAGTGTCGATGGTATTGCGAAAGGATTGGCCCGGAAATCGTCGAGAATGGATTGCCTGGGGGCTATGGCCTCTGACCGTGGGTGTTCTGATGATGCCGGCGTGGTTTCGCCCCTTATCGCCGAATTCCATTCTCAATTATGGGCGAGATTTTTCGATGGCGGAACTGGCGATGGTCGATCCGGTGGCTCGTCCTGCCACCGGGCTGGCTGCTTGGAAAGCGGAAGTCGGCGTGGTTTCGCTGGTGATTGCCGTGTTGGGTGGGGTCATGGGGCTCGTACGAAAGCGAACTCGATGGCTGGTGGCGCCCTGGCTGCTCGTGGTTGCGACGGATGCCGTATTTCCCGCCAGTCACGGTGGCGTGCTCACGGTCGACCAACTCACCGCGTTGCGGAGTTTCGCGATCGTTGCGATTGCGATGCTTGCCAGCGTGGGCGTGCAAACGGTGGTGACGACGTTGACGGATACGGCGCTTCCCATGGCCAAGGCCGCCGCGGTGCTCCTCGTGCTATTCGATGGAACGCTGGTGGCAGTCACCGCGGAAAATGCGGCGTTTTCCGTGGATCGTTCGGTTCAACCAGGCGCATCGGCGTATACGGACCAAGCCTTGTACCGCATTGACCCCAACGCCATGGTGCTCGTGCGTTCCCACGCGATCATCTGGCGGCTTTTGGCATCGCAGGTGGTTGCGGGAGCACGCCCCGATGTCGTCGTGGTTCCTTTTCCCCTCATGGGTCGGGGAACGGTGGCGGCTGGGGTTCTCGCGCATGAGCCTGCCGCAACCATGATGCTTCGAGACATGGCGCTCGAAGGCACCGCGGGGCCGCACGCGGTATCGCGCGTGTCGGACCGTCGACGCTTGTTGGTGGAGTTGGATCCGGCGTGGAAAGACGAAATGGCGGTCCATTTGAAGGCAGAGGGGTTGTGGCTGTCGATGGAAACGCAGCCCCTTGGCCGTTCGGACCGCAGATTGGCGGCGGAAAATGCAGGAAAAGTGATCGAGCGGGTGGCCAAAGCGGCATCGAGCCAACCCGCGGATGAAGCCACCCAATCGGTGCTTCTCACTGTGGCAAAACAGCAAACCCTCGCCGCAGCCCTGGCCAAAGACCGTCAGGTAACCTATGACCTGCTGCAAAAAATGGCGGCTGTCGCCCCCCAGGACCTTTTCGTCCGCGCGTTGAAGCAACGGATGGAGCATGCCAAAGGGGCTACCATCGATGTTTCTGGGCTGATCCGCTGAATGCGACGATTGCGAAACAGCTCTGGGCGAAACCGCAAAGGGCCCTGGGGTCGGCAAGACGACGGTGATTCATCAAAGCATTCCGCCTTGCCGAGACGGTGGGGCCATGGCATTGCTTGATTTGTCTACCAGATGCTGGTCGAATCGGGAGGTATAGATGATGCGGCACGCGTATGGTTGGTTACTCGCATCAGGGGTATGGTTCAATGTGTTGTCCTGTGGGGGCGTAACCTCCCATGACGGCGCCATGTCGTCCACCCCTGTCTCGGCTCAGGAAAGCACACCGTCGTGGAATGATGCCTCGACGACGGACGGGGCAGCATCAGCGGCTGGGGGTGGGTTTTGTGTGGGTTCCAGCAAGGTGCAGCATGGTGGTGTGATGGTGGATCCGGCATCGGTAACGTCATCACCGCTGGTGATGGATTGTTGTAGCGGTTTCATGTTTCGGCTTCATACCAAGTCACAGCTTGGTACGGATTTGTCGGTGATCGTGAAGTCGTTCGAGATGTTTCGGTCGGGTGATTACGCGTTTGGGCCTGAGAAAGGCCCGTTAGAAGTCACGGTCAGCGGGGGCGACGTCCCCTTATGGTCGGGAACGGCCGGCACAGGGAGTCTGCACGTGCAGATTCCGGCGGGTGATGATGATCCTATCCGGGCATCGTTGTGCCTGCAGGTGGAGGCGCCGGGCGGCTCGATGCACGGTACGCGTCTGTTCCTATCGGATATTTTGATTGCGCCTTGGAGTTGGCAGAATCGGTTCGAGATTCGGTTGTTGGCGGATACGAGTCTGAACGCCGAGCAGGCAAAAAAGCTGCCGTTGCAAAGCTTGTCCCTAGCGTCGGAGCCGATCGTTCATCTGATGTTGCTGCAATGGTACGAATGGTCGACGCATACGCTTACCTGGGATTCTTGGCATAATAGCCAGATATTGCTCAATTACTTGCCGGAGGTGGGGTCCTACGGGTTGCCGTTTGTGGTGTTGGCGGATGGGGAGCGTGTGTATCTCGGCGCCCTCACAGGTCCTAACACCGTGAAATTACAAGATATTCCTACGATTTCCCTGCCCGATGTCAAGCCGGAGGGGTTTCGCATCGAGCCTGCTTCGTCTCATGATCCCCGAGACGATCCACGTATTTCGAAAGCGTTGGCCTCCAGCGGAAAACTGGCTCCGTGATTGAATCGCGGCGTTGTCGGGCCTAATGATTCGTGTTGCCAAAGGCCACGAACGATGCGCGAAAGCCCAACGTCATTCCTCGGTTCCCCCGCTTTGTCCAAAGAACTCATCGTACGAGCGAGGCGTCTGATTCCGTTGGCGGGCAAAGTCGCGATTCGTTCGGGGTTGTGGTCGTTATTGCGCCCACGGGGGCTTGGGATTCTGTGGCGAGGGTTGCTCAAAGGGCGGACCAATCCATCGCTGCTCTACCGGTTTCAAGGGGCTCTTCAGCCGAACAAAGTGGCTATTCGGTGGCGTGGTCAGCAGATGACGTTTGCCGAACTCGATGCTCTCATCGATACCATCGGTAGGGGGCTTCAAGCCCTTGGTTTGGGGCAAGATTCACGGATCGTGAGCATGCTGGAGAATCGTCCTGAAACGATTGCTCTAGCCGCGGCGTTGAGTCGAATTGGGGCGTCGGGGATAACGATATCCCCTCATTCCACGGCATCGGAGATCGAATACCTGGTTCGGCATAGTGGGGCTGATGGGATGGTATTCACGGGGCAAGCGTCGGAGGTGGTCCACGCGGCCTGGCCTTCGTTTGACAAGGTGAGCAAGGAGCGGATGATTTGCCTGGGGGAGCAGGCGCAGGGCATGGCGAGTTTCGACGAGTTGTTGCGGCTTGGGGCGCGCAGGCGTCCGCGGGAGGGCGATGATCCGGCGGTGATTTTATATACTTCGGGCACGACGGGAAAACCCAAGGGAGCGGTGCGCAAGTTTCCTCGAGATGCGATGGAAGGAACGTTGCAGCTCGTGGCTTGTTCACCGATACGGTCGGACGACGTTCATTTGGCTGTGCTGCCGTTTTACCATTCGACGGCGTTTGCATTTACGAGTTTCAGTCATGTGGTGGGGGCGACGGTCGTGATTGTCGACAAGTTCGAGCCGGAGTTATTTTTATCGGCGATTCAGGAGCATCGGGTGACGCAAACCGCGTTGGTTCCCACGCTATTGCATCGTGTGATGCAGCTTGGGGCCAGGCGGATTGGCCGTTATGACACGACATCGCTTCGCGCCATCATGCTTGCGGGAGCGCCGTTGACGGCCACCTTGGCGCGGTCGGCGATGGATGTGTTTGGCGACGTTCTTTACAACTATTACGGGGCGACGGAGACGGGGTTGAATACGTTGGCAGAGCCCGAGGATTTGAGGGGGTCGCCTGGCACGATTGGAAAGCGGATTCCGGGAGTGGAGATTGGCTTATGGGACGAGGAAGGCAACGACGTTCCCCAAGGGCAGGTAGGGGAGTTTTTCGTGCGGGGGCCGTTGATGGTGGCGGGGTATCATGACGATGAGGCCTCGACCCGGGGGGCGCGTCGAGGGGACTTTTTTTCCGTGGGGGACCTGGGCTGGCTCGACAACCGGGGTTGCTATCATCTTGTGGGTCGAAAACGAGATATGATCATTTCGGGTGGGGTGAATGTATATCCGGCGGAGGTCGAGCAAGTCATCGATGCTCATCCCGAGGTCGTGGAATCGGCGGTAATTGGGGTAGCCGATGAGGAATGGGGGGAGCGGGTTTGCGCGGTGGTCGTGCCGAAAACGCAAGCGAGCGAGCAACTCCGGGCATCGTTGCTGGCGCATTGCAGGCAGCATTTGGCGGGGCCCAAGCGCCCTCGTCGCATTGAATTCGCGGATGGATTACCGCGCAATCCCATGGGAAAGGTGTTGAAACGCGAACTTGTCCAGCGTTACCGTTCTTGAGGGTCGGCGGTAATATGTAGTAAATTCAATGTGTTACTGTTGAAATGGAGGCCTGGTGGCGAGAGGGGGGCTTTCGAAGGCCAGTCATCGACTCGTGGTCTTCATGGCACGGGTGATGCTGGTGGTTGGGATGGTGGCGACGGGGGCCGTTAGGCTTGGGGGGAATCGGGTTAGGTTTCGTGTTTGACGCGGGCGGCGGTTTTGAGTTGATGACGGAGTGTGGGGGCGTAGTCGGCTTTGTTTTCTTGTTGGGCGCGACCGATGGCGAGGGCTTCGTCGGGGACGTCCTGGGTGACGGTGGTTCCCGTGGCCACGTAGGCATTTTTTCCGACATCGACGGGGGCGACGAGTTTTGAATTGCAGCCGATGAAGGCGCCGGGGCCGATGCGGGTTCGATGTTTTTGGTAACCATCGTCGTTGCAGAAGATGGTACCAGCGCCAATGGTGGCGGACTGTCCGACTTCTGCGTCGCCGATATAGGCCAGGTGATTGGCTTTGGCGTGGGGATGCAGGATGGTTTTGTTGGTTTCGACGAAGTTGCCGACCTGGGATTGTGTGCCGATCATGGTGCCGGCACCGATATGGGCAAACGGGCCGACGTGGGCGCCGGCTTCGAGGCGTGAGTAGGACACGACGGTATAGGGGCGAATGATGGTGTTTTCGCCGAGGAAAGAATCTTCGATGACGCAGCCGACATCGACGACGGCACCTGCGCTGACGGTGGTGGTGCCTCGAAGGGTCACGCCGTTTTCGATGGTGGCGTCGGGGGCGATTTTGACCGTGTCATGGATCACGGCGCCGTCGCGAATGGTCACTCCCGAGCGTCGCCATTTTTCGATGATCCGAGCTTGCATGACGGTTTCGGTGGCGGCGAGTTGGGCGCGGTCATTGACGCCAACCAGCGAGCGGGCGTCGGCGGCGAAGCCGATGGTGCCGCCTTGTTTGGCGGCGAGGGCGACGATATCGGTGAGATACAACTCGCCTTGTGCGTTGTTCGAATCGATTTGGGTCAAGGCTTCTTTGAGAAAGTCGACGTTGGCGCAGTACACGCCGGGGTTGACTTCACGGATGGCTCGTTGGGCGTCATTGTCGAGGTCCCGATGTTCGCGAATTTCGCTGATACGCCCATTTTCATCGCGAAAGATTCGTCCATAGCCCGTGGGATCGTCGACGGTGCAGGTGAGCATGGCGAGGGGGGCATCGGGGTGTGAATCGAGTGTTTTGGCGAGAGAACGCAGGTCATCGGCAGCGAGCAGGGGGGTATCGCCGCATAGGATGAGGACTCGATGGGCTCGTTGGGGCAGGACAGGAAGGGCTTGGGCGGTGGCGTGGCCCGTACCGTTTTGTTCATGTTGGATGGCGATGACGACGCGGTCGCCGAAGGCGCGGGCGAGGTAAGGCATGACTTGTTCGCGTTCGTGGCCGACCACGACGATGACGCGATGGGCTCCTGCCGTGAGTGCCGCGGAGATGGGGTAATAGACGAGCGGTCTTCCTGCCACGGGATGCATGACCTTGGGCACGGCGCTTTTCATGCGTTTCCCATGCCCTGCCGCCAGAACGATTGCATTGAGTTCGGTCATTCTTCTGGCACTAGTTCCGGCTGCTGTCGGGTGCAAGTTGGGGGTGAGGCAAGGTCGGGATGCGGGAGTTTTGTGCTTCGAAAATGGGTAAGTCGTCCGATGACCAGGTCCCGGCGATTTCTTTCTCCGGACATCGTGGAAATTGCTACACTTAACGGTCGACGTCCCAGCGAAAGGGTTGAACGCGTGAGAAGCTTGTCGCGCCTATTCGGGTTGATGTGGGTGCCTGCATTCTGTGCGGTATCCTGTGCGGGCAACTTCGATTCCACGCGCGACGAGCGTCCGTTCGAACGCCATTCCACCTTGGGACAAGAAGTGTTTGGTGTGCTGTGTGATCGCGTGGGCGCCAGCGTTCTTGCCGAGGACATCGAAGGCAGGTCGTATCACGCGCTTTGCCATCCCGATCACAACGGCAAGTACGCCAACGCGGTGGATGCGTTTCAGCTTCCGCCAGTGTCGGGCTCGGCGGCGGTTGTTCGCAACTTGGCGATTGCCAAGCTCGAACGCATGGCCAATCGACGACAAGACATCATTCGTGCGATGGACGTGATTGCGCCGGACATCGAGATCGACGATCCGTATCCGCCGAAAGGGTCGACGGGCAAGCGGCGTGTGCGGTTGCACAAAGCTCTTGCGGAACTGCTGCAACGCCTAAATCCGCTGTACGATTCGAACCCGTTGGAAGCGGTGGGTGGCACACCCGAGCCGCTTTTCCCGGCGACCACCCAAGCTCTTGCGAGGGTATTTGCTTCTCTTGCGGACAATCGAGATGCGCAAGAGGCGCTTGCGTACATGGGAGGACGAAAGGGGTATCGTCCGGCGGCCGCGGCGCTTGGTGCCATTCAACCCGTGTTGTCCTATCCGCACTTACGCGCTTTGTCGCAGCAATCGGTGCGTATGCTCAGCCCCGGGGGGCCCGCGCGAAAACAGTTCACGCAATTGCTCAACGTCGTTCATGAAGAAATGCGCTCGTCCAAGCCATCGTTGCCTTTGGGCGTTTTGCAAATCGACGATCCCGAAGGTATTGCGCAACCCAATCGTCCACGGGACAACCTGGAAGTGCTTCAGCACGTGTTGCTTGCCACCAGCCCACGGTTTGGCACGGAATCGTCGCAACCGGGGTTGCTCGTGATGCGGGATTATCGCGGTTTTGCCTTGGTGACGGGCAATACGCCGGGGGTTTTGGGTTCTGTTCCCGCGCCGTTTGCGGATGCGAATGGCGATGGGCTTGCGGATGTCGATGCGTTTGGGCGATTCATTGGGCTTCAGGGCACACCCGTAGCGGTGGACGCTCCTTTTCTCGTTCCGGGAGAACCGCGGATTCGCCCGGCGGATCCTTATGGGCGTGCGGTGCTCGATGATGGTGCGCCGGCGTACCAATACATCGATACGACCCAGACCCTATTTTCCTCGCTGATGAGGGATATGAGCGCGCTGTTGGATCCCGATCAGGTCAATGAGCGTGAGACGATGATGTATGCGTTGGCTGGCGCCACGGTGTTGTTCGGCGATCGAGTGCCATCCATGACGTACACGTATGGGGAGGGCAAGAATGCTCGAACGATCGAATACACGGGATTCGATCCGGATACCTCGCCGATCGTGGATCTCGTTCATGCGTTTGGGCAAGTGTTGGCGGATCCGCAAAGCGATGACTTTCTCGCGCAGATGATCGATCTGTTCGAGAATCACGAGAACCTGATGGCGCGTGTGGTGGGCATGGCCCTGGACCTCAAGCGCATTGCGGACGAGCATCCCGAGGCGGGTTTGCCTCGGGAGTCTTTTTTCTGGGATCATCTCGCATCCGTGCTTGGGAAGATATCGTCGGCGGGACTCGACGACAGTGATCCCGACGCGGTTGGATTGCTCGAGGATGTTCTTCTTTCGCTGACGAATGACGACACGCTTGCGTTATCGGACGTGTATGCGAAGTTCATGACGTACCGGGATGTGCTGAACTACAACCGGCACAATATCAATGGGCCGGCGTGGAACTACACCACGAATACTCTCAATCCGCCCAAAACACCTGTGAATCGGGCACTTCCCGCGACCGGAGACAACATGAGCATGTTTCATCGGAGCATGCAAATCGTGTTCGACTCCACGCGCACGACGTCGTGCAACAAGGCAGGGGCGAAAGTTTATCTCGATGCGGAAGTCATCAAGAAGTTTTCGATGAACCTCGTTTATCCGGACGATGGCGTGTTTTCGGTGCTGTGTCCCTCGACGAAAAAGGATCCTGTCGATTGGTGTGATATTTTTCAAATCGACGATCTGACGCAGTTTTATTTGCAAAGCATTGTCGAAGACGATCCGAAGCTTCCGGCCTCCGAAAACAAAGGAAAGGCGCGCTTGATCATCAAGGATGCTTGTCTGTCCAGTCTCGATTGGGCCACGGACATGGATGATGCCTTCGAGCGGTCCAGTGGGATCGAGGGGATGTCGACCCGTCCCACGCACCAGGCGCTGAATCGTCTTGTGTTTTTCGGAGCCGATGCCTCGAACCTATCCATGCCGGATCTCGATCCCATGCGGCATGACGAAGGGTTGTTGAATCAGAAGCTCAACCAATTCATTTGGGGGTTGCAAGAGCCGATGGGGACGCCGCTGTGCGCGAAAAACTCGGCCGGGGTGAACGTTTGCACCACGGCGGAGACAACGCTTCGTGCGCGCAATCCGGGAGCCCTGTTTTTATGGGAGCAGTTCGGATTCGCCGAGGCGAATCGTCCCGTGTTGCGTGCCTTTTACCAACACGATCGGGAAGACCTCTTCGCCGAGATGATCGACGTGATGTATTTTCACATGCCGGCCAGCGATCACGGTCCCGAGTGTTCGAAGACAGGCAGTTGGAATCGCGACTCTTCGAGTTTCAATCCGAGGTATTGCGCGGAAAGCGGTGTGGTGACGTATGAGCCGCTCATCGTGGAGCAACTCGGCATGGATCTATTGCCCACGGTGCATACGTTGCTCGAGACGGTGGCTGCGCAGAAGATCGACAGCAAGCGATATCGAAAAGCGCTTGGTCGTGGTGGGATCCAGCGGAGAGGAACGGAGGTGATGGCGGCCATGACGAGGCTGCTTTTCGATCCGGATCTTGCTGCCAAGCGCAAGATTACTTATCGAAGTGGCACGAGAAGCACGGTATGGAACGATGGGCAGACCAAGATGTCGCAAACCACACCGTTTGCGATGCTTGCGGAGGCTTTCAACCGCATCGACGATCGGTTTGCCTTGGCGAAAGATTATGAGCCCACGGATCGAGAAAACCGTCAGGCCCAGTGGAAAAAGGCGCGCTCTCAATTGGTGGACCGATTCCTCGCGGTGGAAGGCAAGGGCTCGCAAGCTCGATTCGTCAACCCTGCGATTCCCAAAGCGATCGTGATGGTGCTGCGCACGTTGCGTGAGCAAGTCAACGCTCATTGTCCGGATCGAGAAAAAGGGGTGGAGTGTACGTGGGCCAAGCACGATATGTCTCGCAAGGTGGCGGAGGTTCTTGCCGACCCGCTATTTGCGGCGATCATCGACCTTGTCGATGAACTGCGAAAAGACCCGAGTCGAATCGAAATCGAACGACTTGCGCAATACCTGCTGGAGGCTGTGGAAAGCGATGAAACCATGCGCAAGGTGCTCACCTCCGCGGTCGATTTGATCATGGTGCTGCGTGATGGGCAAACCTTGCCGCCGTTGTTCAATGTGTTGTCGTCGTTATCAACGCCAGAAAGCGATCCCGCGGCCACGGGCAGCGCGGATGTCACGTTACAACTGCTCAACGTGTTGTCTCGCGATCCCGATGACACGACGGGCCCCGACGATCCGTTGGTGTTCGACCGTTATCGCGCGTTTGATCATCTGGTAGCCAACTTGGTCAAGCCGATCGATCCATCGCAACCTTCCAAAACCGCATTGGAGGTGTTGATCGATGTGGCTGCGGACATTCATCGCGCCGATAGTGCCAGTGATGAACCGTTGACGGCGGAGGATTATCGATTGATAGCGGATAATGTGCGACGATTCCTCATCGATGATACCCGCGGGGTGGAGCAGCTTTACGAAGTGGTTCGCGGGGCGAAAGGGGACTGATGATCAAGCAAGCGGGGCGGATGCGATGGGCTCACGCCGCGGGCAGCGCCATGCTTCTGATGGCGATGAGTTCGGGTGCAGGGGCGGGAGGATTGTATACCACCGAGCGTGGTGTGCGTCC
>MWCO01000031.1 GCA_002070115.1 Deltaproteobacteria bacterium ADurb.Bin207
CCCAGGGAAAGCACATCAACACAAATACCGCCGTTCCCCCAAGCCCCACCCCCGCAAGCGGTGACGCCCCCAACCAACCCACGAACATCGTATCCGTGAGCGTCATCACACTGACCGAGAGCATGGAAACCGCAATAGGCCAGGCAAGATGCAGCAATTGCCGAACCGGTTGAGCGGCCCATCGAAGTTCTTGCTTCACATTCGTCTCTTCCATCGGAGGGACATCAATACGAACAACGGCAGGAAGCTTGTTTACGGGCAGAACCTCAAACAAGCAATTCAGATGCTCGTAGCACGCTACGAATCGCCCCCGTTGTTTCGCCTTCCTATCCTCTCCTTGCCTACAGTGGCATCCTCATGCCGCGCACAACCCAACGTCATAACCCCAAGACACGACGATCCCTCGCTTTCAAATCACACATCGAAACGCCAGATCCGCTTGTGAGCGACCAAAGCTCCGTGTAAAAAATATTACCCCGTCCACTGGAAACCCAAACCCCCAGGGTGTCTCGATGTCGATCCACCGTCCCAAACGCGTCAGCTTTCGCTCCGATCGAGAATCCGAATCCAGCCTTGATCCCCAAGAAAAAAACCGTCCAGAAAGCTGGTCGGCCGCGGTGCAAGCCCTGGGGGATAACGCTCAGCGACCCTATTCGATCAAGGAAACCTACTCCATCGGACAAGGACTCACCCATCCCAAATTCGGCCTTGGTGTCGTGGTCGAAGTCGAATCCGCCAAGATCGCGGTGCTATTCGAGTCCGGTGAACGACGCCTCGCGCACGCCATGACCTGACTTGCCCACGCTCGGAGGCGGCGTCGATGACAACGACGCACGACTCAGATCATCCTCCCGAAGGATGCAAAGGTCATTGTTTCATGCGTTGACAGCATGCTGCTGGCGGCATGGTTCGAGCCACCAAACGATCGAGCAACCAATCCGCGATAGGTTTCCACACATGCTCGGGCGCCTCTGAACCCGCAACCACCGCAACATGCCCTCCGGGGACTTCGCGAAATGTTTTGTCCGTACTGCTGAGCAGATCGACAATCCCCCGGGTAGACGCTGGCGTCGCGATCATATCGGTTTTGCCGGCAACCGCGAATAGAGGACAACGAATACGACGAAAATCGCAAGTACGCCCACCAAACGACAGACGGTTTTCGAGAAGACGGTTTTCATACACGATCTCTCGAAACATTTGTCGAAATGCTTCTCTGGGATACGGGATCATGTCATTGACCCAGTGGTTGATGACCAGAAATCCCCGTACGTAATCCTCATCATGCAGGTTTCGTAGCAAGTCCACGTAGCGCGTGAACGTGCGCGGGCCATTGATGAGCTTGAATGCCACGGAAGACAAAGAGCCTGGCACATTGCCAAGCACATCGAGTGCCCTGTCCACGGCAGGCGCACCCAATGTCGCGGCAATCGTTACCACCCCCATCTTCTTGAAGTTGACCGGCGAGCCAATCGTCACCAAAGCCCGCACCCGCGAATCGTCGAACGTTCCCACGTGCAGCAAAGAGAACAGTCCGCCCATACAATAGCCCACCATCGCAATGCCCGAAGCTCCGCTCGCTTGCAGGGCCGCATCGACAAAAGATGGCATAAAATCAAGCACATAATCATCTAGTCGCACGTCGCGATCACCACGATCCGGAACACCAAAGTCGACCACGAAAACGTCAAGCCCCGCGTCTCGCAACGTGCGAAGCATCGAATGCTCCGGACGAAGGTCGTAGATATACGGTCGAACCATCAGCGGAGGAACGACAAGCACCGGTGTTCTGTACCGTGGGGATTCGATCCGATGTGTCGCCGTGCCCAGTTCATACTCCTCCGCATCGCGGGGACGGAGTCGATACAAGCGCAATTTGCCGCGCGCGAAAACCAGATCGGCGGGCGCACTGCCCATCATGGGCTGGTGACTCCGATCGGCAAAGTATACGGCGGCATTGACCGCGGACAGGACGAAACGGTCCGCCGCTTGCCGGGAGCGGCGAGTCCAGGTGGTTTGCGACCAACTTCGATCCGTTGAATATGCGCTCACGGCTTTCCAGAGTCGAGGGGTGGATAGGTGGCAAGGACCGCAATGATATACTTCGAATGCTGATGAGGCAGACTATCCCAATCGGGTTGGGCAATCGAACGCTGCACACACGAAAGAGCATCGAGGGCTTGATTTCGCCGAAGTGATCCGCTTTTTCCCGCGAACACACGATACGTTTTTTTCTGATGATCGATGCGAAGCGCGTAACTCACAGAACCTCCTTGGCTTATCTTGGGCACACAATCGTGGGAAAGCACCGCCTTGACCAAGGCCTCTTCAAAATACGGTTGCCGATCACATTGCTCCGCGGGGGTTCGAACTCCCGCACGCTGGCACGAGTCGATCCATACCCTGCCCAACTTGACCCTGTCCGTCTCCACTCCCCCATCGAGCGCCGCCGCCACCACGGCTTTGCTCGGATCGGGCGGAGGACGAAAAACGGCGAGCGCTTCGGATGACATAGACGCTGCCGCGCTCGCCGAATCATCGACCTTGGGTCGACGCCACAAGTACAACGGAACCGCAAGCAACACCAACGCGATCACCAACGCCACCGCGAGTTGTACCCGCACCGGCCGGTCGCCCCCCGAATTTCCTCCTCCCAAATGACGGAACGGGTTGGGCTGTGACGGAGGAACGGAATGCTCGGACGGTCGCATGAATCCTCGGCGTTGTAGACTCGTTTCCACGAGCCTCGCAAGCAAGTCCCGAAGGACGCTGCCAGGGTTTGAGAATCAAGCGCAAGATACCGAAAAAGTCGTAGCGAAATAGAACCATCGGCACGACCCAATCATTCCCGCACCCTTTAATTTTTCGGCGGCCGTAGCGGAATCTCCCGCAGTTGCGCCCGAAATTGATCGTAGTGCCGTCGCTGCTCGGTAAGCAGTTCCTTGTCTTTCGACAGATCCTTTTTCTCCTGGGGATCCGCACCCAAATCAAAAAGCTGATACCTGATTCCTCCCGCCACGATCAGCTTCATATCGCCTCGAATATAGGCCCGGCGCGCTTCGTTGAATGGGCCCGGAGGCATATCCACAAGAATCTCCCGCTGCGCCGGCTCCTTGCCCGGCTCCGAAAGCAGATCCGGCACCAGACTGACCCCAGACACAAAGTCCGTATCGTGCTTCGCCTCCCCACGCTTCACCCCCATCAGATCCAGAATCGTGGGAACCAGGTCCACCAGGCTCCGACGCTGCGTGACACGTTTGGCCGAGACGCCAGGAACGTAGATGATGAGCGGCACTCGTACAATCTCCTCCCAAACCTCGAAACCATGCCGGAACATCCCGTGCTCACCGAATGCTTCCCCATGATCCGACGTAACCACAATCGCCGTCTTTTCTCCCCACGGCTGCTCAGCCACAAAATCCAAGAGCCGCTTGATCTGATCGTCCGTCCACCGCACCTCGTGATCATATAAATCCCTGGGCTTTCTCCCGAATTCCTCCGTTCCCTTGTGGATCAAGTATTCCGCATGGGGATCGAAATAATGCACCCACGCATAAAAAGGTTTCGATGTGTTGGCCGAGTCCGACAAAACCTTGATGGCCGCATCCGATAGACGATCGGCTGAATAGCTCGTATCGGTCGTGGCATCGATGCCCTGGGTCGGAAGCGCGGACAGGTCAAACACATCCATGCCTCGCCCAAGCCCCGTTTCTTTCTTGAAGTACCAATGGCAGTGAATCGCCATGGTCCAGATCCCCGCATCCCTCAGACGCTCCTGCACCATGATATCCGTTTCCGGATAGGTGTTGTAGTGCTTCCACCCCATGTGGGTTTCGGAAGGGTACTTGCCACTCATCATCGGACCAATGGCCTTGCCCGTGTACGATGACATCGCATACGTCTTTTCGAAGACCACCGCTTTTTTCGCTAACGCATCGATGGCAGGAGTGATGTTCCGCCCATAACCCATGAACCCCATGTCCCATCGCAACGTGTCGACCGAAATGAGCAACACGTTCAGGTCTTTCGGCAACAAACGAGCAGCCTGTTCCTCCACCTTCGTGTCGCTCGGCATGGGCTTCACCACTTCCGGAATCGGTGCATCCGAACCGGAACAGTCCTGATCGATTCCATCACCCGGTATGTCCACGGCAAGAGGATGAATCTCCGGGTTGCGGTCATCACAATCCCCACCTCCAAAATAAGCAGCCGCCCCATCCCCATCCCGATCCGTCAATCGACGAAGAACGCGCAAAGAAGGCTGAGACAACGGAGAATACCGTTCGAGTTGAACCGCGAGTTGTGGATCATCCAAGGCAGTCGCCGCATGAACCGTCCAGCCCAAAGGAGCCAAACCAACCGCAAAGGCCAAGGGTGCCCACACACGGCGCAACACGCTTGGGGCCAGAAATGCTCCCAATCCCACGGCCAGCAAAAGCAACGGCGCTCGCAAATCCAATTCGAGACGCCGAAATACACCCATGAACCCCAATACTCCCCCTTCTCCTCCCACCGTTCCCGCCTTGATTCCCCACACCGCCATCGCAACGACCAAGACAAACGCCAACGCTCCCGTCCACCACGCTTTGAAACGAGCCCGTACCTCACGTCGGCGTGACGATAGCGCGGCCCGTATTCCGGTGAAAACCGCATAAGCTACGACAACGACAAGCATGGCCCCCATGATGCCCACGGCGCCCATGGCAAGCCCCGCCGCCCTTGCGTCCGTGAGCGTATTGAGCAAATAGCGAGAAATATGGGCTGTTCCAACCACCCAGGCCCATAGCCCTACCATGCCCATGGGCAATAGAACCGCCCGGTTGACTTGCTCACGCGTTCCATCGCTTCCAAGCCAACGCACGGCCTCCCCAAATGCGAGCGGTTGAGACGGATGAGTCAGAATCGATAACAACGAAAACGCCAAAGAGGTCACCACCAGCGCTGGCGCAACCACCCCCCAATCCGCCAGAAACAACGATAGCCACCCCGACTCATGATCTTCGGTCGCGGAAGACCAAACCCACATCGTGTCCAACGACACCGCAGCCGCCCCCGCTAGCGCACCACCCATCCACCCTCGCGACAGACGCGCCCACCACGCGCCCCATCGAGACTCCTTCGGCTGGTCACGATGAATACGAGTTGGCTCTGTTTTCTCGTCAATGGAACCGCTTTCGCTCACGACTTGGTTCTCCCGGACTTTTCCTTGCCCCGCGCGTGGGGGTGCGCTCGATCATACACAGCCATCAGATGTTCGATGGACACGTGCGTATAACGCTGCGTCGTAGACAAACTGCTGTGTCCCAACAACTCCTGAATGGCTCGAAGATCAGCTCCCCCGCCCAGCATGTGTGTGGCACAGGTATGCCGAAGCGCATGCGGATGCATGTCCGCCCTTCCCGCACCCAATGCGCCGTATTGATGCACCAATGTTTGTACCCGACGCACCCCCATTCTCTTTCCCCTCTTCGACAAAAACAGCGCTTTGTCGTCTTGTCCCAAGGTCGGATGCCGAAGTTCCCCTCGCACCGTCAAGTACGTGCGTAGCGCCCGAACACACGGTTCGCCCAAAGGCACGATCCGCTCCTTCGACCCCTTGCCCAACACCCGCGCCGTAGCCGATTCCAAGTCCATGTCGTGGATGTCCAATCCCACGAGTTCAGACACCCGCAGTCCCGACCCATACAACACTTCCAACATCGCCCGATCACGAGCCAACGACGCCGTCGAGCCGTCGGGCATCTGCACGATCTCTCGTGCCGCATCCACATCACATAAGGTTGGCAAAGGACGCCGAAGCTTGGGCGTCGACAAGCTGGCCGCGGGATTATCCATGATGATGCGACGACGCATCAACGTTCGATAAAACGTTTGAATAGCGGCAATTTTTCGCGCTACGGTCGCCGCCGAACGCGTTCTCGCCAAGTCCCCAAGCCACGCGCGAAGCAGATATACCGTCACATCCGACAGCCGAACCGCATCGCTTTCCAACTTGTGCTCTGCAAATTCAATGAATTGCCGAAGGTCCCGTCGATACGCGGACACCGTATGCGGTGAACAGCGACGCTCCTTGTCGAGATGAACCAAAAAGCTCTCTACCTCGTCCCGTAATAACGATGAAACCACCATGAATGGATCTGGATTAGCAAAGGAACGAGACAGAAAGCAAAAAACCCACGATTGATTCGGCGTCGTAGCGTCTGCACGGGGTCAGAAAACAGCCTCCTTACTCATCGTGCGTCTCGATTTCCATCAGCAAATCCTGCGCGGACCGACAAGGGCCGCTGCCCTGCGCACGACGCTGATAGCTGCCATCGGAAGCCATCTCCCACGCGTTGCAATCCGTCTCCCAATACGTACACATGATGCGCTCGAGTTCTCGCTTACAACCTTCGTTCTCCACTTGCGCCACCGCCTCCACACGACGACGGAGATTGCGCGTCATCCAATCTGCGCTTCCAATGAAATACTCGGGGTTTCCGTCGTTGTGAAAGATGAAGATGCGATGATGCTCTAGAAAACGGCCGAGCACGCTCAGGACACGGATTCGCTCACTAAGCCCGGGAACACCTGGACGAAGCGTGCAAAAACCACGGACGATGATGTCGATGTCGACCCCCGCCTGGCTCGCTTCGTACAGACGGCCAATGATCTTCGGGTCTTCGAGTTGGTTCATTTTCGCGCGAATTCGCGCTGGTCGGCCCGCGCGAGCGAAATCGATCTCACGATGGATGAGTTCGAGGAAACGCCGACGCATGGTCTTGGGCGCCACCAACAGCTTGCGATACTGATCGAAGCGGCTGTATCCCGTCAACGTGTTGAACAAATGAGAGACATCGTCACACAAGACCCGATCGGCGGTAAATAAACCGATATCCGTATACATTCGAGCGGTTTCACTATGGTAGTTGCCCGTGCCGATATGAACGTAGCGCTTCAACCCCTGCCCCTCTTCGCGTACCACGAGCACGAGCTTGGCGTGGGTCTTCAAGTCCTCCACGCCATAACTCACATGAGCCCCGGCAGACTCGAGAACCTGCGCCCACTGCAAGTTGCGATGCTCATCAAAACGAGCCTGTAGCTCTACCAACACCGCCACCTGCTTGCCTTGCTCCGCCGCTCGAACCAACGCATGAACAATCGGACTATCACTCGTCGTACGATACAACGTCTGCTTGATCGCAAGCACCTTGGGATCTTCCGCTGCTGCACGTACGAAGTGAAGCACCGACATGTCGAAGTCATGAAACGGATGATGAACCAACAGGTCGTTGTCGCGAATGATCGCGAAAATATTGGTGCCCGGCTCTTCCGATGGCGCTTTCCTAAGCACGGACAATCGAGGATGCGTGCGAGGCCGGAACGACCGATACTTCAAGTCCGGGCGATCGATGTTGCCCATCGAAATCAAATCGCACAACCCGATGGGTGAATGCCGTTCATAGAGATCGTCGGGACCGAGATCGAGCTGACGCATCAGCCAATGACGCAATTCTTCGGGCATGGCTGCATCCACCTCGAGACGAACCGCCGGAGCAAATCGGCGTTCCCTGAGCTGGTCCGCTACCTCTCGCCGAAGCTGCCCCGGACGCTCCTCCATGTCCTGATACAAATCATCCTGATAATCGCCCGTATCCACCACGATGCTTCGGGTCACGCGAAACATGTGGATCGATGCAAACGCTTCCCCAGGCATCATGTAGTCCAGACACGCCGCTATCATCTGCTCGAGGGGAAGCATGCGCGCACTGTCCGGGAGCGTGACCCACCGCGGACGATTTTTGGGCACCTTGATCCGAACGAATCGCTTGGGCATGTCATGCAAACCCGTGAGCTGAATCCCAAGCGACAAGCTAAGGTTCGAAATGAAAGGAAACGGATGGCTCGCATCCACCGCCAGCGGCGTAAGCACCGGGTACACGCTTTCGATGAAGTACTGACGACACCAGGCCTGATCGCCTTCGTCTAGGTCCTCCCACGCGAGAATCTGAATGCCCTCCTCGCTCAATAATGGAAGCAACTGCTGTTGGTAACACGCCTCCTGCCTCGCCACGATCTCCCGAATGATCGGTCGACACATGGTTAGTTGCTGTTTTGGGCTCAGCCCGTCGGGCGACAGCGTTTCCGTACCAAGGCGAACCCAGCGTTTGAGCCCACCGATTCGCTTCATGAAAAACTCGTCCATGTTCGACCCCACGATGGACAAGAACTTGAAGCGCTCGAGCAGCGGAAGGGTCTCGTCCTCCGCAAGCGAAAGAACTCGACGATTGAAGTGAAGCCAGGACACTTCACGATTGAGAAGATGCTCCGGGGGAACCCACTTATGTTTGTGGTTCTCGGGCTCGGTAGGCGTAAAAAACTCGACGTGGGCGGTGGAAACCATGACGAAGGCCTCAAAGAAGGATACTCGGTTGGGAAAAAATCAGCGAATCTTCTGCTATCCAACCCATGGGATATGCGAATACCCATTGCCAAAGGCATTGATGGCGTTTAGGGGAACAACAATGCTCGACTCTCTTTTGCTGCGTAAAACGATTCAGCAAGCCATCGACGTTTTCGTGGATCGTGTCACGAATTTCGTTCCTGAGCCAACCAAGGCCGAAAACGCGCAGCCCCTATCCCCGCTGGGAAAACGAATCCTCGATACCCTCGCGAAACATAAGGGCGGCCTGACCGCCAACGACCTCGCCATAGCCCTGGATATTGGACTTGCTCCCCTTTTCGACCACCTGCGGGAACTGATGACCTCCCGACGGCTCCTGCGAAAAGTCCGAGGAAACGATCAGCTTCCCTTGTATGTCCTACCGAAATCTCAGACCACGGATCACCAAAATTCCCTTTAAATTTGCCGCGTTATGCAAATCGAAAGGGTCCCCTGTCGATTCATCATCCCCATCGAACACCAGGCTACTTGCTGCACGAAATACCCATAGCCCTCACGTTTCGATAATGGGGCTCCCTCGTTCCTAGCCACGAACCACCTTTGGGGTTCCACAGTCAACCGCTACGCCTCGCGGCTTCAGCGCTACCCTTTTCCAGTTCGGGCACCGACTCCGATTCGAGCCATCAAGGAAGAAGACGAAACGACCGGTCCGGGGCTCTACCCCAATCCCACTTCAATTACCAAGGCCGGGAATGGGAAAAGGCAAGGGGAAGGGGAAAGGATTGGTCCCCCCAGGCTGACTCTGTCCACCACTCTGACGCCACTGCTGCGCCGTAGACTGAACGATCGGTATTCGAAACGTCGGATGAGGGTGGGTTTGAAGAAATCCCAACAACAGCACCTCCGGTCCGAATTGCGATAGACGATTGAAAAAGTCGAGCGTCAACATGGCGCCCTCTTCCGTCCAAGGCGCCCCTTGCTGACGCACCCCAGCGTCGAGCGTGTTCCGAACACCATGAACATCCGCTTCCACTTCGAGGGGTTGGTTGAAAATCGGCACGGTATTGGACAGCAAACGACCAATATCCTCCGCACTAACCCCGGTACTGGCCCCACCGTTGGCACAGCCCGTATGCCCGCGATAATGATGCGCCAGCTCATGGCCCAGCACAAACGCGAGCTGCTCGTCGAACAAAAACTTCTGTCGCGCCAACTTTCGCGGATCAAGAGCGTTGGGCACCGGAAGTTGCCCCGGCGACAGCCCCTGCACCGCCCTGCCTCCCCGCACGGAATTGGCCACCGAATTCACATAATCATCGTGATATCGCGTGCCATTCAACTCGTCATACGCTTTGGCCTCAGAGGAAGCCGCTTGTAACGTCAGCAACGGTGCCGTAATCCCCATGAATGCCCGACCCGTCTTGTCACAACCCGCAAACGCATTGACTTCCCCAGGATCCTCAATCACTGCAAGAGGAATCCCTATCACACGCCCCCGGGCGTCATTGGGCAACGCCGCCACCAACGCATCAAGTACCGTTTTCGCCTCTTGCCGTATGAATGACGCCGTCATCGTCCCCGAAGCATCGAAAGAACCAATCGGCGGCGCGGGCAACGATCCCGTGGGTGGAGAGGTCGCAGGTGGAGTGGTTGCGGGAGGTGCCCCCGGTTGACCATAACCCGGCTGGCCCGGTTGACCATAGCCCGGTTGACCATAACCCGGTTGACCATAGCCCGGCTGACCATAGCCCGGTTGCCCATAACCCGGCTGACCATAGCCCGGCTGACCATAGCCGGGCTGCGTTCCCGCAACCTGAGGACGAGACTCGGTTCGACATCCCACGGCAAGCGCGACCAGCACCACGGTTGCAATCACTTTGGCTTGTTTCATCATGCTGTCCCTCGAGGGCTCAAGGAAACGATCCACATACCCAAAAAGACGTACTTGCCCACCTGCTCATTCATTGCATCCTACGGCCCGCTGCTTGCTTTCAGCCGAATAGATCTCGCAGCTTTTCCATGAAAGTGCGGCGCTGAGGCTGCACCTCGGCTCCAATTTCGTCTCCCAATTCCTGGATGAGCGTTTTGGCACGGTCCGATAGGTTGACCGGTACCTCCACGGAGACTTCCACGAGTTGATCCCCTCTTCCACCAATGACTCGACGGGGAATCCCCATGCCGCGGAGGCGAAGAACCGTCCCCGATTGCGTTCCGGAAGGAACCCGGAGCTTTCCCTTGCCCGCAAGCGTGGGAATTTCAATTTCGGCTCCAAGGGTAGCCTGGGGAAAGGAGATGGGCACGGAACACACCACATCGTCGCCCTCACGACGAAATAACTCATGAGGCCGAACTTTGATGGTGAGTTCCAAGTCCCCCGGCCCCTTGTTTGGGTGAGGAATGCTGCCCGCTCGGGCGACGACTTGGGAGGCATTGTGCTCGATTCCCGGCGAGATCTGCACAAGCATCGTCTTTTTTTTGCGCACCATGCCTTCGCCACGGCATTCGACGCAAGGCACGAGCACTTCTCGTCCGGTCCCATGACACCGTGAGCAAACGCGCTCGGCCGCCATGGGAAGGAAAGGCTGTTGAAAGCGAATACGGCCACGGCCATTGCATGCGGAACAGGTTCGGGTATCCGCTCCACTGGCCGCCCCAGAACCGTGGCAACGTTCGCACAATTCCGCTCGCTCGTACGTGACCTCTTTTTCACATCCGAAAGCCGCTTCGGCAAAATCGATGGTGACCTCTTTTTTGACGTCCCCTCGATCCCCTTTTCCGCCAAAACCGAAAGCTCCAAGAAGATCGCCGAAGATACCGTCAAGACTCACGCCCGATAAATCGAAGTCGAATGGCATTCCCCCCGCGAAGGGATTCGCGCCCGATGCGTTGGCTCCGGCGGCGCCGAACCGGTCGAACATCATACGTTTTTTCGGATCCGATAGCAGTTGATACGCCGCGTTGATCTCTTTGAACCGTTCGTTGGCGGAAACATCACCCGCATTGCGATCCGGATGATGCTTCGCGGCTAATTTGCGAAAGGCGGCTTTGATCTCGTCGGCGGTCGCATCTCGCGGCACACCAAGCACTTCATACGGGTCTTGCACCCTTCCGCCATAGCACGAGCCGTGGCCCGACGCACAGACGTAGTTCCCAAGGAAAGATTAGAGAGTTTTCTGACGACGTCGTAGCAGCAGCCCCAAACCGAGGGCAGCGAGCCACGCGGGCGTACCGACCGAACGAGAGCCCGCCGTGCGGCAACCGCATCCTTCATCGTCTTCTTCCGCTGAGGGCTTAGGGGGCCGGGATTCATTGCCATCGCCCGCATGGCCTGCTGCTTGCCCGGAACCCGCGGCTCCCCCGTTTGCCGCCATGCCACCTTGTCCTGCCACGCCACCTTGTCCCGCCATACCGCCTTGGCCCGCAGCCCCCCCCGCTCCTCCCATCGCATCCGCCGCCGCTTCCGTCGTGGAATCAGTCTCGACATCCGGGGAAGCATCCTGCTTGACCCATTCGCATGTCCCCAGCGAGCCAATCGTGCCAGAAATCGGCAAGCAAGGGCCTCCCTGCGGACAATCCGCATCCGAGCAACAAACCCGCTGACAGCGAAACGTCGAACCACAATGCAATCCCACGGCACAGAATCGAGAGGTCTGATCGCATAAACCGCCCTCTTGCACGTCGTTGGAGGCTTTCTGACACGTCATCGCCCCGTTCGTGACTTTGCATGCTTCTCCGGCCGACGAATCACATCCCTCGTTGGTCATGGGATGACAGCGAGACGTCAGGGGCAAGCACGATTCGCTGGCATCCAGGTGCGAAACATCCAGGGTGATGTCGGATACCCCGGCATCCAAGTTACCCACGACCCCCTCGAGCCATGTCAAATGAGCGGAAGCGATGGTATAAATACCCCCATCACCGCACATTTTTTGCGACTTTTTCCAGGCGCGGGAGGTGACTCCCACAAGGTACAAGGCGCCGCCCACCTCCATATACGCCGGACCACCACTATCGCCATTGCAGCTATCGGGATTGCCAGGGCTTCCCGCCAGCATCTCCCATGAAATATGTCGAATATAGGGCGTGATGGCCTTGTACAAGATGCCCGATGCCCACGTGTTGATATTGTTGATCCCATAGCCGACCACATGAACCTGCGACCCCGGTACCAGCACGGAATCGACCATATTTTCAGGTAAAATCGGCGTCGTCACCCCATTGGCGATCGGTTCGTTCAACACCACCACGCCAATGTCGTTCGTCTTGCCGAGCCCATCAGAGTCGGTCGAAGCATTGGGCGCATAATTCGGATGCGGATGCAGCGATGCGAGGGTGCGCAGTTCGGAAGATGGCGCGGTCTGGGGATTGGTATAACCGTACACGATGCGAATCTCATTGATCGAAAGCGGTGTGCCCCACCAATCTTCGAGACAATGAGCCGCCGTAATCACCACGGTAGGTGCGACCAAAGTACCCGTACATCCCGACTCCCACTTGCCCCCCTGCTTCATCATCAACGAAACCGTGGAAGGGTAATCACCGACCTCCGCAGGCACGCCTCCCACCACCGGCATCGAACGAGTCCCGACGCCTTCCGCCTCTTTCGGCAAGTCATTGCACCCAATCGATGTGACACCAATCAGTACGAGAAACCTTACAATTGGTCGCTGTGGCATGTACGACTCCACCGGCAAGAGGGCTGTTCGGTGAACGGCAGCGGCCCACGATGGTCGAACCGCGGTTCCGTCAGGATGGCTCCTACTGTGTTTTGATTCCGCCCACCGTGCAAGTCGAACACGCCGAGGCGGGTGATTTCACCGTCGAAGACCGGCCACCCCCCCGTTTATCCGTCGTCTTCTTCCGTCGTCTCCGTGTTCTCCGGGGCGGGTTGCGACGGTCGATTTCCAAATTTAACTTTGAAAATCGCGAACTTATTGTTGAGTCGTTTATCGGTGATTTTCTCGAAAGAGGCCACCCCTTCCCCCAATTCGCTTTCGAGACTTCGGGCCCTGCCATGTTCGGTTACGAAGAACATGGTGGACACGCCGCGTTCTTTTTCTTTTTTGATCCAGTCTTTGAACTTCTGGCCGCTGGAGACGAAGGCTGGAATGCGGTTGCTCGTGTAAAAATTCTCGCCTTTCCAATTCATTTGGAAGGCAACGATTTGCTCTTCGGGGCTGGCGCGATGCGAGAAGTACGCGGCAATGATCTCCCGTTGTCCCCAATGGGGGGATGTTTTCACGAGGTAGATGTTCAGCCCCCAGGCAGCCCAGGCGATGCTGAGCATGGTGGCTATCACCACGATATGTGCTCTGATTCGTTGATACACGAGCAAGAGCATGAGCACGGCCGCGGCGATGGCGAACGCGGTGATCATGCCTGAAAACTCGAGGGAATCCGGCCAGGTACGCTTGTAGTTGTACGTGAACAAGTACATCAGATTCGCCTGTCCTGGATTGCTCGAGCCAGCTTGGCTAGCCAGGTCGAAACCGACCAGGCCGACAACGAGAGCCGCGGCGATGCCCGTGGCTCCCAGGATGGTGTTTTCGAACGGGCCGTGGGACGGCTCCGATTTCGTGGATTCGCCGCATGCACCGAAGCGCTTGATGCCCACGACAAGCAGGGCGATTCCGACGATCAACAGAGGCAATCCAAGAGCGATCGAACCAGGCCGAGGGTCTGCCCCTTCCGGTTTGAATCCCATGAGCATTCCCGGAAAACATCGAAACAGTCCATATATGGATACTAGGACCCCTCCTCCCAACAAGATGAAATATCCTAGTATTCCCTTATCTCTTATCAACTTTTCATCACCCATCATCCGGTCAAGGACAATTCCCGTCAACATGGCCGCCGGGGGGACCGCCGGGAAAATGTAGTGATGAAACTTCGTCAGCATGGCCGTAAACAAGGCAAAAGCGAACACGAACCACATGGCAAGAAATACCGACACGTCGCCTCGTCCCGAACCAGCCGCATCCTCTCGTCGTCGCAACCACCAAACGAGTCCCACGGGAACGAGACCTGTCCAGGGGAAAAGCCCATAGCCGAGCTGCCACACGAAATAGCGAAACGAAACGTCGACGCCCGCGTTGGTATCGTGGACATGCACGATGGCTCGCTTCCACATATCGTGGAAGAGCAAGCGGTCAGTAAACGCTTGCCCATGCCGCATGAACATCGCCGTGTACCAGGGGACAGCCACCGCAAGGATGATGAGCAGTCCACTGATGAATTCGAGGTCGAGCAGTTTTTTCCACTTGCCCGTGGCAAAGATATACGCGCCCGCGCAAAGCGCCGGCAGCGCAAAACCGGCCGGCCCCTTTCCCATGGTCGACACCGCTGCAAAAAACCATCCCGCCAAGAAAAACAGCCGACTGAGCCTTCGCTCCTTATGATTCAACCAAAGCAACAATCCCGTCGCAACAGCCCAGATCAGCGCTTGCACCGCGGGCTGCATATCCTTGTTGACCGGAAAGGTCTGCGTACAATCCTGATTGCCCGGAAGCCCACAATTGCCCGCGGACCCCGAAAAAAATACGTCCGCGTGCGGCCGAAATCCCCAAGGCCCACCCAGCAACAGTTCGACATTGCGCGACAATAGGTAAAACACCTGGGGCGCCACCGTCATCACAATGACTCCCAACACCAGGTGATACCCAGACAAACGAAAACGCGTCACACCCAGATCGAGTTCGTAGGTTCGTACCGTGCGATTCGGATCGGTGTGCAAACCAAGCAGCAAAAATGCCATCGATGTCGTCATCGACGCCACGAAAGGCAAATCCGTCATCGTCTGATGCGCGATGAGATACCAATAAGGCATCGTCGAAAGAACCAGAGCCCCGAGCAGTCCAGCCCTTCGCCCGAAGACGTTGGCCACCGCCTTGTAGATGAAATAGAGCGCAACGATCGTAAAGATGAATACGGGCATGCGAATGGCCCACTCCGGCCACGGCGATCGCCCATCCGCAAAAGAAGCCAACATCTGGTCCGGCTGATAGCCCGCGCCAAATAGCGACATCGATAGCGCTTCCGTCCAAAAATTCAGCACCGGTTTGGACCAAAACCAACCGTCCTGCGCCCACCAAGTCGAAATCCAATCATTGCGCGCCAGGATCTCTCGGGCCACCTCCCCGTAATGGGTTTCCCACGGGTCACTCAGCGAATAGCTTCCCAACATGGGCAAAAACAAAACCGTTCCGGTCACGACGACCCAAAACCCATGTCGATGCAGTAGAGAGCGCGGACGGCCAGTCTCATCCGTTGCCCAGGCGCCAATTTTTTCACCGAATCGATAAACCGATACCACGAGGCCCAAAAACGAAGCCGGAATAGATAAAGCACTCGCCCAGATCGGCATCCGTCCCGCAACCGCAAGCCCCGTCAACGACAGGGTCAACAATAGCGTCCCCGCCATCGCCGCGATCGTGGGTCCAACCTGCGCCAACCGAAAACGGTGGGCCACCGTCTCGTCATCATCGTCAAATGTGCCCAGCAGGTCGAGAAGCCCCCATGAAAACGCCGCAATCGCAACCACTCCTACCGGCACACCCCACCGGTACTGCCCTTCGAGGGCCATAATGCAAAACGCAAGGAAACCGCCCAATCCAACAGGCACGCCTCCTCGAAGCCAACGAGTGGGACGCTTGTGGGACGGCTTCGAGGACTTGGCCGCAGCACCACCATCCGAGCCCTGCTCGCCTCGTTTCGCAGCCACGCTCGATTCGCCTTCGGTAGCCTCGGATTCGCTCACGCCCCCATCCGGTTCCTCCGCCTTCGAAGGTTCCTTTTCTCGCTCTTGCGTTCGGTCTTCCTCAATCACGTCGTCGTGTTTGTCGGTCATCTTATTCGCTCGATGGTCAAGACCCGGCTTTGCCACACCAGCAACGCCGTCGGCACGGACCGCGACGTGTTAGCAACAATGGCCGCGGGTGACCAGACTTGGCCCGCTATCCCTGCACATTCGTGGCTCAGGCCATGCTGATTTATGATACGCCGATGCCGTGGAGCCAACGCGCTTTGTTCCAACGCCCCGAGATCAAGGTAACATACGATTATTATTATTGTTTTTACAGATCCCGAGCGTCCTCTTCGCGGCACTTCCTTCCTGCCACTTTCCCGCCTTCTGCGCCGTGCATCCCCACGGCTCTGCGTCGACAACCCCTTCACCCCCGCTCGTTCCACCACCATCACCAAGCCACAACCCCGCACATCTCATCGATGACCCTTCTGTCGACCCACCTCCCCTCGCACAACGATTCGAGGCCCTTCGCCTCGATGCACAAGACGTTCTTCGGGCCTACTCGAATCGCGCCGCTCGATGGTCCCCGGACCTGCGTTCGATCGCATTCCTTTCCAATCGTCATGGCGCATGGAGCGCGTATGTATCGGGATGGAAAGACCTTCGCCTTCCTCCCCAACGCATTGTCCACGCCCACGAGGTAGCCTTCGTCGACTTCGGTCTCACCTCCCGGCAAATCCTTCTTGGCGCATCCCATACGGAAAACTGGTCTTTCAGCCTTTTCGACCGGGAGCAGTCCACGGTGCTGCCTTGCGGATTCGACGGCACCCCTGCACTTCGCTCGGATATCGCTCGCAACCAATTCGTTGCCTTGTCCCACGATCGATTGCTGATAGGCGAGTTTTGCAGCTCGGCCAGGCGCCACATTCCCCTCGAACCCACGCAACGTTTTTGCGGGATGGACCATTACGGGCAGCGTTTTTTACTGCTCGATGAGCCGGCAACGAACCAGGCAACAATCATCGAGGTGGATGCCCGGGGACAGCAACACCTTCGATTCGATGCAGCGGGAGCCATTCGTATCGACCAAGCCGCCTACGCGCCCGATGGCATATCTCTGCTATTTTCGGGGAGCGCATCCGGTCCGCCAAGCACGGTGTATTGGGTTGGCGTACGCACCACGCAGCCCAGAGAGATTTATCAAGTTCGACAAGCAGAACAGCGAGTGGTGGAAATCAAAACGCATGCACGAAGTCCCACGTTCGCCGTTCTCACGCAAGGTCCCATGGGAAACGCCATGGTTCTGGTTCGAAGAAGTCTCGTGGGGCCTCCCCTTTCGGTGCCCATGCCTGCCGGGGTAGGAACGTTGGACAGTTTTTCGCGTGATGGCCGGGTGTTAACGGTGACGTGGGAAACGCCACAAGGTCCTTCTGACATTTGGGAAATCGATACGGCTCGGGCGTCCGCGCGAAAATTGCGTGACGACAGCCGTCCAACGCTGGCGCGGCTCGACGATCTCCTGTGGGAAAAGGCGCTCATCGAAAGCACGACGGGAGCCCTGGAAGCGGTGGTTTATCTGCCGGAAAAGCGCCCCGTGGACGGTGTCGTGGTGTGGCTGGGAGACGCGGAAGCCGTGGGCAGTTGGCGGCCGGATATCCGGTATTGGGTGGGAGAAGGCATGGGCGTCATCGAACCACTGGCAGGCGGACTTTTTTCGCGAGATACACTGCAAGGGTGGATGAAAGGGATTTCGCGATGGGTGCAAGAGCGGTTGGGCAGCCATCGGGTGGCGATGGTCGCGCGTTCATCCCGCTGGAAAGAAGCGCTCGACGTTGCCCTGCCCTCTTCCTGGCCGCTTGTCGTTTCACCTTCGCCACCAAGTCAGGAACCGATTTGCGTGCCGAACGGTCGCGATGCTTCGGTACTCGTGAGCGTGGAGACGACGAATCCGGTCTCCGATGAACTGGTGAGGAAACTGCGAAACGCGGGAGCCCACGTTCACTACGCGACGGGCGACAAGGCCAGCCGATGGGCTCGAGAAGTCTATTTTTTGCAGACCCTCATGACCCCTTGAAGGTTGGCGGGCGCTTTTGCAAAAACGCCGCAAACGCTTCCATCAGGTCCTCGCTCGGTAAAAATGCGGTATTCCACAACGCCACGTGTTCCAACCCCCGATCGATGGCCACACGGTTCATTTCATGAAGCATCCGTTTCACGCCTCGAACCGCCAATGGACTGTTTTCGGCGATCGTTCGCGCCATTTCCAAGGCACGAGCCAAGACCGCTTCCGATGTGGGCAGCACGTCATTGACCAACCCCATGCGCAAGGCTTCGGCCGCGGTAACGTCGCGTCCGGTAAAAGCCATGTCCCGAAGATGCCCCTGACCGATGATACCGCCAAGCCGCTGCAACGCCCCCAAGTCCGCAACCATGGCAAGACGAGTTTCGCGCAGACTGAACATGGCATCCGCGGACGCATAACGAATATCGCAAGCAGAGATCAGGTCGAGTCCACCGCCGACACAGGCACCGTGAACGGCGGCGATGACCGGCTTGGAGCAAGACGCCAGCGCTCGAAATCCCTTCTGCCACGACTGAATCAAGGCGTAGAGCTTTTCGCGCTCGGAAGCCAAGCTGGCCCCCAACAATCCCTGCAACTGCGGAAGGAGGTCGCCTTTCAAGTCCAAACCAACGGAAAAATGCGGTCCGCGAGCGGCAATCACCACGACACGCGTACCCGTATCCGCCTCCAAAGCTTCCACTTGTTTGGGCAGTTCCGAAAAAAACGAAAGGCCCATGGCATTGCGACGCTGCTCATCCGCAAGCCAAAGGGTCGATACCCCCTGTGAGCTTTGCACTTCGAAATTCATTCCGTTTTCCTTTCCCGCCGACTCACGTTCGAAACAGCCAAAGCATTCCCACCGTGCTCAATACCATCACCACCAGGGCAAGGAACACGACGATCAAATCCGTCCTTCCCCATCCCGACTTCTTTTGGGTAGAAGTTCGACGCTCATTGCGGGGAAAAGCTTGTCTTATTACGGGCTTAGGCTCCGACGGGGGGGGCGGATCGACACTCGGAGGCATAGGCTCCGCCACGATATCTACCGTCGACGGAGGAGGAGGTACCGCATTCCATTCGTCACTGTCCAAAAGCTCGTCGTCCAAAGCCTCGATTTGGCGCAACGCCTCTACGGCCGGGTTCTCATACACGAATACATCGGAACAAATGACGAACTGATCGCCAGGACGCAACACCGTATCACGGTCGGCTGCAATGGCGGTTCCCTCGACCAACGTACCATTGCGGGACCCCAAATCACGCAGCAGTGCCAGATCACCCCGGCGAAGAACCCGCGCATGACGTCGTGACGCATCATCCACATCAATGGGAAAATGGACATCACGACCACGACCAATGACCACGGACTGCCCGGCTTCATCCAAAGGCACTTCTCGTCCCGTGTCGGGGCCCGCAATGACCACCAGACGTGCGGTCATGCATTCCCCTTCACGACGCATCGCTTCGGCCACCATCGCCAACGCCAAATCCTTGGTGACTTGCACGGATTGCGCGGTCGGCATCGCGGACTCCAGCTTGATTTCCAGCCACACGCGCCCCAGACGAACCATGCTGCCATGCCGCAATGTGGCGGGAGAATGCGGATGCAACCTCGTGGTTCCCACGAAGGTGCCGTTCGTGCTCCCCTCATCGACGACGACGAGTTCGGTTCCTCGCTGACGGATGCTGGCGTGTCGATGGCTGACGGATGGGTCCGGGATTCGAAAATCGCACGCCTCACCGCGTCCTATGACGACCCGCGGCTGATCGAACGTGATGCTGGAGTCGGAACTATCCGATCGAAGTACGAGGGTGACCGCCATTCGTTGCGCTTCTCGTCGCTGTATAGTCAGGACTAGACCAAGGGCTCAACCTGGGAAATCTCATTTCTCGCGGGAATCGGGGCGATCGGGAATTGGGATGGGAGATTATTTGGCCAGTTGGCCAAGCCAAGGTAATCCCATGTAGGACAATGTCGTTTCGGATTCCAACGCTCCTCGTTTCGCTTCTCACGGTGCTCGGGATCCTTGTTGCGCATCCCGCTCACGCCTGGGTGGAACAAACCGTTCGTCGTCATGATGCCCGATTGGTGTTGATGCGCAACGGGATGGCCCGTGTGCAGCACACGATATCCTTACGGGTGAACGGCGGCCCTTTGCGTTCGTTTGACGTTCATATCGCGGATCGGGACGTGATTTTGGTGGGGGAACCGACCTTTGTATTGACGGGTGGCGCGATGGACGCGCGAATGCCCATTCCGGTGGGGGTGGAGCAGCGTCCGGATGGTCCTCTTCGTGTAAACATCGATGAGGGCAAGGGAGTGCGTCGGGGCATCTACGACTTCGTGGTGACGTACGATGTGGATTTACTCAAACAAAACGGGGTGACGAGGGACGGGTCGATGCTGGTCGTGTCCTGGGTGGGGGCACGATGGGACGATGGCATTGACAGTGTGCGAACGACATTTGTGGTTCCCACGACGGCCACGTCGCCGAGGGCGGTGGACGAGGTACGGTTGGATGGTCCGAACGATGAGGTGGTGATGGCGCCTTTGGGGGGAGTATTGACGACGTTGACGCAGTATCCTGAGGTGGACGAATTGGAGCAGGTGCGGCCGCACGTTGCCTCGGGGGAGGTTGTTACGTGGAAGGTGAAGGTAGATCCGGCGGTATTTGGGGAGGTGCAAGACCCACGGTTGAAGGCTCCTCCACCGCCGGAAGCGGTTCTGATCGCTCCGGAGCGTCGAGCGGCGTTTTTGGCCGTGGGCGGTATGATTGCGGTTTTGTATTCGTTGCTGTTGACGCTCAAGCATAGGCAGGTGGTGCGAAGCAGCCGTGTTCGAGGGGTGCATCCTCGTCCACTGATTCCTGTGGGTATCGCGGTTCGCATGGCGTTTTCGGGGCCGTTGCTGGCGGCTTCGGTGGGAGCGCAGGTTTTTTTGGAGCATCCGTTCCCTGGGGCGGTGGGCGTGTTTGGCGTGATTCTGCTCAGCGCGTATCGCGTACCGGAAAAACGGGTATCCCCTCGAGGTCCGGGCCGATGGCTCCCGCTTTCGGATCGGGATGCTTTCGAGAAGAAAGAAGACTGGCCATGGGGATGGTTGGATGCGGGATCGCCTTTGGGCAAAGCTGTATTTGCGATCGTGAGCGTCCTGTACGCGGTGGGAGTATGGCTGGTTTCCCGGCATGCTACCTATTTCGCTTATGTGGCAGCGCTGGATTTCGTAGTGATTGTCGTGTTGTTTGGAACGGGTCGTCGGACGGAACTCCCCGCGGACCTGGTGCATTCTGCGGCTCCGTTGCTGGCTCGGGTGGCGAAGGAGCTTCGCAAGTCAAAAAAACTAGTCGCCGCGCGTGTGCGGGGTCTTGGGCGGATCCCGAAGGGAACAGAGCAGCCGGATGAGTTGCGCCTTGGCGTGTGGCCGAAAGGCGCCATACAGGGATTTCGCGGTATTGAAATTGGATTGGGATGGGCCCACGCCATCGGCCAGCCCGTGGCTCTTCCCCAAGTATTGTTGCGGGTGCTAGAAGGTTCCCCATGCCATGAAGCGGTCAACCAGCGGTTGCGCAAGGCGCGTTGGATTCGTGGGCGAGAGACGCACGAAAGGGTGATGGTTCTCAATCCTGCGGTACCGACGTTGGATATGACGGTGAAATTGGCGGAAAGCATTTCGCAGATTGTCAGCGCGTCGACGCCTTCGCCTGGCGCCCAAGCGGTTTCGAAGCCCACCGCCGCTTCTCGGGCTTACGTGCGGCTATGCACAACGGGCTTGCAATGAAGCGCCAATGCTGGAATTCATTCCGTCATCATGACGGTGGAACAACCGAGTTTCGACAAGCCATTGGCTGACGACGAATCGTCGCAGCAGGATGATTCCTTGCTCCTGGACGAGAATGCTTATGGAATATGGGTAAGTTGGTACGATGCGGAGGAAGTCGAGTACGGGCAATCGGCGGATAAGTTTCCTCCCCGGATCCTTGTGTTTCGGTCTGCCGTGAGCGATTTTCTCGAACGGGAACCGTTGGGGTCGGCGGTTCGGGCCATCGATTTTGGTACGGCTGTCTATGTGGAGGTGGGCGACGGCGATCAGACGGTGGATTTAATGGGTTGGGTGCGCAAACTTCGAGATTTCCTTCGTGAGGGCGATTGGATGACGTTTGCGGTCATCGCCCATGGTGGACGTTGGGTAGCTCGATCGGCAGAGGGGCAAATGCCGGCGCGGATAGGTGATGTACACGTGATGAGTTTTGGTCCAAGCGAGCCATTTCGCAAAGTGATGGCGGCGGAGGCCATGGCGCACGACGATGAAGAGACGGGCGAACCGGGCTGGGGAGTGGGCTTGTTCGTCGAGGTCGATGCGCTCGAAGCGATGAACCGCAAGTTGAAAAACGCGCCCACGGCCCTGTGTTTCGGGGGTGCGTGTTACTATCGGGTGAGCGCTTGATCACATCCGACAGGACAATTCCCACGGGCTGATTCATCCAACCCACCCCACCGCACCATAATGCAAGCCCCTGCTCATCCTGGCTTGAAAACCGCACGAACGAGGATTAGACGCTAGCCATATCCCGATTCCATCATGGTTATCGGAATGAATCGTCGAAGCAGACGTGGCGGAAATGGTATCATACCTCTGACCTTCACCCTGCCCAACACTCGCTGACAGGATCTCATCGGTGCATTCCCCGTTGCTTGCGGGTGCATACTTCTCCCTGGCGTGCTGGTTGTGCGTCGTGGGGATCGTGTCTCTCGTGACCCACGCATCGGGAAGGCGAAACGTTGACTATCTTTTGTTCAGCCTGATCGCCTGGGTGGTCGCAGCTCAATCGGTGGCCTGTGGGTTTTGCTGTCTGCGAGGAGATCTTCCGACGCAGTGGATGCTAGCGACCACGTTCGCGGAAAGCGCCTCGGTGATGGCGGCTGCGTTGCACGTCCATTTCGCCATGCGATGCACTGGCGTGCGTCGTCAACTCGAAGGGGCCGCTGTCACGTACGCGATCGCTTTCGTTCTCATTTTTATGATGTTGCATGGTTCGGGGATGCGGGCCCCGTTATCGAATGTGGGTCCTTTGACCGAAAAAGAGCCTCATACATGGTTTGCAACCATGTACGTGGTTGCAATACCTGTCTTTCATGTCATCGCTTGTGCGTTGTTCGGTCGGAGCGTCCAACGAAAGCGACGGGACAGTTTGGCGTTATTCACTGGAGCCGTGCTATTCGCGCTGGCGGCAGTCAACGATATGTTGGTGGGCTCGGGGGTCATTCGTGGTCTTTCCTTGCTTCCCCTTGGGTTGATTGTATTCAGCACGGTGCTCGTCATCCTTTTTCTTCGTCGGTACAACTTGGTACGACAAGAGTATGCGCAACACGCGAAAAGCTTGAACGAGCGGGGGAGGCAGCTTCGAGAAGCCAGAAGGGCGCTGCGAGAATTACAAAATGAGTTGGGTCGGAAAGAGCAACTCGCGGCCATTGGGGAGATGGCGGCCGTCATCGCGCATGAAGTGAGAAACCCTCTGGCGGTCATTACCAACGCCGTGGCGAGTTTGAAGCGCGAAGGGCTATCACGTCACGATCACGACGTATTGCTTTCGATTCTCGAAGAAGAATCGGAGCGTCTCAATCGGCTGGTATCGGATTTGCTCAATTACGCGCGGCCGATCAACCTTCAGCGGCAACGGCTGGTACTTCACGAAGTGTGTCAAAGAGCCATGCTCGTAGGGACGATTCACAATGCGCGTTTGGTGTTCGACGAAAACAGCGCCCGTGGTCAGATCTGGGGCGATGTGAACTTGCTTCGGCAAGTATTTGATAATCTTGTAGAAAATGCAGTTCAAGCGACAGATGGTTCGGGGACGGTTACGCTATCGATTCGAGCGGCGTCACGGGAGACGGCGGAGGGATTCATCGTGACGGTATCCGATGATGGAGAGGGAATGGATACGCAGGTTCGAAGTCGAGCCAAGGACCCGTTTTTCACCACTCGTCCGACGGGCACGGGTCTTGGGTTGGCGATTGTGAATCGTATCGTGGAGACGCATGGCGGGGAGATGTGGTTCGAGAGCAGCTCTGGGGAGGGGACGACGGTGAATGTTTTTCTGCCTATTGGAAAAGAGAATTCAGTGCCGCCGGAACCGCGACGTCTGATCGATACGCTCCCCCCCAGAAGCGAACCTTCGGTATACGATGAGTTGAAAGACTAGCCGGTGCGCGTACGACTCGCGTCCGGAAGAACGCTGCGCTAGGACCGTTTGCCAATGAGTTACTTGGTACTCGCTCGAAAATGGCGACCGATGACCTTCGATGATCTGGTGGGACAGGAGCATGTCTCCCGCACCTTATCGAACGCCATCGTTAGCGGACGCATTGCCCATGCGTTTTTGTTCACGGGCGTTCGTGGAGTAGGAAAAACGACGAGCGCGCGCATTCTCGCCAAATCCTTGAACTGCGAGGCTGGTCCCACTCCCAAACCGTGTTTGCAATGTCCCGCATGCACCGAAATCGCTGCCAGCAATGATATCGACGTCCAGGAAATCGACGGCGCGAGCTACAACGGTGTGGATGAAGTGCGTCGGTTGCAGGAAAGCTTGCCGTACCGTCCTTCCCGCGATCGCTTCAAAGTCGTGATCGTCGACGAAGTACATATGTTGTCTTCGAACGCGTGGAACGCGTTTTTGAAGACCTTGGAGGAGCCACCGCCTCACGTGAAGTTCATCTTTGCGACGACGGAAGTGCATAAAGTTCCGGTCACGATTTTGAGCCGATGTCAGCGTTATGACTTCAAGCTCATTTCGTCGTCGTCGATTGCCAAGCAGCTTCGTCACGTGCTCGATCAGGAAGGGATTGCGGCGGATGATGCCGCGTTGGGACTGATGGCGCGGGAGGCGGCGGGAAGCATGCGTGATGCGATGAGTCTGTTGGATCAGGCCATCGCATGGGGGGGAGACAAGCTCGTGGGAGAGGAGATTGCTCGTGTTCTTGGCATTGCCGGGCGCGGCAAGCTTCTCGAGTTGGCCCAAGCCATGGTTCATGGGGATGCTCAAGCCGTGCTCATGATCGTTGCGCACTTGGCGGATCAAGGTTTCGATTTGGTTCAAGTGGCGCGAGACACGCTCGAAGTCTTGCGCGATCTTGTCGTGGTAAAAGTATGCAACTCCCCGGATTCATTGACAGATTTGACTCCGGAGGAGTTGGCGACGATGCGGGCATTGGTCGCGGACGCGCGGGGCGAGGATCTCATTCGCCTTCACCATGGTTTTTCGACTGGATTCGATCAGGTGGTGCATGCGCCTCAGCAGCGTTCCGCATTGGAAATGCTCTTGCTTCGCCTTGTCTTTCGTCCTCCCTTGCTACCCGTCGACGATTTGATTTCGCGACTCGACGGCATCGAACGTCGACTGGTAGGACGCGGAGCGGCCTTGCCACGTTCGGGCGGCCCGGTTGCGTTACGAAACCATCGTGGGGCGACGGCGTTCGAGCCGACCGAGCGGACCGAAAGCGTTTCTGCTGGGGATCGAGCCGTGATGGCGGCGCGAGCGCAGCCCTCGGCAGCCGTCAAGGACCCGGCTCCCCTCTCTCGCGTCGCGGCTCATCGGGAGATTCATCCTGTCGCGGACACGGAGCCCTGGGTAGCCGAAACCGTTGTGGATTCATCGCCGATTGACATGGAGATTCCGGTTCAGCCCACGGTCGGAACCGCACCTTCGGAGCGTTCGCAGGAGCAGCCTGTCCGACGCGCTACCGAGCCGGCGCCCACCGAGCCTGCCCCTGGGTCGGAGGCCGCTTGGCGCGCGATTCTCGAGACGGTTCAGCAGCAAAACGCAGCCCTCGCTGCGGTGCTCGAACATGCGATTCCCGTGGAGATCTCGCCCCATGCCGTCCATCTCGCCATCGAGGAAGGCTCATTTTATGCCGACCGTGCTCGCGACGATCAGGCCGTCGACCTTCTGACTCGCGTGGTTCGGGCACGTTTTCACGCCTCCACCGAGGTTTCCTTGTCGTTGCTGGATACCGGAAAAGCCCGCGGTCGAACCTTGTTCGACATAAACAAAGAACAGCGCCTCGAGCAGGAACGAAAGGCTCGCGCGGAGTTGGAAAGCCATAAACTCGTTCAGGCGGCCATCGAATCACTCGGTGCGCGCGTGCATCTCATCAAACTCGACGAATGACTTGCATCAAAGCCGTCGTTCCTGGTTGATTGCTTTTATTGCTTCGTGCATATCTCGCAAACCATGCCCAAGACCAAACGGTTCACACCACCGGTGGGCGACTTCGTGCGCCATGCTGCATCCGTTCAAAAGAAAATGGATGAGGTGCGGGACCAATTGCGTGATCGTGAAGTCTCCGCGCAGGTCGACGACGGCAATGTGCGTGTGACGGTCACATGCGCCGGGCTGCTTCGTCGTATCGAGGTCGACCCCTCGTTGGTACAACGGGAAGGATTGGAGATGATGCTTGACCTCATCGTGACGGCGGCGAATAAGGCATTGGACGACGCGGATCGACTGGTGGACTCTGAAGTCACGAAAGCGACGGGGGGTCTGCGTATTCCTGGCATCAACGGCTGATCATCGTGCTTCCCGAAGAACTATTCCGATTGTCTCAGCGGTTCTCGCGCCTGCCCGGCGTTGGTGAGAAAACTGCTTTGCGCTATGCGATGTTTCTTCTTCTTGCGGACCCGGCCATTGCGCGCGGTCTTGGTCAAGAACTCATCGCGCTGCACGATAACGTTACGCCCTGCGAACGATGTGGATACGTGGCACGCCGCAGCACCGAAGGACCGTCGCTATGCGCCATTTGCTCGGATCATCGGCGAGACCCTTCGTTGCTCTGTGTGGTAGCTCGCGTCCAGGACTTGCTTGCCATCGAACGAAGTGGAGCCATGCGAGGTCGCTACCACGTTCTTGGCAAACTATTGTCTCCGCTCGAAGGCGTTCATGCTTCTGACTTGCCGATCGCATCCATTCGTTCACGAATTCAAAACGAAGGGATACGTGAGGTGCTTCTCGCCACGCCGCCAACGGTCGATGGTGAAGCTTCTGCATTGTTCATTGCCCAGGAGATCGGGGACCTCGAGGTCCGTATATCTCGTCTCGCCAGTGGTGTTCCCCACGGTGGAGACCTCGAGTTTGCTGACCAGATTACCCTGGGTCGTGCTATCGACGGTCGACATCAGGTCGTCCATGACTTCAGCGAAAAGGTAGTGTCGAAATGACCCGAGCCATCATTCGAACCGAACAAGCGCCCGCAGCCATTGGTCCGTACTCCCAAGCCGTCCGTGCTGGGGACTTTGTGTTCTGTAGTGGTCAAATCCCGCTCGATCCAGTCTCCGGTCAGGTCGTCGAAGGCGATATTCGGGTGCAAACCGAACAGGTGATGAACAACCTTCGGGCCGTGTTGGAAGCGGCCGGAGGGGGGTTGGACAAGATCGTCAAGTCCACCATTTTCCTAGTTGATCTCGGTGACTTCGGCGCCGTCAACGAAACCTACGCACGATACTTCCAAGGCGATGCCCCTGCCCGAGCTTGTGTGGAGGTAAGCAAGCTGCCGCGCGGTGTGCGCGTCGAGATCGAAGCCACTGCGTATCTTGGAGCGTGAACCCTCATGGCGAAGAAAGAAAAAAAGAAGTCTGGCATCGCAGAATCGTTCGAGCCCAGATTGTTGGCCGCGACCGCTAGCAATGCCTTGGAAATGCTGGAAGAGGTGGGAGACAAAGCCCCTGCCCTCGTGGAAGCATGGGTGCGTGAGTCCAATGCCTTGGCGGTGCATGCCATAGCGTGGGCGGACGATGCCCCAGCCCTCGCCCGAAAAACCGCTCGAAGAGGCCTGAACATCCTCAAAAGCCGCGGAGTTCCTCTTCCGGAAAAAAACAAAAAGCCCGAACCTGCCCCCCAGCCGGCAAGCTTCGAAGCCTGGTATCTCGCTCCCGATCAAAGTGGGGTCAGCGTCTTTACGATTGGCTCTCACTCCGCGGGACAAAATTTCGATATTGTCGACGTTCAAATTCATGAAAACGCCGGCGTCATCGACGTTCGGGTTGGTGAGGCAACTCGCAGCGGCATCCGCTCCGCTTTCAGAAATATCGAAAGCTCCAGGGGGTATGCCCCCGTACCCGTTCCGGTCGAATGGGCACGATGGCATATCGAACAAGCGAAAAAACGCAACGCCACCTCCGGCTTGATCATGCCCCTGGGCTTTGATACGTCGGCCAATCTGCTGAAACCCGTTCCGGAACAAGAGCCTGTTCACCCCATCGAACGGGAAAATATTTCATTGGATGATACCGAGATACAATCTCGCATCTCCGGTTCCAGCACCCTTCACAACGATCCGGAGTTTCGAAGTTGGCTTCCCGAAATGGAGTTCATCAACGAATTGTTGGGGAAAATCGGTCATCGAATCGGACCCGATCCGGGCCAGCAGCAGCAGGAACAAATCACGGCGGTATTCAACGAAGAAGTCGCGGCAGCCACGGATAGGTTTTTCACACCCGATGTCCGACAACGTTTGGCGGAGCGCTTGCGCGATGCCGCCATCTCCGTACATGCCCGTGCGGGCCGAGAACGAACCCTCGATGTTCTTGCCACGGCGGAGGCAGCCAAACGCGCCGGTTTGATCACCTCCCCTCCCAGCGAAATTCCTTTCCTCAAAGATTTTTTCAACAAGGCTCTGGCGCTCGTTGCCGCTTCCCAAGGGGGAAAACTCAATATCCCCATCGCGGCTCCCCCCACGGAGCAACAAGGTCTTGTGGCGCCCCCGGAAGTCTTCGAAGAAGCAGCGAAAACGCGCGCCGGGCGAACAGACTCCGACGCGGAATCGGGATCAGCCTCCGAATAGCCGACAGCCCAACCTTCCGCTGCCTTGCCTCTGTTCAAGATGCAACAAGCATCGAAACGAGGACATGACGAGGCGCTTGCTTCTGCATCAGCACACCAGAACGGTACATCGGCCCGCAAGTTCATCGACAGGCGTTTCCCGGTCGATCCCGATCCAAGTGCGGCAGCGAGGAGAAATCGCAGCCAGGCGAGTTCGAAGCTCCGGCGACATTCCCCAAAGAACGACTTGTAACGAATCAGGAAGATCATCGGCCAGCGCGGCCACGGACATCGGTTTGAGCGATGGGTTTTGACAATCGATGAGCAACACACAGCGCCCTTCCGGGGCAATTCCGAATTCTCGAACGAGTTCGAGCATGTTGCGAAGGATGACGATTTGCACGTGGCTCGCCAAAGAAAGCGACAAGCTGCGAGCGAGGTCTTGGCGGTGGCTGGCTACGAATACAATGGGTTGCGATGATTCTGCCGGGGGCTTGCTCGAATACGTTCCCGCCATGGAAAGGGCCGCTGCCGCGCCCCGCGGAAAGCGACCCGAGGAAATGGGTTTGGCGGCTGGCGGAAACCATGAAGGATATCGCGGTGTTGGCGCGGTTCGGAAAGAGGCCCGGGGCGGGGTCGAATGATGATGCGGAATCGGTGTCGAACGCTGCGACGACGACACCGCCGGCATCCTTGGACGCGACGAGGAGCGTCGGTGCGGAGCATCATGCACGAATGCTGACGGCTGTTGGCGTTGCTCGAGCGATGGAGTCGAGCCGAGCAGCATGTCAATCACGCGTTGCAAGTCGCTGACCATGGCTTCGACGGGTTCGGGGCCGATGGTTCGCGCGAGCGCTTCTCGCAGCGGTCCGGTCACGAAGTCTTGGAGACGGTTTGGATCCGTAGGCAATTGTTCCGCACGAAACCCCTCGAGCGCCTGAGCCAAAATCCCATCTCGAACACGGGGGGTGACGACCGAATCGATGATCTCGCACAGGGCGCAAGCCACTAGATTTCTGGTCTCGGAATGGGTTCGGGGCGGCATGAGTACTCTCAGCTAGCGTAGCACTTCAATCACATGGCATCGAGAACCATGGTCCGCGTGTCCCTCAGCCATAAATCGCGTGCGATGGTATCAGGGTGCGGGTTTGCCCAGACGTCAATAGGAGAAAACGAATTGTGAATGGGATTGCCGGAGGCTTGACCGTCTGCACCGGAACATCGAGGGGAAGAAGCACCATCGAGACATAAAAATAGAACGTAAAATCAATTGGTTATGAAAAATCGATGGTATAGGCACCGTCTTTCATGATTCGTAACGGGGGCATATTTTCACGAATGAGCTGCACCTCGAGCACCTTCACGCGAGGTTGAATTCGGGGAATATAGACACGGTCGATATGCACCACCGCATCGGGACCCGAGAACTGCTTGGGACCCACGATCCCCCCAAAGTGGTCGCTTCGACCAAAAGCGATATGCAAACCGAGCTTTTCATCCAGCAGGATCTCACCAGAAGGCTCGACACCAAACGCATCCAATACCCCGAGCCCCAATTCCGCAATATTGGCGTACGCCGGTTCCTCGGCAATTCTTTTGGCTTCGCGACGTCCCTGTTCCGATTGTTCGGCGTCGATCACCTCGACCGCGCGGTTGTGGGAGATTCGATACGTCACGATATCACCGTCGAGTTCGACCGGAAGCAAACCTTCGGACTGACTTGGATCTGCCTTTCGTTCTCCTTCATACGGGACGATATAGGATTCGCCCGACGGCAGGTTACCGGCCACGCCTGGGTCTGGGAATACGCCACCGGAAGCGTGGGCGGTACGATGGCGAAGATCTAGCCGAAGCAGCCTTTCGGTCGACTGATCGACGAGAAAGCGGCAGGTGGCGGATACGGCTTCATCGAGCAAGGATTTGAGCAGGAGCACCCGACGATTGATTTCTTCGTAGTCGAGGCGAAGGGCTGGGATCATGCTGGGGGAGAAGCCGGGCATGGTGGCGGCGCGAAACGGAAAAGTGCGAGCGGCGATTTTTAGCGGCGCGGTGGCGGAAAACTCCGTGGGAGCCACCAGAAGCGGGTGAGAACGAAATATTTGTTCGAAGGAAACGGCAGGATGGTTGGCCAGCGATTCGGCGTTGGGAGCAAGGGCATCGACTTCGAGGTCAGGGCTTACGTACCATGCCTTCTCTGGCAGGTCCCCGTTATTCGAATGCGCGTTGCGGTAAAGCACGCAATGAACCTCCAACGGGAAGCTTTCGAGCTTGTGTAATCCCGCCACCCACTGTGCCACCATGCGTCGACGCTGCGCCCATGGCTCGGAATCCGCGACCACGGCATCCGGCAAATCGATAAGAAATGCGATGGACCGTTCCGTAGCCCGAGGCTTGAATACTTTGTGAATCAAGGTCGACAACTCTTCGGGCAACAATGACTCCGTCACGGTGGGGCCTCCTCGGACAATGGGACAAACGGGCAACCAATCACGCCGGCGCGCAACCATGCCTACGTGACCTTTTCACAAGGCATCCTGGTCTTCGTCGATCGTGGGCACCTCGAGCGGCGCTTCGAGTACATGGCTGAGGACTTGGTCCATTTTTCGAATCAATCGAATGTCGAGATCTTCACGGACTTCTTTCGGCACTTCTTCCAGGTCTCGTTCATTTCGCTCTGGAATCAGCACGATACGGATACCCGCTCGATGGGCGGCCAATAATTTTTCTTTGATACCACCGACGGGAAGAATATTTCCGCGCAGCGAGATTTCGCCGGTCATGGCAACGTCATGTCGAACGGGAGCATTGAGCAGCAGCGATGACACGGCCACGAACATGGTCACGCCAGCGCTTGGCCCATCTTTGGCTACCGCGCCTGCCGGCACGTGAAGATGCAGGTCGATAAGATCGAGCCAATGGGGGTCGAGCATGAGTTGTTCGGCTTTCGATCGGACGAAAGATACAGCCGTGGTGGCGGACTCTTTCATGACGCTGCGGATATTGCCCGTGAGCGTGATATTGCCTTTTCCGGGCATTTTTGTGGCTTCGATGAAGAGGATATCCCCTCCGTTCGGAGTCCAGGCGAGCCCTGTGGCGACCCCTGGTGTTCCCTTTCGCTCGGCCAATTCTGGGGTGTGTTTGTAGGGGCCCAGCACCAGCTCGACCCTATCGCGGTCGACGACAGCATCGAGTTGTATGCCTTCGGCGAGTTTGACGGCCGTATGGCGGCATACGCTTGCGATTTCACGTTCGAGCCCGCGAACGCCGGCTTCCCGTGTGTAATGGTCGATGATGGCTTCGAGTCCAGCTTTTTGAAAGTCGAGATGTTCGACGGTCAGTCCGTGTTCTTGGAGTTGTTTGGGGACCAAAAAATCCGTGGCGATATGCAATTTTTCGTTTCGCGTGTAGCCGGGTACCTCGATCATTTCCATGCGATCGAGCAGAGGTTCGGGGATCGTTTCCCGGTTGTTGGCGGTCGCCAAAAAGATGATTTGCGACAGGTCGAAGGGCGTATCGAGGTAGTGGTCCACGAACTTGTCGTTTTGCTCGGGGTCGAGGACTTCGAGCAGGGCCGCCGCGGGGTCTCCACGTAGGTCTTTGCCCAATTTATCGACTTCATCGAGCACGAGCACAGGATTGCGTGTTCCCACACGTTTCAGCCCTTGAATGATTCGCCCGGGAAGGGCTCCTACATAGGTTCTTCGGTGTCCGCGCACTTCCGCCTCGTCGTTGACACCTCCCAAGGCAATACGGCCGTATCGACGTCCCATCGCACGCGCGATGGATCTTCCCAGGGAGGTTTTGCCCACGCCCGGAGGGCCCACGAACAGCAAAATCGGGCCTTTTTTGTCTTTTCTGAGCTGCCGTACCGCCGCGTATTCCACGATTCGTCGTTTGACTTTCTCCAAGCCGTAATGGTCTTCATCGAGGGTGCGACGAATCTCTCGAATATCGATATGGTCCGGTGTGGTTTTTGCCCATGGCAAGTCGGCGAGCCAGTCGAGATAGGTGCGCGCCAGGTTCCATTCGGCAGATTGCGGGTGCATGGCTCCGAGCCGGGACAACTGTTTTTTTGCGATTTTTTCAGCTTCTGGGCTCAATCCAGCCTGACGAAGTCTTTCACGTAGCTCCTCGGTCTCCTCATCTTCGCCGCCTTCCCCGAGTTGCTCTCGAATATGTCGCATTTGTTGACGCAGGATCGATTCGCGTTCGGAGTGCCCCATCTCGCTTTGCATGTCCGAAATTTCGCTCTTAACCTTCAGCACTTTGAGTTGCCGATCGATCATTTCCTGCACGAGCATCATGCGTTTTTTGATGTCGAAGGTTTCGAGCACTTGCTGGCGCTCGTCGACAGGAGCGAATTCGGCGGGAAAGCTGGCTACCAACAGGTCCGCGAGAGCACCGGGTTCCCTGACGTTTTCGAGAATACCGTTGAGTTCCTGGGGCAGGGCCGGGTTGCGCGTCAGCAGGGTTCTTGCGCTTTCCCGAAGGTGCGCACTGAGTTGATCCGATTGCTCGTCGTGGTCTACCGGATCGATGATGCGTTGCACCTGGGCGCGCATGAACGGTTCGAGTCCTTGTCCGCTCAACACGCGAAAACGTGCGATACCACTGATCTTCACCGTATATACGGACGGACCGACACGAATGACTTGAACGATTCGAGCGAGCGTGCCGATTTTGTAGAGGTCACGAAACGTCGGCTCATCGGTATCGGACGCAAACTGGGTCAATATGCCGATGGTGGCACGCTCCATGCCGAGGGCGTCTTCGATCAAGCGAACGCTTCTTGGCCTTCCCACATTGATCGGCACCACGGACATGGGAAATAGTACCGAGTTGCGAAGGGGAAGAATGGGGATGCTGATGCCTTCCTGGGCGGCTGACGGTCCGCGACTCATGTCCGAACCGTAATACGGCCCGGGAACAAAGCCAAAGGGGGAGCGGGAAATCACATCGAGCCAACCCCTAAAGGACCTTGTTCCGTAACGATCAGTCGTGCTTGCCGGGCTGGCCTCGTATACTCTGCCCTTCGGAAACTCATCCTTGAACGGTTTGGGCGACGAATCGATCCCATGTGCAACGATATCACCATGAGGCAAAGCGACACCCATCGGGCGCCAGGCAAAAAGAACACGTTTCGGTACCTGTTGCCGTTCGTGGTCCTCACCATGGTCGGCGGCTGCGGAGTCCGCGGCACACCAGTGCGTGGTCCGGCGGAAACGTTACGCGGCTATGCGGACGCTCTCGACCAAAACCGTATCGAGGACGCTTATGCGATGCTGAGCGATGAAGCGAAGCGAGAGATGCCGCTGGATGCGTTTCGTCGCATGGTTCAAGAAAATCCAAATGAAATGCGTGACGTGGCGGAAGCCTTGCGACGTCCGGGTAGTGTTCCGGTCGTTACGGCGACCATCGACACCCCGGATGGACAAGCGTTATTGCTTCGGTACGAATCGGGTCGTTGGCGCGTCGACGTATCGGCGGTCGATTTGTATTCGCAAAACACTCCTCGCCAAGCGGTAACGTCGTTTGTACGTGCTTTCGAACGGGGTCGCTATGACGTTCTCATGCGGTTCGTACCGGAAGCGAAAAAGCCTGGTTTGGATGCATCCAAGCTCAAGGCGGCTTGGGAAGGAAGTCAGAAACAGGAGATGCAAACGCTCATCGCCGCGGTAAAAAGCGCTTTGCCCACGGCAACGTTCGAGGAAGCGGCAGGCCGAGCCACGATGCCGTTTGGCGCGGTGGGAACGGTTCAACTCGTGCAAGAAAACGGGGTATGGAAAATCGAGGACTTCGACTGAACGGATCGGCCTTCGAACGAGCGCTTCAGGTACTGAGCCATGACAGAACCTCCTCGCAACACGAAAAGTCCGTCGCCCCACGGCGACATCACGGGATCGGATTTTCTCTTTCACCTATACCGAGGAGCAGAACTGCTTCAGGAAAACCTCGTTCACGAGGCCAAGGCGGAAATCGAAAACGCCTTATCGCTTCAACCGCTCGAACCGCAAGGGCAGGACTTGCTTGCCCAGGTCTACTTTCGTTTGGGGCTATACCCTCGGGCCATCGCGATTTATGAGCAACTTGCGAGCAATTTTCCCGACGAATTGACGCCTCGTATCAATCTTTCCTTATGCTACCTGAAAACAGGTCAGCCGGAACGTGCTCGAGAGCATCTCGAACACGTCGTCGTTTCGGAACCCTCTCGTCAGCGAGCGTGGGCCTATTTAGGCCTCGCTTTCGAGCGCCTTGGAGATTACGAAAAAGCGCGCGCCGCTTTCGATCGCGCCGGCTACAGCAGCATGGCGAGGCGAATGGAAGTCCTTGTCGATTCTTCCTCTGCACAACACGAAGCGCCTAGCTCCTCGAAATCCGATCCGAACTTGCACGAAGTACGTCGGGTTGCTGAAGCGGCTTTTCATGAACTCGATGCCTCGGACGGAGCCTTTTGCCTTGCTTCTTCCACACCCCAGGAGGATTCGAAAACGCCTGGAACTTGGGTTGAAGTCGAGCTTGGACGCCCGGACAAGAAAGCGATAACCGCTATCGCTCCCGCGCCATTTTCCGAATCGTCCTCATTCGCGCAACCAACGGCTTCCGCCCCCCTCGAGCCCGAACAGCCCGTTCGCCATGCTCTCCCGCTGCAAGCCTGGACGCAGGCATACAACGGCGTGTTTTCGCGTAATCATCGCAGTATCACACACGCCGATGGCACACTGCTCGTCTCCGTCCACAACGAGTTCGCCACGCGAGAAGACCTGGTCGAAGCCTTCGTCTGTTTCGACATCCCCCAAGCTCGTGAAAACATTCCACGGGAGCAAGGCGGCGATCCATCGCTGCCTCTGGGCGGATCGAACAGACCTCTGTTACGTGTTCAACAAACTCGGCACATCGTCTTACATCCTCGTGTCGACCGCGTGCTTCAAGCCGTGATGCTCGAACACGAAAGCTTCATGATCCGAGAGGAATGTCTCGGAGCTTTCGATCTCGACCTATCCCATGACTATGGACGCCTCGCGTCGGGATTGGGAGATACGATATCTCTCGTTCACCTACGGGGCACAGGGCTTGTTGTCCTTGACCTGCCAACCGCATTCATGGCCCTCGAAGTCCAGGAAAAACAAGGCTGCGTGCTGCGCTGCTCATCGCTGATTGGCTGGACGGGACGCATCGTGGCGCGATGCCTTCCCGCCCATGAGTCTCCGGCGGCGATGCGAGGATGGACTGGCATTTCCGGCCAAGGAACGGTTTTCCTCGCTTCATCCCACAACACGTTGTTTTCATGAGCGCTCGCTGGGTCTTTTCGTGGGGTATGAGCATCGTGTTCGCGATGCTTTCGAACATGGGCTGTTCGAACCGTCCCGTTGTCGTGCGCATCATCGACGGACAGACCGTTCAAGGGAGATTTGTACATCCCGAAGCGTATGCGTTGGTGATGGAGGGACAACTTGCCGAGCAGCGAGGATGGTTGGCACAAGCCGAGCGCTTATATCTTGCTGCTCTTCGTTATCAGCCGAACGATGCTTCGATCCTTGTACGGCTGGGTGCGCTACGGTGCGCTTGGAACCAACAAACGGTGCCAGCCGCACAGAAAACGTTTGCCGATGCGCTGAAAGTGGATAGGTTTTTGGTTTCGGCCTATGTCGAGCGCGGTCGTTGCGCTTTGCGCCACGGAATGACGGGGCAAGCAGAGCAGGATGCACGCCGGGCCCTCAGTCTGGCTCCGTCCGACTGGACGGTTACCGCGTTGCTTGCAGACGTGCTCGAAAAAGGGGGTAAACCCGACATGGCCGCGGCGGTTCTCGATGGTTTCGCATTTTTGTATCCTTCCTATCGGAGCTGGCAAGCCATCGATGAGTTGGCTCGTCGGCATGACGATAGAGTTCATCGGCAAATGGCTGCGAGTCGACTCGGCCAGGCTGGAAGCCGACGAACGGTCGCGCAGGTGGACGATGCCTTGGCGCGCGGGGATTTAGCGAACGCACGGCAATTCGCGGCTGAGTTGCACCTTGAATCGGGACAGCTTGCGGTACGAGCGGCGGCGCTCGGGCAGTGGGAGGCGGCCCGACAGCAAGCTCGAATGGTTCTCGCGGCCGAGCCAGGCCACCCCGATGCCACGGCCGTCTTTCTTTCCGCCCCCAGTGCCTGGGAATCCTTTCAGCAATCCGATCCGGTCATTTGGCAAAGACTATTGAAATCACCCGAGAATAACCCTCGTCGTCTCTCGGATCTGGCAGCCTTGGTACTGGCGGATGCGATACGGCGAACCATCGGCATGCAAGCGGCTCGGTCTTGGCTCGCACGATGGAACCTATCCTACGACATATACCATGAACCTCTCGCTCACCCTTTGCTCATTCGCCTGGGCGTGAGCACGGAGCCACGATGAATCCGTCCCCTCTTCGCTTGCTCTGCTTGTATGCTGTGGGAACATCGTATCTTACCCATCAAGCCGCTTTGGGGTGAATCTCCATGGAAGAACGAACCAGCCTATATCTCACCCAACTCAGCGCTGCGGATCGAAAGCTGCTCCAGCTATCCGTGCAAATGAACCCGCTGATGGTTGCCAACGCGGATGGCAATTACTCGTTACGGGAGGCCGCGGCGGTGTCGGAAGTTGTGCGCTCCCTAATGTCGGATCCGCAATTTCGCCCACTCATTTTGGTGGCAGGACATGCGGAATTATCCGATGCGGCCCTGCGGGTCATGCTCGAAACGCATACCAAAGACATCGATGGATACCTGAGTCAGCTAGCGGATTTGCTGGAACAACTCCCCGAAGATGTTGCGATTGCCTATCGACGCTTCACCCTTTTTGCGATCATTCGCGTCGCGGAAGCATCGCGAGACGGACTTTTCGGCTTGATGGGAGATCGGATAAGCCAATGTGAAAAATCCGTCATGCGCAAGATGGTCGACGCGCTCGCGTTGGAACCCAACGAGGAGGAGAAAACGAAATTGGGCATGTAGGTTTCGTCTTCCCCATTAACGATAGAACGAATGCACGACACGCCAGAGCCGCAGGTTAGCGAACAGCAGGAGCCGGACGTTCGACCTTCGATGTCCTCGCTCGTGGGCGAGTTATTGTCCGGTCGCTACCGCATCGAAGCTGAATTGGGAAGCGGAGGCATGGGGGCCGTATATCGGGCGGAACACACCCTGATGCGCAAACGTGTAGCCATCAAAGTGCTGCATCCTGAAATGACGCAGCACACCGAGGTCGTCGAACGCTTCGAGCGCGAGGCCATGGCGGCTGCTCATATCGAGCATCCTAACGTGGCAGCGGCCACGGACTTCGGCAAACTAGAAAACGGATCGTTTTTTCTCGTCCTCGAGTATGTCGAAGGCGCTTCGTTGCGCGACGTCTTGCAGCAGGGTCCCATGCACCCCCGTCGCGTCATTCATATCGGAAAACAGATCGCGACCGCGCTCGCTCGCGCCCACGGTCTGGGCATCGTCCACCGAGACCTGAAACCCGAAAACATCATGCTCGTTTCTCGGGATACAGACCCTGATTTCGTCAAGGTGCTCGACTTTGGCATCGCGAAGGTGCCTGTCTCTCAGATCAGCAAAGAAGCTGGAAAACAGCATAAAACACTGACCAAAGTAGGAATGGTCTATGGCACGCCGGAGTATATGGCTCCGGAGCAAGCGCTGGGACAGGACGTCGATGCTCGCGCGGACCTGTACGCTCTTGGCGTCATTCTTTACGAAATGCTCGTGGGCAGGCGACCTTTCGAAGCGGACAATCCCGTGGCCTTGCTTGGAATGCAAGTCACGCAGCCACCGCCTGCCTTTCGCCAAGTGGCTCCCGGCCTGCACCTGCCGCAGGAGATCGAGGCGATTGTCATGGAATTGCTCGAAAAAGAAGCCGCGCGCAGGCCGTCCGATGCCAAACAGGTGCGCGACGTCTTCGAAATTCTCGAGCAAAACCTCGACACGTCGTCCTGGACTGAGGATGCCAGATCCAATGTGTCCGCTGCCATGAGCCTCACGCATGCCCCCACCGTGTTCGAAGGAATAGCGTCCGCCAAACCACGCGCTCCGTCCATCGCAAGTGTGATGGCGAGAATTTCCGCATGGTCATCACAACTCGCACAAACGCTTCGCGCCGCGGACGCCCAGGCTCAACCCCATCGATGGCAAGCCGCATTACCGGCTCCGCTGCGTACCCTCAAGCTGTCGGTATGGCTCGGCCTTGCCGCGGGGGTCGGCATGCTCGCACTCATCGTCGTGATCGGAATCGTCTGGTGGGTTCGCACCCCTTCCACGGTCAAACCCGTTTTTGATGAAACCTCTTGGGCTTCCCCTCCCGTCGCGTCGTCGATGCAAAACGCTTCAGCCACTGCCGATCCCCAACAACTCGAAAAAGCAGTGAAAGCGGGGAGCGAATCGATCGAACAACTGCTCACGCAATTCCCCAACGATCCCGCCGTGCTCGCGCAAGTGGCCAAAGCAAGGCTAGGGGGCGCGTCCCCCGACACATGCATCGAGGTATATGACAAGCTCTTTTCCCTCGATCCGGAAAAACGAAAAGACAACGCCGTGCTGGAAGACGTACTGGGCGCATTGACCAAGCCGTCCTCTCAAGAGGTTGTTTTTTCGTTGTTGGAAAGCCATTGGGGAACGGAGGGGCCCGATCTGATCCACGACTTGGCGTTTGGGAAACGTACGACCACAGCCGCGATTGCCTCTCGCGCCGCCAAGTCCATCAAGTCCGAGGCGGCACGCAAAAACGCTTCCCCTGCACTGCTCATCGCGTTGGATTTGCGTTTCAATGGCGGTTGTCAGGCCAAACACAGACTCCTCGACCGCGCCCGGGAACACGGCGACGAGCGGTCGTTGACGCAACTTCGAGGGCTTCTACACGCCAAGGGATGCGGTTTTCTTGGTCTCAGTGATTGTTGGAAGTGCATGCGGGCCGATCGGAAGCTCAATGACACCATCAAGGCGATCTCGGAACGAACGAAACAATGAACGATTCGTGCGTGGCGAGCGTGGGCGCCTCCAGAACGAGGAAGGCACCGTGGCAGGGATACCTGATGACTAACGGGCGGGGGGATTATTTGAGTTCGGATTCAGCGAGCTTGAGGATCTTCTCGAACTGAGCGAAAGGCTGGGCACCGCTTACGAAATACCCATTGATGACCGAAGCGGGTGTGCCTCGAATTCCGGCCTTTTCCGCAACCGCAATCTCGTCTTCCACGAACTTCGCGTGCGTGTGGTTGTCGAGAGCAGCTCGGAATTTCGCCATATCGCACCCAAGTTCTTCCGCGTACTTCTCCAGATCCGCGCGCTCGAGCGCCTTTTGGTTCTGGAACAATGTGTTGTGGTATTTCCAGAACGCCGCATCACCCTTCTGCTTGAATACCTCGACCGAAGCCTCTGCCGCGAGTTTTGCATTTTTATGGAAGGCAAGCGGGAATTGGCGCCATACCACTTTCACCTTGTCGCCGTACTTCGCGAGGATCTCTTCCATCACGGGTTCCACACGACCGCAGAACGGGCACTCGAAATCACTGAAGAGCTGAATGACGATCTTCGCGTTTTTTCCGCCTTTATAGGGGTTCTGCGCGGTCGGCGCAGGCACGTCCTTTTTCTCGGGCGGCGGCGGAGGAGGAGGCGTCTGCGCAGTCTTCATGATCGTCTCGTACACAGAAGCCTTCGCTGTCCCACCCTTGACCATCGCTTCGGCTTTCGCCAGCTCCTCATCCATCAACTTCTTGAAAGCATCGATGGGCTGAGCCCCCACGATACGACGTCCGTTGATGAACATATGCGGGGTTCCACTGGCTTTCAGGCCATCGGCCAAGGCCACGTCTGTTTCGATCGAGGCCGCGTGGGTCTTTTTCTCGATCGCGTTTTTCACCGCCGTCCAATTCAAGCCGAGGGTCTTGGCGTATTGCTCGAAGTCCTCCATCTGGAACTTGGGCTGATTCTCGAACAGCAGATTGTGGGCATCCCAAAAACCCTTGTCACCCTTCTGCTTACGCGCTTCCAGGGCAAACAGAGCCGCAGGCTCCGCTTCCTTGTGGAAAGGAAGGGGGCGGTCCTTCCATACGACGCGCAACTTTCCATCGTAATCCTTCATGAGTTGGTCGATGGTCGGCTCCACACGCTTGCAAAACGGGCATTGGTACTCGCTGAAAATCACGAGAGTCAACAGCGCATCCGTGGGCCCTTTCGAAGGAGACTTGTCGATCGTCACCTTCCACACCGTCTTGTCTTCCGCCGGGGCTTCTCGCTCGTTTTTCGGCTGCTCCGCAGGCTTCTGGAAGTTCTTGGTCGAGGCTTCCACGTATACCTTGTCCGGCTTCGTCCCCGCCTTGATCATCGCCTGAGCCGCCGCGAGTTGCGCATCGACGACTTCCTTGAACTTATCCACGGGCTGCGCGCCATTGACCGTCACGCCATTGACGAAAGTATGCGGCGTTCCACGCACGCCAAGCTTCTGTCCAAGCGCCAGATCCTTGTCGACTTTCGCAGCATACGTCTCCTTGTCGAGAGCGTCTTTGAACTTCGCCATGTCGACGCCAGCTTCTTGCGCCCACTTCTCGAAGTTCTCTCGGGTCAGCGCTTTTTGGTTGGCAAACGCGCTTTTATGAAACTTCCAGAAGGCCTCGTTGCCCGCCAGCGCGCGGACGGTCTCCGCGGCTACACTAGCGGGACGTGCGCTTTTGTGGAACGCAAGAGGATTGCTCTTCCATACGACTCGAACCTTGTCGGGGCCGTATTGCTGCTTGATGGCTTCAATGCTTCCTTCCACGCGCGCGCAGAAGGGACACTCGAATTCACTGAAAATCACCATGGTGACCGGAGCATTGCGATTGCCCCACACCGGATCTTCACTCGTCACCGAAATGGGCGAATCCTCATCGCTCCATTTTCCGGCCTTGTCTGCCTTGATGCTCTCGCTTCCTGTGCGTCCCGAACTTTGATTTATCCCCCACATCAGCATCATCCCCGCCAGGAAAGAGAGGATGAAGCCAACAATGGCTGTTCCTTTGTTCATGTTCTATTACCTCATCAATCAAACGATCCTACTTTTCTACACATTGCCGAATGAATCATAGGTGTTTCGGCGGCCGATACACCCGATGCAATATTTCCTGCAAGTTCGGAGTCCGTTGCCCCGACAGGGCAACCCGGGTCGGACGAAAACGGCGCGGAATATCCACGGAGTTGGACAGAGCCGCAAGGTCCATCCCATGGCCGGATTGCATTTCGCTCATCTTATCTTTGGCGGGGTGCGGAATTCCCTCCACGCTGCGGTAGGCCGGCATTCGTTCGCAGCTTTGCAGAAAAAACACTTCAAACGACGGCTCCCAGCGTAAATCCGGAATGACCGTGAAGGGCGGAAACGCCACACCCGTTGCCGCACGTGGATCACAGAAAGGGGCATAGGCAGTCGCCACCCGCACCCATCCCAACACCACCAGCAACGTGGCGAAAACGATAGTGGTGCGAAATATCGACAAGGCCATGGCGACGAACGGCGGAAGTCTACTCAGACGTTGCCACAAGGCAACCTAGATGCGTGAGCCTACCGCAGCAACCGCCACCACTACCGCGACCGAGGGGCTTTCGAAAATACATCATAAATTCAATATATTACACAATACACAACGAGTATTCGCTTGGAATGGCTCGTGTCTTCCTACCCGTTGCCCAGGCAATCTTGCATCACCGCCATGACTACCTGCTCCCCGGCCGGGGCCTAAGGAACTGCAACTCCATCCCCTTATGAATGCAGGCCTGTAGACTTCTTCACGGGGCCCAAAGCTCGGTTTTCCGTCGATATCCTCGGTCAATAATTTGACCACTTCATCCTACATAGGCACCATGCCTCCCATGCCGCCAACGCCCCGTCCCAAAGCACCGCCCCCCGGGAAAAAAAACCTGCCGCCCGCCGCGCTGGGCCGTCGTATCGGACGATATTCGCTTCTTCGTCTCATCGCCCGCGGGGGCATGGGCGAAGTATATCTCGCCGCAACCACGGGCATCGAAGGCGCGGAGCGTCCCTGTGTCGTCAAAATCATTCGACGGGAACATGCCAGCAACAGCTCTTTTGTCGCGCGCTTTCTCGATGAAGCCCGCGTGCAGGCCCAACTTCATCATCCCGGCGTCGTGCAGGTCATCGAGGCTGATACCGATGAGCAAGGGGAACCGTATGTTGTCGTGGAGTATGTCGAAGGCCGGAGCCTTGGAGAAGTCCGTTCTCGTTGCGCGGACGTTTCCTATCGGCTGAGTTGGGCGGAAGCGGTGGCGCTCGCGGCATCGACCGCCGAAGCGCTGGCCCATATCCACGAGCGAGTCGACGTGAGCGGCCAGCCGTTGAGCATCGTGCATCGGGATATGAGTCCCCAAAACATCATGGTTGGCTATGGCGGGGACGTAAAACTGATCGACTTTGGTACGGCGCTCGGGGAAAATCGTCGCAGCCATACGGTGGCGGGTGTCGTTTTTGCCAAGCCCGGCTACGTGGCGCCTGAAGTGGCCAATGGCAATACGGGCAATGCGCTGGTCGACATCTACGCCTTGGGCGTCATTTTGTGGGAGCTATTGGCAGGACGGCGGTTCTTGCAAGGGGAAGCTTCGGACCATCTGGCGAAAGTCGCAAAAAATCAATGTCCTTTGCCGAAACTGGCATCGTTGGTCAACGCACCGGCGGAACTCGATGACATCCTCGCCAAACTCACGGCGTTTCATACGAAAGATCGCTACCCAAACGCGCGATCGGCGCATCGCGACCTGGCTCGTCTGCTGTCCCAAGCTCCCTCCCTTTCGAATGGTGAGCGAGGAATGCGCGCCAGGATTTCCCAACTGATGAACACCCTGTACCCGGCGGAACCGACCAGCTCTCGGAGCCTATTCGCCAAGCTCGTCGCTCAAGCCCGAGGCCATCACAACCAGGAAAATCGCCCCCCCATCGAATGCGAGGAGCCAGTCCGAGACACGGAAACCGACGATCAATTGTTGCCTGGGACTCGCTACCGAATGCTTGGAAAGATCGGCGAAGGGGCCATGGGTCATGTTTTCGAGGCGGAACACGTCGATCTGGGGCGCAAAGTGGCCATCAAAGTCCTTGCGGCTCATCACGCCACGTCCTCCGACTATTCCGCTCGGTTTCGTCGAGAAGCGCGAACTCTCTCGCGGCTGTCTCATCCCAATCTCGTGACCTTGCATGACTTCGGCCAGGCTCGCGATGGCAGGCTCTATTGTGCAATGGAGCGGCTCGAAGGAGAAACGCTGGATAAAGTCCTCGATCGCGAAGGCCCCCTGCCGTGGAAACGAGCGCTTCGACTCGGTGCCCAGGCCGCATCGGCCCTTCGCGAAGCGCATCGCGCGGGAATCGTTCATCGCGACCTCAAGCCTTCGAACCTCTTTCTATGCGAAGATGGAACGTTGAAATTGCTCGACTTCGGCGTCGCCAAAAAAGGAGACGAAAGCGCCGATTCCAATAAGGATCTTTCTTCTTTCACCTTGTTTGGTACGCCCGAATACATGGCCCCCGAGCAGGTCACCGCGGGGCAGGTCGACGAACGCGCGGACGTCTACGCTCTGGCTTGCGTCCTTTATGAAATGGTCACGGGCACATTGCCCATCGCGGCCAAAAGCACGGTCGCTCTTCTCGATGCCAAAACCAAAGAAGACCCCGAACCTTGCCGTGATCGAACACCCCTTCGGCACATCCCCATCGAAGTCGACCGCCTCATCCTGCGCGCGCTCGCGCGACGCCCCGAAAAAAGAACCCCAACGGCTGCTCGTCTCCATGACGAAATCCTTGCCGCGCTCGAATCTCCGGAGAAAACACGCCGACGTCGGCGCACCCTCGGACGATATGCCTTGTTTCTCAGCATCACAGCTACGGTTTTGGCTCTTTCTGCGGGCATGGTGCGCCGCTACCCAGAGATGATTCCCCGCGCCCGAGCCGCCCTTGTTGCAGCCCTTTCCGCGGATACCGCCAGCACAACCCACGAATCATCCGCTTCCTTCACGGCATCGCCGCAACTTCCAGCTCACGCTACCCCTGTTGCCATCACCGCTGCCGTGACGAATCCCCCCATCTCGTTGCAGCCCCTCGAAGCAAACCCCATCAGCCCCTCGGAACCATCGGCCCAGGAACGGGATTGGACCGAGGCCATTCAAGCAGCAAGACAATGGGCTGACCATTCATCATCTCGCCCATCCCGACTGCTGTTGGCTCGGCTGCTGCTTCACTCGGGAAAACCGCAACAAAAGCTCGAAGCCAGGGCTTTGCTCGAAGAGCTGCAGCGGCAAGACCCATCTTGCACGGAAACCCAATCCCTTCTTGCGACCGCCACCAGCGGCGCGCTCCATTCATCCACTCCCTCCAAGCCGCAAACCAGCCCCGTAGCCCAACGCTGACCCCAACCACGGCCTATCCCGCTTCACCCCAAGCCCGCGGATGAATATCCTCGGTTTTGGCCCCACGAAATCCAACCGCGCCCCTGGGGCTCTTACGTTCCCAACGACCTCATGAAATTGCTCGGAAATACCACCGTACGATGGGTCGCCCTGCTCGCCATGTCCTGCTCACGCGATCCGTCTGCGAGCGGCACGAACCACGCCTCCGAATCTTCCGTCGACGAGCCAAGCTACAGGCTGACGATCGAAGCGCCCGGACCGTTCGAGAAGGATAAAGAGGCCACCGCGCTCGTTCGCCTGACCGCCAAGGGTGATTACAAGGTCAATGCCGCCTACCCATTTCGCTTCCGATGCCAAGATCGACCCGAAGGACTTCGATACACCACCGCGGAGTTGGAGCGAAAGGATGGGAAGCTCGACGAAAAAACTGCTGAATTTTCACTACCTTTCGTTCCCATGGAGGCCGGCAACCTGAAAGTTGGCGGCGTGTTGTCCCTGAGCGTGTGTACGGAAGCCAAGTGCATCATGGACAAACGGGAAGTCGTCGCCTCGATCGCCGTCCCTTGATGGCATATTCCGTCTAAAACAGCGTTTCCTGCGGGTCGCTTCCCCCTTTGCCTTCCGGACGTTTGATTCCCAGATGCTCGTAGGCCTTGCGCGTGGCAATCCGCCCCCGAGGCGTCCGCCCCAAAAAACCTTGTTGAAGCATGAACGGCTCGTACACGTCCTCGATGGTGTCTCGCGGCTCTGCCATTGCCGCGGCCAGCGTATCCAGCCCTACGGGCCCTCCTTCGTACGCTTCGATGATGATGGAGAGCAATCGCCGATCCATCTCGTCCAAGCCCCCTTCGTCGATGCCGAGCCGCTCACAGGCTTCGCGCGCAATGGTTTGATCCACCTTTCCGTTTCCAAGCACCAGGGCGAAATCACTCACACGACGCAACAGCCGGTTCGCTACCCGCGGCGTGCCTCGCGACCGCTGGGCAATGGCTTTGGCGCCCTTTTCATCGATCTCGACGTTCAGCAGCATAGCGCTTCTTTTCACGATTTGAACGAGTTCTTCCACGGGATAAAAATCGAGGCGAACGATATATCCGAATCGGGATAGTAGCGGCGAGGTGAGCAATCCCGTCCGTGTCGTGGCTCCTACCAGCGTGAACGGATTCAGATCGAGTTGAATGGAGGAAGCATGGGGGCCATCGCCCATCATCACATCGAGACGAAAGCTCTCGATCGCCGGGTAGAGCGTTTCCTCCACCGACGCCGTCAAGCGATGGATCTCGTCGATGAAAAGAACATCGCGACTCTCGAGTTTGGTGAGCTGTCCGGCCAGCGCACCCTTATGCTCGATCGCAGGCCCCGAGGTAGTATGCACTTGCACCCCCATCTCGTTGGCGAGGATGTACGCCAGCGTGGTTTTACCAAGCCCGGGGGGACCGCAAAGAAGAACGTGATCGAGAGGCTCTCCCCGTCGACGAGCCGCTTCCACGAAGACCCGTAGATTGCTCTTATGCTTCTCCTGTCCGATGTACTCATCGAGACTCGAAGGTCGGCACAACCGATCGAAACGAGCGTCATCTTCTCGTTTCGTCGGCGCAATGAGGCGATCGTGCTCGGGCAAATCCGCGTCCTGGTCGCGCGCTTTGAGCTTGCCGCGGCTTTTGGTCATGCTCATGGGCGTAGAAAAGTCCGAACCCGCAACGGAGTCAAACAAGTCTTGCTCTTGCATCTTGGCGGTTTTCACGCCAAGGCGGATTTCAGCTCGATCGACTTGGCGTCGTACGGCCCCTGCCCAAAGACCAACTCGAGAAAGGAAGCCTCGTGGCCGCTACTCTTCATGCGCAGGATATTTCGTTGAGCATCGCGGGAACGGAAATCCTCCGACGCGCCTCCATCGCGCTATTTCCCGCAAAACGCCTCGGCATCGTGGGACCCAATGGGGCCGGAAAGTCCACGCTGCTGCGCGTGCTCGCCGGTTGGCTGACAGCCGAAGAAGGCACAATCACCCTGTCGCCACCACGGGCGACCGTGGGCTACCTGCCGCAAGAACCCGACCGTCTCCCGGAAGAAACCGTACTTGCTTTTTTGATGCGTCGAACGGGCGTGGCCGAGGCTGCCAAGAGATTGGAAACAACGACAGTGGCACTGGCGGAAGGCCAGCCCGGCAGCGAAGAGGCCTACGCCGAAGCCCTCGAACGCTGGCTCAACCTGGGGGGCGGAGACCTGGAAGCACGAGCGGAGATCGTGCTGCAGGAACTTGGAATACTCAAAGATTTCATGAACTTACCTACTGATCGCCTGTCGGGAGGCCAGGCCGCTCGCGTGTCTCTGGCAGCCGTGCTTCTGTCTCGCTTCGACATTCTGTTGCTGGATGAACCCACCAACGATCTGGACTTCGATGGCCTGTCACGCCTCGAAGACTTTGCGTCGAAAACCGACGCAGCCCTTGCGGTCGTCTCCCACGATCGCGCATTTCTCGAACGTGTCATCACCGACGTGTTGGAACTCGATGCCCACACACGAACCACGCGGCTCTATCGTGGTGGATGGAACGCCTATCTCGAGAACCGAGCGCTTGCCCAGCGCCATGCCCAGCAAGATTATGAGGTGTATCGAGACAAGCGCGATACCTTGGCCGAACGCGCGCAGCAGCAGCGGCTCTGGGCCATGCAAGGGGTTCGGAAAGCCAAGGGCGATTCCAGCGAAAAGGACAAACATATCAAACACTTCCGAATTGCCAGCACGGAAAAACTCGCCGCCAAAGCCAGGGCTACGGAGCGAGCCATCGAACGACTCGAAGTCGTTGATAAACCATGGCAAGGCTGGGAACTGCGCCTGCAGATCGCACGGGCCGAGCGAAGCGGCGATGTGGTCGCGCGGCTACAGCAAGCCGTGGTTCGTCGTGGTTCTTTCACGCTTGGCCCCATCGACTTGCAAATTCGATGGGCCGAACGGCTGGCCATCGTCGGCCCCAATGGTTCGGGAAAGTCCACGCTGCTCGAACTCATCCTCGGACGATGCGAGCCGGAACAAGGCACGAGGTGGTTAGGCCCCGGCGTGATCGTGGGTGAACTCGAGCAGCGGCGCGGCCGTTTCATGAACGAGCCATCGCTGCTCGATAGTTTTACGGAAGCCTCGGGGCTGCTCCCGCGCGAGGCCCGGACGCTTCTTGCGAAATTTGGGCTTGGGGCGGACCATGTGGGGCGCGCGGCCGCTTGCCTTTCCCCCGGAGAACGAACTCGCGCTTCCCTTGCCTTATTTCAAGCCCGCGGAGTCAATTGCATCGTCCTAGACGAACCCACCAACCACCTGGATATGCCGGCGATAGAGCAACTCGAAAGCGCTCTTGCCACGTACGATGGCACGGTGCTGTTGGTCACACACGATCGTGTGATGCTCGAACGATTCGGCGCCACACGAACCATCGAAGTGGTCCACGGAACGATACGAGAACGGGATATGGAAGGATGAGCGCAGACCGAAGCGCGCCATGAACCGCAAGGGGGGTGGTCATCGTTTTTGCTCGGACAGCAGACGTTTACGCACTTTTTCGAGCACTTTTTCATCGAGAGCACGACGTTTTTCTTGCAGCCGCGCCATATCGTAGCGTGCCTGGCCCTCGCGCAAAGGAATCGTCAGCTTGAGACTATCGTCCGTTTCCACCGAAGAGATGCCACGCAGCGCTTTTTCAACCACCTCCCGACTTGCATTCTCCGGATAGGTATCGACCCAGTATCGGCGTCGAATCCGACCACCCTCGAGATCGAAAACGCGATAGCGCAGGTTTCCTTGACGTTGGACTTCCGTGACGGAGCCCGAGCATGCCGCGGGAATCCCTCGAATCGTAAACAAGTGGTGGGTGGCGCGATGACGATGGCCGAAGAGAATCAAGCCTACCGCATATTTTTCGGCCAAATCGAGGATATCGGAGGCGTGTTCCGCCGGTCCGGCCAGCCGGGGATCGAGCTTTCCCGACCAGTCGTCGACATAACCATCGGGTGGCAAGTCCACGAGATGATGATGACAACAGAGGATTTTGAATGCGTCTTTGGGAACCGTAGACAATAGCTCATCGGCTTTCGCCACCATGTCATCGGAAAAAGTTCCGCGCGCGTTCATGCCGATGGCGTCCCTCCAATCCAGATCCGGACGATGTACCGTCGAATCCAGCGCCAGGGCGACCACATCGGGGGCAAGCCACCGCAGATGCGGCCATGGTGGTTGAGCCATGACGCTTCGAAACTCGGCCACCCCCTGGAAGTTGATCACGTCGTGATTGCCGGGAACCACGGTCAAGGAATCACCTTCGTATCCGAATGCGGATAGAACGAGACGAGCTTCGCGCATCTCGCTTGCGGCGCCGAGATTGGCGATGTCGCCGGTGAGGATGACGTGCTGGCATCCGTGTTCCCGGGCGCTCTGGACCACCGCGACGAGATTTTTCGTTTGATAATCATGGGCAAGATGGGTGGAACGCAGCAGAGGCTCGAAAAGGCTTCGGCGCTCGAACCACGAGGAGGCCAGAAGACGAGTCGCTATGTCCCAGGCGCCTTCCCCCCGTGACCTGGGCAGGACAAGGCGTCCCAAGCGAATCAGATTGGCGGATAGGTGGCCGACGTGCAGGTCGGATACGTGGGCGAAACGAAGCATCGAATTTTACAGACTGGGCAGAGGGGGTGGTTGGGATTAATCTGAGATCATGTGAAGCACTACCACAAACAGGATGCAAACGACGGGGGCCCTCATGGCACGAAACATCAGTCGGATATTGGACGAGCAAATTCAGCGTTGGAATCTCGAGCAAAAATTCCGGGCGCGCGCACAAGAACCTACCGAATTTCGGGCGCAGCGGGTCATCACCTTATCCAACGCCATCGGTTCCAATGGTATCGCGGTAGCCCATAAAATCGGCGAGATGCTCCATATCCCCGTATACGATCGCGAGATCGTAGAGCATATCGCCACCACGGAAAAGGTGCGGGTAGAAGCCGTCGAGTCGTTGGACCAGCGGGCGCTCGGGGCCGTGGACGACTACCTAGTCAATCTATTCCGGGAGCGTAACTTCGATCAGAGTGACTACATGAAGGCGCTGACCAAGACGATCACATCGCTGTGGGCGCACGGTTCGTGCATTTTCATTGGCCGAGGCGCATCGCATATCATCTCCCGACGATTTTGCCTTGCGGTTCGGACGGTTGCTCCGTGGAAACACCGTGTTCGTCGCGTGCAGGATCTGACCAACATGACGAAAGAGCAGGCGGAAGCTGAGGTGCTGCGCATCGATGGAGACCGGGAGTACTTCATCCGCCGTTGGTTCAAACTCGGCATCGAAGATCCCCTGAGCTACGACTTGACCGTCAATACCGCGGGGCTATCCACCCAGGCAGCAGCCCAACTCATCATCACGGCGTTTCAACAAAAATTCGTCAACGTCGAAGATACTTGACCCCGTTCAAGGAAGATCCGGATCGAAGGATAAGCAGATAACGGGAACGAAATCCGGAGCTTGCTCGGTGCGGGGGGAATGAAAAGTAGCTTCGGGCTGCACGGCCGCATCGCCGACCGAATCCGCGGAAGCATCCTTCGGTTGCTCAGGGGGGTCGACTGTCACGATGACAGGCCCGGTCGCAGGCTCGGCACGGGGGGTAGGTGAACAAGCCACTACCCCTGCACCGCTGACGGCCAACGCAAGAAAACGATTTCTGCGCGCAAGAATGCGAGCCTTGAGACCCGAATCGTCCATGGCCCGCAAAACTCTGCCTCGCTTTCGGAAAAACGTCCAGAGGATACGATTCAGCAGAAACCGCTCAGCCACCCACGACTTCGGGTTCTACTTACATTCCGTCGCACAATCGGGATCGTCGCAGTCCACCTTCCCGTCGTCGTCGTCATCGATGCCGTTATCGCAGATTTCATAAGGCATCGGCATGGCTCCGGCCGGCCCGCATTCAGGGGCTCCCAGACAATCGCTGTCCGCGCAATCGATATCCCCATCCCCATCGTCGTCGATGCCGTTATTGCAGATTTCAAACGAAGACGGCACCTCCCCTGCCAATTGACATTCGGGAGCGTCGAAGCAATCGCTATCCATGCAGTCGATATCCCCGTCGTTGTCGTCATCGACACCGTTATCACATATCTCGTAAGGATACGGCACTCCTCCCCCTATGTTTTGGCACATCGGCGTATCAGCACAATCGCTATCCGCGCAATCGACGTCCCCATCCCCATCGTCATCGACGTCGTTATCGCAAACTTCAAACGGTGGCGGCGCTACCCCGGCCGTGTGCTGGCAATTCAGAGCATCGGCACAATCCTTATCCGCGCAATCCACATCCCCATCGTTGTCATCGTCGATTCCGTTGTCACATATTTCGGCCACCGCCTGCCCCCCACCGGAGCCAGCACTGCCACTGGAACCCGCGGCACCACTTGCGCCGGCACCAGGGTCATCCACCGTGCCACCACAGGCTGTGGCAAAAGCAATCAAACCAATTCCAAGCATACGGGGATATGAAGGGGATAGACTGGAAGCGAAGGGTTTCGCCGGACGATTACGCAATGACATCATGACCTCCACCCCGCGACTATGCATCCTTCAGGCCAACAGAACAACCATTGATTCAAGCGCGATTTCGATAGTACCAATCCATTTGAGTCAATTTGTGCCAGAGCCCGGGCCCTCAACCTGACACAGATTACCGAAACCCAATGGCGTACCTCTACCCCCATCCAGGCTATGGCGTTGCGTACTCAAAAGCATGGCGTAACCCCATGCACGCGCGACGCGGATCCTCGGCTTTCATCACCGCCGAAACCACAGCAATTCCCGCGCATCCGGCCTCACGAATCAAGGGCGCCGTTCGCTCGTCGATCCCCCCTATCGCGATCATGGGAATCGTCGATGCCTCCACCAGCGCCCGCAATCCTTCCCATTCCAAAGGCGAACCAAGATCGGTTTTCGTGGCCGTAGCCCATACCCCATTGGCCGCGAGATAGTTCGCCCCATCCCGTTCGGCTGCCAGTACCTCGTCCCCATGGCGCACCGATACCCCAACGATGGCGCTTGGCCCGAGCAAACGACGCGCATCCGCAAGCGACATATCCGCCTGACCGAGGTGGACCCCATCGGCCCCCGCCGCCAACGCAACATCCACGCGGTCGTTGATGAGCAATGGCACACGAGCGGGGCGACATATTTCGACAAGTTCGCGGGCATAACGCACGAAATCCCGAGTATCACATTGTTTTTCGCGCAGTTGCACCACCGTGGCTCCCCCTTCGATCGCCGCTCGCACGATGGGGCCGACGCCCCGCTCGCCCGCCTGCCCCCGATCGGTCACCACGTAGAGCCGCAAATCGATGGATTGCATCGCTCACTCCTTTCGAAAGACCCGAAAATCCTGGCCTTTCATCACTGTGGGCGCCTGGTAGAGCGCATCGAGAAAAGCCGGAACGAACGTTCCCGGCCCCCGCGACGCCTCCGCTGCGATCTCCCCCGCTCGCCCATATACCGCCAAGGCCGAGACCGCCGCCTCGCAACGATGCTCTACATCCGCTACCCCCACATAACTCGCCACCGCCACCGTCGACCCACACCCCGTCCCCGTCACCCGACCCATCAGTGGATGACCATTTTCAATGCAGTATGTCCGCACCCCATCCGTCACCACGTCCACAGCGCCGGTCATTGCCACGATGACCCCGCGTTCCTCGGCAAATCGCCGCGCCACGCCCACCACTTCCTGCGCTTCCGCCAACGAATCCACCCCTCGCACCTGGCCCCCATCTCCCGCTACGGCGAGAATCTCCCCCGCATTGCCCCGAACCACCGCCACCTTCGTCTCATCGAGAATCCTTCGCGCCACATCGGTCCGAAGCCGCGTCGCCCCCGCACCCACCGGATCCAGAATGACCGGAACCCCCTTATCGCTTGCCACACGAGCCGCTCGTAGCATGGACTCAATCCAAACATCGTCGAGCGTTCCTATATTGACGACGAGCGCCGACGCAAACCCCTGCATTTCTTCCAGTTCCTGAACCGCATGAGACATCACGGGCTGCGCCCCAAGGGCAAGCGTCACATTCGCGGTGAAGTTCATGACGACAAAATTCGTGATCTGATGAATGAGAGGCGCCTTGTCCCGCACCCGCGCATCATCATCAAGAGCATGAAATTGAGTCGATTCGGTCATTCGTCGCTCCTTTCCATCTGGTTCTACCCTGCACTCGGCAACTCCGTATCAAAGGTTGCATCGCATCGCAACGCTCTCTGCAACCTACGCGATCGATGCCTCGAGGTGGAGGGAATCAAATAACGATACCGAATCAGCCAAATTATGTAGTAGATCTCGACACGCCCTCAAGCGCAGCCCTGCTTCTCGGGCCTTCCGACAACGACAGACGCCTCACGATGCATTCCACAGCTACGTTCAAGGGCTGTCGAATCCCGCGGAGAGAATCTGCATGGCACCATTACCATCCATATCGTCGGCCCAGGTAGCCACCAACGAACCTGTCGCATTGATGGCGATATCCGGTGTCAATTGGTCCCCACTTTCGACACGATGCAGTTTCCACTGGGGGCGCCATTCACTGCCATTGGCCAAAAATGACCGCGCCTGCGCCTGTCCCGCCGTGGCCCCCCCATCGGCTTGCCAAGCAATGACAAAGGCGCCGTTAGGCTCCATCGCAATCCGGGGATTCGAATATTTCCCTGTTTTTTCATGGACTTGGAAGTCAGCGATGGTCTGCTGCCCTTGCGCGGAAAAACCGCGCGCCAAAATCTGGTGATTGCCGGTCTTGTTCTGATCGTCTGCCCAGGCCACCACGAATGCCCCCGAATTCGCCATGCCAATCACCGAATCCCGTTGCTGCCCCGCGGCCACACTGTTGATGGTCATTCGCGCAAATCGCTCCGTCCCCGCGGCGTGAAACCCCCGTGCATGGATTTGATAACTTCCGTTGGCATCGGAATCATCTTGCCATACCACCACGAAATTCGACGCGCCATCCATCGCCACCGAAGGGTGAATGCGCTGCCCCAACACATCGGAATGAACGCTCTGGGAAGCAAATCGCTCGGAACCGTTCGCGGAAAACCCTTTCATGGCGATTTGGGCGGTGGCTACGGGCCCCTGCTCCCAAACGATGACGAAGTTGCCGTCCGGCGCCATGGCAATAGCGGGATGACGCTGTTGCGCTGTTCCCGTCGCACTCACGACAAATTCCGCGAACCGTTCTTTGCCGTCCGCCGAAAACCCACGGGCGCGAATTCGCGAGTTGCCATTATGGCTCGGATCATCCACCCAAGCGACCACGAAATTGCCTTGAGAATCCATGGCTATCGCAGGAGAATGCTGGTGACCGGCGGTGGATTGGTTGACGACGATATCCGCGAATCCCGCGCATCCCCCCGGTTCGAAACCGCGTGCCATGATATCGTGGTTGCCCGCTCCATCCGCGGACGATGAATCATCCTGCCATACGATGACATGACTGCCCGTGGGCGCAAGCGCCACGCGGGGAACGAGTTGATCTCCCGTACCGACCGAATTGACCGTCCGATCCATGAACGCCCGCTGACCGGCGTCATCATAGGCATAGGAAACCGGTGAGGTCATGTCGAAAGCGAATTGGAACCGGTGGTCGGAATGATTCGGATCACTCGCGTACCAGTTATCCCCCGTGGCATTGGGGTCCGAAGGCTTGAACAATTCGCTGCAAAACAGCGTGGGTTTTCCTCCGGGAAATACCTTTTTATTACCTTCTTCCACGCTGAACGTCTCGGCCTGTATGGTATTGTTTCGAGGATCGAAAACGAGCTTGCGTAACCACCCATTGCCCGTATGCCCCCCGGCACGACAATGGTTCTTGCAATCCGCGGCTTTGGACTCCGCACAGGGCCCTTCCATCTGGTAATCGACAACCATCTGATGAACGTCGTTGCCGAGATTCCCTTTGCGCACCCGATATTCCGAATCATTGATATGACCGGAAACCACAAGAAATACATTGCTATGCCGCGAAGCCAATTCCTTGAACGTCGTGCCTCCCGCCGCCCCGGTGGTGGTATACTTGGGATCGGGACAGCCACTGTATCCCCCTCCATGCGTCAAATAACAATGCGTCGCAATGATGACGTGATAATCTGGATGGTTGGCAATGACTTGATGAGCCCAGCATAAAACATCTTTTCGAGGCGCGAACTCCAGGCTCAACACCAGGAACTTCATCGTCCCTACCTGAAACGTAGTATAATTGTTGATATTGCTGCTCCCGTAGGAGCCTCCATACCAGGGTTTTCCTTCGAACCGGCTCTTTCCAAAGTACTTATCGAATAGACTCCCCCCTCGCTGGAACGCCCCCTTGACAAGATAATCATGATTGCCCGTTGTCATGCTATAAGGCATTCCCGCCTTGTCGAGCGTGGCAAACGCCGCATCCCCCACCTTCCACTCGGATTCCTCATTATGATTAGTGTTATCCCCCAAATGAACGACCATCTGGATGTTGTCGCTCTTCCAATGATCCACCATCCATTGCGTCTGCTTACGATAGGTATTGGAAGCATTATTATCTTGTTTGGAAGAGTAATTCTGAGGATCGGGAACCAGCACGATCGAAAAAGGATCGCAATGGTCCAGACAGGCCTCGCGGCAAGTCACCGTAGAAGGATCGCAAACCAACCCGTCTGGACATACCTCCACATCCGACCACTCCAAACAGGAATCCGCATCGTATTGGCCACACGTACGCAGGCCCCCCTCGTGACAACCCCGCATCCCCTCACTTTCACATTCATCGACACACGACGAACCATCCGGCTCCGCCCCACCCGATCCCGTGTCGACTTTCCCTGCCTCGGAATCCTCCACCCCCGCTTCTCCCGCCTGCCCTGCTTGCCCTGCCTGCCCCTGGGCATCCACGGAAGCATCCGTCGTCGATACCTCATCGGCCGTCCCCTCCGAACCGCCACATCCAGCAAGCCAACCCAGCACGATGACGGGTACAGGAAAAATGATCGAGACGTGGCGCATGGCAGCTCTCCGATCTGCACAAAAAAAACCGCAATGATTGCTTTTTGTTCAAGACTTCACGGTAAAGTCCGAAACAGAGTCGATAGTAGCATGAGAACCAGAAAAAATCCCGCCGATAGCCCTTCGGTAGCTTCTCGGGGATCAGTGCATAACCTATTGATTTTTATAATTTTTTATTCAAGCTAGCCACGTGGAGCTTGCGTTTGGGTCATCCCGGCCCCAGATCAGGACTCCTGACATGGCCTGGATACGCTTTCTCGACCCGGATGCCGAAGGCTCCGTTCCCACCGGCTCCTCTCTGCTGCAAGCCGCACGTTCGTTGGGGCTCCCCATTGGCTCGACGTGCGGAGGCTCCTGCTCCTGCTCAGGTTGCCACGTCATCGTCGAACAAGGAAAGGAGGCACTATCACCCATCGACGATGAGGAGGAGACCATTTTATCCGTCGCCTTCGGACTTCAAGAAGGGTCCCGGCTCGCTTGTCAGGCGGAAATCGTGCAAGACACCGCTGTCACGGTCCGTCTGACCCCCGAAACGAAAGAGGCGCACGCGCAACGAATGGCCCGATAACCTCGTTACGAGCACGGGCAACCGGAAGCCTCTACCAGTTTTTCGGCCCGATTCACCCGTTGTCGAGCGTTCTCACAGCGCTCGTGCCGTTCGGATAACGAGCGACAGATACCATCGGCGGCGCGACGCATCGAAGACAGCGCTTTGCAAACTCGTTCGCACCGCTGCGAAGGAGCATCGGAAGCGGTGCCAGCTTCGGCGGCAGGTTCGCCTGATATCGAAGCTCCTTTGGCCGTGAACTCCGATTGGATTTCCCCCTCCTTCCGCACCAAAATGGCCTCCCATTCGTCCACATCACCTTCCTGCCTTGATGGTTCCCCGGTGGATACAACAGGAGACATGGGAGGTTCACCGTCCGCGGGGGCCATCGTGCGCGGGGCCACACTCGCCGCACCACACGCCGTCAATAGCCATGACCCAGAGACAATCATCCACCCACAAACAAGCAAACGTCGCATGCCTTCGAACCTACAACGACTCGATCGAGGACGAAACCACAACCATACGCAGGAGCCTGAAACGACGGGAATTCATGCCCCTGTCTCCGTATCCCCTGTTCCGCAGCGCCAATGAACCGAATGCCTTCACGCTCCATGCTACGCAGCCTGATACGACCGGCAATCCAAGTTCGACCTGGTGCGCCAACCCCCGAAGACCTCAGCAACGACCAGAAAAGCGCGTTCGCTACCGAAAAACACTGCCAGAGGAACGTAAGCCGGGTCCCGATCACGGTGAACATCCCCTGATCCCGATACCCTTCCGCTGCACCAAAAAGACCTGTTTGCTGAGCGGTTTACGACTCATCCGGCCACGGAATCCGTGTGGGTGAAAAACTCGCTCGATACTGCTGCAAATCTTCCAGCGCTTCGGTGTCTCCATCCGCGGCATCGAGGAGAAAATCGATTTCATGCAGCGTCAGCGATCCATGTTCGAGCAATTGGTTTCGAATGAGTTCAACCGCCGTACGATTCTCGGCGCTTTCGAAGAAAACGGAAGACAACTCCCGCGCGTACGCCAAGGTTTGTGGCATGGAAGGTCGCTGCCCCCGTTGCCGTTCAAGCAGCTCCGCGATGCCTTCCAGATCCCGCTCGGCCAGTAGCTTCGCTGCGTCTTCCGCGCAGGCGTCGAAAAAGACGATGGCACCAAAGCCCGCGGCCAGACGCGTCAGCAGCGAATCGGATCGTTCGACATCCCCATCCGAAAAAGGTCGAGGAATCTCGTTGTATTCCAAGGGGTCCTCGAGACAGACGCGCTCATAGATGTGGCCCAGGCGAGAATCCGCCAAAGCATGCCCGGCCACAAAACAGGCGAGCAGCCATCGTTCACGATCGGTAGTCATGGACGACGCTGTAGCATGGCAAAGGCACATTCGGCGACAGGAAGCGTTCAAGCCACGAGAGCATCATCGGATTCGTCGAGCAGGCTTGTTTTGGTTGACAGTGGAACGCTTCCGGGCCGACGAAAGCGTTTCGTGGGGTTTCGTTCGAGGTAACGCAAAAGGGCGGCGCCGGCGAACGCGCCAGAAGGGATGAGTTACGGCAGCGTTTGCAAGGACACACCACCACGCTCGATACGGCGAAAACCATGGGAAAACCTGCTCGCTACCTCCCCGCGGTTTGCGTATAAGCCATTGAATTTACGTATCTTTTCTAGATGTGCTCGTCAAGTCAGCTCCGTGAAGCCGAAGCTTCGCATGCGCTCTGGGCAATACGTTTTCCATGTGAAAACGCACCTCCTTCACCATTATGGGGCCAACTCTCGTGCCGTTTGCTCCATGGCAGCCGCCGGCGTGTGCCACAACGACGGCCACCGAGCCGTCTTCACCGAGACCCGGGCTCCCACCCAGAGCGGGACCGCCGCGCCACCTCACGCGCGCGCTCCAAACCGGCAACTGGACTTCGGCCCCGTGCTGTCCGTGGCATAGCTGCAGGTCGGCTAGGGCAGTGGAGTCGTTCGCTGCGGGAAACGGCGGCGACGCATCGGTGTGTCTCGGGATCCCCTTCGGCCCATGGATGGCTGCTGGTTTTGTGGCCTATGCGCGATCGCTCTGGCGACCGACGTGGTCGAGGTCCGACTTGACTTGTGAGAGGCGTTCGATTTACGTATCCGCGCGTTGTCGCCATGCCCATCGAGACCCCCGTCATCCGCTGTGGCAACTGCGGTGCGCCCCTCCAGCAACTGGCACCCGACGCCGAGACGCTCACTTGCAGCTACTGCAACGAGGTTACCTGGCGCGCACCCACCTCGCGGAAGAAACGTCGTCCACGCAAGCCCCCGCACACTGCGCGCGCAACGCCTGACGTTGGTGAAGACTTTGACGACCTTCTCGATCGGCTGGAGCTTGGACCCCTCGGCTCCAACGTCGGCCGCGCGCGTCGGCTTGGCCCCACGGAGGCGCCGCTCCGCGACCCCATGGTGGTCGAGCGCTCGATCTGGCCGTCAGGGGCGGAGGCGTCGAGCACCTTCGGGGGAGGTTGGTCGCCCTCGGCAATGATCGGGCCGCCGCGGGTGTACCCGTCGCATGGAGACATACGGGGCGCTTGGGCGCCAGGTCCGGCGAACAGTCCGGCGGAGTGGGTCGAGGCGCACTTCGCGGTGGACGTGCCCGTCACGGCGGTGCGTGTGTATGAGACCAACCGTGCGGGTTCGACCTTCGCGGTGGTCGACACCAGCCGGGGTGCGGAGCTTCTCTATGCGGGTCCGGTGGAGCCGCGAGACGGCGCGATGGTGCTCGAGGTCGCGCTCGATGCGCCGCGGGTGCTCCGCTCGGTGCGGGTGTTTGTTGTCAACCGCAACTGGGCGGAAATCGACACGGTCGCGCTCGTGGCTGCGGCACCGTTGCCGTCGGCGCAACGGGTGGCGTTCACGCCGCGCACCGCGAGGTCGTGGCCGTGCGCTATATGGGCTTTGCTTGTGGTGTTTTTCGGGGTAATCGTGGCGGTGGGGGCGGTGGTGGCGTATGCGACGTTGCGGTCTCCGTCGGCGGAGGAGGCTAACGCTGCGTCGTCTACGCCCCCGGCGGTGTCGTCGGCGCTCTCCGGCAACGCGTTTACGTACACACAGGCGACTCCTGCGGTGCTCGCAAGCCGTGGCGTACAGTGGGCGTCATCGCTAGCGGGGTTCTCGTCGTCATCACCAACCCCACGGGAGCCCCAAATCCAATACGAAAGGGTCCCCTGCAAGAGCTGTTGGAGACAAAGGG
>MWCO01000032.1 GCA_002070115.1 Deltaproteobacteria bacterium ADurb.Bin207
TGCGATGAGCGCTGGCTTGGTCGTTTGCGCAGAAGCCCGCCACTTTGCCACGATCTCGGAATTACGGACGAGGACGGGATGCCAGGGGTCCTCGCGGCAAGCGCGATCGAGCCACGTTTGCATGGCTTGCAGGTTATCGTCGGATGCTTCGATGCAAGCCAGGGTGTTGTAGGCGATGCCTGGCGTTGGATAATCGAGCGAAAGAGCATGATGCACGTGCGCACGTGCGGAATCCAGGGCGCCCTTGCGAAAAAGCGCGATCGCAAGCGCAATATGGGCGGCATGATGATCGCCGAGCCGGTTCAGGACAGCCTGGCAATCTTCGACGCTTGGTTCGAAAAGGGTTCGGATTCCACGGTTGGCTTCGAACCATTGGGACATCAACCGGGTATCGTGTTCATTGGCATCGAACGGTGTTTTCAGTTCTTGAAAATCTTCGGTGAAGTACACATCCGGGTCGATCCAACCACCGCGTTGCAAATCGCCATAATCATCCGTTCCGGGATAGATCGATAGGCATGCGAATAGGGCTTGATGGGGCGCGGCGGATTGGACGAAGGCTAGGCTTTGTTGGAAGGTGGCAGCCGTTTCCCCCCGGTTGCCAAGCATCATGAAGTATCGAACCTGCAAGCCTACTTTTTTGGCAAGGCGCGTGGCTTGAAGCACTTGTTCGGGTTTAATTTTTTTGCGGATATTTCGCAAAATCGTGGGTGAACCAGACTCCACGCCGAGGCTGAGCCGTTCACAGCCGGCCAGACGCATCGCGCGCAACACGTCTTCATCCAGGACATCGGCTCGCGTGTCGCAACTCCACAAGAAGCGCAAGTTGCGTTTGCGAATGCCCTCACAAATTCGCAAGACCCGTTTTCGGTCGATGGTGAAGGTATCGTCTTTGATGAGGAGCATTTTGACGGGGAGTGATTCGAGCGCGGCCTCGAGGGAGTCGAGGACATACGTGTCGGAATGTGTGCGATAGATACGTCCCCAAGTCGTGTTTTTCGCGCAGAAGGTGCATTGCCCGGGGCACCCTCGGGAAGTCATGAAAATATGCGTTTTGAAGAGGCTGTGGGGGCAGGGGAGGGAATCGAGGTTTTTGATGCGCTCTCTGCGGGGTTCGACGGTGATTCGATGATGGCTGCGGTGTGCGATTCCAGCCAATCCTTCGAGGGCGGTGTTGTGCTGGAGGCGTAGCAACAGTTCAGCGAAGGTGAGTTCTCCCTCTCCTATGACGATGGTGTCGATTTCGGGAACGTAAGCGAGCATGGACTCGGGCAATGCGGTTGCGTGAGGGCCCCCGACCGTCAGATGGGCGTGGGGGTGCCATCGTTTGATGGCCTGCGCGGTCAAGGCGACGCCGCGACGGTTGGCGGTAAAGCAAGATAGGCCGTAGACATCGGCTTGGAGGGCGGAGAGGGTTTGTTCGACCTGGTTCCAGGAGAAAGCGGAGAGATTGAGGACTTTGACGGCATGACCGTGTTGTCGCATGGTGGCGGCCAAGGTCAGGAGGCCATAGGGGATTTGAAAAAAATCACCATCGAGGTCCGTGGGACGAAAGCCTTCGGGGGGGCCGTCTCCGGAAACAGGGAGGGGCTGCCCTTGTTCTGGGATTTTCCAGGGCGGAGGATAGAGCAGAGCGATTTTCATGGGCGTTTGCGGAACGCAGCATAAAACCGCCTGGATGAAGCTGCAAAGGATAGTCGAAACGCGGGAGGGCAATCAGGACTGAGGATTTCGAATAGGAAAAGGGCGCTTTGGGGGTGGGAAAATATTGGGAAACGGCAGTGCGAGGGAAAAGCTAAAACACGTTTATAAACAATGGCTTACGATTACTTCGGTGGCTGGCTTTGGGAAAGGGGAAGAAGGCGGATTCGGATTTATGAAGCGGTCATGGAGCCGAAGGGAGGGAGGCTTTGGCGGTCCCCTGGGTTTGTTGGTAGGTATCGACGACAAAGCAGGTCAAACCGAGGGAGAGCATGAGCGCAGCGAACACGACGGCAGCGATGGTAGCCAGAGGGTTATGCCGGGGCGCGGGACGTTGCGTCGAGCGAGGATGAGGGGTGGGAGGGGGGGAAGCTTTTGGAGGTGAGACGGTGGTCGATGGCGCATGGGAGGTGGTGGATGCCGTAGGGACGGGGGCTTCGGAATCATTTCTTTCGGGTTGGACAACGACCGAAGAGCCGCGGGTGGGTGAAGATTCGGGTTGTGTCGACTCGTTGTTCCAAAAGGGTCGGATGGCTTCGCGGAAAGCGCGGGCCGACGGACAGCGTTTGTTTCTGTCTCTCGTCATCGCGTGGGCAATGGCTTGAACAAGCCCCTCCGGCAGGTCGGGACGATAGTCGTGCAAGGATGGAGCTTGTTCTCTTGCGGCCCGTTGCATGATTTCGTGCAGATCGGGTCCCTCGAAGGGGCAATGGCCGGACAACAATTCGTAGGTGAGCACGCCGAGGGAATAGACATCCGCGCGGCCGTCGATCGTGCGGTCGCCCCGTAGTTGTTCTAGCGCCATATAATGCGGAGTTCCGACGGTCGTGCCGGTTCGTGTGAGCGACGAGTTCTCGCCGGCACGGGGGACCCGCGACAATCCAAAGTCCAGGACTTTGGCGAGAAGCCCGTCCGATGTAGCTAGAACGAAGATATTTTCGGGCTTGATATCACGGTGGATGATTCCGTGCGCGTGGGCCAGTTCAAGGGCTTGGGCGACCTGGTCGACGATGGATAAGGCGACGTCGACAGGCATGCGCCAGCCATACTGTTCGAGCAGGTGGTACAGGTCCAAGCCATCGAGGTATTCCATGACAATGAAAGGAAGGCCGGCGGAAAGGGTGCCGACGCTCTCGATGGTGATGATGTGCGGCGAGTCCAGGGTCATGACGGCCCGTGCTTCGTTGGCGAATCGTCGGACCAGGCAAGAGTCGCCTCGGTATTGATCGCTGAGGACTTTGATGGCGACGCGTCGGTTGGATTCGATGTGTTGTCCTTCGAAGACCCAGGCGGTGCCGCCGACGGCAAGTTTTCGGACGATGCGATAGCCCTGCACTTCCGTTCCCGGCGCTAGCTGGTTGGGAGACCGGATTCGGGCACGCCGCTCGTTCACATCGACCTCCTGAGAAGGGGCACTGCAAAAGGGATATGCAAAGATCAAACCCGGTGAACTCAGAAATTAATATAATAATATTCGTTAGTTACAGTAAGGGTGAGCGAATTGATCAGGAACGGATCGATCCCCTTGAGAAGGAATTCTTCTCACTTGATCGACGGGAAGGGGGCGTTTGCATAGAGCAGTTTTCCGTGTCTTTCACCATTGGACAAAACGAGATTCACGGTTCAGGGGCTTGACTGTGGGGGAGGCGACGATCCGGTCTGGGCAGGAGAGGTGTTCTTGTTTTAGGATGACCTGACAACTCGTGAATCGCGTTCGAACATTGTATGGCCTCGAGGGTGCCATCTCATGACTTGGCTTCTCGCCGTGGGCGTAGCTTTGGTGGTTTTCGCCTTCGTGGTTCATAGATTGGCGAGCAAACAAACTGCGCCAGCGATTCGAGGGGCGGAACCCAAACGCCATTCGCTCGAGGATTCCAATCGGACCCATCGTTCGTCGAAAGACAAATCAAAAGGCAAAGCCGACTCCGTCCCGTCGTCGTCGCCGAATGGCAAGAAGGCAAAGCCATCCAAAGGGGCTAAGTCATCTCCAGCCTTGAAAGTATCACCGGCCGTGCTCGAGTCGATTCGTCCCTTGAGCGTGCCTCCTCCCGCGAATGACTTTGATGACGAATGGGAAGATGTCGATGTTACGGTCGTCGCGGAGTTGCCTGATGAAATCAAGGCGATGCAAAAGGGGTATCGTTCCGTAGATCCCAAGCAAGCGGTTGCGCAGATCGCGGAAGAGTATGACGACACGGCGGAAATCGAGATTATCGAGGAGAGGTTGGTGGATGGTCTTTTGGTGGAGGAGTTGCTCAACGATGAGGATACTGGGCCCAATGCGTTGATGCTTCCCATCGGAGAGGTATTGACGGACGTGGGGCGTCGTCGTCCGAATAACGAAGACCGTCCCTTGTCTTTGCCGGAGCATTTTGTGTTCGGGGTAGCCGACGGGATGGGGGGGCATGCGGCGGGGGAAGTAGCGAGTAAAATCGCTATGGAAACGATCGAGAAGGCGTTTGAAGACAACGTATTCGAAGGGGAGCCGAACTCGTTGTGGCCGCGTCGTGGCGATGAACTGGCGCGGGGCATTGAGATGGCCAATCGGAATATTTTCCGTGTGGCGATGGAAGACGATGCGCTGAGTGGGATGGGAACGACGGTTACGGCCATTCGTTTTTGTCCGGAGCGGCAGCGGGCCTATATTGCCCATGTGGGTGATTCTCGTTGTTATCGATTTCGCGAAGGGCAGATGCGGCAGCTAACGAAAGATCACACGCTAGGAGCGGAATTGGGGGCGAAGGGCAAGATGGCGACGCACCTATCCAGGTCGGTGGGGATTGCCGAGACGGTGGAAGTGGATCTGATGGTGGATGCGCCGCGGGTGGGGGACAGGTATCTTTTGTGTACGGATGGCTTAACGAAAATGCTTTCAGAAGAGCGCATTCTGGAGATTTCCACCGATGGCATCGTGGCCGACTGCGTTCGGCATCTCATCGACGAGGCGAACGACAACGGGGGGAAGGATAATATTACGGTGGCGCTCGTGGAGATCCGAGAACCAGTTGGAACAGGGATGACGTAATGGTATTGAAACCCGCATCGTGGGTTCATCGTGAGCGTTTCGGATCTTCGCTACTTTCGTCATCTCAATTACAGCCTTGGTAACGAGGACAGCGCGGTGGAATGGGCGGTGCTGCCCGAGGGTGTGGGGCGAGTATTGTGTGTTGCCGGATGTGGCTCGCGGGTTCTTCCCCTGCTTGCTCGCAAGCCGGCTCGGGTGGTTTGCGCGGATATATCCGCTTCGCAACTGTGGATGACGGAACTGCGCGTGGAGGCGGCACGTGCATTGAACCATGCGGAATACTTACAGTTTTTTGGCTACCCGCCGAATCCTGGATCCCCGGAGCAGCGTCGACGGTTGTTTCATCGCCTGGCACTATCGGACGAAGCCCGAGCGTATTGGCTCGATGTATTCGACCATCGTGATTGGCAGACGGTTTTATATGATGGGCGATGGGAGCGGACATTTCGAAAGCTATCGAGGATTAACGCGATGTTGACGGGTGGGCGGGGCCGCGCATTGTTCGAGGCGCGAACGAGGGAGCAGCATCGCGAGTACATGCGAGAGCGCTTTCCTCGTCGGGCATGGCTCATGGTGCTTTTGTTGTTGGGCAACCCGCTCGTGTTCAATCTCATGCTTTATAAGGGGGATTTCCCTCGAAAAAATATCGAGGAGACTCCCTTTTCGTTTTATTGTCGAGCGTTCGACAGGCTGTTTTCGCTTGGGCCGGCGCGGGAAAACTTCTTTTTGCAGATCGTGTTTTGGGGGGAACTCAGGTTCGCGGAGGGCAATCCGATCGAATGTGATCCTGGTGTTTTCGCCAAGATCCAAGAGGCTCTTGGCAGCGCCACCATCGACTATCGGCTGGGCGATATTTTGGAGATAGCGCATCGGGAAGGGGGCCATTTCGACTTCGTATCGTTGTCCGATGTGCCTTCCTATTTCGTACCGCCGCGGGAGCAAACGTACTTGCAGGACTTGCGTCCGGCGTTGTCCTCGCGAGCGCGTGTGGTGCTTCGCTATTACCTGCGCAGACCGGAGCGGGCGGAAAAACGAGGCTATGGAAATCTGACCGAGCGGTATGCGTCGGCGATCGCTGCTGAGAAAGTGGGGGTTTACGATATTGAGGTTCTCGAGAAGCTCGAGGATAATAGGTAGGGATCGCTGTTTGTGTGGGGTTGATCCACAGCGGGAGCAGAGACGAACTGGTTCAATGGGGGGTGACGGCGGACGAGGCTGGCGCGGGGGCGTTGGCGCATGGGTGGAGGCGGTCGGGGTGTTGGAGCATCCAAGACAGAGCTGGAAGAGCCTTGTCCATGGCTTTCGTGCTGGTTTCCAGGTCCGTAAAGGAGCCAGGTGATTCAGCGATTTCTTCCACGATGATTTCATCCGAGGCGTCGAGCATCCTCGAGCGTGCGAGTGTGTCGATGGTCCACAAGTGGGTGTCAGACCAGGGTGGGATGATGGCGAAGGTGGGGCTCATGGCTTGTCCGCCGAGGGTATGCCAGCGTTGGGAGGGCGCGAGGGAGCGCAATGCGCCGAAGCCATCGAGGAAGGCGACGAGCATACGGGGAAGGTCATTTTGTGACCAACCATGGGCATCGAGTTCGCGTTGTGCCGAAGTGACCCGTGCTACATCGGTATCGGATGGAAATACCCATATGGGAGCTATTCGACTTCGTTGAAGGGGATTGGTGGTCGTTCCGACACCGCTGGTGTGGTCGCCCACCATCATCACCACGGCGGTGCGTCCACTTTTTTCTTCGGCTTGCATGAAAGCGGGGATGAAGCGGGATAGAGCATGATCCAGGTAAGCTACGGTCGTCCAATGAGCGCGTTTCACGCTGTCTTGTGTGCTTTTGTGTACGAGGTCCCGAGAGCGATCCCGAAGGTCCGCGGGCATATCCTGGGGAATATCGAAGGGGCCATGGGTCGAAAGGGTCAGCACGCCCCGGATCCGGGTGGCCTGGGGGGTGATGCCAGCGGAGGTTTGTGCAAGATCAGCCAGAACGTCGGCAAAGAGTTCTTGGTCTGACAGACCCCACGCGCCTCGGGCTCGTCCTTGTGTGCGGGGAGTATGCAAGTAGCGGAAACCATGTTCGAGAAGCGTCTCGTCATAGCGATCGAATCGAAGGTTATCGGCGTAAAAAAAGCGTAAATCCCCGCCTGCCTCCGCGACGAGGTCGGGCCAACAGCGGAGTTTGAGTCCTGGAAGATCGCGAAGAGGCGCGATACCGAACGGTCCGGTACCCACGCCGCACAGCAGCGATGACATGGCGCCGGCGGTTCGTTGTCCTCCTTGATGAAAACGCTTTCCTACAAGCACATGGGGTGTGCGTTGGATCAAGTCGTCGAGATAAGGGGTCAGGCCATGGGGAGCGCCTGCATCCAAGCAGGCAATGTCTTCTGCACCCACGCTTTCGAGCATGATGAAGAGCAGGGATAACGGGCGTCCGCGTCCACCCAAATGTATCCCCAATTCGTATAACCTATTGTAAACTAACGTGTTTTTTGATGATTGGGTGATTGGCTCCGCCACGTGGAGGCCGTCGGGACAGTGTTGGATCGGCAGACCGATCATGGCGAGAGCGGGTAGGGCGGAGGAGTCGGTGACGTTTTGTTTTTTCAATGCAGGTTCGAGGCCGACGATGATGTTGAGGTGATTGGTCGTGACCAGGGCTCCAAGCAAGCGGTCATAGGGGCGCAGGGCGTGTTTGCCTCGATCCGTGCGGTGAATTCCGAGCGATAGGAGGATGAAAGTTCCGAGCACGGCGAGCACGATCAGGATTCCTTGTCGTGGGATCGGGATCCATTGGCGATGCAGCAGGCTCAGGCTGAGGGCGAAAACCGCGATGGACAGGGCCAGGTAGGGGCCAACATGCGATGAGGTCAGCACACCGAGTTGGCTGTTGAGAAAACCAGCGTCCAGCCCGTTGAGCACATCGATGGGGGCGATGGGAGCCCCGCGTTGCAGCATAAATTCGGTGCAGGTGATGGTGGTGATGGTTTGCACGACGAACAAGAGCCCTAGGCTGATGAAAAAAAGGGCTTTTCGTTTGTGAAGCCAAACGAAGAGCAAGGTCGTGAAAAGCAGACCGGGGGTAATATTGCCGAACGCGCCGGTGAGAGCGACGATCCATCTGAATTGACCGGCGATGCACCAAGCGAGGGCGGCGGACAGGATGGCCGCGATGTTGATGGTGGTGAGGAGCAAACCAATGGTGAGAAAGGCAGGCCAAGGGGACGGCTGGCTGGTGGGGGACGGCATCAAGTCTTTGGAAGGCGAAATCGACAGCAAGATACGGCAGACTCCACGGTTTCGTTGGGCCCTTGATGGGAAGCCCGGACATTCATCGTCAACGACAACCTTGGCGTGTACGATAGGAGCAATTACGTGTAGCGGGTATGGGAATGCAAGACAACACGCTGCTTTATGATGTTTGCGATTTGAGTTTCGTCTATGAGCTTGGGAGACAGAAAGTCCATGCGCTTCGCAACGTATCGCTTCAGGTGAAGCGGGGTGATTTCGTATGCCTTGCCGGGCCCTCGGGGTCGGGGAAAACGACCTTGCTCAGTGTGCTTGGGCTGATTGAGCCTCTTCAGCAAGGTACGGTGCGTTTCGAGGGAAGAAGTTTGTCGGAGATGACGGAGACGGATCGAAACCGTTTGCGTCGCTTCCACATTGGTTTTGTGTTTCAGCAATTTCATCTCATACCGGTTCTTTCGGCGGAAGAGAACGTCGAATACTTTTTGACAAGGCAGGGCGTGCCAAAAGCGGAGCGTCGCAAACGTGTGGACGAAGCCTTGGAGACCGTGGGAATTTCATCGCAACGCAAGCAGCGTCCGTTGGAGATGAGCGGAGGTCAGCGGCAGCGTGTGGCGCTGGCTCGTGCCTTGGCCAAACGTCCCAATGTCATCATTGCCGATGAGCCCACGGCGAGTTTGGATCAAGCGACGGGCAAAGAGATCATGCGAATTTTTGCGGAGCAGACCCGAGAACGGGGGGTGAGTGTGATTGCAGCCAGTCACGACCCGATGGTGTTTGCGTTTGCGGCTCGGCAAATCGAACTACGAGATGGGGAGGTCGTGTCATGCTAATTTTGGTCGCGCTGCGCAATCTGATGCGTCATCCCCGTCGAACGTTTGCGGTGTTGCTCACGGTGGCGATCGGAGTTGGATCGATTTTTTTGTTCGATGGTTTCAACACGGGGATCATGAATCAATATCGAGCCAATGCGATCCACGCTCGATTTGGTCATGGTCAGATCAACACGGTCGGGTATCGCGAGAAGGTATACGAAAAGCCTTGGGAGCATTGGATCAAGGATGCCAGGAAGGTGGCACAGGACGTATCCGGGCTTGAAGGTGTGCAACAAGTATTTCCGCGGGTGGAGTTTTTTGCCTTGCTGACCAACGGTCGAGTGACGGTGAGTGGCCGGGGTCAGGGCATCGATGGACCGGAGGAAGCGAAGTTTTTTTATACGTTGAATGTGGAGCAGGGCGAGACGTTATCGGATCAAAAAGATGGTATTTTATTGGGGCGGGGACTTGCGCGGGCGCTGGATGTCAAGCCGGGCGATCGGGTGACGGTGTTGGGAAACACCATCGAAGGAACCATCAACGGCTTGGATCTGGTGGTCACGGGCGTGTTTCATACGGGCTCACGCGAGATGGATGATGTGATGTTTCGTATTCAGCTCGATCAGGCGCAGCAGTTGTTGGATACGGATCGTGTGGAGTCGATGGCGCTTGGGTTGGCGAGTCTCGAAGATTGGGATCGGGTCGCGACCGCGGTGACACGAGCGCATCCTGAATTGGAAGCGGTGCCGTTCGCGGTGTTGGACAAGGTCTATTACCAGCATTCGGTGGATTGGCTTAAACAGCAATTCGCCGTGATTCAACTCATCATTCTGACGATTGTCTTGTTGGGGATCTTGAATACGGTGGCGACGGCCATCCTTGACCGAAAGCAGGAGATCGGAAATCTTCGTGCCAATGGTGAGTCTTTTTGGGATGTCATGAAGATGCTCGCCTGGGAAGGGCTTGCTCTTGGGGCGTTGGGCAGTTTGCTCGGGTTGTTGTTGACGATGCTTTTGGTTTTCGTGGGATTGCGAAACGGGATTCTGATGCCCCCGGCACCTGGATTGACGAGACAATTCGAGGTGTTCATCGAATTGCAGGCACCGATGGCTGGTATCACTTTTTTGATGGGTCTGGCCACGGCTGCGACAGGCACCATGCTGGCGGGATGGCGAGTGGCTCGAATGCGGATTGGTCAGGCGTTACGGTCCGTGTAACGCCCGTCATGGGTCAAGGATGAAGGCCTTCGATGCTCGGTTTGGGTGGTTGAAACGAGCGCGCCGGACCGTGGCGGGCTGGTATGGGACCCACACGACCAAGGGGCCCTGATGCCGCGATATTTTTGTACCGGAACCTCGGATTTCTATTTGGTGCCTCTGTTGGACCGTCGGCCCCCTTGAAACGATTCGTTTTTGGCCGTCCTTTCGCTCGATTCCAAGTTGGCAGTTGCCATGGCCGTGTTCGCGCGGAGTGAACAATCGGGGATGAGGAGGCTTGCGGGAGCGGTTTCTGCTGCTTATGTCCTAGCGCGAGCCAAAAAATCGAAACGAGGTCATCTCGCCAAACGACAGACAGAAAAGCCAAGAACTCAACCAATCGCAACAATAGTGCTACCGATAGCGACGGTATTCCGATGAGACCACTTCACGGAATCTGTAGCCGGCTGTCTGAAAACAATTGAAAAAGGTAAAACGATGAAAAAAGTAATACTATCAAGTATCGTGATCATGGGGATAGTGGCTGTAGGAGGGACCGCTTCCGCGCAAGAGACTCTTGGGCAAGAGGGTCAAATAGCCATCTCGAGCGATCTGCAGTTGTCGGTGGGGCAAATGAAGCTCACACCTCCGGCAGGGGACTCACCGGATCCTTCGACTTTTATCGTTGTCAGGCCTGCGCTTGACTATTTCGTGATCGAGAGTCTGTCTATCGGTGGAGCGCTCGGGGTCAATTATGAGAAAGCTGGCGATACCAAGACCACAGGATTCGAGATTGGTGCCCGCGTGGGCTATGCCATTCCGATTGACGACGACACGTTATCATTTTGGCCGAAACTGGGACTTTCCTATCATAACAGCAGTATTGATGCAGGGGACGCAAACGTGGGAAGCAATCAAATCAGGCTTGATATTTTTGCTCCGCTCACCATCAGTCCCGCGGAGCATTTTTTCATTGGCATTGGGCCTGGGTTCAGCATGGATCTGAGTTCTAAAACAGAGGGCGAAGACGGTATGAAGACCACAACCTACGGGATTTTCACGCAGGTTGGTGGTTACTTCTAAACCCTACGAGTCTTGCTGGTTGACAAATGGGTCCGTGGGACAGGTGGCTGTCGCATCAGAGCACCGGCAGGCATTCCATTCGAATCTCTTGAACGAATCTCAAAGGCACTTGCACGATTTTGAGGGCGAGTCAGCCGCGCGAAAGGCCTTGTTGGCGTCCCGATTTCGGTAGGAGCGATGCGTTTGCCTGGGCGGTTGTCCAACAATCGATTGCCCGAAGGGGATGGGGTAGAAGCGTTGCGTGGGGGGGGGGCGAGGACGGCCCATAGGATTGGTGCTACAGGCAAGCGCTTCGCCGACCTATTCGCGGCATCACTACGTCGTGCAAACTGAAGCCATGCGCATCAAGGTGCTACAGGCAAGCGCTTCGCCGACCTATTCGCGGCGGTGCGGAGGGCTCAATGTTTGAGGTTGAGATCGGCGAGTTGGAGGCGAATATCATTGGCGAACGGGCTGGTAGGGAAGCGGCGAAGAAACGAGCGCATCGAAGTTTTCGCGTCATTCCATGCCTGGATATCGACGAGACATTGCGCGAGCAGGTAGGTGGCGTCATCGAGGTATTCTTTGTCCGCGGAAGCTTCCGACAGGGACATGAGGATGGGGATTGCCTCACGCTGACGGCCGAGGCGTCGAAGGGCATCGGCTTGGTGGTACAAGGCTGCTGGGGAGTGGGCAGCGTTGTTTTTGTATCTCAACGAGTCTGCAAAAGACTGTTGGGCATCGTGCCAACGTCCGGTACGGCTGTGTTCCAGGCCGGTTTGGTAGGCTTCGATGGATAGGTCGTTTCGTGCGAGTTCGGCGGCATCTGAAAAGACGCGAAGCTCTGTTTTCGAGAGCAGCTCTTTGTCCAGGGCTTCGAAGGCCTGGATGAGGTCAGCTTTTTTGTTTTGTCGGACCAATTCGTACAGGGATGCAGCTTTGGAATCGGCGCGGGAACGTTCTTCTTCCCGTTGTTGGATATCCCGAAGTTCTGCTTCCAAGCGGGTAGCTTTGGCTCTCGTTTGCTCGGTTTCGGCTCGGACGGCATCCACCCGTGCATCCCAGGCGAGTTTTAGAGCGACGAATACGACGATGACGAAAACCACGTAGGCCGTGGCGCTATTCCACACGATCCGCCGTTCGTACCCTTGTTGTCGTTTTGCGATACTTTTTATATCGGCGGCTAGGGCGTTCGTCAGGTTGTTCGTCTTGATGACAAGCCCGCGCGATTCGATGATTTCCCTTTTGATTTCACGTAGCTCGTCATCGAAGTCATCCATGGTTTGCCCCTTTCGCGGTGCCTGGCGGTGGGGAAGTCAACCCCTAGCACATATGTGGGGTTGGCGTGCAAGCCTGTCGCGTGATAATGGCTTCGCCTCGACAATTACCAACGCGGACCCCCTTCACGGAGCTGCCTACCATGTACGATACAAGTGACATCCGCAAAGGTCTGAAAATTGTTCTCGATGGAAAACCCTATACCATCGTGGAGGCCCAATTTGTGAAGCCTGGCAAAGGACAGGCTTTTACGCGAACCCGCATCAAGAACTTGCAAACCGGGGCAGTCATTGACCGCACCTTCCGGTCTGGGGATAAACTCGAACCAGCCGATGTGCAAGTACGCGACATGTCCTTCATCTATCCGGATGGGGATGGTTACGTATTCATGGATGAGTCGGGAGATCAAGTGTCGGTTCCCGCGGACGTGCTCGGCGAATCGAGTCAGTTCTTGTCCGATGGGCTTGCTGTCGAAATCGTATTTTTCAAAGGAGAGGCCATCGACGTTACCATGCCTGCGCATGTCGTACTCGAGATTACTCATTGCGATCCGGGCGTTCGCGGTGACACGGCCAGTAACGTGACCAAACCGGCAACCTTGTCCACCGGTGCGGTGATTCAAGTTCCTCTTTTCGTCAATGAGAACGAATGGGTCAAAGTCGACACGCGCACGGGTGCCTATATGGAACGCGTCAACAAGCGCTGATCGGTCATCGTTTACTGGGATTCGTTCAAGAACACGCGTGTCATGGCGCTGTCGATGCAAGCCACTGCCGTGGCCCCGTTCGATATGACGCAGCCTGCTAGCTTTTCATAACCGTTCGGCAGCGATGGTGCGCGCCAGAGAGTCGCGTCGTTTCCTTTATCCAGCACGACGAGACCCAGGCTCGAAGCATGAACGAGTTGGTGCCCATCGGGCGAGCGCGGGCTTCCCAAGCTTCCAGGGGTTGCTTCCGGAATCGTTCGTTTCACCTTCGAACCTTGTGTGGACACCCAAACGGGACCAAGGCTCGTGAGCAGATGAAGGCCTGTGGAAGACCAAGCAACCGGGCGGGCAGTCGTCTTTGTGAGGGACGTATCGAAAGGAAGCAATGCCTCGATGGTATCGTTTCCTCGGCGCCATCGAGCCCATAGCCAACCGTCTCGACCCTCGACCCCTTCGAATGACGTTGAACCGCCCGAAGCTTCCACGCGCAGGGACCAAGGTGCGATGGGGCCGCTATCCGGATCGGGAAGTGCGATACGAAGTTTGGCGTCGAAACGCATCACCGAATTGTCGGTGCGGATGAGCAGGGATCCATCCGGAAGAAAAGCCAGAGGACTCCATGTGCCACCCGACGGATCGACCGAAGGTCCGAAGGGCAGGAAGTAGGCTTGAACGCTTCTTGACGGAACGGCCTTCTCTATCCGTTTTCGGATTGTATCCAGTTCCTTCGTGCCGGTTCCTTGCTCCCGAAGACGCTCGTAAGCCCCGAGGGCAGAAAGAATGTCTTTCGAACCCAACGCTGCATCCAGCTCCGCCGTCGTGATTCGAGTCATGGCATCGCGAGAACCACATTGCAAAGGCTGCCCCATGATCTTGATGCGGCTATCGCCTTCGCCGCATAGCGACAAGTGGAGTTGTCGAGTTGCACGTGCGATCGGCGCCACGCTGTCTTTGGCATTGCCTTTGGCCAATCGTTCGAGTCGTTGGGCCATCGCGAGAAACGAAGACGTGGGCTCATGGGGATCTCGTGACAAGCCAGCGGGTCGATCGAAGTAGCGAAGTGTGGCTACCGCGTTTTCGGTTTTCGGCTCCTCGAAGGCTGCGGTGGACCCGTTGCTCTGAAACGAAACCAGAAGGTCGTCGAAGCCATCGCCATCGCGGTCGAGCGCATCCAACGAAATCTCGAGTTTTTCAATCGGTGGTTGGTCGACGATGAGTTGGAACCGCAATGCAGGGTTACGTTCGAGCACCAGGGCTGCGACCCATTGTGTGGTGACGTTCTTGGTTCCGATCGGGCAGATTTTTCGAATCGACAGAGCCACGGTTCGAGGACCTACCTGGCGCAAATCCGAAGTTGCCTTGCAGTCCGGAGCCATCGCAAAATCGGGAGGAAGTGAAACGAGTGTTGAAAGCGACAAGGCTTCGCCCGGTCGGGTGGTAACGAAGCGTACCAGTTCTCCCGTGAGACCATCTGTGCTCCGAAGCCAGGCCACGGAGTCGGGCTTGCCATCGGCCGTCAGGTCGGCTTCGAGCCATAAATCGATCGCTTTACCGGCCGGAGCGGAAACCGTGCCCTCCGCCGTCCGAACAGAGAGCGCACCGTTGAGGCGTTTGGCCACGACTGGTGAAAAGGTTTCGATGCTCGGCATCGTTGGCGACTCAGCGGGATCCGAGGAAATGGCTCCGCTGACCATGGCGCTAGGGTCGACCGTATAGGGAACGTAAGGCTTTTCTTTCTCACAGGAGTCGCATCCCATGAGCGTCGAGACAATCGTCGGAACGAAAAGCACTTGCCAATCTACACCGCGTCTCATGAAGCAAGGTTGTACGGCAGAATCGAACGATTCGAAACGGAGATCGAGTCGAGGGATTGCGGAGCCAACCATCCGTGGGGCGACACCCTTGGATGAGGCGTGATCACGCAAGGCGCCAAGGTAGCGATGGATCGCTTTGGACCGGACTAGGGCAAAAATGTTACGGGATTACAAGAGGATTTCATCCCGGTGTCGGCCACCGAATCGGGGGGTACAGGCTACCGCGGGCTGCTGAGCACGCAATTGTTCCCGCAATTCCTTGAGTTTATCTTTGGGATGGGTCTGACCTTGCACACGGTCGACATAAAGCACACCATCGAGATGATCGATTTCATGCTGGAAAATTCTGGCGTCGAACTGCTCCGCCACGAGTCTATCCCGGCTTCCGAACAGCCCATGTTCCACGACGATCCGACGATTGCGTTTGACCAATCCGCATACATCGGGAATCGACAGGCAACCTTCATAGTCCAGCGTGAGATCATCGCTTCGCTCGATGATGCGGGGGTTGAGGAAACAATCTACGTGCGGGTTGTTGCCACGGGCATCGAGCATGACCACGATCGCGCGCACCCCAATGCCAATTTGTGGTGCGGCGAGGCCTACTCCATTTCCTGAATCTGCAAGGGTCTCGCGCAGTCGCCGTTCGAGATCCCCGAGGTGGTCCCGATCGGATGGTGAGACGATCCGCGCATGGCGGCGAAGGATTTCGGTTTGGTCAGCGTCTCTAAGAACGATGGGTAGCGGCCTGGTGGTGGAACGAAGAAGGGCGACATCTTCTTCGCGCAAAGCGGCGGCGGGTCCTTGGCATGGTTGCGGCTGGGGCAGGGGGGTGGTGAGAAAGGGGGAAGGAGACGGACAAGTCGCGCAGCCGGTCGTGGGTAGGGCCACACCGATCGCGGCCCACAGCATCCTATCGAGGCTTTGGCGTCTGGTGATCATGGCGAAAACACTGTAGCGAAGAATCGGAGTTCGGGCGAGGCTGGGCGTTCGTAGCGATAGGCCCAGCATATTCATTCCGCTTTGTGCTCAGTTGTGATAGCGGTTCCGGGCAGAGGAATTGGCGCATGCCATCCCGTTGGTCACCTGTTCCGTCGTGGATCGCAAGCGTGGCTCCGCTGATTGTCGCGCTCGTCGTGGCTTACGTGGATAGCGTATGGGGGGTTGTTGCGGGAATAGGCTGTGGTTTGCTGTTATTTGGGTGCGCGCAGGTGCGCCCCACTCGCCCGATTGCGCAGACGGTTGCCACCTTGGCCGTGGTGGGAGCGCTTGGTGTCGTCGGGGTGCATGCTGTTCATCGACACGTTCTGATGCTGCTGTTGATGGTTGCGTCAACCTTGATGCTTGGTTCCTTGTGGAGAAAGGTACCGCAGGGAGACCGTATACGGATAGAACGTGAACCTCATCCCCTCGAAGGGACGAGTGTAGCTTCGATCTGTCTCGTTGCATTCGTGGCGTTGGAATCAAGGGCCGCGAGCGCCGCAGGGGTCGCCGCGATCGGGGCTTTCATCGCGTCGATACCGTGGATGCGAGTGTTGCGAAGGCAATGGAACAACTGGCTTGCTTGGTGCGCGGTGACGATTCTTCTCGTGGCAATGGGGATGTCGGCATGGGTAGCGATAACGCGTGTGTCGGGAGCCTATCTCATGATTTCCGCCGTGTTGTCGGGTATGAGCGCGCTATTATCCATGGTTCGTTTGCGCGCAGGAAGGGGAATTCTCGCGCTCGTGCTGGAACACCCGGCAAGATTGCTGGTGGGTACGTTTGCCGGTTTATGCGCCGTTGGAACCGTGATGCTTGCTTTGCCCTGGAGTTCACCGCGGACCGAAGGGGTGGGTATCCTTGACGCTGCATTTTCATCCGTGAGCGCGTCGTGCGTTACGGGACTGACGGTGTTGGATCCGTCGACGGATCTATCCGTTTTCGGACAGCTATCCTTGCTCCTGTTGATTCAGGCCGGTGGATTGGGAATCATGACGATCTCCAGTTCCGCCCTGTCTTTGCTGGGGCGACGATTATCGCTTCGGCAAGAGGCGGTGATGGCCTCGCTGGTGAGCCGCGAAAACCGAGCGGACGTATACCACGCGTTGCGTCGCACGCTTTCCGTGACGTTGGTGTTCGAGACCGTGGGTGCGTGGATATTGGCGTTTTCTTTCGTGAGGCTCGGAACCCCTTGGCCGAAAGCCCTGTGGCATGGCGTGTTCACTTCGATTTCTGCCTTTTGTAATGCTGGCTTTGCGTTGCAACCAGATAACCTCATCCATTATCAGCGAAGCCCCATCGTGCTGGATACCGTGAGCCTGCTCATCATTGCGGGTGGGTTGTCTCCCGTGGTGATTGTGGCTCTTCCCCACGCCTTGCGCGGTCGACGGCTTGGATTACAGGCGAAAGTGGCCATCGTCTCGACGGTATTTCTCCTTGTATTGGGCTCGATTTCGTATGGGGCCCTCGAATGGGAACGGACCCTCGCAGGGCTCACGACCTGGGATCGAATTCACAACGCCTGGTTTCAATCCGTAACGCTTCGGACGGCGGGGTTTTGCTCGGTGGATTATCAGGGACTGCATCCGGCCACGTGGGTGATGATGATGGTGCTGATGTTCGTCGGAGGCTGTCCAGGAGGCACCGCCGGTGGCATCAAAACCACGACTGCCTTTGTGTTGTTGGTGGCATTGTTGGGCGCGTTGCGGGGGAAGGCATCGGCGGAGGTTTTTGGCAGGACGATCCCTGCTCCCACCGTATTCAAGGCGACGGCCATTGCTACGCTCAGTGGGATGGCGACGATGATTGCGGTGAGTCTGTTGCTCATCGCGCAGCCTTTGGCAATACCGGTGGCTTTGTTCGAGGTAGTATCTGCTTTGGGTACGGTCGGGTTGAGCCTTGGCGGCACGGCGCAACTCGATGAGACAGGAAAAATCCTCATCATGGGGTGCATGTTTTTGGGGCGTGTCGGTCCGCTCACCGCGTTTTTGATTCTCTCGGATCGACGGGCGGCTTCGTCGTGGGAATTGCCAGCGGAAGAGATCGAAGTGGGATGAGTGGCGGGAAAGGCATGACGAGATGAAAAAGCAGGCATTGGTGCTCGGTCTCGGCCCGTTTGGGATGGCTTTGGTGCGCTCGTTGACAGCTCTTGGTGTGGATGTGTTGGCGGTGGATAAAAACCCCAAACTGACCCGATTGGCAGCCGATATTGCGGCGGAAGCAGCTTCCTTCGATGGTGCGGACGAAGAGGCGCTGGCACGCGCGGCCCCGGGGCGACGAGACGTGTGTATTTGCGCAATCGGTGATGAATCAAGGGATTCTGCGATTATGTGTACGGCGTTGCTACGGCAGATGGGGGCTCGACGCGTGATTGCAAGAGCGGCAGATCCCGTCCTCGCTCGTATTCTCAAACTGGTCGGGGCCCATGAGGTGGTGAATCCGGAAAACGCTTTTGGGGAGCGCCTGGCTGTACATATCGCCCATGAAGGTGTCATGGGAGAGTATCCCCTCAGCGCTGGCATCATCATCACGGAATTGCTCGTTCCTGAGGCGTTTGTGGGAAAAACCTTGATCGAGCTGGAACTGCCACGCAAGCATGGCATCACCGTTGTGGCCCTCCAACGTGGCTCTGACACCGTTCCAACCCCCGACCCCCGATCTCCATTGCGCCGCAATGACATGCTGGTGGTGGTGTCGAGAGTGGGGGCGGTATCCACGCTCCTCGATCAACTGGAGTAGGGGCAAGTTATGGAATTCAAACGAGATATGTACCTCGGGATGGGCGCTCTCGTGTTGTCCCTCATCATCGTTTGTGTCGGTTCCGTTTGGCTATTCGCACGAATGAGCCCCGCGATCGGGCATGTACTTGATGAAAACGATGAGTCCCTCGAAGCGGTCGAGCAAATTCTCGCAGTTTTCGCCCAAGCCGGTCCAGATTCGGTGAACCCTTCCGTCGTGGACCAATGCAACAAGCAACTCGAGCGTGTTCGAAACAACATCACGGAGTCCGGCGAACACGCCGAGATCGAAACGATCGACAGGGCGTGGACTCGAGCGATGGCTGGCGATGCTTCGTCGCGAAAACAGGTTGTGGAAGCCTTGATGAGATTGGCTTCGGTCAATCGGCACGCGATGCACGAGGCGAATCAACAGGCCCAACGGCTTGGCCCCAGAGGGGCTTGGGCCGTAACCCTGCTGTGTGTGTTCGGGGTGGCGAGCGGCCTTCTCGTCATCCGAAAAGTGCAGCAGCGGATTTTGGTTCCCATCGACGAGCTTACTCAGGTTCTGAACGCGGTGCATGCAGGAGATGTGTACCGACGATGCACGATCGCGGGCGCTCCCCAGACATTGACCACGGTCATGCGATCAATCAATGCAGTTCTCGACCGCATCCATCCGTCGAACTCGGAGCATGAAAAAGTGGTTGAGGGGTATCGTTACCTGGCCGACGACTATCCCAGCGTGCTGATTGACGACGAACTTCGTGTGCTCGGGGTAAGCCAAGCGGTGGTTGCCGCCATGGACGAACAAGCTTGGAGGAGGATTATGCAGGGGCTTGGTTGTGCGATGAACGGGGAAGTGAAATCACCGATTCAATCGTGTGAAAGCGTGGCCGACAGGATCTTTCTTTGCCGCATCGAGGTCGACAGCCATTCCGAAACGGCGTCTTGAATGGTAGGCGCGCGGAGGAACGAGTTGGTGATTGGATACGTTATCCATCCCGCAACCCAAATCGCTTGATCTTATATAGCAGTGCTCGTCGTGACAGCCCAAGAGCCTCAGCGGTGCGTGTTCGATTGCCGCCAAGGGCCATCAACGTTTTTTGGATCAATTCGCGCTCGACTTCTTCCAAAGGAACTCCTGGACGCACGCCGGTTTCGGTGATCGGCTCGGCATCTTGCTGCGAACACAACGCGCGTAAAGAGGGAGGCAAGTGTTCGGGGCGAATCTCGCCATTACCCGCAAACAATAACGAGCGCTCTAACACATTCGCCAGTTCCCGCACGTTGCCCGGCCAATCATACCTCGTCAACGCGCTCGCCACTTGAGCGGATAATCGAGGATCGCCGTCGGGTTTGAGGCGTTTCAACAAGTGGTGCGCGGTGGGAAGCACATCTTCCCTTCGTTCGCGAAGCGGCTGCAATACGATTTCGACAACAGCCAATCGGTAATACAAATCCTCTCGCATACGTCCCGAGGCGATTTCTTCGGTAGGAATTCGGTTGGTGGCGGCCACCACGCGAATATCGGTGCGAATTGGTGTCACACCACCGACTCGCTCGAAGCAGCGCTCTTGCAGCACACGCAAGAGCTTGGCCTGGAGGTGCGGCTGCATTTCCGCGACTTCATCCAAAAAGAGTGTGCCGCCGTCCGCGAGTTCGAACCGTCCACGACGTCTTGCTTCCGCGCCAGTGAATGAACCTCGTTCGTGTCCGAACAGTTCACTTTCGAGCACACCCTCGGCAACTGCCGCGCAATTCATCGCGATAAAAGGGCCTGCTTGTCGATCGGACAACTCATGGATGGCCCGTGCGACGACTTCTTTCCCCGTGCCGCTTTCTCCTCGCACCAATACGGTTGCCGCAGAGCGTGCGGCGAGCCGAATCGTTTCGCGAGCCTGGCGCATCGAGGAACTGATGCCGACAAGCGATCGTGGTTCGTCTTGGTCGGCATCCGCCGCGGGAGAGCGTGCGGCCGGTCCGGGTCGGTCCAGCAAATCGAGCGCCACAGCGCGAAGCTCTTCGATATCGATCGGTTTTTCCAAAAAATCTCGAGCCCCCAATTTCATGGCCTCGACCGCCGCTCGAATATCGCCGTGCGCTGTCACCACAACCACGGGTAACGTGGGCAACAATTCATGAATTCTTTTTAGCGCCCCGAGACCATCCAATCGCGGCATGCGCAAGTCCAGCACCAGTAAATGTGGTGTAAATACAGCTACTTCCCGAACGGCTTCCTCCCCATCGACCGCGTACCGGCATTGCATTCCAATGCTTTCGAGCGCGGCTCCGAGCATTCGTCGGTGAGCCGGTTCGTCATCCGCAATGAGCGCTATCCTATCCTTCACGGGTCGCACTCCTCGGCCATCGGGCTCGCACAGCCGTTCCTCCATGGGATGAGGAATCGATTTCAAGAGTTCCACGATGGTCTTCCACGGCTCGTTGTGCCAACGCCAATCCCAACCCGAGCCCATCGGGTTTGGTGGAGTGGAACGGACGAAGAACGCCTTCCCGTTCCGACACCGGGATTCCTGGACCCTCGTCTTGCACTTCGAACAAGAAAGTCTGCGTGTCTTGATCGAGCATGAAACGAACGTACACCGTTCCGCCCTCGGGCGAAGCCTCGATGGCATTGGTCATGAGGTTCACGATCAAGTCCCTCAATCGGTCCGCATCGATCATGCCCTTGGGACCCGGGGATGGTGGCAAATCGAGGTGCATCGAAAGCTTACGAGAAGCGATGTCTGGCGCAAGCAGGGCCGCGATACGTTGTACGATCTCCGTGGGATACGCCGATTGCAACTGAATGGGTGCCGGACGGGCGAATTGTCGAAGTCCATCGACGCGACGCGTGATGCTGTCGAGTTCGCTCACCATCAAACTTACGTATTCCGCTTCGGCGGAACCGGCTTCCATTTTTTCTCCGATGAGTTGTGCAAATCCTCGAAGCGCTCCAATGGGGTTTTTGATTTCATGGGCGAGCCCCCCAGCGACCAGACTCAATCGTTCGAGGTACCGGGCTCGCTCGTCGGCGATCGCCAACGCTTGTGTGACCTGCGCATGTCGGCGCATTTGTCGTTGGTGTCGACCGAGCGCCAATGCCAAGGCAAGCAACACGAGTCCGCCAGCGGTTGCTTGATAAATCACGGAACGACGGATTCGTAAATACGGTGTGGCGTCGATGGCGAGAGTCACGCGATAGGTGCCATCGAGACCCGTCGAAGGTCCCCCCGAACAACCCACGTGCCCAGAGGATGAATCCGCGGCACAGCAGGAAGGCAACTCGTTGGAAGGGTCATCGGACGGCGCGTCATGCTCATGGGGGCATGCTGAGGCTGCGGTCTTATCCTCGTTGGGAAGTTCCAGGCATCCAAGCGTTTCGATGGATACCGGGCCCGTGACAACCAGCGTTTTTCCTAGTGTGAATTGACCTTGACGTTCCGCCACTTGAGGAACCGTTCCGTGAAGGAAACGGACGGCACCATCGTCCCGCTCTAGCAAAACCCCTTCAATATCTTTGCTGTTTGCGATTTCCTGCAGCACGGCGTCCAATCGCTCTCTTCGCGCGGCACCATAACGAGCGACGTTGCGAAGTTCCGTGGCCACCATGCGGTGCAACGTGTTGCTTCGGTCGGTCATCATGCGCTGCACGTGGTCAAGACCTGACCACGTTTGCCAGCTTACGAGAAAAGCGATGGTGAGCAGGAGCAGGGCGACGGCGCCGGAAATCCAGCCCGTGGTTTTGGGGGGCTGGGAAGAATGCATTACGTGATCCTGGTGTTGGAGCGAGGGCGATCAGATGTGAGAGGCGGGTTTTTCGGCTTTCTTGCTGCAGCCACATTCCCCGGCCTTGATAGGCATCGCGGCTTCGGAGTGATGATGTCCTTTGGCTTTGGGGCAACTGCCGTGTCCCATCTTGGCGCAGCCATGTCCACCAGCTTTGCAATCGCATCCGCCAGCCTTGGCACAATTGCAAGAGCCACCATCCTTGGAGCAATCACAGCTTCCACCGTTGGCGCATCCGCATCCACCAGCCTTGGCGCATTGGCAGGAGCCACCATCCTTGGAACATTCACAGTTTCCGCCATTTGCGCAATCGCAGCCGCCAGCCTTCGCGCAATTGCAGGAGCCGCCGTCCTTGGAACATTCACAGTTTCCGCCGTTTGCGCAATCGCAGCCGCCAGCCTTCCCGCAATCACAGGCGCCGCTGGCGCAACCACATTCTCCCGTGGCTGCCTTATCGCATCGTCCATCGCCATCATTGTCCACGAATCCGGGGCATTGTTTGTTTTTTACCTCCGCCGCAACGGGAGCAACTGTTTCACCTGTGGTTGGGGTTTCGTGTTCCGCGCAGCCGATGACAAGCGCCGCGAGCGCAGACAACAACGAAATGACAATGGCGTAATACATCTTGTGATTCATCAGGGTGTCTCCTTGTGTGTTGATTGGATGACGTCCCGTATGCCGGATTCATGCCAAGCTCGGATCTGGGGACGATCCGAGGATTGCGCAAGGGGATGAAGTGCAGTGCGCAGGTCTTGCGCAGTGAGCGCGGAAGACGTTCATACAACTGCGCCGAACATGCGCAGCGCAAGTAGCGCATGCAGACAGGATGGTAGGGAGATGGGAGGGAATCAGTGTTGTTTGCCGGTGAACGTACCGCTTACATTGCCGACGCTACCAGCGTCCTCGCCCCACTGACCGAGCCATTTGCCATTGCTCAATGTTTGGGCGATGTTGTTGATATCGATATCCGTGGCATCGCAGGTGCCTTGTAGTTTGAGGGTACCCTCGGATTTGATGAAGCCCGAGATCTGGCTGTCCAACGTATCTCCCGCGAGGGTGATGCCCATCGTGCAGTATTGTGCCCAGTCCTGCGCCGAAGCGAATCCGGTTTTGTCGAAGATCCACTGTCCGACGGCCGTGCAGTTGACCCAGTGTTGGATCATGTCTGCCGTGCTGGTGTAGCCGAACAGAGGCAGCAGTCCGTGGAGGTAGATGTACTGGATGAGCTTGCCATAGGACAGTTTGAACTCATGCTCGGGGATCGTAACTTTGATGCCATCGACAGAGAGATTGGCGTTGGTCTGCAGCGACTTGAGTCCCACGTCCGCCAAATTGAATTTGTAAATGTGCTCCTTGCCTTTCAGGTCGTGCAAGAGCACTTCCATTTCCACCAGTCGGTGGGTCATGGGTTGCGCGGTATCGGATCCTTGTTGGACGTTGAGTTGCGAATAAATTTTGGCTTTGTTGATGGCGCGCGCGAGGTCGCCTGCCATGTTGGCAAAAGCCAATACCCCTTCGGGGATGTATTGTTTCATCAAGTCGTTGATTTGGTTTTGGACAAATGGAGCGGCCGTTTCCCAAGCACCGCATCCACCGAAGAAGCGAGGCTTCCCGCCGTCCCAACTCGTCATATTCTGTTGGCAAACCGCTCCAATATCGCCCCAGCCATGATTGATTTGGCTGCAATTATCGAAGTCCTCCCCCGGTTTGCACTCCCAATGACAGGTCTGGCGCATCAAGAAGTCGGTAATGAACGCTCCTGGGTCCTCACCGTACCATTCGTTCGCCATATCGCACCCGCCGTTGGGCGCGTGGTCATCCGTCAGTTCGTCGAGAATGGTCACGGCCAACTCCACGGACTCAGGGAGGGTGCCTCCAAAATCGAGAAGATTCGTGAGGTCGTACGTGCCTAGCACCGGTCCCGGCCACTCGAGATCCGCAAGAGGAACCTTGATCTTCGTTTCATCGGATTGCACCACTTCGATGTTGTCCACACAACCGAAAGCCCGAATGTTTGGTCCCACCTTGGCCGTGACCGTGACCGCGTAATCCTTGGCCACATTCAACGCCACGAACGCTGTCGTATCGTTGACCGTCGCAAGCGCCGGCGACGTCGTCATGATCGGGGTGGGTAAGTCATCCGCCTTTAGCTTGTCACAAGTAACGCCTTGATAAAGCGAGGGCACGAGGTTCTCGAGCTTCAACTCGCCAAGGTACGCCATCGACACACCTATGCTTCCGATAGGCTTATCCGATACCGCTACCTGGAAAGAAATCGGTGCGCCTCCGTTGGTGGGCGGTGTGACGCTGACTTGGAACGTGGCGTTCTGCTTGCCTGCGGTCAGCGTTACCGTTGCTTCCCCATTGGCGTTCGTTCGCGGCTGCATGGCGCTGAGCTTCGAGCCACCGGATTCTCCAACGATCGCGTAGTCGAGGGGCGCGCCCGCAATGCCCGCGTCGTTCTTGTTGCCGTCCACGTAACGAACCGTAAGATCGACGCTCTTTTCAAATGATAATGTCTGGCTTTGGTTGGTCACGAAAACCAATTTGGGGGCCGCGTTCGGATCGGGCTTGAACGGCGGTGTGGGCGTCTCTTCGGAATTGCCATCGTCGCTGCCGCAACCAGGCGCGGCGATACCAACGACAAGAGATGCGCTTAGAATGCTAGAAAGAATGCGCCACTTCATAAAGTCCTCCTGAGGCTCGAGCCGCCTCATCCTCAATCTGACTACCATAGCGCATTCTTTGCGGCTGAACACCCAATCCGAACGATACCCGCTCCCTGCTCGGATGGTTTTGGGTTTCAATCTCCAAAGACTCCCTATTTCGCGATGTTTGCCCTCGATGACGAAGTCGACAGGTGGTCAAAACGGAATCAAAACCTGACGTCCGCGGCTGGTCGGCAACCGATGCTTCTGCTACGAACGTGAGATGATCGTGTTAGACCCGTGCTCGGATCGCTTTGGCCTCCATCGCACTTTGCTTTTTCCTGTCCTCGTTGGTTTTGCCCTCTGGGCTTGTTCGGCTTCCGGTGATGACGCGGGCTACAGCGGTTCAGGAAATGAGGGAGCTTCGGGTTCTGCCGGCAGCGTGTTCGACAGCGGGCTCACGGGAGATGGCGAAATCGATCCGGATTCCTCCTGTGCGATGACAACGTTGCAAGCAGAGCGAATTCCGCTTGATATGTACTTCATGGTCGATACGTCCGGCTCGATGGATGGGCCGAAACTCGCGTTGCTCAAGTCCGGTTTGACGGCGTTTCTCCAGGCACCTGATTCCGCGGGTCTCGGTGTTTCCGGTCAGCGTTTCCCCATCGGTGGATTGAACGAAACCTGTGACTCCGCAGTCTACGGTTCCCCCGCTGTTCCTTGGGCCATTCTTCCAGATTCCCAATGGAGCACGTGGGTTTCCAACCTCAAAGCGGAAGGATATACCCCGAGCGTTCCGGCTTTGCGCGGCGCGGTAGATGCTTGCAAAAACCGGATGACTGCCGAACCCGCACGTAAATGCGCCGTCGTTTTCGTGTCCGACGGGGAACCTGAAGGCAATTGTCCTCCTGTGTCCATTTCCGCGAAACAGGATCTCAAAGACATTGCCGCGGAAGCCTACGCGGCTGGGATTCCTGTCTTTGCCGTCAGTTTCTATGGCATATCTTCCGTGGGACAAGCCATCCTGATCGCCATCGCTCAGTCTGGCGGAACCGAGGTTCCCTTCGCCATCAAAGAAGGGGCCGTTCAACAGGACTTCATGGAAGCCCTTGCCGAAGCACGAGGCACTGCTCTCGGTTGCGAATACCAGATGCCAACCACCGACGCTGGAGTCGTCAACCCTTTCCTCGTCAAAGTAGCCTACACCCCCGGTGCGAGTGGCGAGTCCCAAACCATCCCTAGAAAAGATTCGCTTTCTGATTGCGGTTCCCAACAGGGGTGGGCATATGACGACAACGACCATCCAACCAAATTGGTGATGTGCTCTGCCACCTGCGACACCATGCGAGCAGATGCAAAAGGAAAAGTGGAGATATTGCTTGGCTGCAGTAGCTCCCAACGATGATGCGATGAACCATCCCCTTCGTCTCGTCATAGCAACGAAAAACCCCGACAAGGTGGCCGAATTCGAATCCCTTCTTGCCGGACTCGATCTCGATTTGGTTACCGCGCAGGCTTGTGGTGTTCCTGACGTTGAGGAAACGGGAGAAACCCTCGCCGAAAATGCTGCCCTCAAAGCGGAAGCTTCTTTTCGTGCGACCGGTGAGATCTCCCTGGCGGATGATACGGGTCTGTGTGTGCGAGCCTTGGGAGGCGAACCAGGCGTTCGAAGCGCACGATTTGCCGGGCCAGGAGCCAGCTACGAACAGAATCGTAACCTGCTGCTAGAAAAAATGCGCGGTCTCCCCATGTCGGAACGAGACGCCATATTCGTGACCTGTCTGGCCATCGTCGTACCCTCCCGCTTCGCCGACAACGTGTCCACTCGTCGACAGATCCTTCGCGATAACGGACAGACCGGGTCCTTGCATTGGGTCGAGGGAAGAGCCAAAGGTCAAATTCTTGAAGCTCCCACAGGCTCTGGAACCTTCGGTTACGATCCGATTTTCTATGTCCCAGATCTCGGAAAAACGTTCGCAGAGCTGTCCCGAGAGGAAAAAAACGCTGTGAGTCATCGTGGGCGCGCCTATCGCGCTTTGCGCGAACATCTGAAAAGCGTGCTGCAACGAGTCTGAAGCGAAATCCACAGTCCATCCCGGGAGCGCCAACCACGACCCCGATTTCTTTCAGTCCCTATCATCCTCGTCTGAAACGTCTTCGTCCGAGTCGTCTTCGTCCGAGTCGTCGTCGTCCGAGTCGTCTTCGTCCGAGTCGTCTTCGTCCGAGTCGTCTTCGTCCGAGTCGTCTTCGTCTGAAACGTGTGGGTCTGTTCCCATTGGGTCAGGCTCTTGAGCGGAGTGGCTGGTGTTGCTCTCGTGACCAATCTGGCTCAAATGTTCGTCGGCGACCAGCTCATCACCGGACTCCGTGGGATTGGTCCATACGGCCTCGCCGAAGTCGAGTTGCTCGGGCGGTTCTTCCCCCAACGCCTTTTCGAAAGCTCGTTTGGAGTCGTCCGTGAGTTCCGTAAACTCGCGTAAAGATGGAAGATCTTTGAGACTCCTGAGATTGAAAAACGACAAAAACGTGCTGGTCGTGCCATAGATCAAGGGCCGACCTGGTTCATCGCGTTTGCCAAGGATACGCACCAAGCCGCGATCCAAGAGCATTTTCAGGACAGGTCCGGAATCCACGCCGCGCACATCGTCGATTTCAGGTCGCGTCAACGGTTGGCGATAGGCCACGATGGCGAGCGTCTCGAGCTGGGCCCGTGTCAATTTCACGGGACGCTGTGCTGTGACATCGCGAACGAAGGGAGCATAAGCGGAAGCGGTTCGAAACGCGAATCCCCCGGCGACCTCCACCAATCGGATACCGCGCGACAGGTATTCCTCTTGCAACTCACGGAGCAATTCCATGACGAGTTTCCGGTCCGCTTTGGCCGTTTTGGCGATTTCCGGGGCAGGGAGTGGAGCATCACTCGCGAAAACGAGTGCTTCGATCAAGCCTTTGAGATGAGAACGCACCACGTCGTCCTCGACATCGGCTGGGGGATAATTCCGCTCCGATGTTGGCTCCGCGTCTGCCTCATCCGATCGCATGACGGAAGCCGAACGTTGCGGCGGCTGGGAGTCCGGCATGTCGAAGGGGGGAGGCTCGTTTTCGTGCGAATCCAATATCGGCGCCTCTCTCTCGTCCTTGGGAGGTGTCGAGGAAACGTCGGAGACTCCCCCGCTGGAGCCGATGGGAGGATGCGTGGGATCGCTCATGCCTCGTTGTCGTTGGACGGTCCAACGCCCGACTTTTGCTCCTGTTGCTCGGAGACTGCAAGCGTTACGTGAAGAGGGGCAAGCGGGTGGCTTTGCTGCAATCGAGTCATGCGAAGACGTGTCATTTCGAGCAACGCAAGAAAAGTGATGATAAGTTCGCTGGTTCCCATCCGATCGGGAAGAAGGTCGTCAATCGTGCATGGCCCTCGAGTCCGAAGAAGCTCAGACAATTCACCGATGCGCTCGGTGATGCTGATGCGTTCCAGATCGATTTCGTGATCGATACGGATTTTTCGTCGCTCTGCGATGCGCTGAAAAGCATCGATCAGAGCAAAAACGCCAACTGGTGCCAGGGGAGCTGGTCCACCATCTCTGGGCTCCATCTCTCCACGTCCAAAAACATCCGCGCCAAACAACGCACGATCCCCCAAATCCACCGCTGCCGCTTTGTATTTCTGATACTCCAACAAGCGTCGCACCAACTCCGCCCGAGGGTCTTCCTGTTCCTCTTCCAACACATCGTCTTGCCCCGGTGGAGGAGAAGGTAACAACATCTTGGACTTGATATGCGCCAAGGTGGCCGCCATGACGAGATACTCGCTAGCGACGTCGATCGACCATGCTTTCAACTGAGACAGGTACTCGAGGTACTTGTCGGTGATGAAGGCGATGGGGATATCGAGGATGTCGAGTTCATGTTTGGTGATGAGATGAAGCAGAAGATCCAATGGCCCTTCGAACTGCGGAAGCTCGACCATGCAGGTCGAATCTTGCGCAAATCCGGAAGGTAAGGAACGCTGCGGCGAATCCGCCTCAGTCACGCAACCCCCCACAACTGTGTGCTGAATACGGTTTGAAGCAACCGCACCGTCAACATCACCGGTTGAACGAGCAACGTTTCTCGCAAAAACGGAATATTGATCACGACCAATAGTAAGATGAACGAATAGGGAGATACGTGGGTGACAAACCCATCCATGGAACGAGGCAAAAGCCGCGAACCATCCAGAGGGGGAAGGGGAAGCAAATTGAAGATGAACAGGCCGATGTTGAGGATGAACATGGCTTGCAGCAGCTTGGCCAATCCCGTAGGACGGTCTCCCATCAGCCATTCGGGCGCGACTCGAATCAGAAGTGCAGCCAGTCCGATCGAAGCCACCGCCATCATGAGATTGGATAACGGTCCCGCTACTGCCGTCAGTATCATGCCTACACGCATCGTGACCTTTCGGTTGAATCGAACCGGTCGTACAGGAACGGGCTTCGCCCACCCAATCAACGCGAATCCTCCGAGAAGCACGTTGAAAGCGGGAATCAATAGCGTCCCGAATACGTCGATATGGGCCATCGGGTTGAGCGTCAGACGACCTTCTCGTGAGGCCGTATCGTCCCCTAGCCGAAAGGCCATCCACGCATGTGCGTATTCGTGGACACTCAGGGATAAAACCATCGGAACCAGGTAGATGACCAGATCGACGAGAAGATTTTTACTGAGAGACAGAGCGAGCACGGCCGGATCACTGGCACGAGAAGGCGGGTGAGGGAAGGGGGCTCGTCTTTTTTGCGTGAGATCGGTGCGGCGTTCGTGCCATGTCGCGAAAATACGGTGGCCTCCTTGCCTCGACGTTTTCCACGGAAAATGGGGTTGTTCATCGTCTCTCCCATGCCATTTGAGGTATTCTGGACTCTATGCGCGCGTCCCGTTGGATTCTTCCCTTCGCAGGCCTGGTTCTATGGAGCCTTGGTTGCAGTGACGATGACACCTCCACCGCACCCCACGCCAAGGTGGGCGATGATGCCGGGACGGATGGGAGTGTGCTTCTGCCGGAAGCCGCTCAGGAGTCCTCGGTGGTGGATGCGGGCCACGACGTTGTGGATGAACAAGACGCGTTTTTCGATGCCCCCGTGGATGTCGCTGCGGACCAAGAAGAAGATGCCCCCATCGTTGTTCCGAAACCAACTCCCGCCGATATCGACTTCAAGGCTCTTCAACCAATTCCTTCAGGTGAATTCCTGCTGTTCAACGACTGGAATCCATCACCGAACATGGTGCGAGCGATATCCCTGGACGGACAGTCCGTAGTGGACGTCTTTCGCGCGTTTCGAATCTGGAGTCTAGGTGTGTCTCACGATTCCAAACGCATCGCGTTCGCTTGTGGAGACCCTAAACAAGCCGAACACTACGATATCACCCTCGGCGATGCCATCCAGCATACGTGGATCTACGACGTTGCTTCTCAATCCGCCGAAGTGTTGGCCTTCGGCAACCTCAACGACGAATGCCATACCTTCGGCCCCGATGACCACAACCTCTATGTATGCCGTCGCTACGATTTTTCTAAGACCGGCTCCTTCAAAGGATGGCGGATCGGACGTATCGATTTATCCAGTCGGGTTTTTGAATTCCTTACACCGGAAATGGATTCCGTATTCGCCCTGCACCCCCAGCCCACACCGGATGAAACCGAAATGCTGTACGGGATGATCGATATTCCGTCATCGCCTCCCGCTGGGGTTCGGAGCATCAAGAAACTGCATTTTGCGACGGAGACGTTTTCGTTCGTGAGAACCGATGCCGACACTCCCGTGTTATCCCCGGATGGCAAGCGATATCTATACCGGAATTTCCTGCAAAAACGCACGTTATGGGCCTCATCCCTCGACGCCACGAACGAGGTTCAGGTGGTAGCGGCGGAGGTAACGAAACCCGTGTGGTCACCGGATGGGTCGCGGGTTGCCTATTTGGTACGCGACGATGCGCACAATTGTGATCACATCGAGATGGTGGCTTCGGACGGTTCCCAGGCATCCGCGCCGACTCGCCTTCGAGACTGCTCGACTTCCGGGGAGTTCATTACAAATATCGCTTGGATTTCAATACCTTAGGTGAATTCCCCCCCGCGTGAATCGATTTTGATCATTGTGTAATTGGGACATTCAAGAAGCGGAAACCCGTATTCCCACGGATTGTGGTCGACCGCGGCTCCAGGGGTGCTATACGCGCCCACTATGGTTGCACGTACCACCTTTCTATCTAGCTTGGGTTGCCTCGGCGTAGGTTTGATTTTGACGACGGCCTCGCCTGCCGGCGCTGACCCGATTCCTCGCTATCAAGCCAATGTCAAAGGTAATGTCCGCGTGTTTGGTTCCACGCTGACCTATGACTGTGGCTCAAAGGTCCTCCCACCTCCGGGAGCAACGGCCTCGTGTGCAGGACAAAAAGAAGTTTCCGATAGCGCTGGCGATTTGTATTGGCGTGACAATCTGGCCAACGTCTCTGTCGAGCCCAAACAAGCTCGCACTTCGGCCACCTTGGATCTTCCTTCCGGTTCGGTCGTTACCTACGCGCGTCTGTATTGGTCTGCGCTCAAAGTCGGTGACCAGCCTGACAAGGATGCGGTGCTCGATTGGGTCAATGGTTCGCCCACCACCATCGTTTCGGATCATTGTCACCCTACCATCCCGTTTCCTTTTTCCACCCATCCAGATTGGTTTTATTACCAGTGTTCGGGCGATGCTACGGACTATGTTCGCAAGTTGGGCGCGGGCGATTTCCGTGTGACGGATGTCGATGCGATCCCCCTGGCCAACACGTTGGTTCACGTCTCCTATGCGGCGTGGACACTGGTGGTGTTTTATGAGAATCCGAAAGAAGAAGTCCGCAACCTGGCGTTATTCGATGGATTCGAGAAGATCGACCCCGAGTTCGGGCCGTCGAGCGTATCCGCTACGCTTTCGGGCATCATTGTGCCGTCTGGATTCGCCGCCGAGATGACGGCGTTCATGTATGAAGGTGATGTTCCGGAACAAGGGGAGCCTCCTCAGGATCGTTTTTTGGTCAATGGTATCCCGATGAGCAACGCGATCACTCCTGGGGAGGACTTTTTCAATTCGTCGCGCTCGTATCTCGGCTTGCCGTACTCTGGCGACGAGGATGTCCCACAATTTTCCGGTGTGCCGGGGTCCATGGCTGGCTATGACCTGCATACGGTCGATGTTCGATCCGCCATCAAAGCAGGCGATACATCTGTCGTCATTACGGCTGACTCCGATTACGACAAGTACTTGCTCGGCGGATTCGTTACCTCCATCACCAACAAGGCGCCGTATTTCGACGTGACCAAGCAGGTGGAGGATGTGAATGGTGGCGCCGTCATGCCCGGTGATGTTCTCGAGTACACCATCAAAGCGCAGAACACCGGAAATGATACCGCCATCAAGACCGTCATCACCGACCAACTTCAGCCCGGTATCACCTTCGTGCCTGAATCCATTCGTATCGTCAGCGGGGGAGTCGTGGGCCCCAAGACGGACAAGGCTGGCGATGATCAGGCGGAGTTCGTCAATGGTCGTGTGACGATCCGTGTCGGTGCGGGGGCGACGGCGACAGAAGGGGGGAAAGTGGCTCCCTCCGAGAAGGTGGAAGTGAAGTTTCGCGTGACGGTCACCGCAACGAAAGGCGAGATTGCCAATAGCGCCACCCTTCGGGCTAGCGGCGAGGCAGGAGGAGCGGAAGAAGAATATGAAAGCGATGGCGACCCCAACACGGTCGGAAAACAATCGACGGTCGTGGTGGTTGATGAATGCTCTTCCGATGATGATTGTTCCGGCTTGAAGCCTCATTGTGATCCGGAGACGCATACTTGCGTGGGCTGCAAAACCGACGCGGATTGTCACGATCCCGCCAATCCGGCATGTCAGCCCAGTGGTGCTTGTGGACAGTGCTCGGCCACCAATGATGTTCTTTGCACGGGAAATACTCCGGTTTGCGATACCTCCGTGGGTATTTGCGTGTTGTGTACGCCCGGGCCAAACGGCGATGCATCGATGTGCAAAGACGACCCCAATGGTCCGGTATGCATGTCGGGAGCCAATGGTTCTCTATTCTGCGGCTGCGTGACGGATTCGGATTGCGGTTCGTACAACAGCGGGCGAGTCTGCGACACGCTCGTTCAGCATTGCATCGATGGCTGTCGGGGCGAGGGTGGCAACTCCTGTCCTACGGAGCTGGTTTGCACGTCTCACGATTCGAGCATTGGTCAATGCATCGTGGATACGGGGACCGGCGACGCTGGAGGTGCAGGCGGGGCAGGCGGCGGTGGCGTGACCGCGGCTCCCGAGGAAAGCGGTGAAGATGGCGGATGCGCCTGCTCGACCGTGGGTCATAAGAGCTGGGGCGGCGCTTTCGCCGCAGGGCTATTCGCCTTCGGTGCAGTTGCGCTTGTGCGTCGTCGACGCCGATAATCGATTCCTATCTTTGCCATCCCACCATCATTTGTGTGTGAAGCTCCGAATGACTCGTCGTGGGTGCATGACACGATCCAAACGTGCATACATAGCCTGTTGACACACCGTCTCGCGCCGTTTTTCCCGCGGTGAAAGGAATGAGTTGCGCGGTGGATTGCTCGGCTCCATCGGCTCCGACCACCATCAACGACAGATGCGATGCCGCCGTTTTGCGAACCTTTCGTTCCAGGGATCGAAGTTGCTCATCGCCCTTCTCACCCGCCAACACGATCTCATAACAGGGGCCAAGATAGAGCTGAGCTACGTCGAGCCAACCTGCCATCTCGAGTCCCGCACGTTCCATCACGCTTGTCATGGCTTCCAAGCTCGCACGCGTTCGCTCGACAAGACGCTGTTCCCCCGTAAGCATGGCAAGTCGAACCATGGCCTCGAGCATCATCGAGTTGCCCGAAGGTTCCACGGAGTCGAAGGGCTCGAAGCGACGTCCCAAAGGAGCGGTTTGATCGCTCGAGGTGAGAAAAAATCCGCCTTCCGAGCGGCTGAATCGGTCGAGGACGAATTGGACGATGCTTTGGGCGCGCAGCACGTATTCGATGTCGTTCGAGGCTTGATGAAGATCGAGAAACGCTACGGCCATGGCCGCATAGTCATCGAGAATACCGGAATGGCCGACAATTCCATCGGTGGAGGCACGAACGATGGTGCCGTCGGATTGTCGATGGTGATTCCACAAGTGGTTGGCAGCTCGTTCCGCGGCCATGAGATAGGTCGGATCATCGAGAACGGAAGCCGCGCGAGCGAAAGCCTGGATGGCTAAGCCATTCCATGCAGTGACGAGTTTGCGATCGAGACGCGGTGCCTTTCGTTGGTTTCGATGGGAAAGGAGAGCCTTGCGCCAACGAGAAAAGCAATCCAAGACGTCTTTCTCATCCACACCATGATCTCGAGCGACTCGTGCGATGGGAGTATTTCTCCACAGGACGTTTGCGCCTTCGAAGGTTCCGTTTTCGGTGACTCCGAAGAGAGAAGCGAGAAGGGACCCATCCCGTGGTCCCGCGATGCTGAGCAGCTCGTCGAGGGACCAGACATAATAGGCGCCTTCGGTGCCATCGCTGTCGGCGTCGAAACTGGCATAAAACGCGCCTTCTTTCCCTTGCATTTCGCGCATGAGAAAATCGAGGGTCTCTCGGGTGATCTCGAAAAAGGGCGGGTGATCGAACACGGCACCAGCTTCGAGGTACAAGCTGGCGAGTTGCGCGTTGTCGTAGAGCATTTTCTCGAAGTGCGGCACCTGCCAGCGTTCGTCGACGCTGTAGCGATGGAAGCCGCCGGCTAGGTGATCGCGGATGCCTCCCGCGGCGATGGCATCGAGGGTTTTTCGAACCATCTGTGCCAAAGGTTGAGCCCCCGTTTTTCGATACCGGCGCAGGATGAATCGCCAGCGAACCGGTGTGGGGAACTTCATGCTTGCGCGAAATCCTCCCCAGTGGGGATCGAAGGAGCCCTCCGCTTCCTTTGCCCCGTCGTCGAGCAATCGTGCATCGAAGGGATGAGACACAAGCTTGTCAAACCCTTGTTCGATGGCTTCTGTCCACCTTTCTGCTTGGTCGTTCAACTCCTCGCGATGATTGCGAAAAACGTCGAGGATGCGCCGCGCCAGCTCGATGAAGACATCAGGCGGAAAATATGTCCCTCCAAAAAACGGTTTCAGATCAGGAGTGAGAAAGACGGACAAGGGCCATCCTCCGCGACCCGTCATTCGTAGAACGGATTGCATATAGGTGGCGTCGAGATCCGGTCTCTCCTCCCGATCGACTTTGATGCTGATGAAATGCTCGTTCATGAAAGAAGCCACATCGTGCTTCTCGAACACCTGCTCTTCCATCACATGACACCAATGACATGACGCGTAACCAATGGATAAAAATATTGGTTTGTCCTGCGATCGTGCGTCGTTCAGGGTCTCGTCATCCCACACGCGCCAGTGAATGGGATTGCTGGCGTGTTGTCGCAAATACAGGGAATGCTCGTCAGCGAGGCGATTTTGGGGGGAGTGACGATTCATGGACTGTGTTTTCCAAAGGTGGTTTTGGTGTTGGATGAAAGAAGGGACAGAAGGATTGCGCGAACGGATGGCAAGTATTCGATGCGGGGAACGTCTGGACCGATCCGGATGGTCTTCGAGCGAACAAACCGTGAAATGCACGAATAGAAGACTAACGAGGCATCTAGAGTCGACTTGGTTGACTGTCCGAAAACGGATAGCGTTCGGACTGGGGTGTGAAAAGGTGGGATGACGCGAGGCGTAATATGATGGGGGCGTCCAGCGATAGGGACCGCGAGGACGAAAACGATCGGAAGATGATTTTCCAGAACACGAACCGCGAAGCAATCTCGCGAATAACTAAATTGTTGTGTGATATTCAAGGCTTAGCGTATCGTGACAACAATGGGGTTAGCATAACCATTGCGCCTTAGAGGCGCCTAAATATGTCAAACTACTTGAAATTTGGCCTTTTCGTTGACAGCCGGAAAGCACTCTCCTAACGGAACAACAGTCCGACGGTATTCTCGACTCCCTAGCGAGCCCGTGGAAGGAGGAGGATCGGAATGAGCTTCGTGTTTTACTATCTTCCGATAATTGTGGCGTTCGTAGCCCTTGCCTATGCGTTTATGCGCGCGACCTGGGTCACCAAGCAAGACCCTGGCAATGATCGGATGAAACTGATTGGCAAGTGGATTGCGGATGGCGCGATGGCCTTTCTGGCTCGGGAGTATAAGAGCCTGGCGATCTTCGTGGTCGCAACCGCTGTCATTCTCGGTGTCGCCAACCACTTCACCGCCGATGACACCAACGCGATGATTTCTGTCGCGTTTGTTTTCGGTGCCATTTGCTCTGGCCTGGCGGGGTACCTGGGCATGAGGACTGCCACCAAGGCCAATATTCGAACGGCGAGCGCCGCCCGTAAGGGACTCAACGAAGCTTTGCAAGTCGCCTTCGCCGGTGGCTCCGTCATGGGCCTCGCGGTCGTCGGTCTCGCCCTCGGCGGCATTGCCATCATGTTCGTCGTTTTCTCAACTATCTACGGTGATTCGGTCAACGACGACAAGGCCATGATGCTCGTGTTGAATCTCGTGTCCGGCTTCTCCTTGGGAGCATCGTCCATCGCGCTTTTCGCTCGTGTGGGCGGTGGTATTTACACCAAGGCAGCGGACGTCGGAGCGGACTTGGTAGGCAAAGTCGAAGCCGGTATCCCGGAAGACCACCCCCTCAACCCCGCTACTATCGCTGATAACGTTGGCGATAACGTTGGCGATGTCGCCGGTATGGGCGCCGACCTGTTCGAGTCCTACGTGGGTGCCATCGTTTCCGCCATGATTCTCGGCGTTGCTTGGTTCGGCGGAGGCGGACTTGGTATCGAGGCTATCGCCCCAGGTACCGGTATGAATGCGGTCTATCTACCCCTTGTCATTGCCGTGATCGGTATCGTCGCTTCCATCATCGGCTTTTTCTTCGTGCGCACCAAGGAAGGCGGCAATCCCCAGACGGGCCTCAACATGGGAACCTTCGGAGCAGGGGCTCTGATGGTCATTGGATCTGTCGCGAGCATTTATTATCTGCTTCCCAAAGAGGGAATTCAGGTGAAAGACGTTCTCACCGGCAATACCGACACCTACCAGTGGTGGGGTGTCGCCCTCGCCGTTGTCTTCGGCCTGCTCGCAGGGATCTTGGTGGGTGTGCTTACCGAATACTACACCGCGACCTTCAAAAAACCTGTCCAAACCATCGTCGATGCCTCCCGCACCGGTCCCGCTACCACCGTCATCCAGGGCATCGCCGTCGGCATGAACTCCACCACGTTCCCCGTGCTCGGCATTTGTATCGCCATTATCGTTGCTTACGAGTTCGCCGGCTTGTACGGCATTGCTCTTTCCGCCGTTGGCATGTTGTCCACCACCGCCATTCAGCTTGCTACCGACGCGTACGGTCCCATCGCCGATAACGCGGGGGGTGTGGCGGAAATGGCGCAGCTTGGACGCGACATCCGTGCTCGCACGGACAAACTCGACGCCGTGGGCAACACCACCGCGGCCATCGGAAAAGGATTTGCTATCGCCTCCGCCGCTCTCACGGCCCTTGCCCTTACGGCCGCCTATCTCACGAAGATGAACGGCGAAGTCAAACTCAATGCCGCTGACCCGTACGTGCTCGTCGGTCTGCTCATCGGCACCATGCTCCCCTTCCGCTTTTCCGCCATGGCGATGGTGGCCGTCGGAAAGGCCGCGCAAGACATGATTCAAGAGGTGCGACGTCAATTCCGCGAGATTCCGGAACTACGTCCAGCTCTCGAGGCCGCACAGCGTGCAGAGCACGAAGAACGTGAACCCACCGAAGAAGAAGCCAAGATCATTCACGCCGCCGATGACAAAGCGCAATACACCAAGTGCGTCGAGATTTCGACCGCTGCTGCCATCAAGAAGATGGTTGCCCCTGGGCTCATGGCTGTTCTCGCCCCCATCGCCGTGGGATTGTATTCTGCCAACATGCTGGGCGGGCTCCTGATTGGAGTCACGATCTCGGGTGTGTGCCTCGCCATCTTCCAGGCCAACGCCGGTGGTGCATGGGACAACTCCAAAAAACAGGTCAAGGAAGAAGGACACAAGAAATATGGCGAGGCCTATGATGAAATGCATAAGGCCACCGTCACCGGTGACACCGTAGGTGACCCCTTCAAAGATACCTCGGGCCCCTCCATCAACATCCTCATCAAGCTCATCAGCGTGGTGGCGATGATCATCGCTCCGCTTCTTTACTCGCTTCATTTCCAATGATCGAATTGCTCGCTTGACTCACCTGCCCTTCATTCGCTCGGTCCCACCATCTTTTCCGGTCGAACGGCTTCATCGAATTGCTCGGCCGTCAATAACTTCAATTCGATCGCGGCATCCTTCAGCGTTCCGCCCGTGTGGTGCGCATGTTTCGCGATTCGAGCCGCCGCATCGTAGCCAATGCGACGATTCAACGCGGTGACGAGCATGAGCGAGCGCTGCACGTTACGTTCGATCACCGGTCGATTGGGCTCGATACCCACCGCGCAATGATCGCGGAAACTGTCACAGGCGTCGGCCAACAACCGGATGGATTGCAGCAGATTGTAAACCATCACCGGTTTGAACACATTGAGCTGAAAATTGCCCTGGCTTCCCGCAAAACCGATCGTCGCATCGTTGCCCATCACCTGACAGCAAACCATCGTCATGGCTTCCGATTGCGTCGGATTGACCTTGCCCGGCATGATGGAACTGCCCGGTTCGTTCTCGGGAATCGTCAATTCACCAATGCCACATCGAGGTCCCGAAGCGAGCCAGCGAACGTCGTTGGCGATTTTCATCGCGGCGACGGCCAATTGTTTGACTGCGCCGCTGGCCCCTACCAAGGCGTCATGACCCGCGAGAGAAGCAAATTTGTTGGGGGCGCTTTCGAAAGGCCTTCCGGTAATCTCACCGATTTTCGTGGCAACGAGATCGGCAAAGCCTGGATGCGTATTCAAGCCCGTTCCGACTGCCGTTCCGCCCAGAGCAAGTCTGTAAAGTGCTGGAATCATTGATTTAATTGCGTGATCGGCATCGTCGAGCTGGGCCACCCAACCGGATATTTCTTGCCCCAGAGTCAAAGGCGTAGCGTCTTGCAGGTGCGTGCGCCCTACTTTGACGATCGATGCAAACGCTTGACTCTTGGCGTCCAAAGTATCTCGAAGAGCGCGCACTCGTGGAAGCAAACGGTCTTCGATGGCTTCCACGATGGCTACATGCATGGCGGTTGGGAACGCATCGTTGGATGATTGCGATTGGTTGACATGATCATTGGGATGAATCGGTGACTTGGAACCAAGTTTCCCTCCGGCCATTTCGATGGCTCGATTGGAGATCACCTCGTTGACGTTCATATTCGTTTGCGTGCCCGATCCGGTTTGCCAGACCAGCAGGGGAAAGTGATCGTCGAGTTTGCCTTCGATGACTTCATCGGCTGCTCGAACGATGAGCGAAGCGAGGTTGGCATCGAGCAGCCCAAGCTGTTGGTTTGCCTGCGCCGCTGCTTTTTTCACGATGCCAAGAGCGCGAATGACTTCTCGTGGCATGCGCTCGTCGCCGATGCGAAAGTTGGACAGGGAGCGTGCGGTTTGCGCGCCATAATAGGCGGTCGAGGGCACCTCGATGGATCCCATGGAATCGGTTTCCGTTCGTGTTTCGGATGCAGTTTTCATACGAGCTTCCCGTGGTGCAAGGTCAATGATGGATCGGGCGAAAGCTTGGTGTTGATGATCGCGTGGGGCAAGGGCACAGAACAGGAACCATGACGGAGCCTTGCTTGCAGGCGTTTGATTCGCTGGCCTGGCGTGGTGATTGCACGGAAACGATCCAACGGGATCGGAGGCTCCGAGGCTGTGGTACAGTCCCACGCCGAGGAATCGAAACCGAATACGCGCTTAACCGTGGGAGATTAGGTCATGAGCGAGTTCAAAAAAGTTGTGATCGTTGGTGCCGTACGAACACCGATTGGTTCTCTTGGGGGTGGGTTGGCTTCGCTTCAAGCGCGAGAGCTGGCCACCCACGCCATCAAAGCACTTCTCGACGCGACCAAGGTGGACCCATCGCTCGTGCAATACACGTGCATGGGCTGGGTGATGCAAGATCCGCGATCTCCCAATATCGCAAAAACGGCAGCCGAGTTCGCGGGGGTGCCACCGACGTCGCCAGGCACGACATTTCATGAAAATTGTGCATCGGGGGGAGCTGCGATTCATAGTCTTGCGCGACGCTTGATGCTTGGAGAAGTATCGCTTGGCGTGGCGGGGGGTGTGGAGTCGATGTCCAATGTGCCTCGTTATCTGTTTTCGGGACGCTTCAAAGGGCAGGTGTTTGGCGATCTTTCCCTGGTGGATGGATTGTTCGGCGCGTTGACGGATACGAATGTCGGAAAGAAAGGCGAACTCATGGGCTTGCTTACGGAACGCCTGGTGGAGCGATATACCGTAACGAGACAAGAGCAGGATGAGATTGCGTTTCGCAGTCATCACAATGCGCTTTCCGCGTGGACGAACGGATACTTCGATGATTACGTGGTGCCTGTTTCGATTCCTCATCGAAAAGGTGAGCCGCTTTTGGTGGCGAAAGATGAAGGACCCAAGCCGGTCACCATGGAAGCGTTGGGTGCCGCTAAGCCGTATTTCAAACCCGAGGGAGGCACCATCACGAGCCTCAATGCCAGCAGTTTGAATGATGCGGCCGCTGCGGTGATGCTCACGACGGAAGACCGGGCGAAAGAGCTTGGGCTTGTGCCGCTCGCCGAGCTTCGGGCCTTTCACAATGTGGGTGTGGAGCGTGAATACATGGGGGAGGGAGCGTTCAAGGTCATCCCGCCGCTGCTAGAAAAAATCCGAATTGGTGTGGGTGATGTGGATCTATTTGAGATCAACGAGGCGTTCGCGGCTGTGGTAGCGGGCGCATACCACTTCATCGAAGGACTTGCGGTGGACAAAACGAACCTTTGGGGAAGTGGTATCTCGCTTGGTCATCCGGTGGGATGCACGGGAGCACGGCAGATTGTCGATATGGTTCATCAGCTTCGAAAACGAGACAAAAGCGTTGGAGTCACCACGCGATGCGTGGGCGGAGGCATTGGAAGCGGCGAAGTGCTGATTCGCATGAACTGAGAGTTACCAGGCGATACCGTGGTTGACCGACGGTCTGTCGTTCTTGACTTCATTATAAATCAAGCGGTTTTCATGCCTTTCGAGCATCACTTCCGGCCCGTGCAAAGACGTCATAACCGGCCGTGGCAAGGAGCGACACAAGGCGCATGAGAGGCAAACCGATGATGGCGGTGGGGTCATCGCCTTGGACCCGGTCGAATAGGGCGATGCCGAGGGATTCCAGTTTGTAAGAACCGGCGCAATCCAACGGCTCATCGATCTGCACATAGCGTTCAATTTGTCGCGGATTTAATGGACGCATCGTCATTTCGTGAACATCCACCACGGTGTCGCAGCGTCCGCTGCGTGTATCGAGCAGCGAAAGCGCCGTAAACAAGTGATGGGTTCGCCCGGACAGCAGGCGCAGTTGCCCCATGGCTCCTTGGTTCGTTCCGGCCTTTCCAAGAACGCGACCATCGAGTTCGACGCATTGATCTCCGCCCACGATGAGACTGTTCGGGTGATGATGGCCGACCGCTTGTGCTTTCTGTTCCGCAAGGATTCGAACGAGTTCGGAAGGGGGCAGCGCCAAGGCCTTGAAGCGTGTTTCATCGATGCCCGAGTCCACGGCTTCAAACGCAATACGAAGTCTTGCGAGCAGTTGTTTGCGGTAGGGAGAGGTAGATGCCAGCACCACCTTGGGGATGGCTCGGCAAGGATCATCGACACTGTCGTTCATGGGACGAATTGTGGTAGGTCCTACGGTACGATGGAAGACCCCACGAACAACCCTCTGGTTTGGCTCGACATGGAAATGACTGGGCTCGAGCCATTGACCTGTGTTCCTTTGCAAATGGCCGTGGTGATCACGGATTCGGAACTCGAGGAACTCGATTCGCATGAGGTGACTCTCTGGCAGCCGGAAGAAGTGCTGTCACGAATGGATCCATTCGTTCGGAAAATGCACACGGAAAACGGACTGCTCGATCGCGTTCGCGCGTCGGATGTGGGAATGCTTCAAGCGGAACGCGAGATCATGGCGCGCGTATCGCGTTATTGCCCTTTCGGTGCGGGAATCCTCGCGGGCAACTCCATCCACACGGACCGCGCGTTTTTGAAAGCCTATTTCCCAACCCTGCATGGATATCTGCACTACCGCATGGTGGATGTCTCGAGTCTCAAAGAGTTGGTTCGACGATGGTACGGACGTGATTGGCTGTTCATCAAACAGCTTCAGAAGCATACGGCGCTCGAAGACGTGCGCGAATCGATCGCGGAGTTGCGGCATTACCGTTTGACGTGCATGCGCTCACCGAACAAGTCCTAAGCCATGTTACGGTGCTGAGAACTCGAGTCGCTGTCGATGGGCCATTTCGATGGGCTGACGAAGCAAGACATCGAGTTCGGTCAGAGAAGCGATGACGTGATGGGCTCCGGCTTTTTCGAGCGCGCGGGTGTCGAAAGCGCCCGTGGTTACACCAATCGCACCCGTTTCTGCATCACGGGCCGCTTTCATGTCATCGGGGGTATCGCCAATCATGACGCTGCGGCGCGCTTCGACACCAAGTATCGCTAAGGCACGAAGTATGGGTTGTGGATGCGGTTTCGGATGATCCACATGCTCGAGTCCGATCACCAGATCGAAAGCGTCTAGCATGTCGTGAGCAGATAGCATCTGCACGGCGCCGTCGGACATCCGTGTCGTGACGATAGCGAGGTGGACCTTGCCACGAAGAAAAGCTAGCGTTTCGATGGCACCCGGAAGGGGGCGTGAATGCGAAGCAGCAAGAGGCAAAAATGCGTTGCGATAACGCTCAACGAGCGCAGCAATTTGTGACGGAGATGCCAAGGGACGAAACTGTTGGAGCATCTGGGTGAGTGGTTTTCCAATCAGACTTCGAATGGCACCGTCGGGTAAATCATCGGCATCGAGCGTGATTCGAAACGCTCGCACGATGGCCTCGGAAGCATCTATCAACGTACCATCGAAATCGAAAAGCACAGCATTCAGGGCTGGCGGAAAACAGCAGGGCATGGCGGCACCCTACCGCTGGGATCGCTGGGAATGCTAGCGCGCCAGCAGACGAATTGATGGGGATCGTGCGGAAATAAGAGAAAACACGATTGTCGTTACGTCGTGCATCCAAGAGCATCGATGCGCCCTGGACGCGTTGCCCTTAGGACTCGCACTGGCCCGAATGCAGAACGGACACCCCAGCTTGGGTTGCATAGCATTCGTTGCCCCAAGTCCTTCCATCGCATCCGCACACGGGAACGTAGTTCGGAGGACACTCGGTCGGTTCGATGCGACAGCGGGCAGGACGCTTCTCTGCCGAGCAAGTGCCGGCTTCGTACATGCAAACGAGCCCTTTATCACACGTCAATCCCGCCGCGTTTCCGCATACTTCATTGGGTTGACGCGCGGGCGCGCAGGTTCCTGAGTTGCATGAGAGCTTCAACACGAGCGAGTCCGGATCGATGCCTTCGAACAGTTGGATGGCGTACAGTCCACCATGCACCGTATACAACGCCATCGCCGCAAATCCGTCGTGGCCGATGGCCTCTCCCAATTCGATGCGATCTTTGTAATCGATACGATAGAGCGTAAAGCCAATCGTTCGGGGACCTTTGTCAGAACGTCGCTCCAATTCAATCGATACATACGCATCCTTCACGAGTTCGAACGTGTAGGAAAGCGACTCGTTGTCTGCTTTATCCTTCGACAATTCATTGGGCGTGCCGAAGTACAGCGGGGCGTTGCTATCATCGCTGGCGGGATCGACTCGGTCCGAGTCATCGGCGGGCGGATCTGCCGGCGGCGTTGTGTCCTGAAGCTCGACAATGGGATCGATCGATGAGGCTTCTTCGCCGACCGCGCATCCACCGAGAGCGACAGCCACCAAAGCGCAAGCAAAGTGAGTGAAGCGAGACATGGTGCCCCCTTTCGAATCGGGATCTTTCGAGTACGAGAAACGGAACCTATGTGACTCCGTGTGGGGAAGAAGTCAACCGATAATATGGTCTGTGTTGAAGATTGCCGTAGGCGTTGATTTATAGAATGCAGAAACTATGGCAAGTATGGTGTAATTCGTAAATCGAGAAGAAAAATGCGTGTTCCCAGGCTCTTGGGGCAAAGGGGCACCTGTCGAGGTGGAGCATACCTTGGCTGCGTGAAACGCGACCATGACCGACCCTCGACCGCTCACGCTTTCCACCACCGCGCCTGTTGCTCGAAGGAAGCGGCCAACGACGGATGGGTATCCGACAACAAAACGATCGCTTCTCGCGCCAATTCGTGGGCATGACGAGGCTTTCCTCGGAGACGAGCCACCGATGCGAGGGCAAAGGTGATGCGCGCCCGCTGCTCGGTGGTCGATGCGAACGCCAAGCTTTCTCCCAGGATACCCGCGGCTTCCGTGTGGAAACCTTTTTGGGACAGTGTCTCGCCGAGTTTTCGGCCGAATAAAGCGACCGCTTCCATGGGATCATCGAGACTCGGGTCGCCCGCACTTCGTCGAGCCAGTTCGAATCCACGTCGGAAGGCTTCCAAAGCACTATCCAAATCATCGCGGCTTCTGGCTTGCATTCCAACCCGATCCAGGCTCAGCAGGGCTCCGAACACATCGCCGGCATGTTCGAGGTGGAACGACTGGACTTCCAAAGGCTGTGAACCAGGCGCTTGCTCAATAGCTTTGGCGTGCAGTTCCCGCAAAACCGCCGCTGGTGTCACTGCGCGAGCAATCTTCCGAAGATAAGGATGACTGAAACATATCGTCTCCCCAACCATCGATACGATTCCCACCGACTGCAGTTTTCGAACCAGGGGACTCAGATCGGTCGATGTTTCAGTAACTGATTGAATTTGTTGTGTATTTATCCGAGGTCCCAGCACGCTGATGGCTTGCAGAACGCGACGAGTGTCCGCGGGAAGACGTGCGAACCGCGCGGCGATGAGATCTCCCAAACGCGGTGGAGGTGCTGTGCCTCCTTCTTGTTCGAAACGGATGCAATGCTCGAGGTATAGGGGAAGGATTCGTTCGGAAAGCGAGATCTGAATGTCCATGACCCCGGAGCTGGCGAGCAACGAATGAGCGGACTGCCAGGTGAGTGGTTCTACGACCACACGAGGTTTGTCCTCGAGCCAGGGAGGGTCGTAATCAGGGCCGTGGGAAACGATCACCAGCAGACCAGGAATATCCCCAAGCTGCAGGGCGTCCGATAGCGCGTTGCGCGAAGCGCCGTCGAGCTGGTCCAAATCATCGACGATCACCACGACTTGCAGGTCTTCGTGGCTACATGCGGTTTGCAGAGCCCAACGTGTCGCGTGAGCCACATGGGCACGCGGCATGGAATCGACCTGTGTGCTTGGGTGTGCCAACAACTCCAACCCCTGCTTGATTCGTAGATCTACAGCGGAGTTCTCGAGCAAGGTGAGCACGTCCGCGCCCATCAACGATTCGATCAATTCGCGGATGGTTCCCCAAGCGGGACTCAAGGGCCACGGTTCAGCGTGAGCCCTGAACACGGCGTGGTCGAGCGTGGAGGCGATCATCGAAAACTCGTCCAGCAGCCGAGTCCTTCCGGCACCCATCTCGCCCACCACACGGCATAGATGCAGGGTTGTTGCGCATGAATCGAGCTGTTGGCCCAACACCGCAAGTTGTTCATCTCGTTCTACGAGAGGAAAAGACTGGGGTGTGTGCGGGTCATCGGCGGGCCCCGATGGCGGGCGTAGGGATGGCAGCCGATCGGCCCAGGGCATTTTGGCGCCACAACTCCCACAAAACTTCTGTACGATCGCTACGGGTTGTCCACATACCGTGCACGGTTTGCTAGGAGCGGCTGCGGGGGGTATGGAAAGGGCGCGGGACGGAGTGGTGATGAGGAGATGAGCTTCCGCAAGGGCAGCGGAAAACTCGGCCGCCGACGCATAGCGATCGGTTGGATTTTTTTGTAAGGAACGCCGCAATACCTCCACCAATTCATCGGGAATATGTCGAGCTGGATTGACGACCCGCGGGTCGGGAATTGGTTGGGAAAGATGGTTGAGCAGGACTTGCGTGGGAGCGGCTGCTTCGAAGGGAAGACGTCCCGTGAGCAGCAAAAATAAAATCACGCCGACCGCGTAAAGATCACTGCGAGCGTCTGGCTTTTCTCCTCGACATTGTTCCGGAGCCATATAATCCGGTGTTCCGGAGATGGTCATGCTTGGGCTGCTGGTGTCCGAAGTGCCCGCGGTCAACATTCGCGCAAGGCCGAAGTCGACGACCTTGACGAAGTCACCACCACGTCGGGTTGGTTCCAAAACGATGTTGTCCGGTTTCAGATCGAGATGCACGATCCCAAGCTGGTGAGCTTCCGCGAGAACATCGAGCAGTTGCCTCAGAATGTCGATGATTCGTGAGAAAGATAAGGGCCAATCCTCTTCGAGCACGCGGGCTAGATCCCGTCCACGCAAATGCTCCATCACCAAATAGGGCAAACCATCTTCCGTCTTCCCAAAATCGATGACTGCCACGGAGTTGGGATGGTTCAACCGACTCGCAAGTCGCGCCTCGTTGATGAATCGACGACTTACGGACTCATCGCTCAGCAGATAAGGATGAACGATCTTCACGGCTACCGAGCGGCCCAAGGTGGATTGCTCCGCTCGATAGACCTGGCCCATTCCCCCCCCACCAATACACTGCTGAAGGACATACCCGCCCGGCAACACCGTGCCAATGCGTCGATCCGGCATGCCGTCGATGGGTTCGCCGCACGTCGGACAACGACTAGCATCTGGGTCGCAACGGCTCGAGCAATGAGGACAATTCATCCCGTGTCGTGAAGCCCCCTAACGTCGATAGTATGCCAATCCAAAGACGCTTTGTTGAATTGTTCTGGTGGGATTGTCAAGGGGTAAGACGAACGACGAGAACCGAACATGGGGCGGTTCGAGCGACGGTTTCCGCCACGCCACCGAGAGCGATTCGCTGAATCGCGGAGCGCCCTTGGTTGCCCAACACAACGAGTTCGGCAGATAATACCGTGGCTTGCCGAACGATTTCATCTTGGGCCAAACCATCCGTTACGACGATCGACGCTGTCGTTGCAAAACGTTCGAGAGAGGTTTCGATGAGGTGATGAGCAGCAGCTCTTGCTTCTTGGATGGACTTTTCATCGGGGACGATAGGGCCACCTCCGAAAGGCGTTGCTGCCCATGACAACGTGGTTGCTTTGGCCCCGAGGCTATGCATGACGGTCAGGTCGGCGTTGCGCAATTTGGTTATTTCCGAGGCCATTTCGACGGCTGGCCAGGCGGGATCGGAAAAGTCCGTAGCGGCTAGAATTTTCCCATGTTTCGGCGCGGGTCGCGCTACCAGCACCGGACAATGGGCGTATCGGATGACCCGTTCTGCCACGCTTCCCAACAATACGTGCTTGAGTCCGGTGTATCCGCGGCTTCCTACCACGATGAGGTTGGCATCGATTTCCTCTGCTTTTCGCAACAGCGCCGTATCCGGCCAACCGGTATCTACGACGATGCGCACGTTGAACAGGCCCTTCGATAAATGGGTCTCGATGACCTCTTCGACAGCCTGGGTGGCGCGATCCATGATGGCGGGCAATTGGAAGACATCCTCGATGTTTTGGTGAGGAAAGAGCGGATTGGCGCGTACCAAGTTGGGTATCGCGTGAAAAACCACAAGCTCGGCTTTCATCTCCCAAGCAAGGGTTTCGGCCTGGCGAAGAGCTTCCAAAGAAGGCTCGCTGAAGTCGATGGCTACGATGATGGAGGTCACCTTGGGCATCGATGTATCGTGGACGGTGAGCCTGTTGCAGATCAAGACAAATGGGAAGGCACCGCGGAAACAGGGAAAGATGATAGCTTGTTTTGACGGGATGCAGTGATAAAACGGGATTCGCAATGCCACAGAATGCATGCGAACCGCGAAAAGACTCGCCCCAATGGCAAGTGCCGCGCCCTTTTCTCAAATGGGTCGGTGGCAAAGGGCAGCTTCTCCATCGCATGATGCCGTTGGTCCCCTGCTTTTCGGGTGTCTATCACGAACCCTTTGTCGGTGGCGGCGCGCTGTTTTTCGCCCTGCAACCGTCGCGCGCCATCTTGTCGGACGGCAATCTACGGTTGATTCGCGCTTATCGGGGACTTAGAGACCAACCGCGGGAGGTGATCCGACGCTTGCAAGAGGCTCCCTATGACAAGGACTATTTCAATCATCAGCGGCAACGAGCCATCGATGCAGACTCGGATGTCGAAGTGGCGGTTTGGATGATCTACTTGAACCGAACCGGCTTCAATGGTCTTTATCGCGAAAACCGCCACGGCCGATTCAATGTCCCTTTCGGACGTCACGTTCGACCCTTGATCTGCGATGAGCCTAACTTGCTCGCGTGCTCGCAACGGCTGCAGCACGCTCAGATTCTCCACGATACCTTCGAATCCGTCGAAAGCCGGGCAAGGAGCGGTGACTTCGTCTACTTCGATCCACCCTACCAACCCGTATCCGCGACCTCCACGTTTACATCCTACACCTCTCGCGGCTTTTGCTTCGAAGACCATCGCCGCCTGCGTGACCTTGCCTTGCGGCTCAAACGTCGTGGCGTTCATGTCCTCGTGTCGAATTCCGCGTCGAGTCATGTGCTCGGGCTTTACGAAAAACACTTTGAAATCCATGAGGTACAGGCGCTTCGGAAGGTCAACTGCAAAAGGGAGAAACGGGGGCGCATCACGGAGTTGCTCATACGATGACGACCTGTGGCCCCAACCCGTCGCGGGATGAGCACCGCGAGGTATTTGAATTTGGTTATTCCGTGTTTCGACGTCGAGCTTCGATCGAAAACGACGTGTTGCGCTTGGATCGCGGCGCTCGTTCGGTCGAACTCCGGTTATCCGCTCTGGTTCATCTCTACCTGCAACCGCGAAATGCCGTTCAGGTACTGTGGCTCGCGGAAAAAACCGATCGTCCCACCGGCCGGGTGCATAAGGTCGTCGCCAACGCCACGGACCCGGGATTGCATTCGCTCGTCGAAGCCATCGTGCGAAGACGCCCCGAGATCGATCTTCGAGGGTATTCGTCGCGACAGGCCTTCCGTCTCATGAAAGTCCGCGATACCGCCGGACGGATGATCTTCGGGTTGCCTTTTCTGCTGCCGATAGGAATCGGCATTTGGTTGCTGCCCTACTTGGCCCACGGCTTGGACTTTGGCGAAGAACGAGTCTCTGCCATGAGCCTTTCCCAACACCGTTCCTATGGCTCCCATAACGTGGTGATCACGGGTGCCAAAGCCAGGCTCCACGAGTCGACCGAAGTGGTGACTTCTCACTTCCGACGCTTCGGTCCGGCGGTGGAAACCACCCGAACGCTCGTGCCGTTGGTGCCACCCTCCTGGGAACCGTCCCAAACCGTGCCCGTGGTGTTAGAAGTCAGCGAAATGACCGCGTTCGAAGAGGCGGCCATCGAACGAACCGTCAAGTTTCGGGGCATCAAACGCGATATTTTATGGGAAGGATTGAGCCAGGAAGACCGGGCGTATCTGACCCATCAAGCGGGTTTGCATCTGGCCGATGATGTGTGGCTCATGGAGTATCGGGCGAATCCTCGGTATGATTTATTCGTATTTCTAGCGGGAACGGGGACCGCATTGGGAATTGCTGCCGCGATTTCGGTCGGGTTGTGGCTGCAACAGCGCTCGATTCGAAAAACAAATGAACCCCGTGCCTGAGGGACGAAAAATACGCTGGCATACTGGTGAAAGCCCGAGAATCAACGACCCCCCAAGCGTCCTTATCGTCGTGAAGGACTTGGTTTCGTATGGGTTTGCGCTGAATCCCAACCTCAGGCAACTTCGATCGTTTTGGCCTCGGATGCCCGCACGCTGATCAAAAAGGCACCGAGGCGCAATTCAATGGGATCGCCCAACAAGGCTTTACGCAGGACTTTGCCGTTGGCGCCATGGACAAATCCCATGTCGACAAGCCGTTTTCGGATTTCGCCTTGGGCGCGAACGGCGGAGATGGTGAAGTCATTGCCCACTTGCACTTGATCGAGGGTCATGATGGTCGGAGAACGGCTTGTATCTACTGTATAACTGCAATAATTCAGGCAACCTGCTACGTCAACGGCGAGCCGATGGCGAGTCCAGGGTACGACAGGGACAGTGTGGAAAATAGGAAGGGAATATGGACGGTGGGTAGAAATCCGTAAGCGGGAGCTATCGGTGGCGTTCCCTTCATGAGCAGTGGAATCGTGGGACGGATTTCATCTTTGGCAACGACGTTCTGTTGTGCGAGACGCGGCGCGGCGGTCGTGATATTTCGAGGCCATGGCATCGCGAAATGTTCTGGTCGTAGGTGGGGGAGCGCGGGAGCATGCTCTTTGCGCTGCCTTGGACAGATCTCCTTCGGTGAGCCGCGTCATGGCGGTACCGGGCAATGCGGGGATTGGGCGTAAGTGGTCGTGCCATCCGATTCGGTATGGTGATCGAGACACGTTTTTTGAGATTGTGGAACAGAACGCGGTGGACTTGGTGGTGGTGGGCCCTGAAGGACCGCTTGTCGAGGGGATGGCCGATGCGTTGGTCAAGCGTGGGATTGCGGTTTTTGGACCTACGGCCAAGGCGGCCCGCTTGGAAGGCTCCAAGGTTTTCATGAAGACCTTTGCGCAAGAAGTGGGTATTCCCACGGCGCCTTTCAAAGTATTCAAAAGCCCAACGGCGGCCCGTGCCTACGTGCGAACGCTCGATGTGCCGCCCGTGATCAAAGCTGATGGCCTGTGCGCGGGAAAAGGAGTGGTGGTCGCCGAATCGGTGTCAGAAGCCCTGTCCGCGGTCGATGCCATCTTGGAACGACGTGCTTTTGGAGAGTCCGGTGCGGCGATTGTCGTGGAAGAACGCCTTCACGGCCAAGAGGTGAGCGTGCAGGCGATGTGCGATGGCGAAAGGATGTTTGTGTTGCCCGTGGCGCAGGACCACAAGAGGCTGAAAGACGGCGACCTCGGCGCAAACACGGGAGGTATGGGAGCGTATGCGCCGGTGCCGTTGGTGACTCCCGAGTTGGAAAAACGCATTCGCGACCGCATTCTCGAACCAACCCTTACGGGAATGCGTGATCGGGGTATGCCATTTCGGGGCGTGCTTTTCGCGGGGCTGATGATCACACCCGAAGGCGATCCTTTCTTACTCGAATTCAATGCCCGCTTTGGAGACCCCGAGGCGCAAGTAACGTTGCCCTTGCTTCAGGGTGATTTTGGGCAAGTGTGTTACGCTTGCGCGCGGGGAGAACTCGAGGAAGGGATGCTCACCATCGAAAACCGTCACTCGCTCGGGGTGGTGCTCGCTTCTCATGGCTACCCGAAAAACGTGCGCACGGGAGATAGCATCCGAGGCCTCGATGAGGTCGAGTCCCTCGAGGATGTCAAACTCTTTCATGCCGGCACCCGAGCCCTTGGCGATCGGCTCGTGACCAGCAGTGGAAGGGTCGTCACCATCGTGGGCATGGCTGATTCACTGCAAAATGCACGGGACCGAGCCTATCAAGCCTGTGACATGATCTCCTTCGACGGAATGCAGTTGCGTCGCGATATCGGTGGTCGTGCCTTGTCCTGATGAATCGTCGGTAAACGAATACGCAAGCCGACAGCACCGACGCTATCGCCGCCCCTTCGAAGGAAAGCAAGGAAACGAGCCTAGCCCCACGGCGGAAGGGATAAAGCAGGAATGGGATACGCCGGCCGGGCAAGGAGAAAACCCTGCCCAAATTGGACTCCTGCATCCCGAACCGCTTGGAGTTCCGAGGCCGACTCGATGCCTTCGGCCACCACGGAAGCCATCAGATCCGTACACAACCGAACGACGCGTTTGACAAGGATTTGTTGTCGGTTGTTGGCATCGAGCCCGCGTACGAGGCTGCCGTCGATTTTGACCATGTTCGGCTGTAAGTCAGCGATTCTTTTCAAGTTTGAGTAGCCCGCGCCGAGATCGTCGATGACCAGATACACCTGCCCTCGGCTGCAGACTTCCCGCAGCACGCTAACGCATAAGCTGAAATGAGACATGGGCACGGATTCGGTGATTTCGAGGTAAACGTCGGCATCGTGAGAAAAGATCGGATCATCGGGACGTACGAGCCATCCTTGGTCCAACTCACCGGGATGAACATTGACAAAAATCGGGGCGCCGCTGCATAACGGAATCGCGATTTCGCGGATGAGCCGTCCTAGGCGCCCCACGCAACCCAATTGTTGAGCGTGCTCGAATAGCTTGGGCGGAGGTTGGAACTGCGCAATGCGACAACGAACGAGAGCCTCGCTCGCAAAAAGACGCCCTGTGGCAAGATCGACGATGGGTTGAAAGACGACGGATAAGTCATCCTCTGAAACCATCGAACGAATGGCGCGAAGGGAATCGCGCGGCTCTTCGCCTTCGAGGACTCGCAAAGCGGAGAGGGGTGGTGGTTTTATCACGCGCATGCCTTTCGCTGCTGCTCGACACAGAATGCCGTGGGCTAATCGTCTGAGGTGCTTATCGATAGAATATCAAAAATCTGGAATGGAGGGAAGAGTGTCATGAATGCAAAGGCGGGATTATGAAGAAATCCAGTTATCAGAGCATTGCTTTCAGGTGGGTTGACGTAGGCATGACCCCGATGTACTCGAAAGGGTGGCGTAACATCGAGGACGTTGTTGGATACCCCCCGCGCATTACCTGATCTTGCTCAATTGGTGGTCGACACCGGCTTGGTTCGAAGTGAGCAAGTGCAAGAAGTTCTCGAAGCCACGACGGACGCAAAGCGCTTGGCGCCCACGCTCGTTCAGCGCGGTTTGATTGCTGGGCCAAAACTTGCCCAGATGTTGTCCTATCAATTGTGTTTGCCGTGGGTTGCCCTAGAACACGTACGTTTTTCTCCCAAACTTCTGCGTCTCATCCCCGTGGAATTGGCCGCAAAATATGGGGTCATTCCCGTGCATGTTCGCAATCGGACTTCCGATGGACGAATGACGCTGTACGTCGCCACGGATGACCCCACGAATCAAGAAGCTTTGGAAGCTTGTTCGCGTGCGGCAAGGCTGCCCGTGCGCATGATGGTGGCCACCACCACCGATGTGTCGAAGGCGTTGGCTGAGCAGTACGGCGAAGGCGAGTTTGACCCTTCCCATGATGCGCTCGCGGATACAGCGCCAGATGGAACCGCTCTCGATGTGCCGAGCATATCTCGTCCGGCGCCGGATCGGGATATCGCGGTGGCTGCCGCAAGAATGTCCTCGCCGGATCTCGGACACGTTCAACAACTCGCAACGCCAGCGGCCATGAATCCCACTCCGAATGTCGTGGTCAACCCGCCACCACGATTGGGCCCGAGCGCATCGAGTCCACCTCCGCCTCGCGTTGCGGCTTCGACGTCGAACACAAAAGAACCATCGGCCGCCGCTCCCGTTGCTGTCACGGGCGTTCCACGGATTGTTGGAGCCCCATCACCGACAGATGGTCCTCATGATGACGATCTCGAGGAGTTGGATGCGTTAGAAGAATATGCTCACGACACCGATCTATCGCATGTCGTTCCAGCCACCGCATCTGCACACGATGACGAGGTGGAGAAAGCCAAGCCCCAGTCCGATTCTTCCGCCCTCTTCGATGCCTCTTCTTGGGAGCCTCCCCCAGGAGCGCCTATCGACGTGGGACCGATACCACTTCCTCCTCCTCCGTCTTTTCTCTTGGACGATGGTTTGGCGTCGGCCCCGCCTCCTGCCGGGCTGATGGCTCCCCCGCCTCCTCCTCCGCCTGCACCCCTCATCGGTGACTCGATTCCACCGGAAGACCTTGATGTGGAGTTGAACGAAGAAGATATCGAGGAGGAGCCATCGTCGCCAACGACCCCGCAACCACGACATGCTGCGCCATTGGACCAAGAGGAACACGCCGTTTTCGTCGTAGGTGCCGATGACGACTTCATTCGCCAATGCCACCGCGCGTTTTATCTCCTTCCGGTACGCATGGTCTCTGGCGCTCTCATGTCCGCTGAAGCACGAGCAAAAGAAGTCAATCCGGTCGTAATCGTCGTTCCCGCAGATGTGTACGCGTTCGATCGTTACGCCTTTTATCGTCTAGCTTTCGAGGCAGGTTGCCCGCTTCTCGTGTGGGAACGCGAGTTTGGGCCAGAACAAGTCTCGGTGCTCGTCGAAGCGACGCTTCGCAAGGCAGAGCAGCAGCAAGGCTGAGTGCGCGTCACTATCCTTTACTTCCCGTGCGTGCCTTGGTAGCAAACTCACGTTGTCAAGGAGGCAAGTCATGCGATTCGATCCGGAGCGCGCTCTCGTTGAAATCAAGCGTGAGTTTGGTGAACACGGAGGGGTTTGCCCTTCCATCGAACGTTCCTCCACATTCACCGTGTTGGAACCAGGAACGATGCCCGAGATCTTCGGTGGTCTTCGAGGCCCTGACAAAGGTGGGTGCTTTCTGTATAGCCGTCACTTCAATCCGACGGTGGATGTGCTTGCTCGCTCGCTTGCCGCCATGGAAGGCACCGAATATGCCGTTTGCACGGCGAGCGGGATCTCGGCCATCTCATGCACGCTCTTACAACTCTGCACGCACGGCGATCATATCGTCGCAAGCGATACGGTCTACGGTGGTACGCATGCGCTGCTCGCCGAGACATTCCCTCAAATGGGAATCCAAACGACGCTGGTCGATCCCACGAATGTGAGCGCTTTCGAAAAGGCGATTACGCCCGCCACGAAAGTGCTTTACACGGAGGTCGTTGGAAATCCGACACTCAAAGTTGCCGATATCCGCGCGCTTGCCAATCTCGCCCACGATCGAGGTATTCGCCTCGTCGTGGACAATACCTTCACCCCCATGGTCATATCGCCCGCACAACTAGGTGCGGATGTCGTGGTCTACTCGTTGACCAAATTCGTCAATGGCGCCAGCGACATGATCGCGGGTGCCGTGTGTGCAACCAAAGATTTCATCTTTCAACTCATGGACTTGCATACGGGTCGAGTCATGTTGCTCGGTCCGACGATGGATCCTCGGACCGCCTTCGATATCTATCAACGCCTCCCTCACCTCGCCTTGCGGATGCGAGAGCATAGCCGTCGCGCGTTGGCCATTGCCCAACGTCTCGAATCCATCGGCGCGCCTGTCGTCTATCCGGGCCTCGAATCCCATCCCCAGCATGCGCTCATGCGTTCGATGGGCAATGAAGGATTTGGTTTTGGGGGTCTGCTGACATTGGATTGTGGAACGGTACAGCGCGCGGAAAAGACAATGTCGCTTCTTCAGAATGAGGAAGGTTTTGGTTATATCGCGGTTTCTCTAGGCTACTTCGATACGCTGATCTCCTGCTCGGGCTCGTCGACTTCCTCTGAGATTCCTCCGGAAGATCGGGAGCGAATCGGATTGTCGCCAGGTTTGCTTCGCATTGCGGTGGGGTATTCTGGCACCCTCGAAGACCGCATGGCGCAAATCGAACGAGCGGTTCGCAAAGCAGAGTTGGTTTGACGTATCGATCCACGTGAATGTTCCGGCAGCGATTTCGATGAGAAGGTCGGGTCGAAGACGGTGAAAGCTGCCGGTTTTCTTTCGATGATTCAGTCTTTCATCGAGCATCCCATAGTTTGACGCCTCCGGAAAACGCGATGGCGTTGGGAACCAATACGATGGTATCGGGTTGTTTTCCCGTGAGTTTTCGAACGTTTCCACCGCCCACGTACAGCACACGGTAGTTGAACACGCGTTGAAGCAAGGCAAAAGCCCGTTGCGCTCGATGATTCCAAGTTTCCTTTCCTACTTTGTCCAGGGCGGCTTGTCCCAGGCGCTCTTCGTACGTAAAGCCTTTTTCGAATGGGTGGTGCCCCAGTTCGAGATTGGGCAACAAGCGTCCATCCGAAAAAAGCGCGGCTCCCATGCCGGTGCCGAGCGTGATCATCATTTCCACACCCCGCCCTTCGATCGCCCCATAACCATGCATGTCGGCGTCGTTGACCACCCTGACGGGAGCTTTCGCAACCTGTTCGATGCGATGGCGCAGGTCGATTCCTTTCCACTGGCCATCGAGGTTGGGAGCGTTTTGGGTCACACCTTCGATGACGACTCCGGGGAATCCTATGGATACGCGATCGAAAGGTCGCTGTTTTTCCAGCAACTTGATGATGGTGGCGATGACCGCTTCGGGTTTGGCAGGACGCGGTGTTTTGATACGAACGCGTTCCGTGACCGGTTCATCGGGTTGTCGAAAACATCGGCCTTTGACCCCTGAACCACCGACATCAAGGGCGAGCGTGATCGGGTTGGTATTGGACTGCATCATTGCCAGTTTATTGCGTGAATTACCAAAGCTAATCAAGAACGAGCCAAAGAGGCCCCCACGGGAACCGGCGGCGGCAACGAGGGGCGCGGATCGGCCCCAACCAATTCGCGATATAGCGCGTAATAACTCCTTGCGCTGGCGTCCCAAGAGGCATTTCTCGTCATGCCGTTTCGAACCATTTGGTTCCATAGATTGGCATTTTTTCGGATGGCCACGGCGCGACGTAGGGCGGCCACAATGCCATTGGGGGTTGGTTCTTCGAGCCAGAATCCGGTCCCCGTCGCGTGGGTCTCGTCGAAGGGTTCCACGGTATCCGCAAGGCCACCCACGGGATTGACGACGGGCACGGAGCCGTAGCGCATCGCATATTGCTGTCCGAGGCCGCAGGGTTCGAAGCGCGATGGCATCAGGAATAGGTCCGCGCCCGCGTAAACGCGCCTTGCGATGGGATCTCCAAAAGCGCATCGAAACGCCACTTTCTTTCGATACTGCTCGGACAAGCCCTCGAGCTTGCTCTGCCATTGCTGATCGCCAACAGCCACGATCGCCAATCGCATGCCGTCATCGACGAGGGTGGGGACGACTTGCAACAGCATATCGATGCCTTTTTGGTGTGTGAGGCGGGAAACGACCCCTACGATGGGTGGATCGTGGCTCATATCGAGCCCCAATTCGGCGGCCAAAGCTGTTCTACAAGCGATGCGACCGGTCGGATCGTGGGCATCGTAACGGGCGGCGAGGGCTCGATCGCGCGAAGGATCCCAAAGGGTCGTATCAATGCCATTGGTAATGCCGACGAGACTGTCTGAACGAGCCGCAAGCACCTCGGTGAGGCCATGATCGTGCTCGGGTTCGAGAACTTCCTGCGCATACGTTTGGCTGACCGTGGTCACTCGATCCGAGTACACAATGCCTGTTTTCAAGTAATTGATGCTTCCGTTGGCCACGACGGCATCTTCATGAAGAATGGGAGCATGCAGGCCGAGCATGGGAGCCCGCGTAATGGGAAAGCTTCCTTGGTAAGCGATGTTGTGGAACGTAAAAACGCTGGCCGCTTCTCGCCAGGCCTCGTTTTCCGACAGCCGAGCGTAGGCGATGGCGAGCGCGGCATGCCAATCATGAGCGTGGATGATGTCAGGGGGACCATGAAACATCAGATCCGCCGCGCGCAACGCGGCCATGCCTAGCGTGGCAAAACGAAGGTCATTATCCGGATATGGTTCCTGGGCAGTGCCGTAAATGCTGTCCCGTTTGAACAATGGCGGGCAATCGAGTAGCAACACGCGCACATCGCCATCCGTTACCGTTTCTATGACCCCGACCTGTCGCACATCACCGCCGATGGGAATCCATATCGGACGCTTCCACCTTTGGGGAGCGACAGCGGAATCGAGCCGCGTCACCCCGTAAAGAGGGGTTGCGACCACGACTTCCACACCCATTTCACCAAGGGCGTGGGAAAGTCCTTGCATGACGTCGCCCAGCCCGCCAGCGCGAGCAAAGGGCGCCAACTCGGCGCTGATGATCAGCACGCGAAGAGGGCGAGGCAGCGATGTTCTGGCGTCGAAGGCATCAGGAAGCATGAGTGTTTCCGATCATGCCCCGGCTGGCGTACAGAAGGAAGGGAGAAGTCAATCCTACCCTTCGGAGCCAGCATTCAACGCATGGCGGAGATGGAGGCGAGAGGCTGGTGGCGCGGTGGGCCTTTTGGGGTTTTCTTGGGGATACCTTCTGTCGACATGGCGACGGACGCTGAGAACTGACCGTTAACGGATAGTTGGCCATGTCCCTTGGATGCGATGGATCGACGCCTCCGAGGAGCTTCGCCGGGCTCTCGGATGAATGCGCGGCCACGGTCACTCTGGTCGTCCGAGCCTCCGGATACTTTGAGCCGACCGCAGTTCATGAAAGTTTTCCGCGCGGGCGAATGCCGTGCCGGTTGGTATCCGCCGGTTCGATCCGCTACAATGTTTTTCATGATTCGACGAGATCAACGGCGCGTGCGATGGGTGATGGGGGGTGTGCTTCCCGTATTGGCGAGTTGTGGGTCGATGGACCCCACGGACGAGCCCCTGGGCGTCACGCGTCAGGAAATCAAAGCCCCTTTACCGCAAGCCTATTGCACGATTCAGGTCGATGGGGTTGGCGCGGTGGACACCGAAAAGGATTACCTACCTCACCTCATCCAATGCGAAAACGGCGGCGCCAATCTCGAGGCGCTCAAAGCACAGGCAATCGCGGGCCGTTCCGTAGCCTATTACGCGATGGCCAAAGACGGGCGAATCTGTGACGGCCAGTCTTGCCAGGTCTATTCTTGCGGAAGGACTCCCGAGCCCATTCATCATCAAGCCGTCGAAGAAACGTCGGGCATGTACTTGAGCTATGACGATATGCTGACGTACGGATTTTACGTGGCGGGGGATAAAAACGTCGCTCCGCCAAGCTGCGTGGGTAGCAGTGGAGCCACGGAAAAATATGTAACGTACAACGAGGGCAAGACGGGAGCTGATGTCAAGCAGACGACCCTCGGCTACGTCAGCTATCCCATTTTTGGGCAAAACCGTGGGTGCATGAGCCAATGGGGCGCGCGATGTTTGGAAAATAATAAGAATTACGATTACTTAGGTATATTGCGGTTTTTTTATGGTGACGATATCCAAATCCTGACTGCCCCCGGTTCGTGTGTCGTGCCTGTGGGGCCCGAGCTGGATGCGGTGCTCGTGGATTCCGGTTCCGATGCAGAGCAAGACGGCCAAGGGGGGTATCGTGTTTGCGCGGGATCGTCGTTTCATTATTGGTTCGAATTGAAAAACACGGGCAAGGCGAGTTGGTCGGATGCGGGGGGAACGGCGATGGGTAGTGCGGTGCGTCTTGGTGTTCCCGACGATGGGGTTGATCCGTTGACCGGGGTTAGTCGTTTGAGCGTATCGGAAAACGACAATGATGATGTTCGGTCCGACGGCGGGGATTGTCACGATGCGCCAGGATGCAGCCGGACACGTTTTGTCGAGGGCGAGGGGATCGAAGCGACCGCGCCAACGAAAGTGGGTGTCATTTCGAGTACTTGGCGATTGGTGGACGAGGGGCGGGCATGGTTTGGACCTACCATGTCCTTGACGTTTGAGGTGGTGGATTGCGCTGGGGGGGCAGCGGGGGCGGGAGGCTCTGACGAATTCGAAGCTATTGTTTATGGGACAAACTCCCGCCCCCGCGGGGGCGGGAGG
>MWCO01000033.1 GCA_002070115.1 Deltaproteobacteria bacterium ADurb.Bin207
GGAGGGCAAGGGTGGGGGGGAAAAAAGGGGGCAGGAATAACGGGCGAAAATCATTTCCCATGCCTCGAAGGCACGCCCCCCGTTGCCCAGCTCATCGTTTACCCAATATTGCCATTGCCATACGCTTTGCCTTAGCGTCGCCCCATGCTTGATGCGCAACTCGCCGCTCGCGCCCACGTTGCCCCTTGCTTTGTCATGGCTTTCTTTTCCGCGGCAAGCTGCCAACTACCAACAAGCGCGCCCGATGCGTTCGAAGCAGGACAGCAAGATGCAACCCTACCCCTCGTCTCCGCTTCACCCGCCTCGACCCAAACGCCTTTCGATGCCGCCCCAATGGCCGTCGCAAACGTGGACCACCCTTTCCACGGCCCCGCATGGACTGCTTGCACCAACGGTTTTCGTACCTCCAACCAGCCCCAACGAGATGTGACGCGCCTGTCGCTGTCGTGCGCTCCTTATCAGGGCATGCGTCGCTTCGGCCGCACGTTCTTTCACCGCGCCACACCCTCTTCCCCCGGCTCATTTTCCATCCGCCTGGCCACCGCACAATGCGCTCGCGTTTTCGTCACCGCCGATAACCAGGTGCATTCCTTTCGCGTATCGATTCTCGACTCCCAAGAGGCCATCGTCGGCTACGCACATTCCCGTTCATCGCCCTTCGCTGTCGCCAACGAATCCGGCGCCTTCTGTGTGCCGCGGACAGGAGAATACCGAATTCGTATCGATATCGAACAGGGCTCCGGACTCATCGCCGCCGAAGTCTGGACGCTTCCCCCACCATGAATACTCCCTTGGCCCCGCACGACTGGCATCCCAATACCCTGCGTGCCATGCGCCACGAACTGCTGACCTGGTTTGAAAAGTACGGTCGACAATTGCCGTGGCGCACCAAGCCTCGCGACCCCTACGCCGTATGGGTCAGCGAAATCATGCTCCAACAAACACGCGTCGCTACCGTCGTGCCTTACTTCGAACGATTCATGCATCGGTTTCCCACCCTCGAGGCCCTGGCTTGCGCACCTGTCGACGATGTGCTCAGCGCATGGAGCGGACTCGGCTACTACCGTCGAGCAAGAGCCCTGCACGCTACGGCCAGGCAAGTCATGCAACAACAAGGAAGGTTGCCTTCCGACCACGCTCACCTCCTTCGACTATCCGGAATCGGATACTACACCGCTGCCGCCATCGCGAGCATCGCTTTCGATATCCCGGTGGCTGTCGTCGACGGCAACGTGATTCGCGTCCTCACAAGGCTCACCAACGATGCCTCGAGCATGGATTCGACAACCGCACGCAACGATATTCATCAGCTCGCCAACCGACTCATCGATCCCAAACGCCCCGGTGCATACAACGAAGCGATCATGGAACTGGGAGCCCTTCTCTGCACCCCACGAACACCATCGTGCGCCCATTGCCCTTGGCGAAAACGATGCCTCGGCTTGCATGCCCAAACCGCCGATCAACTTCCCGTGCTCGCAAAACGAAAACCCTCTGCCCTTCTCGCCCTCGAAGCCTTCGTCATCACCGACAACCAACAGCGGGTTCTGCTGTGCCGTCGCCACCCTCGAGGATTGTATGGAGGATTGTGGGAACCCCCCATGTCCGCGGAGGGGCCGCAGGCGACACGCATGGTCGAATCGTGGATTGGAAAAAAAGGACAGCGGCTTCAGCCGCGCCTCACGCATGTCTTGACCCATCGGGTGCTTTCCATTCGCGTGACCCGCTGGGCCCTGGACTCTGCCGAAGCACCAAAAAACTTATTATTTACAAATACTTATGACCGTATGGTCTGGTTGAGCGAGACTGCAATGGCCGAGCGAGGGATATCCTCGCTGGCGATGAAAGTGCTTGCTTTTTCCAGACGCGCTACTTGACGGCACAAGCCATGTTGCAAGCGAGATCCCCCGGCGGACAGTTGCATTTGTTTGCCGGTGGTTTTTTGGCTGGCGGAGTGGCCGGTTCGGCGGGTCCTGACGGAGTTTTTCCCGGGGCGGTACTCGTAGAAGTCGATTTCGGTCCCGTCGAGCGAACGATGGGTCGAGCGGTCGTGGTTGCGGAAGGCGGACCTCCCGTGGCTGGCGCCGCAGCCGCCGATGAACTCGTATCCGATGGCGTAGGCACGGGGATGGGAGTGGTTGGCTGTTCGACTTCCGTGGTGGTGGCGACCGGCATGACTACGGGAGCGGGCTGCTCTCTGGTGAGCACGACGACCACGGCGATGACGGCGGACAGGATACCCACGGCTCCGATGGCAATACCGATGATGAGAGGTTTGTTGCTTTTGGCGGGTGGCGGGTCGGAAGCTTTGAGTTGATGCAAACTCGGGTCAACGAGGGGTGTTCCGAGAAGAGGTGCGGCATCGAGCAGTCCGCCAGTGGGCATGGCCAGAGCGGGTTGAGCCCCTGCGCTGTCTTTATCCGCAAGCGCGCGCAGGTCGATCAAACCGGAGTCATCTCCTCCGGAGTTCGCATCGGATTTGGGAGCGCTGGCAGCGGCGGCGGAAGTCAATGCGCTCAGAGAAAACAGAACGGAAGATTCATCTCGCGCGCCAGTGGGTTTGCTGGTCGCGGGGCTGATTCGTGGCGCGCTCGTGGCCACTTCTTCCTCCTGCGCAGCGGTCATTTGCGTGCTGAATAGATCGGGTTTCTTTTCGTGTTTCGCCTGGACCGCGGCAACCCCAGAGCCAAAAAGCGGTTCGACAGAAGCGACGGGAGAAGGCGCTCCGAACAATGGCGCGGGTGCGGCAGCAGGTTCGGGCGCAGGCACAGGAGCGGGCGTTGCCGTTGGCGCGGGAGCCGGCGTTGCCGTTGCCACAGGGGCAGGTGTTGCGGTGACTACGGCAGCAGGTGATTCCGTAACCAGCGGCGGTGCTGGCTCGGCCGTCGGCTGCCCCGCGGTCGCCTTGTCCACGGCTTCCGACGCGGCGTTGATGGCATCGATGGCCACTTGCACTTCCCCCAGCGGCATCCAATCAGGTTGTCCTTCGGACCATACGTACGTATCGGCCGTGATGACACCCGAGTTATAGGCCGCCACGATATCCGCGAGGCTCATGTCTCGCTGATCTCCTTCCGCTACGAGCACGGAGAATTGGGCCTCGGCGCCACCCGCATCGGCGGCAGTCTTTCCCGCCGCCCCCCCTTCTTGCATGACGCCTTGTTCGTTGACGTGAATCGTCAATCCGCATTTTCTGCAGCGTACTTTGACGGTCCGGCCTTGGACCTTCTCGTCTGCGATCTTGTAGCTTGACTGGCAAGAGGGGCAGGAGATTCTCATTGTTTGCGACCACCTGGAAAACCACACGCGGGAAAGAACGATGTACCGACTCGCGGTGGGGAAACGGAACCTCTGTCTTCCATTATGTAACCCGTGTCGAGAAAAAATTGGTAAGCCGAACCACGGGCCATGGGATTTGGGGTTGAACTACACGAATATGTAAGAATAGCACAGTCAAGAACGCAACCCATCTGTTGGTTTCATGATCAGACTGGTTTCCATCAGCAGACCAGCAAAGTCAGTCGCTATCATGAAGACAAATCCCACAATGGGCAAAGTTCGTTTCCAAATGCTCCCCTTGCGGCCGCGCCCAGACCACGGCATGGTTCGCCCCGGCTGCCGAGGCCCGCAGCCCGCTACCTATCGAGATTCGTTCCCGTGGCTCGCCCTTCAGGAAATCGGCAATTCCCGCTTCCGCCCCGTTTCCGCTCCCTTCCGCAAACGGTCTGCCTGACTGCATGCTCCTTGCTCGTCAGCCTTTTTCCTCTGCCCACCTACGCCCACCCCCGCTCCGCCGCCGACGTTCCGGAACCTGGCCCCTATATCCACTTTCTTTCCACGTTATCCATCGGTGATTCCCTGCGCTTCAACAACCCATTCCGTCTGTCCCACCAACTCGGCCCATCGGGCGAATCGCTGTCCCGAACCCCGCTTTATTCGAACTTCGGCCTCGCTACCGCTTTCGGCGACCCCAACGGCTGGCAACACGGCGTAAACCTTCAGTGGAATCAAGCCCTCTCCGGCCTGCCCCAGCATGTCATCACCCCCGCTTACTTGCTGTTGCTCGACGGTTCCCGCCCCTGGCTCGCCTTCAGCCGCGTCGGATTACCCATCGTACTCAACCCCAATCCCAACGTCGGCGGTGAGCTTTCCTTTGGCGCAGCCTATCTTTTCACCGCCTCCCTGGGCCTGCAAACCGAACTCGTCGGCAACGTTTTTTATGGCGCCGCAACCTGGGAAAAACAAATCACCGCCATCCCCATGCTCTCCTTGCAACTTGGACTCATCATCGACCTCGAGGTGCTGCCATGAAACGACCCCTGGCTCGACAATGGGAAAAGCTGCTGCTTGCCGCACTGCTGCTGACGTTCATCATCGCCCCAACCCCCGGTGATATCGGCGGTTGCGGACAACAAGCCCAACTTCTCGACGCTCCCGCGTTTTTCGCCAACAAACGAGCCATCGACTGTCAACGATGCAACGAATGCTCTTTCGTTTTCCAATCCTGTTACGAAGCCTGCGATCCGTACGCCCCCCTGCCTGACGAGTTTCCCACCGGATGCTTCCCCCTCGTTCACGATGGCGAAGTATGCCTGCATGCCCTGCACAACGCTTCATGCAACGACTACAGCGCGTATATGACCGATAACCTCAGCATCAGGAGCACACCTTCCGAATGCAACTTCTGCCCGCTTCGATGAAGACCATGCCACGCTCCTCGGGCATGCTGCTACAAGGCCTCGCCTTGCTCGTCACCATCGCAGTCTGCAGCAACTGCACGACGGCCAGCCATCTGATCGTCAGCCACGATGAATACTCCGCCTACCGAAAAGTCAGAACGTCCACACAACTCGACAAACGTCTCGCCGCTTCCCACGCGTACCTTTCCACCTACCCTTCCGGACGCTGGGCTCGCAGCGTTAAACCCTGGTTCGATCGCGCAGAACTCCGCTACTGGCTGCTGATTCGAGATACCCCCTCCGGCCTTGCCACGTACATGCAAACCCTGCCTGACGGCCCCCACGCCAAAGAAGCCACCGACGCGCTGCTCGCGTACCGAGAAAGACAAGCCGCCGCCAGAAAAGAACTGCTCGACCTGCGCGCCGCCATGACCGAACAACGCCTGAACGAATTGGCACTCCAACGCGAAGAAGCCATGAATCTGTTCACCGCTTGGCTCGGCCGCTTTCTCGCCATCGAAAGCTGGGGACAAACAACCAGCCACCTGCCTCATGACACCATCTTCGCCTGGCGAATCGACCCCCCCCAGGGCACCTGCCACGATGATCGATGCATCAAATCCCTGCATCAGCCCTACCAAGTGCCAGGAGGAGGCGAAGAAGCCGATAGGCTTCTCGTGCTCGACATAGAATTTCTTTTGAAAAACGGTATGTTACACGAAGCCCGCCTCCGCGGCCCCGCCTTGTTCTCCCGTCTTTTCGAAGTCGGCGCCAAACGCAACGTCCGCCCGGAACGACCCGCCGACCGCATCGACGCCATCGCTTTCTCCCTCGATGTCATTAGCGGTGCCATCGAAGCTCGCCTTCCCGCAAACCGATGCACCCTGCCTGCCGTCGCCAATGTCGTCTTGCACCGGTCCTGCGATGGATGGACTGTCCAAGCCATCGTCGCCGATTCCGCCGAAGACGATGATATCGTCTCCATCATCGGCCCTGGCTCCTCCGATAGCCCTTCCCATGGCGATGCGGAAACACCCGCTGCCGCGTCCCCATCCAGCCTTTCTTCGCCAACTTACCGTTGACATACACGCAAAGCGTGTCAAAGGCTTGCCCCCACCCATCCTGCCGCGTAGGCTATGATTCGAATGTCGTTGTCGAAACCATCCACCCCTTTGATTTTTTCCGCTGCCGTCGTGTTTCTCGGCTGCGCGGGTGAAGTGGCTGATGCTGCCGACGCCGAGACATCGTCGACGAAGGCCTGGTTGGTGGTAGAACAATCCTCTTCCCTGTCCGACGTTCCGACGGTGCGTTCCCACGCTTCTCTTTGGTTTTTACGCATTGCGGAAGAAAAGGACTTCGACGCCGCCACCCATCTCGTGAGCGCTCGCTTGCAACTGCCGCCTGTCGGAACCTGTCAACCGGCCGGTGTACCCGACGATCAAATTGCCTCGGCTAGCATTTCCCGTGTCGAACTCGCTTATGCGGGCGATGTTCACGTGCGCACCCAACGAGCGTCCATCCCCTTGACAGTTCGATTTTTCCCCAACGTCGCCGATCTCGTCTCGGGCGTAATGTACACGATTCACGATCTGAACGACGTACAAGCCCCCTTCGACGGCTGGCTATCGCTTACGGCCACGGGCTCCGGAGAATTCGAACCGCTGGAAGCTTCCACACGGCCTCCGCCACTGCCCGAAAAATTGTCCATCAATGGCGTAACCTTGCCGCTCGTCGATACCGTGGTGCCGCGCGAGGCGCCGATATGGCTTGGATGGGCGCCGGATTCCGACGGGGATATCATCTACATCGACATCGACCCTGTGCCTTCCGCATCCGTGGATCGCATTCGTTGTGCATTTTCGGATACCGGGCTTGCGGAAATCCCTCGACAGGCAATCCCTGACACCACCGAAATGATGATCGCCGTTCATCGTTCTCGGGATGTGGCCCTGCGATCGGATCGGGGAGAGGTGGGCATGGCGCATTTCGATCTTGCGGTGACGTCGCGCGTGACGTTTGCGTCACCGTAGTCGAGATGGCGTCCATGCAAGACGAGGCCTCGGCCCAAATCGTTCGACAGATCGATGTGTTGGAAGCCTCCGCGCGTCTTTTGGATGCGGCGGCCCTGGCTATCCAGGCGGGTATGCACGCGCGGGCAGCACAATTGTATGAACAGGCATGCGAATTTTCCCAGGCCTCCGACCAGGCGGCCCTGGCGGGCGACTCTCGAAAAGCCCTCGTGCTTGCCGCGCTCTCCGGCTGTCCGCAGCGTATCGCTCGAACCATGGACGTTATCGTCGAACAGCCCAACCGGGCTCGCGCCACCGCCGAAGAGCTTCGCGCGCGGGGCCATGCCCACGTGGCCGCACGTCTGTTGGAGCGTGTCGGTGACAAAGAGGAGGCCGCCCTCGCCTACGCGGATGCGGGCCTGGCCGTTCAAGCCGCCACGATTTTCGAAGACCTTGGGCAAACCCGAGAAGCCGCCCGCGTGCTCGAATCCGCCCTTCGCGCCTCCCCCCAAGACTACGCCGCCGCGCTGAAACTCGCTTCCCTGCTCACGACCCATCGTCGATTCGATGCCGCCGTGCGCTGGTTACAAACGATTCCCGATTCCTCACCGTTGCATCGAGAAGCGTTGCCATGGCTCGCCACCTGCTTTGAAGCCTTGGGCTTGGAAGAACCCGCCGCCCAGGCCCGCCAACAACTGCAAGCTAGTGAAATTGCTAACGTTTCTTCTCAACCGAAAGAAACTGGCAACCTCCAACACGTCGTCTATGGCCGATACGAAATCGTCGAATCCGTCGCTTCCACCCCCTACGCCCAAGTATTTCGGGCGCTGGACCGAATGACCCTCCAACCCGTGGCCGTCAAACAACTCCGTTCGGAAAGCGTGCAAGGTGCCGGACGCGACGCGTTCGAGCGTTTCTTGCGGGAAGCACGCGCTCTATCCATGCTTCGACACGCAAACGTCGTGCCTTTGGTCGAGTTGGTCGAACGAGCTGGCGCCATCATCACCCCATGGATGGAAGGTGGCTCGCTGGCCGATTTGATGAATCGAGAGCGAATCACCCCCAAACGTGCGGTGGAAATCTCTTGTGCCATCCTCACGGCCCTTGCAGAAGGACATCGTCTCGGCATCCTGCACCGCGACATCAAACCTTCGAACATCCTTTTCGATCAAGCGGGCGTGACCCGACTCGCGGATTTCGGCGCCGCTCACCTGTCAGACGCTTCTCATACCGCTACCGCGGGTGTCATTGGCACGTTCGCCTATATGTCCCCCGAGCAACGACTCGGCATGCCCGCCACTCCCGCAAGCGATGTCTTCGGCGTGGGCGCCAGCTTGCTCGAAATGCTGACCGGACGTCCCCCTGCCCAACCAGGATCGGCTCTGACCACACCATCGTCATGCCATCCCGACCTTGGCCCGAACCACGACGCCGTCGTATTCGCTCTTGTCGCTGACGATCCCGCCCACCGTATCGGCCACGCCCTCGACGCAAGAACGAAACTGCAAGCGTTGAGCTGGCCGGATTACAACCTGGGCTCGTTGTCCCCCATCGAGGCTAGCCCTGTACGACACGAAAGCCGGTTACAACGTCTTGCTCCAAACCTTGGCTTCGACGTCTGGCTCGGACGACGCGTGCTGCTCGTTGCCGACTCGCCAAAGATGCGCCAGGTCATGCAAGCATGGACACGAACGGAAAACCGAAACCTGAGTGCCGTGTTGCGCTACGATGTCGAAACCGCGATGTTTTGGGTCGAGGTGCCGGAAGGAAAAACACTCTCCGAAACCGCGCGCTCCCTGACCAAACGACAAGGCGAACAGCTAGCAGCAGCGTTGGGCTCGCTGCACGAAAACGGCGTGACCCATGGAGCCGTCGATGAACACCATCTGGTCATGCGCGACGATCGTCCCGTGCTTTGCCTCGATCCGGATACGGCCATGAGAGGTTCACCGGATATGGATAGAGAAAGCTTGCGCCGCCTTTGTAGTCACACAACATAACCACATTTTTATATAACTGGAACGACCCAATCCCTCTATCCTTTTTTGTACTCGTCCATTCCCTTCGAATAAGCTGGGAGCCCGTCGAGCGTCCATCCCCACCATGCAAGGCGCCCATGCATGATTGATTTTGCACCAATCCTCCACAGAAGCTCCATGGCAACGAAGGCGGTGTCGTAGCAAGCTCAGAGCAAGTAGGACGACAATGACTTCGGTTCACGTGCTTCATCCCCATCGTTTGCCACTACGAGAAGCACGAAACCGCGTGGAACGAGCAGCAATACGGGCGGCGGAAAAGTATCGGCTCGTGTGGCGATGGGCGGATAACGTCCTGGAGGTGTTACCTCCCCCCGGCGTGGCCAAAGGAGCAAAAGCGCGACTTTCGCTGCGCGAAGGCGCTGCCCTCGCCGAAGTCGACATTCCTTGGTCCTATCGTCTCCTGCAAGACCGAATCGCCTCTCGATTGGCCGATGCCTTGCGTGACCTGCTCGCTTGCTAAAATTCCAATCCCAACCGCGCTTGGGCATGAAGATAGCCTGAACAATGGCTCCCACGCCCTTGATATATGCCCTGCCCTTCCGGTGGTTCGCCCCTCCTCGGCCAACCCTTTGTCTCGCCTGCTCCGAACTCTTCAGTTCCCTTGACCCTCGACCCATCCTATGAAAAACATCCCTTGGATCAAAGGTGTCTGGGCAAGGCGCAAACGCGCGGACACAAGGGGTGCGACATGGGTAAGTTTCGATTTTTATTATCTATTTTAGCTATTCCCCTATCGATCCTCGCTTGCAGCAGCGATGAGGATTCGTCGAATCAAGCACCCGCGACCGGAGGAACGGGCGGTGCCACAACCGACGCCACCACGGATGTCGAGGCGGATACGACGCTCGATGCCCCCTCCGATTCCATCGCGGATCAGCAAGCGGAAGCCCCTGCGGATGTCGCCACCCAGGATGTCGTCGAAGCCTCGGACGCACCACAAGAGACCGATATCGACGCGGACCCGGATGCCCAAGTCGACCGCCCTTGCACCCTATTGGGCCAAGAATGCGAACCTGGGGAAAAGTGTAGCCCCGAAGGGAAAGACGACGCGTTGGTATGCCGACCGGACGGTGACAAATCCCTCGGCAACGCTTGCGGGGAAAACGGATTCGACGATTGCCTCAGCGGTTTGGCCTGTGTCGAATACAGTTCCAAGCTATCGACCTGCAGGCCGTTATGCATCGATACGGCTTCGTGTCCGCAACCTACCGCACAATCGTGCGAACCATGGTTTGGCCCAGCAGGCGCCGTCGCGGGAGTCTGTCTCGGCGACCTCTGCTCTCCCCCCTCGACAGGGTGCAAAGCCGACGAACGATGTACGGTGCTCAGTGTCGCTTCACGAGCGGTTACCGCCTGTGTGCCCGCGGGAGCCGTCAAAGTCGGAGGAGACTGTACCGTCGATGAATGCGAACCGGGAGCCATGTGCGTGCATGCGGGGGGCAAGTATGTTTGCCGCTCTTTCTGCCACGGAGGCAACGATTGCAACGACGATGATCTGCACTGCGTTTGGCCCTGGGGTGACGATGTCGCTTTCGGCTTGTGCCGAAGCGGATGCGATCCTGTACGCCAGAAAGGATGCGACGACAACGAGGGGTGCTACTACATGGACCCGGAAACGGGCTCCACGGATTGTTGGTTGGCCGGAGGATTGTTGCCAGGAGCCGACTGCAGCAATATGAGCCTTTGTCAGCCTGGATTCGATTGCGTGTTGGAGCCCGGCTCGAGCCCTTTCAAGTATTATTGCCGGGCCTATTGCGACGACTACACGCCTTGCGCGGCCGGCACATGCACCACGACGCAAGCCACGGCGGCGCTGAAGTTTTGCATGCCGTAGTTCTTGCTTTGCCTCTTTCTCTTCGCGTTTCGAAGATCAGATTCCCGCGTTTGGCGACAGCTTCTTTTTGGCCGTGATATTGCGAATGGGTAGCGGTTTCCGTGGCGGATTCGGCGGCAGCCAGCCCTGTATCTTCTTTCGAGCCTGCTTCAGCCATGCATCGTCTTGGCTCGGTACAGACAGCGCTTGCCTTCCGGTTCGGAACGAGGAGGCCACCATCGTGACATCATCGAAAACCACCGCTCCGGTGGCTTGTTGGCGCGCGGCGAGCAACAGCACCCACAAATGATACCCAACATTCGAGGGCACGGATAATTCGGCGGCATACTGACACCAACCGTCCACCGGCTCCGAGGTTTTCGCGGGAATCATCAATTCTCCCCCGTACGCATCGGCCATCATGACAACGCCCACCGCCTCTTTCTCACAATCTTGCGAAGACCGGAGCTTGCCGTGAAATGATACCTCCACCGCCGCTGTCTCCGGCCATACGAACACCCCAGCCACATACTCGCTTGGGGAAAGCTCGATACACCGCAACCCCGACCGGCAATCAACCCCCGTGACGTAATTCGATGCCGTTAGCCCAAGCCATGGATATTGCATCGAATCCGCCGCGGACAACTCGAAATCCCCATCGTGCAACAGGTTGGTCGGATCGAGACGTCCGAAAGGATCTCGCTGATAAACCTGTCGAATCATCGGCCCCCCATCGTCAACGACATCTTGTTCCACGTCCGGAGCTTGCGCCTCCACCACGTCGAGGCCGGTATCGACCGACGCTTCTTTTTGCGTCCCCGCATCGGCTCGAGGAGCGGGATTGACGTCAGGGGCCGCCGAGTCGCACCCCACGGTGATCATCGCGGTCCACAACAGCACGGAAGGCATACCGATGCGCTTCATGGTTCGATCTCCTTTCGGAGCCAATGCACGGCGGCTTCATGAACCGTGTCTTTTCCTTCGAGGAGGTCGGATTGCTTGGGGAAAACCACCTCATCCGGATCGACCCCTCGACCGCATAACGTGATTCCTTCCGGAGTCAACGAATCTTCCGCGCCGAGGGACCATCGAAGCCCTCCCCAATAGGAATACTGAAAGAACGTGCCGAACGCTCCCATGGTCGGACCTGGCCCAAACAACCGCACTTGGGAGGCCCCTTTCATGAGGTAGGGCAGAAAATCGCTCGCCGATACGTCCCAAGTCGTCAAAAAAGCCACCGGAATATGCACTTGCGGAGCGTTGGACCCCACGTGGATCCCCGCGTAGCCGCGAATTTTCAAAAATAACTCCTTGCCCTCCTCGAGCGTTTGAGGCCCTTCATCCGCCGCTCGATTACGAAACAAACTCGCGAGCGGCACAGCGCCCTGCCTCGAAAAACTTATTAGAATATCAGCAGTTACCATCGTGCCGCCATGCCCCTGACGGTGATCCATCAAAACACCACGCGCACTGGCCTTCCACGTGGTCGTCGCTTGCCGCAATTGCGCATCGAGCTTGCTCCCAGGCCATCCTCCCAACAGGCTGTTCCACACGATCCCCCGTAAGCCCTCTTCGGGCGACGAGGTATCCAACCAATCTTCGAGTACGACCGACTCATCAGCCAACGAATCGCCAAAGTCGTGGTTCTCCGGGGCCGAAGGCACGTGATAAAATGGGCGATTGTCACAGCTTATCGGTTCCAGAGCCGGAGAGGCCGGCTCCATTTGCGCCACGGTCAAGACGGTGGCCTTGTCATCGCAGGACTTCGCCATGGCATCACAATGCACCACGGTCACCGTGCGAGCGTGCAGCGGTATGAGTTGTCGAAGCAACGATACGGTGTTGGCAACCTGGCGCGGTTCATCCGCTTCCCATGTCCATAAACTATGGGCCATCAGCGATCGAACCCATGCGACGGGGTGAATCCCGTCGACCGCAACCAATCGGTCGCCCTGGCGCAGGCCCCAGGTGTGGCTCGTTCCCGTATGAGACACGAGGATATCACCAAAGCTGGGATCCGAGGGCCAGGCCGCCTGCGAACGGTCTCCGATTCCTTCGAAAAAACAAACGTTTAGCGGAGGACCGAACGAGAGTTGGGATAGGCTAGGACTTCTCGTATAGGTGTGGGCATCGCGCAAACGACGAATACTTTCCGCGAACCGGCTCCAAAACACGACATTGGAGGAAGCGTTGCGAGCGGCCTCGAGGGTGTGCAAAGCGTCGGGCATCGCGGTTTTTCTTGGCAATATCGGACCGTACGTATCGTGGATTTTTTGTTTCCAATAATCGATGAGCCGATCCCGATTCTCTTCAACGGGCAGGGGGGGAAACCACCCCGCCGCATCGTGACAGCGGCCTGCAAGGCATAGTTGTTCCGGACCACAGGCGCCTTGAAGGTCAATCCCCTGGCATGACGGCGGCTCCACCGCATCCCCGAGCCTTTCGATTTCCACGGCGTCCACGTCCAAGGTCCGCGTTTCCGAACCGTCGTAGCCCGCAAAAAACACGCGCGCATCGAGCCCTTTGGCTTGCCCATCGATGGCGATCGGGGCCGTTCGCATTTCCATCCAACCATCGCTCGTGACCCGCCCGGTTGGATACGCCTGAGCCAGATTCGACGGACGCTCATCGCTATCTACCGCGAGCCCCCCTACCGCATCTCCTCGCATCCAATACGACAATCGAACCACGCCAAAGCCGGAAACAAGATCGACAGCGAGCCGCAGTCCTTCGTTGGCAAGGGTGAGACGCAAGATTTTTTGGCCGTCGAGAGCGGTCTGCGAATCGACGGGCTCGGCTTTCGAACCGCCCGCTTCGATCGGAGAAAACGCTTCGAAACTTTCTTTCACGACCGCATCGGAAGCGAAGGAAAAGACGCCCCGAGCGTCGAAATCTCCTGCCTTCGCCGGGCTTTGGACACCGAGGAGGGATATCGTCACAGCGATGCTCCAGCCTGCTGATCGAAGTCTCATGGCGACACGGTACCGCAAGACGACGTGGGTGGGGAGATTGCAATGGGGACCCACGGGTGGATTGACGACCGCGGGAGAAGATTTTTTGCGGTAGGATGGACTATCCCCTTTGACGAACGGCACGGAACGTGTTCGAGTGCCCGGCCATGCGCAACACGGTACGACTCATCCCTATTCTCTTGGCTGTCGGAGCGCTCGGCGCTTGCGATGAAACCAAAACGAGTTCTTCGAAGGCGGCCCCCTCCGCTTCGTTCCGGGTTCCTCCGGGGCAAGAAGCCCCTGCCGATGTGGCCGCTGCTCCCGCCGACGCGCAAAAAACGGCCGGCGGCACGGCATTCAAAGTGCTCGTCAAAGGCACGGGCGACCACAAACCCACGGAAAATGATGCGGTCGCACTCGAATATACCGCCTGGACTCCCGAGGGAAAACCCTTCGGAAGCTCCAAAACGATGGGAAGACCCGCGCGGGTCGGTTTGGCAGGTGTCGTGCCCGGCCTGGCGGAAGTGCTGCAAGACATGACCCGGGGAGAAGAACGACGCATCTGGATTCCCGCTGCCCAGGCGCTCAAAGGATGGCCCCATCCGCCGGAGGCAACCGCGATCACGATGGATGTCAAGGTGATCGACATCATCGCCGGACCCAAGAAAATTCCGGTTCCCGAAGATGTAGCCGCTCCCCCCGCCGATGCGAAAAAAACCAAAACCGGACTCGCATCCAAGGTCTTGTCCGAAGGCACGGGAAAGGTCCACCCCAAGGCAAGCGATACGGTCAAAGTGCATTATAGCGGCTGGACCACCGATGGCAGCATGTTCGATTCTTCCGAAGCCCGAGGACAACCCGCTTCCTTCCCCTTGAACGGCGTCATCGCCGGGTGGACCGAAGGCGTGCAACTCATGGTCGAGGGCGAAAAACGACGATTCTGGATACCCGTGGAACTGGCGTATAACAATATGCCCGGAAAACCCGCCGGAATGCTCGTATTCGACATCGAGCTGCTCAAAATCGTCCGTCCCCCAGAAACACCCAAAGACGTGGCCAAACCCCCCACCGACGCAAAAAAAACCGAAAGCGGCCTGTATTCGAAAGTGCTCGTCCCCGGAAAAGGAACCAAGCATCCCACGGCCACCAGCCGTGTCAAAGTCGAATACTCGGGCTGGACGACCGATGGCAAAATGTTCGATAGCTCCATCACACGGGGGCAGCCCGCATCGTTTTCTCTCATGTCCGTGATCGCCGGATGGACCGAAGGACTCCAGCTCATGGTCGAAGGCGAACAACGCCGGCTATGGATTCCCGAAGAACTGGCCTATAAAGGGCAGCGAGGAAAGCCCAAGGGAATGCTCGTATTCGACGTAGAATTGCTTGAAATTCAATAGCTTACGCGCAACGGACCCTGTGTTCCCCTCGTAGGATACCCAGGGCTCGAGCGTAAAATTCCCCCTTTCTCCACCTTCCCTTTGTCGCAAACCATCACGCCTCAAAGGAAGCGCCCACGGACCTTGTGCCGAATCGCGGAAGTCATGGCAACTATTTATATTTATTGAATTTTATACCAAACGAACGAGAAACGGGGTCAATGGATGACCAATTCGCGGATGGGTCCTCGACGATCTCCGCGGCTATTGATGGCCCGGGCTGCCAGGACTTCTTCGATGTGGAAATGTTTTCCGTACAGTTCTCGCACGAGCGGGTGGGCGGAATTAGAAAGCAGAACATGCACGCCGCGGCGCTTGAGCATAAGAGCGACATCCCGGAGTCGTTCGTGGTCTTGGGGGCCGAATCCCCCCTGGGTATATGCCACGAACGAAGAGCTTGCGCTGAGCGGTAGATACGGTGGATCGAAGTAAACAAGGTCTCCTTTTCGAGCGCGGGTCAAAACCTCGGAAAAGTCCTGCACTTCGATGTCGGTTTGCCGAAGGGTGCGTGAGCAAGCGCGCAGATTGTCTTCGTCGCAGATGGTAGGGTTGGGCTGATCACCAAAAGGCACGTTGAATTCATTGTTGCGGTTGACACGATACAGGCCATTGAAGCCTGTTTTGTTCAAGTAGACAAACCACGCGGCCACGTCCGCGTCGCTGCCCTCATCCACCTTGGTTTTTCGTAGTTTCATAAAAAAGTCATGGTCATGGGGATAGCTTCGCAACCGTTCGATGACTCCTTCCACGTCATCACGAATGCCGCGATAGGTGCGTACGAGACGGGCGTTGGCATCGGTGAGAACCGCGCGGGAAGGTCGGAGGGCGTAAAAAAGGGCTCCTCCCCCCACGAAAGGTTCGTGGTAGGTGCCGAACGTTTTGGGAGCGTGGCGAAGCAGCAGCGGGACGAGCTTTCGCTTTCCACCAGCCCATTTGACGAAAGGTTTCGCGAAGGGAACCTGAGGACCATGAGAAGGGGGCAGCCAAGGGCCACCGACGGGCAAGGCCCTGGGCAGGGAAGTCCTTAGTTTTTCAGGTGATTTCGGGGCAGCGAGGGTCATCCGCCGATCCTTTCCACCCCGTGACATGCCCCAGGAAGGCCGATACAGCCAAGTTATCGGATGTTTTCATCCATTGCGAAAGGCTTGCTTGTTTGCCTCCCTCAAGCGTGATATCGGAGCGTCTGGGCTAGGATATCTTCCCCCTGGACAGTATATCAGGAGACAATCATGTCATTTCGATTCAATTGGGCTTTGGCTTGTGCGGGGTTTGCGTTGGCCTTGTGGGCGTGTGGAAGCGATGACGAAAACGCAAAAGAGGGCCAGGGCGGCAGCAGCGGTTCCGGCGGTTCCGGCGGCCAGGATCCAGGCAAAACCGTTCGACTCGGCGCCACGTTTTTGGATTATCTATCCAAAAATCCAATCGAAGGCCTCGAAGTCTGCACCCTCGAACCCCCGGGCCGAGACCCGGGCTGCGCGAAAACCATCGCCACAGGACAAATCGTAGCCGATGGATTCCCCACCCACTTCGAAGTCCTCTTCAAACTCAGCAAAGACGACTACTTGACCACCCTCATCCCCGCCGTGACCGGAGAGCAAGACGATACTGCTTCCGTTCTCTACCCCGTCACGGCTTCCGGCGCCAAACTGCTGTTTTCGACCGCCTCCTTGACCATGGAGCCAGGCAAAGGCGCCATTTCTTTCATCGCCGACCAATCAAAACCCGGCGAATCCAAGGAAGCCGGAGGACAAGAAGGCGTCGGCGTCACCATCTCACCGTCGAGCGGAACCCTGGCCTATCTCAACGGCGTCACCTTAGATACCAACGCTACCGCCACCTTCGCCTCCGGCCTCGGCGTTTTCGTCAATGTGGACCCCGGCGAATACACCCTTACGTTCTCCCATGCTTCGAAAACCTGCGCCTCGCGGCTGGGATGGTCGACGGCTCAATCCAACGTCAGCAAGATTCCCGTAAAAGCTGATATGATCACCTATGTCCTGCACCAATGCGGGCAATGAACCCGACGGATCGCTCCCAACCCAGCCACCCATCCCTGTTTCCATCGGTCGGCATATGGTGAATCGCGGAGGGAATGCCGCTATACCCTGCCGCCGCCTCGCCACCAAGGTTGTCATGCTTCCCCTTGCCGTCGGACCGCGGCCGTGCCGATAATCCCCCCATGCTTGCATTTTGGCCCGACGTCCTCGAACCGATCCTTTCGGCCCTTCACCCGACGAGTCTCGTGGAAATCGGCTCGGAAGCCGGAAAAACTACCCGATTATTGCTCAACTGGGCAAAAGATAACGACGCCCGGCTCATCGCCATCGATCCGGCACCCGCGTTCGACATCGAGGCCGTCCAACGGACGTATGAAGGAATTTTTCAATGTTTTCGCTTACCTAGCCTTGTGGCGCTCTCTTCCGTGGAGCGCTTCGACGTCGTGCTGATCGATGGAGACCACAATTGGTACACGGTATTTCACGAACTTCAGTTGATACAAACGCTCTGTCAGCAATCGGGGCAACCGTTTCCCCTGGTCTTTATGCATGATGTGGCCTGGCCCTATGGTCGTCGGGACCTGTACTACGCACCGAGCACCATTCCGGAACCGTATCGGCATCCCTATGCGCGGCAGGGCATCTCCCCCACCTGCAGCCGGTTGTTGCCCCAGGGAGGGTTCAATGCGCGCATGTATAACGCGTTGGAGGAAGGGGGGCCGCGCAACGGTGTTCTCACGGCCGTGGAGGACTTTTTGGCCCAGTCGGAAGCATCCTTCGAATGGGTTGTGATTCCGGCGGTTTTTGGCCTTGGAATCTTGTTGCCCTCCTGGCTGGCGCAAGCCAATCCCCTGGTAGCGCAGCAAATCCGGGTCTGGGCCACCCCCGAGGTCCAGCGGTTCATCCAGAGGCTCGAAATGGCCCGAATTGCCATGCTCACGGGCGTATCAGCCTAGATTCTCACCCCAAAATCATAACCCATCCATGCCCTTCGGCCCGCCCACAGTTTGTTCGTTCATAGCCCCTCTTGTACGAGACGAGCCATCCGCTCGCCAAAACCAAGCCCATCTCCCACGGTAAGCAGTTTCCGCAATTGCTGACAAGCCCGCCTCGCCCGATCGCTCTCTCGCAACTGCTCCAAAGCCGCAACCAAACGATCGGCCCGCATCTGCCCTTGGACGAGTTCAGGAAATACTCGGGACTCCAGCAGGATGTTGGGCAATCCGATATGCGGCGTACGAAGAAGTTTTTTCACTACAAAAGCGGATACAGGGTCACAACGATACGCGATCACGGGCAGGGCCCCCGATAGCGCCGCCTCCAGACAGGCGGTCCCCGAAACGCAAAGCGCCAGGGAATACGCCTCCAACTGCACCGCCGCCCCATCCCGCCGATCCGCCAAGAAATACGAAATCCCCTTCGATTGTACTGCTGCCAAGCATCGTCGCCGCCACCCCGAAGGCAGCGCCGGCGATACGATGACATGCGCCTGCCCGTCCGGGTGTTGATCCAACCAGCGCCGAGCCGCCTGCAAAAAAGGCGATATACTCGCGGATACCTCCTGCACCCGACTGCCCATCATCACCGCCAGCCGAGGCGGAAACGACGTCGAATCCGCATACGTCGTCAACTCCACCGCGGGATGACCCACATAATGAACATCGTAGCCGTGCCGGCGCCACAAAGGCTCTTCGAAAGGGAAAAGCACCGCCAATCGATCGACACTGTGCCGTAACGTATCCAGGCGTGAAGGACGCCACGCCCACACCTGCGGAGCCACACACCAGAGCACGCGAATGCCCATCGACCGCAGCTCACGCCCCAACGCCTGATTAAAACTAGTAAATCCGATGAGCAACGCCTGACCGGGGCGTCGCCGACGACATTCCCGCACAAGCACACGAAACGCCCGCTGCAGGGCCCAGGCGCGACGTGTCGCTGGAATCCAACCCATCGCCGCCAATCCCGTCAGTGGTTCCAGCACCTCCATGCCCGATGCCTGGCTGGCCTCTCCCCCTACACCGAAAGACTGCAGGTTGGCGCCAGCGTTCGACAAAGCACTCAAGGTCATCGACGCGATGCGATCCGAGGAAGGCTCCGCGCCACAAACAAGTAAGTGCTTGTTTTTATTACTCATTCCCCTGTTACCAACGATAACAGCCGCCCAGCATACCGTTGTGCCCTTGCCTTTCCCAACCCCGGCATGCTTGCGATTTGCTCTTCCGTCGTTGGCTTTCGGCTCAGCAGCCACCGGATACAATGGGTGGGAAGGACGACCTGTTCGTGGACATCGCGACGCTCGGCTTCTGCGCTTCGCCAGGTTTGCAAGCGTTTTTCGAGGTTTTTGTTGGCGATCCGTTGCGCGACGGGAAGCATCGGCGGGGCGACGGGCTTTCGAAACTGTTCCGGATGGTCCTTGGCGTCTTGTTCGGCGAATAGGATCGCTTGCAGCAGTTCGGTCCGCTGCTTTTCCGTGAGCTTTCGCACGAGACCCACGCGCATGAGATTCGCCATCGAACGGGGAGGATGCTGCGCCATGGAAAGGAGCAATTTATCAGCTAGCAATCGCTGGGGAGGCAGATTTTTCTCCATGGCCCAGGTTTCCCGCGCGGCTGCGATGGCCTCGAGAATGCGGGTTTGGACACCACCGAGCCTTTCGGCCCCACGAATGCGAAGATGCGGCGCAGAGGGCGGCGCCGACTCTTCGAGCGCGTTCATCAAGCGATACGCGGTTTCCGTCGCCACCTCGTCGGCGATACCCGCTTGCTGAACTTGCTGGTCCAGCCGTGTGTCGAGACGCAACAAGTGATAGACATCATCCGCCAAATAAGCGAGAGATTCGGTCGATAAGGGGCGTTGGGACCAATCGGAATTTTGCTTCTCCTTGCTCACCTGAATGCCGAACTCCGCTGCCAGCAGCGAAGCGAGCCCCGAGCCCGGCTTTCTCAAATACGTGGCGGCCACCGACGTATCTCGCACGGATCGCAGCACGATGCCCCGCGTATTGAGAATTCTTGCATCGAAGGCCAGGTCATGGATGACTTTGAGTCGAAATGGATCACCGAGTAACGACGATAACGCGGGAAGGGGGATGGCAAGCGTATCGACGATGGCCGCACGAGTGCTGCCATCCGGCAATTCCCACGCGAATTGGATGGTGCATACGTCCGGCTGATAGGCGAACATCCCATTGCTTTCCACATCGACGGCGATGCGGTTTACGTCATGCACTTGCCGCAACCACGCTCCAAGGTGGTCGGCAGTATCGATCCACCACACGGAAGCGCTATCAACCACGCGACACCCGTCGACTCGCGCGCCTCCAGCCCAATCCTAAGGCCACGATCACGAGCCAGACCCAGTTTCTCTTTTGCTGCATTGATTCCGCCGGCAGCGCGCAGGCCGAACACCCTTGTTCCTCGGGAGCCTGCCCATCGCCGCACGTTTGCTGCAACCCATGACGCGGTGTCGGATCGCAAGGCTGCGATTTTCGCTCGGGAGGATAAATCGCGCAAAGCCCTTCATGATCATCGGGTTCCGGACTACGAAGATCGAGCGACCCTTGAGAATACTTGCTGTACATCGTCGCCGTCTTGTCCGCCGAATGCGCAAGCCCGAAAAAATGCCCTACCTCATGCGCAAGGATCGCTTCCAGATCGTATTTGACATTCTCGTCCGTGGTGGTGACATCGACCTGCGCCGTGTTGACCTCGATGTCCACATCGTAAATATGCCCGTTTTCCGTATTGAAGGTCACGGTCGTGAGGGCAAGGGTTTGCGACAAGCCATAGGGCCATGACGACGACCGGAACATGATGATATTGGCATTCCCCGCGTAACGATTGTATTCGACGGCATCGCAAGCGATGGGTCCCAGGTCGTAGACATCGATGCTGGGACCTTTGCCTTGGCCGCAATCCGCGGCTAGCCACGATTGGAATACTCGTTGCGTGGTTCGCGCAAACGTATCGAACGGAACAGAAGGGTCGGCATCCCGCTGAAGGCTGTAGCCCACACATCGATTCGGCCAAATCAGTTCCTTGCCGATGGTGGTGCAGGCCTGTCCAGGGGGCGGATCACAGTTGGTCGAGCTGGGATCACAGGTTGTGGTGCGGCAATAAGCGAGAGCATCCGAAGACGCGAATACCAAGAACGTCGCGAACACCGCGATGAGCACACGAATCAACGTTCGATTATCCGCCATGGCCGGAGCGCGCTTCCATGATGAGCCGTCTGGCTTCGCCCAAAGACAATCCTTCGAGAACGGAAGCGGGTTTGACTCCCGGTTTTCCGGCCAAAGGCGCGTGCGCCATGCGACGGCTCTCCACCGTCATGCGGGTTTTGTCGATACGAACGGGAAAGCTTCCTTGTTCCATGCCGACGACGGAATAAGTTTTATCGACTCGTTCGACCAAAAACAGCAAGACTGGCTGTTGGGGTCGCAGCGACGCCGCACCGTGAACGAGTTGCCCGATGCCTTCCACGACACCACCGAGGGTTCGGACCCAGACCTCCCGCTCGCCATCTCCTACGATATGAGCGGAAATCTGCACGCGATGATAGGTGACGATGCGCCTACCTCCCTCCGTGGATTCCCAAACAGACATATTTTCCACGGGCACTCCGACGATCACGCGGTGGGCTGTCTTCGCCAAGTAGGACAACGGCATATCGATGAACGTATGCGCCTGGGCTTGCCGAATACCGAACGTGCCGAACGACAGCGCGAAGCCTATCAAAACGGTGGCGAGAAACACTCGCAAAGACATGAGGCTGTCATAGCACACCCGCGCCAAGGACTCACTGCACGAAGTACCATCGCTCCATATCGGCACCAAAACGTTGGAAAGGACTTCCATCCCAACCTCGCAGGTGGGGATCGACAACGACCCGTTCGAGCAAAAAGGCCAACGGAAGCGTGGGGAGCCGTTCCGCGTAGGCAACCCATAGTTCGCGAAGAAGTTGCGAACGCCGCAAAGGATCCATCGCCCGTTGTTCCCGCTCGAGCAGGGAAGCAACCCCTTCGTCGAAGCCGGAGTGCCGAACGGAAAGGTCGTAGTCCGTGCCAACCATGGGGATGTTGAAATGAGCGGCCACCGAATCCGGTCCGACGTCACGCAAAGAATAGAGCGCAAGCCCTCCGTGATGCCCGTTTCGCACCAGATCCGACACGTGATCGACCGGTGAAAGGGTGATTTTGAGCCCCGCCGCTTGAAGATCGTCGCGAAGCATGGTGGCGATACGCACGTCCATCGCCCAATGGCTGTGAAAAAGCGGAAAAGTCACCCCTTTGACTTTTAGCCTTTCGAGTTCCGCCAAAGCGCGCGCGCGATGGAAGGGATACGTGGCCACATCCCCTGGCCCCAACCCAACGGCTGGACAATGGGCGATGAGGTCGGTTCGATTATATAACTTACTCGTGAGTTTTCCGCGATCGATCGCGGAAAGTAAGGCTTTTCTTACCTCCAGGGAAGCAAGAAGAGGATGATTCATATCGGGTTGAACAAGCACATAATGCGGAGAGGCTCTGAAATGTACGGCGTCGGGACGACGTTTTGCCAGCGCTTCGGCATCGTCGACGGTAATGGCGTTGGGAACGATGAGATCGACGTCGCCCCTTTCGAAAGACTCCACCAATTTGGTAGTGTCCTGGGTACATCGAAGCTCGATACGCGACATCGAAGGCGGCGGACCGGCAAAATAGGGATTGGGCTCGAGGACCATCCACTCCCCGACACGAACCTCGGCAATGCGATACGGCCCCAATCCGGGTGTGGGATACGTGTTGCGATACTCCCGGGCCGCTTGCCCCCCTTCGGATTGTAAATGCGGTTCGAGGACCGAGGCCGCGAGCGGCTCGACTCCTTCGACGGCTTCTGCCCAATGGTCACTCCATACCAATACCGCGATCGATTCGTCGATACGCCGTGCATCGAGGACCCGACTGCTGGGCATGAGCGTATGGGAAATGAGCAAATCGTCGGCTCGCACAAGGGTTCCATCGGACCAGCGTAACCCAGGTAAGAGTTCCCAACGCACTTCCACCCGGCCGCCGGGAAGAATCCGAGCCAGACCGTTTTCGAGCGACGGCCGCTGGCGCACGAAGATTGCTTTGGCACGACCATCGGTGGATGGTTCGATCAAAGACCAAAACACCGCCGGGGCGAGGGGTGAAGAGGGAATACTGCGGAAAAAAGAGGTTCCGATACGTAGGACCGGACGCACGGAGGGGGGTGTGGGAGGCCCCTGTACGACCGAGAGGGATGAGACGGCGGGGGTCGTGCCTTTGGGCGCGATGACCAGAATGGCCGCGATGGCACCGAGTAGGGCAAGCAAAGCCAGCGCAACCGCCAGGCGCTTCGCCCGTGGCCGCGGAAGTTGCGCGGAAAAGGTGCCGGATTGCCCTTGGACCATGGCGAACGGTTGGGTGACGGGCTCGGATTTGCTCGAAAACAAGGGGTCAGGGGCTGTCTCATCGAGCCTCAAGGAAGGCTCCGAGCGCGGCGCGGCACTGGGCATAGGCGAGTCGGGCCTCCACGACGTTCGCGAGCGGAGCAGCGCACGGATATGCTCGATTTCCGCTTCGCAACACGTGACCAAAAACTCACTCACCGCCGAGCGTTGCGGCTCGATCCCCGCCTCCAACGCCGCTTTTCGCAGGGCACTGGCAAATTCCATCGCCGTCGCATAGCGAGCTGATAAATCTCGCTCCAACGCGCGCTCCACCACCCGCGCTACCGGCTCGGGAACTTCCTTTCTCCATGAATTCACGGGCTCGATGGGACCATACAAGACGCGCGACAGGGTTCGCACCGGCAACTCCGCGCGAAATAAACGCAATCCCGTCAACATTTCCCAGGCTACGATACCGGCGGAAAAGACATCGGAGCGACGGTCCAGGCTATCGCCCCGTGCTTGCTCGGGAGAAAAATACGCCAGTTTTCCTCTCATATGGTCGCGAGTGGCATCCGTGGAAGAATCAAAAGCTTTGGAAATACCAAAATCCGCAACCCGCGCTCCCCCATCTTCTCCAATCAAAATATTGTGCGGCGAAACGTCCCGATGCACGATCCCCAACGCATTTCCTTCGCGGGATACGGCTTCGTGGGCATCATGAAGCCCCTGACATGTATCCTGTATAATGCTCAACACCACATCCACGGGAATGGGCAGGGAGCGTTCTGCCGCTCGTTTGATGAGCCTCGAGGCCGTGGCCCCTACCACCAAATCCATCACCAAATACGGTACCCCCTCGTGGTCGCGCCCCAAGTCCAGCGTTTGCACGACATGCACACTGCGAATCTGCGCCGCGAGCCGAGCTTCGTGCAAAAACATGGCGACGAACTCTTCATCTTGCGCCAAGGCCGACGCCATACGCTTGATGGCCACCACACGCTCGAAACCCGCTTCTCCCCGCACACAGCCGGCGTAAACGTCGGCCATTCCCCCTGACGCAATCCTCCCCCAAAGACGATAGCGCCCCAGCGGGGATGCTTCTGCCGTGATGGGAACCACCCACGCACGCTACCATCACCATGGTCGCCCGACAAGCTTCGCCAACCAAGGGTTTTTCTCCCTCGCTCTCGCTTCTGGAAGCGATTGTTTGCCCCGATAGCCCATCAAAAAATCGCTTCTCTTTTTCCAACCCCCGCCCATCTTCCTTGCCCAAGCGCTCGTACAAGGGGATGATTGGAGTATGCGCCGATATCTCTTTCTGGCGTCGCTCGTTCTCTCTGCCTGCTCCCCGGATGCGTCGGAACCCGTGGCAAAACAGAAAGAACAGGCGCTGCAACCCTCGAATTCGGTTTCCCGTACCTTCACCGATCCTCACCAGCGATGGCGATTGGTTCTGCCAAAGCAAGCTGTCGTTCGGACAACCCGTTTCGACCCTTCCACCCCTGTCCACAAGGTCAAGGAGCGTCTCGAAATCTTGAGCGACGATCGGCTTGTCCTTCGCATCGATATCTGGACCAACCCCGAGGACTTATCACCCCTCGGGTGGATCGATACCCACGCGACCTACCTTCGAAACCAAGAGATAACGCTTCAACAAAGCTATATCGGCCCCGAAAACCGTCTTGTCGTCCTGGCCGACCAGCCGCGCTCTTGTCAATCCAGCCATATCATCACCGCGTTTCTTTCGGTGGGAAAGAGCATGGTGAGCATGACGTGCGTCGATGGGGACGATCCTTCGCAACGAACCATATTCGAAAACGCGCTGGTTTCTTTCGCGGCAGGAGAACAACCATGAGCCGCTCTTGTTTTCTCCTGGCTGCTGCCTTGGCCGCGACCGTGTTCGTCAGTTCTCCGGCCCAAGCCGTATACCAATGCGGCCCGGAAAAAGATGAATGCATTTGCGGAGGGAACAATCCTTTTCCCTGCTGCGATAACGGGGGAAACTGCACCTGGTGGGCGTGGCAATCCGCCTGCTGCCATTGGGGTGTCATCGTTCCCATGCTCGGCAATGCCAATACCTGGGCTGGTGTCGCGGCCAACGACCCCGCCTACGAAGTGTTGTCCTATCCCGTACCCAACAGCATCGCCTGTCGCGCCTCCGGTGCCTACGGCCACGTGGCCTGGGTCACCTCGGTCAATGGCTCGAAGATCACGGTCAGCGAGATGAACTGTTGGGGAAACTACGGCGTTCGAGATTGGTCCTACGATGCTTCCTTCTTCGACGGGGGCTATATTGTGTTGAAAAGCAGCCTTTGCGACTGCTCTGAGGGACAAGAGCAATCGCAAAGCTGTGGCACCTGCGGCACGCAAACGCGGCCATGCGCCGCAAATTGCAAGTGGGGAGACTGGAGCGCCTGCGCCGGACCGGATCCAGGCGGGCCCTGTGATACCGGATTGCTCGGCGCCTGCGCTTCCGGTGAACTTCGCTGCATCGAGGGCAACGAAACCTGCTCGCAAACCGTGACGGCTTCCGAAGAGGTTTGCGACGGGGTGGATAACGATTGCGATGGGCAAGTCGATGAGGATGACGTTTGCGCCACGCCCCCCGGCGACGCTGGTGCGGATGGTAGCGCAGGAGGCTCCGCGGAGGCCGGACGTCCCGACAGTGCCGCGGACAGTACCGCCGACACCGCGGGAGAAGCGGGAGGCACCGGCCCGGATGCGGGCAAAAAACCGGGGTCAGCCTGGGCGCAGAACAACGACGAAGCCAGCGGCTGCGCTTGCATAACTACTGGAAATACAAAGAATTTTTCGAATATCGGTGGGGTATTGATCCTGCTTGCGCTGGCTTTGGGCCGACGGCGAACGCGCAGCTCCCGCAAGCGTTGCGAATCCTGCTGAGCCTGAGCTACCCTTGCGAGCCGGTCGGAGAACAACCTGATGGCGAAGATTGTAGTCCTTGGCGCCGGGATGATGGGCACGGCCCTATGCACGCCGATAGCAGATGCCGGGCACGACGTTCGGCTGGTGGGGACGATGCTGGATACGGCGTGGGTAGAGGCAATGAAGCGGGATCGTATTCACCCGAAGGTGGGAGTGCCTTTGCCCGATGCGGTCCGCGTATATGATCTGACGGAATTGGATGCGGCCCTGCAAGGGGTGTCGATGGTGGGCGTGGGCGTGAGTTCGTCGGGAGTGCGTTGGGCGGCGGAGGTGTTGGGCAGCCGCATATTGCCAGAAATTCCTGTGATCGCCGTGACAAAAGGGCTGGAGCAAGGCGAGGCTGGGGAGCTACGGGTTTTGCCCGACGTTTTCCGCGAAGCACTGCCGGAAGCGAAACGAGGCATGCAGCCCTGTGCCATCGCGGGACCGTGTATTGCTGGTGAACTGGCGCGTCGAGTTCCCACGGCGGTCGTATTTACCGGAAGGGATAGGGCGGCTCTCGAGCAATTCGCGACGGCTTTTTCGACACCGTATTATCATATTCGCGTCTCGACGGATGTGGTGGCGGTGGAGGTATGCGCGGCGTTGAAAAACGCCTATGCGATGGCGGTGGGGATTGGAGCGGGCGTTCATGAGCGGATGGGGGGAAGGGCATCGCCGGTGGCCCATCACAACTACGAAGCGGCGGTATTTGCGCAGGCGTGTATCGAAATGGGTCAGTTATTGCGCATGCTTGGTGAAAACACAGACCATGTGGCTCATTTGGCAGGGGCGGGGGATATGCTGGTGACGACCAGCGGAGGTCGTTCGAGCCGGTTGGGGCGCTGGCTTGGGCTTGGGTATAGTTTTGAGCAGGCCCGTGAGAAAATGAAGGGGGAAACGCTGGAAAGCGCCGAACTCGTGCGTGTGTTGGGCTCTGCCCTTGCTGGGCTCGTGGCGCGGGGCAAGTTGAAAGAGGGTTCGTTGCCGCTCATGGCACATCTTTTTGAGGTCATAGTCGGGGGGAAAACCGTGGATATGCCGTTTCACCTATTTTTTCGCTCGTAGCTGGTCCACCGGGGGTTCGAGGGAATGAAGGGAAAACGATGAAGGCACGGAATCGAGAACCATCCCTTTTCCCCTCGCGCCTCGTCTCTTCGCTATGACCCATTGTCCCACACCAGCCGCGCCACCGGCGTTACCCTATCGGTTCACCAAGCACCTTCCGCTCCGACTCGAATAACCGTACCCCCGCACTGCTTTTCTCCAATTGCACCCGCGCCTGCCGCAACAATTGCCCCACCCGCTCGGTCGATGGCAAATACGGTTCGAGCTTCGCCATCATTTCTTGCTCAAGCACGAGACGAGCCGTGGCGGCAAATTGGAAATCCCACGCCCACGCTACCGATACGACAACGAAATCCATGAGCGTTCGCATTTTGGCATAACTGCCTCGACCGGTTTCTTGAATTTCTTCGATTAATTCATCACTTACGTATGGTTCGCCAGATAGTTGGGGCTGGGCTTCCTGCAGGGTGCCGTCCATCAGCATCCGATGCGTCAGGTCCAGAATATCAAGTTTATCCGCATCGCGAACCAGATGGCATAACGGAAGGCTATCTTGGTCTATCGAAGCGGGAAGTTCCCTCTTGTTGTGATGGCCGATGGCGTCGAGCAAACGTCGTTGATGCGCATCGGGCAGCGTTTCGAGCCATGAGCTGCCTTGTACGACCTCGCGGGAGCGCTGGGCATGGTCGATGGAAAGAGCGTCCTGGTAGGTGCCGTACTCCACCCATTGGGTGAATCTGCCGACATCGTGCAGCCATCCGGCTGATTCTCCGAGGCCGGTTTCCTCGGCGGACCAGCCGCTCGCCTGCGCTACGAGCCGTGCATAAGCGGCCACCCGCGCGGAATGACCGAGTTTGAATTCGAGCATGGGATGGAGCGCATCCAATTCGCGAAAGCTATCCGCATACGCAACCAACCAGCGTTTCACCCGCTGTTCGAAGGGCTCTTGCATTCGGCCATCATGGGGGTCGGGGCCGTGTTTGCGCAAGAGCGGCACGATTTTGGCGCTGAGGATCATGATAAGAATGGCTGTCCATTCGCGTGGAAACTACGAAAGGGCTGACAAAACCGGGCAATCCCCACGGAACAGCTCTTTCGTCCGTGCTACACTCGTGCTTCGCAAAGGAGATAGCCGTGTACTTTCGAACGGAAGGATACCCCCGGGCAGCGCGAAATATGCTCGCGATCGTCGTGCTGCTGGGCGTGGCCTGTAGCGCGAAGCCTTCCGCTCCCCGCTATCCCGAATCGGCCGGCCCATCGTCCTCCGAGCAAAAAAAACCAGAAATTTCGCGGGATCCCGGCCCTTCCCCCCTCGCCAGCGTGGCACCAACCGCCGAGGGATGGTTCGATCCTTCGGGGCTTCTCGTCTCCTTACGAGCCGCGGAGCGAGATGCCACGGCGCAACGCGCCGGACTGCAGTCGCTTGCGGACCTTCCCTTGTATGATCTTCAGGTATCCATCGATCCAGGCGCGGGTACGTACGAAGTCGAACAAGAAACCTACGTCACCAACACCTATGGCAAGGAGCTGTCCACGCTTGTTTTTCGGTTGTACGGCAATCCGAGCAGCGCGAACGCTGGGCCCACACGGGTTCGCGTGCTGCATGGGGACTGTGGGGATAGCGTCTGTCATCTGCGGCAAGAACCGCCATCCGTGGTCACCGTCTCGTTGCAAGAGGCGCTCGGGCCAGGAAAACGATTGCGAATCCGATTCAAGGTGACGGGGCTTCTCGAGCGCGTGTCGCCTTCGCAAACTGGCCTGTTGGCGCAGAGCTTGTCGGGAATTCTGGGCGGGGATGGCGGCGGACAAGAAAGCACCTATGGCACGATGTCCGTATGCGAGGGTTTCGTGTCGATGGGCGCATTTTTCCCCGTACTTGCCAGATGGGAAGGCGAGGCCTGGGAGCGAGTCGCGCCGCGCACCGTGGGGGATATCAGTTTGGATGCGCTGGCGCTTATTCGGGCCAGGGTCGATGCGCCACCGCTGGCCCGTGTGGTGACCCCAGGCTTTGCCGTGCGCAGCGTGTTGTTCAACGACAACCAGGGGCGAATTCGTCGAAGGCATGAGTTCGCGGCGGCGATGGTTCGCGATTTCGCGATTTTTGCAGGAGAAGGGTTGGATACGGTCGAACGCCGGGCCGGAGAGGTCGTGGTGCGTTCGACCTTTCGCCCCGAGAGCCGGAAGGTGGGTGAACGCGTGGCGGAGCTGGCGGCCTCGGCGTTGGAGGTTTTCGAGCGACGATTTGGCCCCTATCCGTATAGGGTTCTCGAAGTGGTCGAAGCACCGCTGAAAGAAGGGGCGGGAGGGATGGAATATTCTGGAATGGCTGTGTTGGCAAGTATGCTCTACCGCCCTTTTGGGAAGGACGATCCTCTCGGTGGATTGCTTGGTTTGCTCGATGGAAACGATAATCCCATGGTTTCTGTTCTCGATGACACCCTGGAATTTACAACTGCGCATGAGGTGGCGCATCAATGGTGGCATGTGTTGGTCGGCAGTGATTCGTCCGCCTATCCGTTTGTGGATGAATCCCTGGCGCAATACAGCACGTTGATCTATTTCGAAGACCGTTATGGCAAAGAACGTGCGCGGCAATTGGCCGACTCGCAAGTCCGGTTGAACTACATCGGCATGCGTCTGATGGGCCAAGGGGATGGTCCAGTGATGCGACCTGCTTCCTCGTTTTCACCGCTTTCGTACGCGGGATTGGTATATGGCAAAGGGCCATTTTTTTATCGAGAAGCGCGAAAAACCATGGGAGATGAAGCGTTTTTCAGCGCGTTGCGCCGTTACGCCGACGATCACCGTTTTCGGATGGCATCTTCGAAAGGGCCGATGCCCTACTTGACGCAACACGGAAGGGAAGTATCGCGTCTATCGCAACGTTGGTTGGAGCAAACGCATGGGGATACGGACCTGGGGCCGGTGACCGTGCAAGCGGTGCTCGAAGCGGTGTTGGGCAAGCAAGCGGCCGCCATGACGCCCGCGATCGAGCAGTTGCTGCGTACGTTGGGTACTTCGTCGCCAGACCAATCCGGGCCTTCGCCCAAAGATTCACTTCAGATGCTGCAGCAACTCGAAAGGATGCTCGATTCGTTTTGAACGATACTCTTTCGGTCTTGCGCGTGAGTGCTAGGCATTTTTTGTGGCTTCGAGCGATCGGCGCGCGCGGGTCTTGCAAACCTTGCTTGCTCATGCTTGGTTTGGGTTCTCTTTTTCCTCGAGGAGATGAAACTTGAGCTGTCCCTGCGGGCGAGGCCCCTCCCTTTCGGAATGCTGCGGCCCTTATCTGAAGGGTATCAAAAAACCGATCACGGCCGAGGATCTCATGCGTTCGCGATATGCGGCGTATGTGGTGCAGGACATCGATTACATCATCAAAACGCACGCACCGGAAACCGTACATACGGTCGACCGGGAGGATGCTACCGCGTGGTCGCAGAATGCCGATTGGCTTGGGCTCGATGTTCTCCGCACCGAACGAGGGGAAAAAGACGATGAAGAGGGGATCGTCGAGTTTGTGGCGCGGTACGAACTCGATGGAGATTTGCATACGCACCACGAGCGGTCCCGATTCCGACGAATCGATGGGACTTGGTTTTATGTCGAGGGGGAAATGGTCAAGCCGGAACCGATGGTTCGAACGGGTCCGAAAGTAGGCAGAAACGATCCTTGTCCCTGCGGCAGTGGCAAGAAGTACAAAAAATGCTGTGGAAAGGTGGCGTGAGATTTCCGCCTCTGCTTGCGGCTGCCTTTATCAATCTCGTTTGGTAAATAAGATCCTTCTGACCACGGAGGTCGATTTATGGCCCTTCATGAGCTTGCCGGCAAACCGGCTCCTCGCGAATTGCTCGTCCACGTTCCTCGCCTCGTCACGGCGTTTTATACCCATCGTCCCGATCCCAACGAGCCCTCTCATCGGGTCAGTTTCGGTACTTCCGGCCATCGCGGCTCGTCGCTCGACCACAGTTTCAACGAGCACCATATCCTCGCCATCGTGCAAGCCATCTGCGAATACCGGGCGTCGGAAGGCATCACCGGTCCGCTGTACCTGGGCATGGATACGCACGCGTTGTCGGAGCCCGCACAAGCGGTGGCGATCGAGGTGCTAGCGGCCAACGGGGTCGACACGCGCATCACGAAGGAATTCACCCCAACTCCCGTGATTTCCCATGCCATCCTCACCTACAACGCGGCAAAAACGCAGGGGCTTGCGGATGGCATCGTGATCACGCCTTCGCACAATCCGCCTGCCGATGGTGGTATCAAGTACAATCCGCCGGAAGGCGGACCCGCGGATACGAAAACCACCAGCCTCATCCAACAGCGTGCCAATCAGATCCTCGAGCAAGGATTGTCCGCTGTCCAACGAATCCCTTATGAACGCGCGTTGCGCTGCGCGTGCATTCGAGAGCATGATTATATCGCCGGGTATGTCGGCGACCTGGATCGGGTCATCGACATGCAGGCCATCGCGCAAGCGGGCTTGAACATCGGGGTCGATCCGCTGGGTGGCTCAGGCATCCATTATTGGGATCCCATTGCAGACCGCTACGGGTTGAAACTCGAAGTGGTCAATCGCGTGGTCGATCCGACCTTTTCTTTCATGACCGTCGACAAAGACGGCAAAATCCGGATGGATTGTTCTTCCCCCTACGCGATGGCGGGGCTCATCGAACACAAGGATCGATTCGACATCGCCTTTGGCAATGACCCGGACTTCGACCGGCACGGCATTGTCACCCGCACGAGCGGACTGTTGAACCCCAACCATTATCTTGCGGTCGCGATTCATTATCTATTTCGGAATCGTCCGTCGTGGAAGCCGGAGGCGGCGATTGGCAAAACGCTCGTTTCCAGTTCGATGATCGACCGGGTGGCCGTGAGTTTGGGCAGAACGCTGTCGGAGGTTCCCGTGGGCTTCAAGTGGTTCGTGCAAGGGCTCATCACGGGGCAATACGGTTTTGGGGGTGAGGAGAGCGCGGGGGCGTCATTTTTGCGCAAAGACGGGACCGTGTGGACGACCGATAAGGATGGGATTTTATTGGATTTATTGGCGGCCGAGATCACGGCGCGGGAGGGCAAGGATCCCGGTGCGTTGTATCGGGAGTTGGAAGCGAAGCATGGCAGTCCGGTGTATGAGCGCATGGACGCGCCAGCGACGCCATCGCAGAAACAGGCTCTTGCCAAGCTTTCCCCTGAACAAGTGCGGGCCGAGACGTTGGCGGGCGAGGCCATCATCGCCAGGCTCACGAAAGCTCCGGGCAACGATGCTTCGATTGGCGGATTGAAGGTGGTGACGGCCAATGGTTGGTTTGCGGCCCGGCCCTCGGGCACCGAGGATATTTACAAAATATATGCGGAAAGCTTCCTCGGCACGGGCCATTTGCACGAGATTCAACAGCAGGCGCAACAGATCGTTCACGACGCTTTCCAAGTGGCAGGGGTGTGATAACGCTACAAACCCCTCGCGTTCCCACGTCACACTATCCGTTTCCGGATACTCGTCCTTGTCGATGGCCAAACGCGCGGCGCAGGCGACAGGGGGCGAGACTCGATAACCCCGCGAGGCCCTCGCGGGACTGCAAGACAGCTCATGCATCCATCATCGCTATCGAATCATTACCCGGGTAACCTTCATGATTCTGCCGTTCGGCCTTCGCATCCGGGGGATAGCAACGGCCACATCGACATTAAATCCAATAAATTCAAATCGTTAACTTGATTTCCCTGGGTTGACGATTCCTTGGAAGGGTCCTGTTGCCGTGCTTGAAGGATTCGTGGTCGTCATTTTGTCCCCATCCTGACCCAATGTTTTGTCGTCATAAATTAAGCAGACCACCTTTGCAGCGCCTTGCGGTTGTCTTATGACCGCCCTAGTTTCACTCGCTGTCGGGAATTTGCCCCTCCCTTGTCGGTATTGCAATTCGGAGGAAAACGCTTTTGGGGGAGGAAGGGATATTCGTGACGGTGCGTATCAGGAAATACCTTAACAACGAAGGGAATATTTCAATGAAAAAGATGATCGTGATCGGTTTGATGGGGATGCTGGCTTCCATGGCCTGGGCTTGTTCCGACGATAAGGACGATGATAATAATAACGGTGGCGGCGGCGGAGGCACCAACACCGGAGGCGGCAGCAACGTGGGTGGCGGCAGCAACGTAGGTGGTGGTACTGCCGAAGGCGGCTCCGGAGGCGGCAGCAACGTAGGCGGTGGTACTGCCGAAGGCGGCTCCGGAGGCGGCAGCAACGTGGGCGGTGGTACTGCCGAAGGCGGCACCGGAGGCGGCGGCAGTGGCAACAATTGCGATAGCTGCATGGAATCAAAATGCGGCAACGAGATCAGCGCATGCGAAAACGATGCGCAATGCACCGGCCTCCTGTCCTGCTTCGATAACTGCGAGGACATGGACTGCATGGAGAAGTGCGTCAATGACAATCCTAGCGGAGCTGCCCTGTTGAAAAATGTTTTCGATTGCATGGATAAGAACTGTCAGGCCGAATGCGCGGATGAGTGACAGGCCTCCCCTTCATCTTTCTTGAGCGCGAACCACCATACAGCGCTCGCTTTTCTCAGTATTTGCCTCATCCAATTGCTGACCGCCCCTGATGGCTCGACTGTCCAAGCCCACGCCATCATCAATCTCCACATGGTCCTCTCCCACGAGCAGCGCTCGGATTTTCGGATAGCCGACCCGTGCCGATGACCAACGCCGTTCGTAACCTTCTGCTCACACAGCGCGGTATCGTCTTCGTATCCTCGCACGGCCCGCGTTTGCGCGAAATTCAACAGCAGGCGCAACAGATCGTGCAGGATGCTTTCCAAACGGCCGGGGCGTGATAACGCCACAAACTCCTCACTTACCCATCTCATTTTATCCGTATCCGGATATTCATCATCGCCGATTACGAGGCACGCGGCAGAGATGTCGTGATGCAAGGCTCGAGTGCAAGGCTCGATTATCACGCGAGGCCCTCGCGGAACTGCAAGACAGCTCATGCATCCATCAACGCGATTCCATGGTTCCCCGGACAACCCTCATGGCTCCTGACACGGCCCAGGCATCCAAAAGAAGTCAACGCTTCGCACCGGTATTAAACTCAATAATTTCCCATAGTTAAGACAATTTCCCTGGATGGAGGGTTCCTTGAATGGGTCCTGTCCCCATGGCTTTTCGATTCGCGGTAGCCATCTTGTCCCCATCCCGATCCGGTGCATTGTCGTTTGAACAATGCTTTCCACCTTTGCATCACCTCCCCGTTGTCCAATGGTTTTTCGTTTCACTCGCCGCCGGGCATTTGCTCATCGGTCATTCAATTCGGAAATAACTCTTGGGGAGGAAAGGATATTCGTGTCGGTGCGTATCAGCATATACCACTTATAGTACGAGGGATATTTCGATGAAAAAATTGATCTTGGTCGGTTTGATGGGAGTGCTGGCGTCGACGGTTTGGGCTTGTTCCGACGATAGCGACGATAGCAAGGATGGCAGCGGCGGAGCCACCAACACGGGAGGCGGCAGCAACGTCGGTGGCGGTTCCAACGAAGGCGGCAGCGGCGGCAGCAACGTCGGTGGCGGTTCCAACGAAGGCGGCAGCGGCGGCAGCAACGTCGGTGGCGGTTCCAACGAGGGCGGTAGCGGCGGCAGTAACGTCGGTGGCAGCTCTAACGAAGGCGGTAGCGGTGGTGCCAGTACCGATGATTGCGAGAGCTGCCAGATGGCCGAATGCGCCAGCGAAGTCAATGCTTGCCTAGCGAGTCAGCAATGCCAAGACTTTGTGAAATGCAACAGCGCTTGCACGGACAATGATTGCCGGAACGCTTGTTTGAATGAGTATCCGGATGGAGCAGAGCTGTGGGTTAACGGGGTACAATGCACACTTGACAAGTGTAAGGAACCTTGCGGGTTCAGTAGTTGACCGCCGATTCACCTCCTTCAGCTCATAGAGCAGGCAAAGCAGCACGCGCTTTTTCCCGTCGTTCACCTCATCCCATCCCTATCCACCCCTGATGGCTCGAGCGTGTTCGGGGTCACACCGTCACGGTTTTGCGCATTGTCATTTCACGCCAGCGACGCTCCGACGTTCCGATAGCTTGACCAACCAGATGTACTCGGTCCCCGACCGAAGCCGCGTCGATTTCGGTCGCGCTCCGGATGGTTCGGCCATTTTTTTGCGAAGCCTCGGAAATGGAAAAGCGTTCGTGCCGAACGATGCGTGAAAAAAAACACGGAAAACCCCAAACGCCAAAGCAATGAAACCACTGCTATTCTTCGTCACTTCCTGCTATCTTCGTAGGCCGGAGGCTGAGCCCAGGCTTCCTTCTACTTTGAACCAGCCTGGGCGATTTCCTCCTATTTCATAAGGATAGGATGACCAACACCGTTCGTAGCCTCCTTCTCACACGGCGCGGTATCGTATTCGTATCCTCGCACGGCCCGCGCTTACCCGATTCCCTTCTGCAAGCCCTCGACCTCGAGCTATCCCAACTCGGATATATCCTGTCCAGCCGGATTCGCGATCGGCTTTCCCGTTGCAACCTCGAAGAACTCAACGAGTTTCGATCCTGGACCATCACCACCCTGGCTGCATGGCTCGGCGCCGATCAAAAGCACAAGCCCTTGTTTCGCCGATTTCCCCGCGGTATTCCCTCCAATACCGTCGAGCTGTGGTGGAAAAAAATCCTTGTCCACTACCTGCAAGCCGATGGCCAAACCTGCCTGTTTTGCCGTCGAATCGGCACAACCCACGTGCTCGACCCTTGCATGCATGTCGTGTGTGACCATTGTTTCGACGGCTCGAACTACAGCGCCTGTCCGATATGCGAACACCACGTCAACCGGGATAGCCCGTTTTTTCGCCCGACGCCCGAACGTCCCCTGCCCTCGGAAACCATCGTCTTTCGGCTCATCGACCTGGGCAACGATGAATCCGTCGAAACGAAAAGCCTTTTCGTGAGTCTTTGCGAACGCAAGCAACCGCTTTCCCCCGTGGATCGGGATGCGCTTTTTTGTATCGTGAAAGAACGTCCTTCGCAGGTGTTGTCATGGCTGCCGCCCACGATCGCCGTGCGGCAAAATATCGCCATCGTGTTGGGCACGCTCTTTTCGGTGTGTGAATCGTCAGAGGTGCTGCCCCACGCCAAACGCTTGGTCACGACCGCCACCGATGTGCTGCGTTTGCTCGCGGTCCTTTCCGGTACCGATGGATCGTTGATGCAAGAAACGATCTTTCGCTCTTTCGCCAACCCCGACGATTCCGATGAGTTATGCGTGCATACGGCTCGACGCCTCGGGATGTCTCCGTCGTCGCTCATCAAGCAAAAAATCAAGGTACCGGTTCGCGTCCATCGTTTCAAAGTAGCCAAACTCCCCCGCCCGTTACGTCGTGCGCTGCTCGGCCTGTTGGAGTCGTTACCCGCCGATTCCCTTGTGGAAGATATGCTGCGTCACCGCGCCTATTGGGTTTGGGTCGGTGAGTTTCTCCACCCGCATGAGTATGCTTCGCGATTCCCAAACGTGGCCCGGGCGTTTCAGATCGTGCGCAAAAAAGCCTCCGACGGAACACCTGCGCCGCGGTTTCGCACGTGGCCTTCGAGACTCGAACAAACCCTCCGAACCGGGGATGCGGATGCGATGCTTTCGGTGCTTTCGGAGCGTCCGGGCGAGTATGCGCGGCGCTTCGATTTCGTGCTTCGGCAAGCGAGAGACGAGCGGGCCCAGCGGCGTTATGCCGAACAATTAATTAGTAAAATCAATGTATTATCGACTCCCTGGCTCGTGGCTTTCCGCAGTTATCTTCCCACGCGAATCGACAAAGCGCCGATTCGGGTGTTTTGGCCAAAGGGTCGCGGGGCGTACGGCGTATCGCGTCCGGATACGCGCACGGCTCTTCCACGTCCCATCATCGAGCCAGTCATTCAGGCCATCGACAAGGAGCTTCTTGCACGGTTTGGTTCGAAACGAGCGTTTGCGGCGGGATGGATCGACGAAGGGCTTCGGACGATCATGGTGCCGATGCAGGAAGCCACGACGAGTCGTTCGGCGGTATCGTTGCCTCGGGGCTCACGGGTGCCGCTGGACAGGGGTCGTCTGATTCGGTTGTTTTTGCATTGGTGCGAGCCCGCCCACGGTGCGTGGAGTACGGACCTGGATCTATCGGTCGGGCTCTATGATGAATCATGGCGATACGTGGGGGTATGTTCGTATTATGAATTGCAGGCGAAAGGGCCCGACGGTTCGGTGATCGCGCAGAGCGCTGGGGATTTACGGGATGCTCCCTGGCCCGATGGTGCGACGGAATTTGTGGATATTCATGCTGATCGGGCGCAGGCGGCTTCGGTTCGGTACGTGGTCATGGTGGTGAACCGTTATGGGGGGATGGCTTGTAGCCAGCTCGAGCGGTGTTTTGCGGGATTGATGCTTCGGGACGATCCGATGGGAAAGCATTTCGATCCGCGAACCGTGGCGTTGAAGTTCGCCCTGAATAGCGAGAGCGGGGTTTTTATGCCTCTCGTATTGGATCTTCGCGATCGGGTGCTCCACTGGCTCGACGTGCAAGTCGCGGGTCAGTTGGAAAGGAACAACGTGGAGACTTCGAATACGGCGATCCAGAAGATTTGTCCCGAGCAAATGACGTATTTTGCGAGCGGCGTTCGCCCTTGCTTGTTCGATCTCGGTTTGCTTCACGCGGCGGCACGATGCAGGCGCGTAACCCTTCGCGGCCGGAATATCGTCGAATTTCTGCGAAAGCCCGAAGAGAGCGTGAACGACTTTCATGCGCGTCTGGTGCGAGGGGAAGGAGGCGTGTGTCGCTCGGCCCCCGCGGATGAGCAGGAGCCAATGTTTGCGCTCCTTTATCGAGGAGATGTCGAATTGCCGGAAGGCAGCGATGTCTATGCGTTGTTTCGCGAGCAGCTCACACCCAATTTGCAGGCAAGCGATCTATTGTCGTGAGGGAAAGCCGCGCCTGGCACTGAGTCTTCAGCATCCGAGCAGTGCTTTTGTATATTATTGAAAATAAAGGCTATTTCAGGAACCCCCGGGTTCGTTTGCACCTGATGGGGACTCGATGGGGTCAGCGGCGGGTGGGGCAGCGTCGTTGTTATTTGTGGGTTGTTTCGATGGGGAGGCTGCGATCGGCCGTCGCAGGTGCCAACCTTTGGGCCAATGGATGGAGGGAGGCGCGATGGTTTTTCTGGTTCCTTCGATTTGAAGGTTCACTTCGGAGCCGAGCAATACGAGAAAGCTGCTGAGCCATAGCCAGAGCATGAGCAAGGCGACGGCGGCCAGGCTTCCGTAGAAGATGGGGTATCGCCCGATGGTGCGGACGTACGCGGAGAATCCCCAAGACAAGGCGACCCAGGACAGGCCGGTGATGATGGCGCCGGGCCAGATTCGTTTTTGGACATCAGCTTCGGGGCTCATCGAAGCGAATCGGAAAAAGGTGGCGGTGCCCAAGATGGCGATGATGGTGGCGGTGGGAAGGGCGCCATAGCGCACGACTTGCATCCATCCTGCTTCGACAAATCCACCGCGAATGATTCTATGCCACGTGGGCGACGCCAGAACGAGCAGGGTGGTGGAACCGGTGGCGACCAACACCAGCATCAAGACGAAAGCGAGAGCCAACGAGCGATTGCGCAGCCAACTGCGTGCGTGTCCTGCTTGTGCGATCTGGATGGCAACAATGGCGGTATGAACGCCACCGGAAGCGAGCCAAAGAAAACCGAGCAAGCTCAAGGGAGCCACCGCTTCCGTGCCATCTCCCAGCCGATGCATCTGTTCGTCGACCAGCCCGAGAGCAGGCTCAGGGGTCACCGAAATCAGCGATTCCAGGACAGAACGCCGGATTTCGGTACCCGTGAAGCGAGTGACCGCCCACCCAAGGATCGCGGCTAGCGGAATGAGCCCAAGAAAAAGCCAAAACGCCATGGCGCTCGCTTGATGCACGGCATCATGACGATCGAGGGCCAGCACGATCGAGACGATACGCCGACGCAATCGGCGAAAGAAATCCCAATATCGATCGGGGATGGGCACTGTATCCGTTGTACACGTCCTCGTTGCCTCAGGGAAGGGGGCGGTTTCGACTTCGTTTTCCTCGTATCGCGCCCATGGTCTACCCCCATCCCACGAAGGCCATGTCATCGCGGCCTCCAATTATACATATACGGACATTTGAATCCTTCCTTTCCGCTTTCATAAAATGTACTAATACTAAAGGATAATACACTTATGCCTCAAATCGTTATTACCCATATATGTATCATTTATCTGGATGCATCGATGGCATAGGTCTACACGAATCCGGGAAGGCGATATCCGACAACGTCCTAATTACGTTTTCCGCGAGGGCCCACCCATCGCTGGTTTCGAGCGAGGCAAACGACAAGCGCTCATGGTTGGGCAGGGCAAGTCAAAGAAGCTGTGCTACAAGCCGCGTGTCGAAGGACGATTCATGTACGCGGACGTTCATACTCATTTAACCCACCGGGCTTTTTCGGGCGAACAGGACGATGTGGCGGTGCGTGCGGCCCGGGCTGGTCTCGATTGCGTCATCGTCAACGGCCTGGAACCGCGTTCCAATCGCGAAGTGCTTACCTTATGTGCTCGGCACCCGCATTTGTATCCAGCTCTTGGTATCTATCCGGTCGATGCGGTGGCGGCTTCGATCGATCGCGCCTCGTGGACGTACGGATTTGAGCCTCCCGATGTATTCGATGTGGACGAGGAAATGGACTTCATCGATTCGGTGGCCGATCAGTTGGTCGCCCTTGGGGAATGCGGTCTGGATCAGTACTGGGTGCGTGATCAGGCTGCGGAGCAGGAGCGCGTTTTGCGACGTTTCTGTCAGATAGCCCTTGCTCATGACAAGCCCCTCATTTTGCATTCGCGAAAGGCCGAGCAACGCACGCTCGACATCGTGCTCGAGATGGGCATCACGCGCGCTGACTTTCATTGTTTCGGGGGAAAGCTCAAGCTGGCGAAACAGATCGCCGAAAAGGGGTTTTATCTATCCATCCCACCGGTGGTCATCCGTTCTCAAGCCTTTCAACGCATCGTGCAAGAAGTGCCGCTCGATCGGTTGCTCACGGAAACGGATGCCCCCTATATGGGACCCGATGCCGGGGAAAGAAACGAGCCTTCGACGATTCCCCGAGCGGTTGCGGCCATGGCGGAATTGGTACACCTGCCAGTCGAACAGGTTCGGGATATCCTGCGGCAGAACTGTCGCGATTTATTTGGTGTATGAAGGCAAAAGGGGGTGAGCCGGACGGAATATTTCCCCGCGAGATGGATTACTTGCAGGGATTGAGCAGGGTTCCGCAGGTTTTTGCGGGAGGCGGCTGGGACGGAGGCGCGGAATACACGGTTTTGACAAGGGTGAGTTCGCGTTTCATATCCTCGCCGGGCGTTACGGTGAAGGAATCCTTGGCGGGGTTGTAACCCTTTGTTTTTCCAAGACAAATATGGTTTCCCCCCGCCAGACGCACCCCGTCTTTGAAGTCAGCGACCTTCTTGTTATCGCACCAAATTTCTTCGCATTCCGGCGTACAAGAGAAGGTGATCAAGGCGTCTTTGGGTTTTTCCTCGGGGGCGGCCTCGGGTGCAGAAGCTTCTTTTTCCGGCTCTGGGGGCGCAGCTTCCGGGACAGTCGTCGCCACGGTTGGGGCGGAAGCCGAAGCCGAGCTTACGGCAGGAGCCGGGGTATCCTTGCCGCTGAAAAGATACCAGGCGCCGATTCCCAGAAGCACGACAAAAGCCATGGCCGCGCCGATCAAGACCGGAATCAGAAGCTTGTTCGGCGATTTTTTGAATTCGATCTCGTCGGTATCCGGCATGACCGCGGCGGCGGGGGCAGCAGGCGGCAACGGAGGCATGGGCGCACCCGTCACATCCTGCGCCGCGGGTAGCGACTGCGGCGCATATTGTTGATTTTGTGGATATCCCTGCGCAGGTTGCGCTTGGGCATCATAGTTGTGGATCACAGGCGAGGGCGGTTCCGGCACCGGCGCTGCGGGACCCGGCGCCGCACCGCCGCTCGGTCTCATCGTCGGCACATGCTGGGAAGAACCCACCAATTGGAAGAGCGCGTGGCTCATCTCCCCAGCGCTCGAGAATCGTTGCGAAGGACTGACCGCAAGAGCTTTGGCAAACCAGGAGTCGAGCGTAGGCGATAGGACCGCCCCCAGCTCACGAGCGCGTTGGGAAGCGGGAGGCAAAGGCGCGGTCATCTCCGCCCACAGGATGTTCAAATCAGGCGGCGTCGTCCGGCAGGCCAGGAAAATCGAACGCCCCGTCAGCGCATAAAACGCTACCAATCCAAGCGCATACACGTCCATCGTCGGCGAAGGCGCGGTGGAAGGATCCGCTTGTTCGGCGGACAACCATCCGGGCGTGGCGGTCCAACCAGGGGGAGGCGGCGAATAAGCCCTCGCCGCTCCCATTCCGAAATCCGTGATCCGAACTTGCCAGGAACGCGCATCGATCGGATTGGCAAAAATATTTTGCGGCTTGATGGCGCGATGCACGATTCCATTTCGATGCGCAAGGTCAAGGGACTGAGCCACCAATCGTAAGATGGCGTCGAGTTCCGCAAGTCCCATCGGCCCCTGCTCCGACACGATCGTATGCAACGATGGGAACGTTACATACTCGCCCAGCACATAAGGCGCATTCAATGTCGGTTCTGTCTGGAATTCATAAGCCTTGGCAATGGCATCGGATTCAAGCGCCGCGGCCCGTTGCGCGTCACCACAGAGTGCGGCCCACGCATCCGGACTTTGCGTAATCTCTGGGCGTAATAGCTTCAGAGCATACGCATAGCCCGTCGTCATATCGCGCACGTCGTAGACTTCACCGACCTCGCCGGCACCGAGAAGCCGCGCCACCTGATAGCGCCCTGCCACCGGGTGGCCAGGGCTCAACCGGCCCTGTTGTCCTGTCACTGGCTACTCCTCACCGATCGATAAGACTTTTGAACCGCTTCGAGATGCTCTTGCACCGCGGACTCTTTGAGCGCCACGGCGCCCACCAATCCATCTCCCGACCCCAAGGAAGAAACAACAAGGATAACCACTCCTTTGGCACCGTCTACCTTGCCGTCGAGTTCCCAAGTGTGAAGCGATAACGAGCCCTTATCGTCCACCACACCATCTTTCTTCAGCGCTTTCTTGATCGTCGCTTCCGAAACTTCCACGGACATCGCTTCAAAGATGGGCTTGACCGCCTCGATCACACCCGCCGGATCTTTTTTCGGTTCCAGCGACGAAGATACGATGCGGTAAGCAATCGCCGCATCCGTTTCCGACTTCGCGATCGATAACGTCTCGAGCTTCGCGTAAAGCCAACCGGTCGGCGGCATGAATTGCGCGCTCTCGCCCACGTGAACCCAGGTCTCCTCTTCCGCTTTGCACTCTTCGTCCAACGATTCGCACTTGGGTTTGGGAGGCGGCGGAGGCGGCTCGGGCTCGCTGACATTGGCAAACGGATCCGGTTCTGGCTCCGGCTCTTTGGCTGGCTGCTTCTTGCACGACGCGAGCATCAGCGATGCCAAAGCACACGCGATCACGATCTTGCGAGAACTACGAGGCATGAATTCGACCTCCGGACCTGTGGCGAACGAGATCGTGTCTCGATCGCTCTTTGCTAATTGCACCTTGTTGCTTCCAATCCCAACCTGCCCATCCGTCGGAGGAACGACGCAGGTTGATTCTTCCTTCGCCAAGCTGAACCAAAATCGAGTCAAGGTCCAGCAAGTTGCAATACCACCCGGTGGGAAAACAGTCGACGCCTTCGGAGTCGATGAAAACCATCACCCCACCCCACTGATTCGGTTCAAAGGCGGCGGAGGCTTGACCCGCATCACATCGACTCTTCGCGCATCTTTCGCGAAAATCGAAGAAAGGATCGAGAATATCCCTATGCTTGCCATGGCAGCCACGACCATGAGCGACAATCCCGCCCGCAAATCCACCTGAATCACTTCCCATCCTCGGGACCATAAAGGCCGCGACATCCTCGCCGCACCAAACACAACAATCATCAATATGGCCAAAATCGTGGAATATCCTGTCGTTCCCTCCCCGAGAAATCCCACCAGCGACAACGCTACCACCGCAAGGGTAGCCCCCGCGGCTATGCTCGCCAAAAGCGGCCCTTCCACCACCGCAAACCCACCCAATAGTACCGTCGGTAACGCCAGAAAACAGGCGATCAACAGGGCAATTCTCGCTCCCCCATACGCCGGGTAGCGATTGCGAAAAAGCAGCGCCGCAGGCAACGTCGCCATCGTCACCCCTTGCAACACCGCCACCAGCATTCCGCTTTCTTTGGTAATCCAATTGCCCAGAGGCCCCGCACCCAACAACCCAAGGGCCGCCACCAGCCCCGCAAGCACCATCGACACGATCCCTCGCGCCAAATATCCTCCCGGAATGGCTCCAAGAATCAACAAAACCACCCCTACCCCGTATTCAATCCAAGGACTGCCCAACGTTGCCGGGATCAGCCCCCAATGTACGCCCACCCCCATCCCCACCATCGCCACCGCAAATACCACGTTCCACAACCGAAACGCATTGCGCCAGGGCGCCAAAGGCGCCACGTCTTCACGCAATACCTCCGAAGCAAGAACCGGCATCGGTGTTGCTGTATGCGGACGCCCTTCGCCTCCAGGGCGCGGAGAAGACGTAGGGGACTTCGCCATCATGGTTGCGCCCGAAGGCTATGCATGGCCTTCATCCTACCGCAGCTCGACCCATCGTGGCCACCATTGTGCGGCACAAGCTTCGAACCATCGAAAACCCCTCGGGATAACGACAAAAAGTCCTTTCGTTCATATATAAGCGTCGCGCCACTTCGACTTGCATCGCATGCATGCCCGCTTGCGGCTTGCCCAAACGAGCGGTGGTCGCACCCCCCGCATAGGGAACATCGTGAACCACCCGCAAACCAAAAGCACGAACGGCCTTTTCCAGCCCGTCGACCAACCGATCCGACGCCGTGCTTCGACCCAACGTGCCAATCACCACATCCGCATCAACCCCCTCGGATGGCATGGAATGCATGCTCAACACCACCACCGTGCCAAACCGCTGACACCTATGCTCGACGACCTCATCGAGCGCCCCATGATATGGCTTGTAGAAACAATCGAGCCGTCGCTGCAACTCTTGCGGTTCCACCGGCTGCCGTAACGCCTGACATCCGGACCTCGTTTCTCGCCACAATAACCCATGCGGACACGACGATGCCGTCGCCCCCCGCACGCTTCGCCCATCCACATCGTCTGGCGCCCGGTTCAGATCCAGCACATAACGGCTCCACCGAGACGCGATAATCGTCGCCCCTTCTTCGAACAGATCCGTCACCAATTCATCCACGTACAAGTCCGCGTCCGCAGCAAGGGACATGACCGGCGCCACGCAATGGGCCATCGATTCCGGATCCATGAACAAACCCGCATGAGGGACTTCCACCACCACGGGGGTATGCCCCGTCCGCGGCTCGAACACCTCGAAAGGCGCGGAAATTACCATAGAACGACTCTCCCATCCCAGCACCATGCCCCTCGCTCCCCCTTTCATCGCGCTCGAGGATGCGTTTCGCGATACACCCTTCGGACATGATCATCGGCGACATGGGTGTAAATTTCCGTGGTGCCAATATCCGCATGGCCCAACATGGCCTGGACTGCCCGAAGGTCCGCACCGTGGCGCAGCAAATGAGTCGCGAAGGAATGTCGAAGTTTATGGGGCGAAATGGGCTTCATGATGCCCACCCCCCGAGCATAACGCACCACGAGTTTCCAAAACCCTTGCCGCGTCAAGGCTCCCCCCCGCGGCGATACGAAAAGCACCGTATCCTTTTCGGTGGCATGGTGGGCTCGCCCCATTTCCAAATAGGTTTGGATGGCATCGAGCGCGACTTCGCCCACGGGCACCAATCTCGATTTTCCACCTTTTCCTGTAACTTTGACGATTCCCGCGCGAAAATCCACGGCTCCAAGACGCAACCCCACAAGTTCACTCACCCTCAATCCCGCCGCATACATCAATCGCAACATGGCCCGATCCCGAATTCCTCGCGGCGTGGACTCGTCCGGCGCATCCAACAGACGATCCACTTCCTGTTCGTCGAGCCATATCGGAAGCTTGCGACGCGTGCGCGGACGATCGATGAGCACGCAAGGGTCGGTGGAGATTGCTTTTTCCCGCACCAAAAAGCGACAAAACCCGCGAACCGCCGACAAATGCCGGGCGGCGGAGCGCGCCCCAAGTCCCTGTTTTCCCAGTTCTACCAGGTATACAGACACCAGAGGCGTATCGATATCCTTGGGTGTCTTTGCCCCTTGCTCCTCCGCCAAGGCCAGCAATTTTCCCAAGTCCCGAGAATACGACTCCACCGTGTTGCGGGAAAGCGCACGTTCGATCCGCAAATAATCGAGGTAAGCATCGACCCAGGCGTGAAGGTCCACCCGCCGATCCTACCGCAACGCCCCGTGCGCCGTCGACTTTCCCGCCATCGGTCCGCCCGCGTACGCTACCCCCCGTAGTGATTGCCAACTTGCCGATGTACCGCTTGGCTCACCGTCGAAGACCGAAACCACGTCCGGCAGATCGAATATAACATATTGAATTTGCATATTTTTTATTGCCCCGTCGAATCTGGGAGTATGGCGCAAGCGTCAGCGGTCTGGGGCCCAGCGCTTAACGTTTTCTCAACCTCGAGCGCTTGCTTTTCGAGATCGCGTTGCAGCTCCATCTGCTCGACGACCTTCGTCAATTGCTCGGATCGAAGGGCGGTCACATAGGCCGTGAGCCGCTGCCGACGCTGTTCGGTCAATGCGAGCAGGTCTTTGGCCCGCTCTGCTCCCCACACGGTTTGCGGTTTCCAGGCTTTTGCGGCAGAAATCGCTTCGTCCATGGGTATTTTCGCGTCGGCCTCGATCCGATCCGCCGCTTGTCGCGGACGTCCTTGCAGAGCTAGCTGATCCGCTTCATGCGAGATGCGCGCAACCCGCTTGTCTTTTTCCAAAACCGCCTGCGCCTGCCGACGATCCTGTTCACACGAAGCCATTCCACCGCGGCCGCATCCGGGCAGCAACCCGAGCATCAGCAGCAAAAGAGCGCGGCTAACCATCATCGGGGTTTTCGATTCACGTATTGGTCGAGCAATACCTGATCGAAGGGATCCATCGCCACGAAACGCAAGGCCTGGCGATTGCCCGAGACGCGAACCTGCCGCGTCCATGCCCAGATTCGGTCCACGGCCCCCGGAACCGCGATTTCCACTGGATAATACGTTCGGTCATGCTGCGGCTCACTCATCTTTTCCAGCAGCACCCCCCCCTTCGATATATCCATCACTCGACAAGCATACGGATACCCGTCGATATACTTGTTGATCAGCAGATCGACCCGGGTTCGTTTCGAGACTCGTCGTTCCATGGGCGAATACCTCCACCCACGAAGTATAAGCGAACCGAAACAATGTGATCAAATGTATGCACAAGTACAGTGACAACCCAAGGGAAGATGCTCTTGGGGCAAGCAATAAAACTTTGTAAAATTACAAGCTTGCGTGTTCCCGCAAGAACTTCTCCACCCGCAAGTTGATGAGTTCCGGGTATTCGAGCGGTACGAAATGGGTGCCATTTCGCACGAGAAATAGCTCGACGTTGGAGATTTGTCGGGCGAGCGGCTCGGCGTTGAACCGAGGCGTGACCCAGTCCTTGTCGCCGAAGATGACGAGGGTGGGGACATCGATTCCGCCGAGGATACCGTCGATGCGGTGGGTGGCGGCGGCACGGAGCAAGCGCAGAAAGGCGTGGGCGTTGACGCTGCGGAAGTGGCGAAGGATATCGAGCAGGCCTTCTTGGTCGGCGGCGGGAGCGACGAAACCGAGGCGTTTCAACCAGGAGGCGGTTTCCGGCCAGGAGCTGGCACGACGCACGGCGCGCTCCCACCATTCGGGGGACCAGGCCATGGCGTCGAGGCCGAAGGGCAGCAGGCGTCGGATACCGGAGGGATCTCGCGGGCGACGGCCGTAGCAGGGGTTGATGAGGATGAGTCGGTCGGGGTGGGGGCCGGGGTGCCGGAAGGCTTCGAGCAGGACCTGGGCGCCGAAGCTCCATCCCAGCCAGGTGCCGCCTTGCACGTTTTCCGTTTGCAAGATGGCGTGCAAGTCCTGGGCGTGGGTATCGACGCGGGCGGGGAGAGTGGCGGTGGATTCGTTTTCCTCAGGGGAAACGAGGCCTCGATAATCCCAGAGCAGGAATCGGGCCTGGTCCGCGAAGTATTCGACGGTTTGGCGCCAGGCGGAATTGCCGGCGCCAAGGCCATTGGCCACGACGATCCAGGGACCCTGGCTACCGGCCACTTGGTAAGAGACTTCGGTTCCGTCCAGCGAGGCGGTATGTTTGGTCGTGTAGTCGACGGGGGGCATGAGCGGGGGTTATTCGACGGGAAGGGGTGGAGAGCAAGGTAAAAATGGGTGCGTACGGATTGGCTTGGGCAGGAGGCAAGCGATTCGAGCGGGCAGTCCCGGCGATAGTCCCGTCTGTCGTTGTGCCGCCTGCACAAAACGTTGACAGAATGCATGTCTGCCCGCTACGTTCTGCGCTCGGTTCCAAAGCCTCAATTCCCATTTCGCAACTTGCTGGCAAAGAGCAGATGTCCGAGAAGAAAGTCAAAATCGACCTAAAGACACGTCTTGGCAGGGCTTCGAAAGGGGCCACGTCGACGCCGGGTGTGGTCCCTCCCCCCGCGATGGGGATCGCTCCTCCGCCGGGTATCGTGTCTGGTATTCCCGCCCCTCCTTTTGCAGCCCAGCCGAAGAAGCCTGCCGGTCCGAAGATCGATCAGGACGAGCCGTTCGCGGCGGTTTCGGCGGGGGCCGTAGCGCCGCAAGCGCAAGAAATCAAAGTTGAAATCGGCCATGAGGTGGTGCAGGCCCAGAAAAAGGGCTTCGTGAAGGTGGTGCTTGCCGCCGTGCTCGCTGGCCTGTTGGGCGCCGGTATTGGTGCCGCGATCGGTTCTCTCCAGGCCCGAGGCGCGCAAGATGCCGTCGCCGTCCATGACGCACAAAGCCTCATCGAGCCAATCAACAAGGCAAAAGAGAATATCGAAGCGCTTCAAACCAAAGTCGCTGACGGCACCAAAAGCATCTACAAAGACAAAAAATTCCCCGAAAACTTCGCTAAGGAATTGTCGACCATCGACATCGGTTTTTCCGCGAGCGACCTGGGCGGCAAAGCCTTGCATCGTCTCAAGCCTGCTCTTATGCGCGACTTATTCGATTTTGCGCGGGACGCGCAAGAACTCGAAACGCGCAAGGAATCCTTGCGACGTCTATTCGATGCCCGCAAAGCCGCCATCATCGAACTCATCGAGCAAGGGAAAAATCCGCAGATCAGTTATGGCGTTTTCGTGCAGAAGGACCGAAACGGCAATCCGGTCGGCACGTTCGTTCCTTTGGCCAAACCGTATCGCTTCGACGAAAAATCATGGCCTGATGAATTGAGTCTCAATACCGGCAGTGAAGTCGTCAAAGCCCAGCGATACAAGACCGGCGAGCCTTTTACCCAGGCACCTCGACGCGAAGGGGATAAACCCACGGTTTACACCATTCCTCTCGAACCCGATGGTGTCGTCAAGGTATTCCCTCCTCGTCTCAGCCAGCGGATCGAAGAAGATCTCAAGGCCATGGCTGCCCTCATCACGGGAACGACCCACGGTGAGGTCGCCGCGGATCAGGAGAAGCGAGGTCTGCTCAAGCTCGCCGAGGAAATTACCCGAGAACTCTCCACGATCGGCGCCAAACGATAGCGCCCGTCACGCTGCCCTCCAAAGATTATTTCACGTCGCCACGAACGGTTCTTGCGCCCGCGGAGGCACGCTCTGCCCATCCTTGCGGTGAATCTCCACTTTCGAAATCTTTCGCTCGTCCGCCTCGCGAACGATGAAACGCATACCCCACGCCTCGAGTTCGGCTCCCGGCTCCGGAACACGTCCCGCCCGATGAATGATCCATCCCCCAAGCGATACGAAATCCCCCTCCTCCGCAAATTCGGTTCCCAACATCTCCGATAGATCATCGATGGCCATCGCCGCATCCACCAGCATCCCACCGTTGCCGAGTTCCACGATCGGATCCTCTTCCACGTCATGCTCGTCGCGAATGTCGCCAATGATCTCTTCGATGATGTCCTCCAACGTCACGATGCCCGCCACACCGCCATAATCATCCACCACAACCGCCATGTGCAGACGTCGCGCGCGCATCTCCCGCAACAGCGCGGATACGGGTTTGGCTTCGGGAACGAAATTGACGGGAGTACGGACGATTTCCCCCACTTTTTTCCCTTGAAGATTCTGATCTTCCACCACGCGGAACAAGTCCTTCGCGTAGAGCAACCCAATGATGTTATCCACCGATTCGCGATACACCGGATAGCGAGAATGACCTTTGCTCGAAATGACGCGAAGCGCCTCTTCCAAGGTCGTCTCCGCATCGATGGCGGTAACGCTCGTGCGCGGAACCATTACCTCCACAGCCATCAAGTCCTCGAATTCCAACATGTTTTTTAGCATCTGGACACGCTCTTCCTCAAGCGTGCCATCCCGTTGACCTTCCTCGAGCAGCAGCCCCACCTCATGCTCTCGGTAACGAGCATCCTCTTCTCGATGAGGAATGAGTTTCCCCGTCAATCGAGCGATCCATTCCAACGGCCATGCCACTGGCGCGAGCAGCATTTCGAAAGGAAATAGCAGGCGAAGCAGAAACGGAGCCGCTTTCGAAGGATGACGGCGAACCAACGATGTCGTCACTTCGGTCAATAGCCCGTAGGTGGCGAGCGTACCCAACACGGCGATGGGCAAAGCCCAGCCCTCGTTCAAAGGAAGGATGGCCTGACCAATGAGCACCGCGGTCATCGCTGTGCATGCCACACGCCCCACCAACCATCGCGATCGGATCCGTATCGGGTTTTTCAAATACCGATTCAACGCGTCACGATGGGCCCCTTGGGCGTCATCGCGCAACACCGTCAGACGAGTGGTGGGCATGGCGACGAGCGTGACCGTGGCCGCACTGAATACGCTTCCCAGAAGCGCGGAAAAGACTGCTCCGCCCCAATGGGCAGCCATCGCTGTCTGCGTTTCCATGACCAGCGCAAGTTCTTGGCCGAGTTGATCCCAACTCACGGAACGCTCCCCTGTAGCAAGTATTTCGCAACCATCCGTATAACTGTCCGAACTCCTTTCGTGTCGTTAGCGCCTATTTTCATGAGCCATGCGTCCATCCCACGGGCGAAAGCACCGATCCTCGACAACGCCAAAGCATCGCTGCTTTCCCCTTGCTTCCGATCGTGCTTGCGTTCGATCGCTTGCGAAACCGAAGCACAACCCCTTTCGAACCCCATCGCGCGCGAGCCTCCCACCATCCTGCGCCCCAGCTTCAAGGATAAGCCATACGAGTCCGACGATTCGCCGCCATCCGAGGACTCCTCGAGCCACGATGACGTGGGTGACTCATTTCGCTGTCGCGAGCCGTCCGCACCGGTCTTGGAACCATGCTTGCCGATCGCGTCGTCCGAGGGACAAGAACAGCGCCAGCAATGGGCGCGCGTCCACACCCTCGAACAATGGTTTCCATCGATCGTACGAAAGGCCGCATGGTCCATTTCCGCCGATCGTCGTAGCGCCATCCTGCGATTGGAAATCGGCACCGGGGCCATGCGAGGAGCCATCGTGCTCATTCGAGCGGACCCCCACTCCGTCCACGTCGAGCTTGATGCTCCACCCGGTATCGATCTGGAGGCCTGGAAGAATCGTCTCCGTCGTCGCCTCGCATCTCACCGACTCGCCATGATTGTGTCTTAGCACATCTCGTCGATATGCAAGAAGGCTCGACACACCGTAGGCCGCCCCCGGGAACGATCTCCGATCGCCACAAGCCTTCCTTCCTCGGAAAACCAAGCGGATACGCGCTCGATCGGCGGATGAGCGAAATCGTCATCCCCAAGCGCCTGACCTCGCAGCGCTCGACAGGCACCTTGCCTCGTCAACGTTGCGACAGGAAGACATCGTCGTGCCGTCTGCTCCACCGATAGCATCGCATCGTTCATCGCTCGAGCGTCCGCGTCCAACGTTATCGTATCCTCCAGACCAAACGCTCCACTTCGTAGTCTGCGAAGCTCCATCAGATGAGAGGGAAGTTCGAGCGAACGGCCCAGGTCACGCGCCAGCGCTCGCACATAATACCCTTTGGAAACATGGACTTCGACGATCACCGAGGGTGGATCCATCGTGGCTCCCACAAGGTCGAGACGATGCACCCGCACATCACGAGCGGGCAACTCCAATTGCTCACCTCGTCGCGCTCTTTGATACGACGCCACCCCATCTCGTTTGATCGCGGAGTACGAAGGCGGCACTTGCAACGTCCGATTTCGTTCCATGACCAGGGCATGGTGCAACGCTTGCCGATCGTTCTGCTCGAAGTGTCCTTTTTCGATGTGGGCGAGGATGGAAAGCAGGGCTGCCGGAACGGTTGCGGAATCGGTGATGCTTCCTTCCGCATCGAGGGTATCGGTGGCGTATCCGAGCAGAATTCGCGCTCGATATACTTTGTCTTCGAGCGTGAGATAGCTAGATAGCTTGGTACACGATCCGACCATCACCACCAGAACTCCCGACGCCATCGGATCGAGCGTTCCCGCGTGTCCCACCGATCGCGTTTGCAAGGCACGACGCACTCGCGCCACCACGTCGTGGCTCGTAGGACCGGAAGGCTTGTCGATGAGCAAGAGCCCGGACGGTTTCGAAGATGAACTCGAGGATGAATTCGAGGATGGCTTCATCCGCCGAACCACACGGAGCGACGTGAAGCCGATGCGCGATCGAGAGTTACTTGTATCGTGGCCCGGACCCTTTCGGTCAAGCGGCCGACCAACACCGTATCGTCCGCGCCGGAAGGGCTATGGCGTTCGATCTGAATGGGTTCGCCGAAAATGAATTGCCATCGGGTCGGCGCGGGAATGGCGCCCAACACTCCAAGCCATGGGAATGTCGGCGTGATGGGGATATGCGGCACACCGATGAGATGCGCGAAGGATTCGATGCGGCACAACAAGGGCATGGATTCTTCCCCGCCGAGGATGGCGCAAGGGATGATGGGTGTTTGGGTACGCAAGCAAAGGCGAACGAAGCCGCCGCGACCAAATCGCTGGAGCTTGTGTTTGTCTTTGAACAATCGTCCGGTTCCCTTGGCGCCTTCGGGAAAGACGGCGACGAGCCGTTCTTGTTGAAGAAGCCGTTGCGCGTTGTCTTGGCATGCCCGCACGGCTCCCATTCGATTCAAAAAAGCTCCCACGAAAGGCATGTAAAACCAATGGTCTTCGACGAGCCATCGAAGTTGTCGATCGGCGGGAAGCGATTTTCGCAACGCGGTTCTCAGCATGATCCCATCGTAGGGAAATGCTCCGGCGTGATTGGCGACGATCAAGGCGCGACCGCTGGCGGGGATATGGTGAGCGCCTTCGACCTCGACGCGAAAGTAGCGGTCATGCAGGAAGTCGAGCAGGGGGGAGAGGTGCGTTTCCGCATCGCGGTCATAACCAAAATCATCTATAGTTTCCGCGCGGTTACGCATTCCCTGGCGTCCCCATTGGCGCGAAAAATAATCGCTGACCGCGGCTTCCGGCCCGGCATCCGATCGTTCGATCGGCTCGGTCACCTGTTCGGATCGATCGCGTGGTTCTTCGGCGATCGAAAACGATGGTTTTCGTTCCGAAGGCTCTTCGGCGGATGTCTGTTTTTCGACGACCGGCTGGGGCGAAGACGGCACGAGTTTTTTGGAAACGGAGGGTTGGGAAGCGGGGGTTGTTTGTGACTTTTTGGGTTGCGTGTTTGACGGTGTTTTTGTTGCTGTGGGTTTGCGGGTCCGGGAAGGTATCGGCTGGATCTGGGCAGCCGCGGTCGCGCCTTTTGTTTTTGCTTTTCGAGCAGGTTTTTCAGGCGGTGAAGGATGGGGCAAGGCGCTGCCGTCGGCGGTTGGCGAGGTCGGCGCTCGCTCATTTTTTGTTTCGGGCGCTGCCGGTTCGGAAGAAAAAGGGTTATCACCGAGAACCGTTTTGCGTGTTCGGGCCACGATCGTTCTCCGATTTCGATGCGCGATCGCTGGTTCAGCTCGCGCCGTCGTTCAACAGCCGCACATCACGAAGGTGCTGCGCGGAGGCGAAGTCCATCAGGGCTTCGCGAGCGGAATAGGTGGGTCGAAACCCCATTCGCTCGACAGCGCGTTGGCCATCGGCGACGCATAAGTAGCGAAGATAATCCAGGAATCCAACAGGCGTGTTCGACACTTGCGCGAGCCATAGCGCTCCGGCGAGCGGATAGGCAAGGGGGTGAGGAATCGGCAACGAGACTCTTCCAGCGAGACGAATGATCGTCGACAAGGGGAGCACGCCATCACTCACGATGTTGAAGGTGCCGGGCACGTCTTTGTCGATGGCGAGTTTGAATGCGGAGACGGCGTCGACTTCGTGGGTGAGTTGCCATAGGGGGTCGAATCCCATCAGGGTTGGGATGATGCGACGGGATAAGAATCGGCTCATGTAGTTTCGGATGGTGGGTCCGAGGATGGGAGCGGTTCGCAGAATGGTCACGATCGTGTCGGGGTGTTGGGCGAAGCGGGCGGCTTCTTTTTCGGCTTCGATTTTGTCGTGAAAAAACGAGTAATCGGCGGGGGCGAGCAAGGGATGATCTTCGGATAGGAAGTTTGGATTCGAAGGTCGCGCCCCGTACAGAAGCGTTTGGCTCCAATGCACAAGTTTGGATACGCCTGCCTGGCGAGCCGCATGCAGCACCTGCATCGTGCCCACCGATTCGAGTTCGTGGGCCCAGCCGGTGGCGTGGGTGGGATGGGATAAAAAGGCAACGTGGACGAGGGATTGCACGCGTTCGGCGGAAAAAATCTCGGCCACGCGTTGTTCCGAGGTCGCGTGGGAAAAATCAACCTCGTAATAACGCGTTTTGACGCCGGCCGTGGAGGGTGGTCGGATATCTAGCGCGACGATTCGCGCCACACGAGGGTCCTCTTCGAGCAATCCAATCAGGTTTTTCCCAAGAAATGACCCTGCCCCCGTCACTGCCACCACCCGTGTGCGCGCGGAAGAAACGAGGTTCTTCCCACCAAAACGGCCTTCTTCCGCGAGCATCTTGACTTGGACCTTCGACATCGTGCTAATACTCACTCGTTTGCGCATCCAAGGATGGTCCAATCCCACCGCGAGCGGACCATCGGATCGCAAGTCTGCGACAAGGCGAATCACGAAGGCAACCCTACCCGCCAATGTCCGGCATCGACGAACACTTTCCGCAAAAGCTGGGGCCATACGAGCTGGTTCGATTGCTCGCCACCGGCGGTATGGCCGAAGTGTACCTGGCGCGACGGCAAGGGCCCCACGGATTTACCAAAACCGTTGCCCTGAAACGAATTCTTCCCCAATTGGTCCAGGATGAGGACTTCGTCGCGATGTTTGTCGACGAGGCCCGGGTGTGTGCCCAGCTTTCCCATCCCAACCTGGTGCAAGTCTTCGATTTTGGCGAAGCGGACGGGGAATTGTACATGGCGATGGAGTTCGTGGATGGGACCAATTGCGCCAAAGCCGTTCGAAAAGCCGCTTCGATGTCCGAGACGGTGCCGTTGGATGCCACGCTGCACATCATCCTGGGCGTGTTGCGAGGGCTGGAATACGCGCATGCGGCGGTGGATGTGAATGGTGTGCCTCTTGGTCTCGTGCATCGCGACGTATCCCCCGGCAATATCCTTCTGGCTCGTTCAGGGGCCGTAAAATTGTCGGATTTTGGAATTGCGCGCGCCAACGACTTCGAGCGTCGCACGGAAGAAGGGCAGCTCAAGGGCAAGCTCGGGTATATGTCGCCCGAGCAGGTAACCGGTCAGGCGATTGATTCGCGAAGCGACTTGTTCACGTTGGGCATCGTGATGGCGGAATTGCTGGTGGCGAGGCCGCTGTTTGGGATAGGCAACGAATTGGATGTGCTGATGCGGATTCGGGATGCGGATCTTTCGACCTTCGAAAGGTATGGCGCGCGTTTGCCGTCGGAGCTGCGGGATGTCGTCCGAAAAGCGTTGGCGCAAAAACCCGACGATCGATTCTCCAATGCTACCGAATTCGCGGAAGCCATCGAGGATTTTCTTCGACAAAGCCGAACGCCGACAGGAGCGCATCGTCTGGTGGCGTGGTTGCATCACGCGTCGTTGATCCCATCGACCAAGTCGAGCGACTCCGCGTTGGCGATCGGACGAACGCGGCATTCGACGCCACGAGCGTTTGCGGCCGTGGTGCCGATAAAAAATGTCACTCCTTCCGTACCGACGGTTCCGATGAAGCCGCCGATGGGGGCGGAAACCGTGGTGCCTTCCGACTACCGCGTGGTGTCGGGCCAGCAATCGTGGGGGCCGGTTTCCTATGCGAAAATGGTCGAGTTATTCGCGACGGGTCGAGCGCAAACCGATAGTCTCGTGGCCCGCGGCGCCGGTCCTTTTCGGCCCGCGCGAGACATCCCGGAACTCGCCCGTTTGCTGCTTTCCGCCGCGTTATCGGCACCTCCCGAGGCACCGGAACACGCTTTGGAACGCTGGGAATTGGATCGCGCGAGCCATGTTCACAAGCTATTTTCTATCGTGTCCAGCAAACAAACGGGCCTTCTCATCGCCGCCCAAGGAAACCGGATGAAGCGGTTTTTCCTGTCGGAAGGCGCCTTCACGTTCGCCACCTCCACCGACAAGGCTGAACTGCTCGGACAGCAGCTCATCGCACGAGGACAAGCGATGCAGATGGAAGTGGATATGGCTCTTGCGTTGTGTCCTCGCTATGGGGGCCGGTTGGGCGATGCTCTCGTCGGGCTCGGCGTGTTGCGCCCTGTGGAGCTATTTCGCGCCTTGGTGGCGCAAATACACGATAGGCTCGTGGATCTCGTAAGCTGGCGTTCCGGATCGTTGCAGTTCATTCGGGGTGTTCGTGCGGAAGAAGAGGCGATTCTTCATGGGGTTGCGCCGGTGGAGACGCTCGCCCAAGGCGTCATCAACGGCTACGATCAAGAAGAATTATCGCAGATTTTGCGTCCATATATGCAAAGCGAGATACGAAGCGCGCCGCCTGGGGAATGGACAGCGAGCGCGTTGCGTCTCAAACACAAGCATCTTCATATCATCGAAAAAGTATCCAAACCTACCGTGCTGGGCACGTTGATCGATCAAACGTTGACTTCGGACACGACGACGAAAGACGATGTATTGCGTGCGGTGTTCATTGGATTGAGCGCGGGATTGCTGTTGGCGACGGGGTGGCCGCCGACACCGCGGTTGCCTTCGATTCCTACGAAGAAGATGTTTTGAGGGGGGTGGAGGAAGACGGGGTGGCTGTATCGAGAGCTTTGTCAAGTTGCCGCCCGGACATTAGAAATCCGCGTTTCTTCGCACCTTTGACATCGGGTGCCGCACCGGACGACAAGGCGCTGGAGGCAAGACGAAACAGCCAGTCCGCCGACCACTTGCGAATAATTTTCAAGTAATCCGCCTGCGTCGGCAACGCTCCGGCGTTGCGCGGGCTTTGACTCGCCCGATACGCGAGCACCGCCCCGAAACAAACCGTGGCAAGCGCCGCACGCACCGACTTTTTTCGTGATAATCGCTCCCCCTCCTCGTCGAAACCAGCCACAAGCACGTTGACCAAATAGGCAAATTCATCCATTCGTTCGGAAAACACCGAAGCCTGGGTGTCGTTCAATTCGCGAAGCGACCGCACGAATACTCCCATTGCCGTCAGGTCCGAGGCATCGTTCACGAAAGAAGCATCCGTTGCCTGCGCCAACCGTGGCGGATCGACCGAAGGCAGGAAAGCCGACGCGGCTTGCGTGGGCGCTGAGCCCCCAGGAGAAGAAAAGCGCATAAGTTCCCGAAAATATGCCTTCGTCAACGGGTCTCGCTCCCCCCTCCGATCGGAAATATCCATCGGTCGTCGCGCCAACAACAAAAAGGCACGCGCGGCTCGTGGCTCCACATACCCTTGCCTGCTGCGACGCTCCTCGCGCGCTGCTTCCACATCTTCCGCCAGAGATTCGCCTTCCGAAAGCACCGTCGATAGCTCGTCCAAGTCATCGAGAAGATGGCTCCCAATTCGCACCAACCGATCGAGCAAACGGACGAGCAACGGGCGATGGTTGCGGTCGAGCGCGAGCACGAGTGCCAGGACCGAATCCCATCCCTGCTGCTGTTTGGCCACGAGAAGATAGCCGTCGATCTCTTCTAACAGAGCGTTTTCAATGGCTTTATCGACCAAACGGCCCTGACGTTCACCGCTCTCGTCGAGCCGTTCACGCAAGGCATCCTCCTCCAACACCAAGATGAGACCCGATAGGGCGTGGGCCACGAATGACTCATCGAGTTCGGATATCCGATCGGCGGTCAACTCCTCGCCTGCTTCCAATAGCACCTCGAGCCAAAGGGCGAACCGTTTCACATCGAAACGCTCACGCTCTCCCGATTTTTCGCTGACGAATAGATCTTCATCGAAGGCTTGCACGAGTTGGTCGGTCGTTGCCAGAGCGACGATCTCCCCCGCGTCCTCGAGCCCAATGCTTCGAACGAGAGCGGAAAACGCCTCAACGGGGAGACTTTTTATGGTCTGTGCAAGATCCGGCAACCCAAGGAGAGCATGCAACGACGATCGTGCACGGATGAGTTCCCGCGAAGAATATCTGGACAATGTCATGGCGATGGACTCCGAGAGGCTGTGTGGGCAAAGAGGGCGGCGAGCCCACTGAGGTGATATCGGGTTAGTAGGGCGACGGCCTCACGGCATGCCTTTTCCGTCCGCTCTTCGACCAAGATCGCGCCAAGGGCCAGAACGAATCCCCGATAGATCCGCACGAGCGCACGACGTCGGGCCGGCGTGAACACCAGCGTTGGATGGGCCTTCTTGGCATAGCCAACAGCCAACCCAACCAGCCGTCGCACGATGTCGGCAGCGAAGGGTTCGTACTTGGACCCTTTGGCGCGCAGGAGCAAGAATACGACACGCTCTCGATGGGCGATGGAAAAAGCCAATAGTCTTTCGGAAGCCTGTCGGTACGGGTGTTGGTGGTCGAGTTCGAAGGCATTCGTTTCGGCATGCAACGCGCGGACTTGTTGGCTGAGCCGAGAGGTGAGTTCCTTCGGAAAGCTAGGCGGTAGAAACGCTGAAAATAGCTCATTTTTATTGGGGTAGTATTTGTACAGGTTACCAATGGAGGTGCCTGCACGATTCACGATGTCAATGAGCGTTGCGTCTTCGAAGCCATGCTCGCAAAACGCGAGAGCCGCGGCATGGACAATCGCTTCGCGGACCTCTGGTTTTGGTCGTTGTGCCATAAAGAGAATTGTATATTCGCTTTTGAGGAAGGAGGCAAGGGATTGGGGTGCGGCTAGAACGTGTTTGTAATCCGCGTGTCACGGGAAAGAGGCTCCCTTCCCCGGCCCGGGCTGCCCCCCCATCCCCGGCCCTTGTTT
>MWCO01000034.1 GCA_002070115.1 Deltaproteobacteria bacterium ADurb.Bin207
GAGCCGATGGCGGGGCGGGTGGAGGTGGACGGCTATGATGTGGCTGTCGATTCTGAGTCGGTCCGGGCGATAATCGGGTACATGCCGGATCATGCGGGGGTGTATGAGCGAGTGACGGTTCGCGAGTATCTGGAGTTTTTCGCCGACGCCTATCAAATTCCGCATCTTGGGGTCGTCGAGACGGTGATGGAACTGACGGATCTGGAGAAGCTTCAGGACAAGCTCGTGGTCGAGATGTCCAAGGGGATGAAGCAGCGTCTGCAGCTTGCGCGGGTATTGCTGCACGACCCTAAAATCCTGGTGTTGGATGAGCCCGCGAGCGACTTGGATCCTCGTGCGCGCATCGAGATGCGTGACTTGTTGCTCGAACTTCGCGCGTTGGGAAAAACGATTTTTCTATCGTCGCATATCCTTACGGAACTTGCGGATGTATGCACATCGGTGGCGATTTTGGAGCGAGGGGCATTGGTGGTTGCCGGCCCCATCGCGGGGATTGCGGAACAGCTTGAACGTCGGCGTTACGCCATGGCGTACGGTCATCACGCAGCCGAGGATCGGCCAGCACAGCTTCCGTCGTCGCCGCAGGGGCAACCACAGCAGGCGAGTGCGACGGGGGTGGAAGCGCCAGGGGGGCAGTCGGCGGTTCAACCCGCGGTAACGCCGGGGGGAGTACCGGTTCCAGGTTCGGCGCGAAAACGTCTTAAGCTTCGCGTGTTGACGGATGCCAACCAAGCGGCGCAGCTTCTTTGGGGTGGTCCGGGTATTTTGGAAGTCGAGGTGCATGCGAGCGGCAATTTGCTGGTCGGTTATCAAGGTTCGGACGCGTTGATTGCGGACCTGGTGCGCCATCTGGTGACCCATGGGGTAGCCGTTGTGGGTGTCGAGCCTGAGCGAAGCGAATTGGAGCGGATCTTCCTCGAAGTCACCCAGGGAGAAGTGCAATGAGTGCCCAGACCGGGACTCCTTCGTTCGTTCCTTCGCCACCTTCGTCGCGGGCGGTGGATTTGGCGCGAACGAGCCTTCGGCGTGTTCGAAACAATCCTAATCCGATTTGGATTCGGGAACTTCGCCAAGCGGCGCGCTTAGGGCGAACCCCTATCATCCTGATGACGATTACGGCGCTGGTGGCTTTGCTCATGACCGCGATTGGCGGCATCATGAGTGTGGCCGCTTCGCCTTCCACCATTGGAATTACGTTATTTCACACGTTTTTCTCGCTTGCGTTTTTCGTGGTGACCTTGTTGGGACCGGCTTTGGCGGCCAACAGTGTGGCATCGGAGCGAGAAGGCAGAACGTGGGAGGCGGTGATTCTGACAGGCTTGCCTCCGAAGACGATAGCGCGGGGAAAGTTTTTGTCGGCTTTCACCAACATATCGATGTACATCGTGATGTTGGCGCCCGTGGGGGCGCTGTCGTTTCTTTTCGGTGGGGTGACCGCGTTAGAGGTGGTGGTCGCGTTTTTTTTCCTGTTTCTTTTTGCCTTGTTGGGGGTCGCCTTCGGTCTTGCCATCAGTTCGGCATTGGCTAGTGGTCGTACCGCGATTTTGCTTTCCCTTCTGCTCGCGTTTCCGCTAACGCTCGTGGCCTACTTGGGGTTGGGCGTTGGCCTTTCCGTGGCGGCCAACGATGCTTGGCCAGCGGTGATTGGCGGCGCTCCCGTATGGCTCCCTACGGCCTATGAACGCGCTCCCTTTTCTCTCGAGTACATCACCTTCTTGGTCGTCATCCCCATCGCAGGATTGACGGTCCCCGCCTGGTTTTTTTACGAGATCACCGTCGCCAATCTCACCAGCTTGACCGACGATCGCGCCACGGGGTTGAAGCGATGGTACGTGGTCATGGTTCCTCTGTTGACGGCCGCCATCGTCATTCCCGTCGTAACTTTGGGGAATGGCAAGCCATCCGGTTCGATCATGGTGGGTGTGTCGATTCTGTTTTCGTTCGTAGTGTTTGCCTTCTTCGTTTTTCAAGGGGATGCCATCGGCCCATCGCGGCGGGTGCTCGTGCATTGGGAGCGAAAAAAAGCAAGTCAGCTTACGCGTTTCATGGGGCCCGGATTGGTAAAAACCATTTTCTTGGTATTTGTGTTGGGTAGTGTTGGGATACTCGTGTTGGCGGTGGCGGGTGTGGCGGTCAGTCTGTTGTCGCCGCATGTAACCGATCGGCAACTTGAAGCGGAGCGTGTGGTAGCCTTCGTTGAATATGCGGCCACCTACTTATTGTTTCTTGGTGGGTTTGCCGCATGGATTCGAACGAAAGCTTCTACTTCGGGCGTAGCGCGCGTGTTGCTATTGGTTGCCATCTTTTTGTCTGCCGCGGGACCTTGGATTGTCGCGGCGATTGCGGGGGTCATTTCGGAAGGAAGTGATGAAGCGCTGATCGTTGCGGCTCCCTCACCGTTTTTTGCATTTGTTTTGGTCGGCATGCTCGACAAGGCCCAACGTGGGCTGGCGACCATCGTTGGGGTCATCTGTTCTTCGGCCTGGGCGCTCATTGGATTGGGACTGTTCGCGGCGGCATCGGTGCGAGCGAAGCGGATCATCCATGAGCACTTCGCCATGCTTTCGGAATCCGAAAAAATGCTGGCGCAAGAAGACGAAGAATTGCAACGTATGGATTTACAACAACAAAATTTGGATTCCGCACCCGAAAACGCCCTCGTTGGGCAAGGGGAATCGGGGGCATGAGCGCGTTGCTCGATGCCGCTTTTCTCAAAGAGCTAGAGGCGTTACGACGGCGTCTGGAAATCAAGGCGCGGTCGGGGTCGGCGGGAGATCAACTCGCAAAGCGTCGAGGAGGCTCCGCGGAGTTCCAGGACCATCGCCCGTATGCGCCAGGCGATGATTTACGACGCATCGATTGGGCGGCGTATGCGAGGACGGGCGAGCCTGTGCTCAAGCTGTTTCGGATGGAAGAAGACGTGATGCTTCGTTTGCTGGTGGATTCATCGGCATCGTTGGATTACGGAGTTCCTTCGAAGTTCGATATCGCCAGACGGGTGGGGGCTGCGATTGGGTACATGGTGATGGCAAGCTCGCAGCGTGCTCAGGTGTTTTCGGTCGGTGAGGGGATCAAGAGCATGAGTCGTAGCGCCCGGGGGCGAGGGGGTGTGGCATCCTTTCTCAAGTCATTGGAAGCGTTGCAACCAGGTGGAGCGACGCATCTTTCCAAAGCGATTGATGCGGTGGTGCAACGTTCCCATCGTCCAGGGATGCTTGTGGTCATCAGCGACTTTTTGGATGGGGGGCTTGTGACGGCGTCGCTGAGTCGGGCAAAGTCCGCGGGTCACGACTTGGCGTTGGTGCATGTGGTGACGCCGGAAGAGGTGGAGCCGCCTTGGGAGGGGGATTGGACACTCGAGGATGGGGAGACGGGCGCGACGGTGGACGTGACGATGGATCCGGCGGCCCTCGAGGCGTATATGTTGAGATTTACAGGGTTATGTGAAGAATTGCGAGCGGTGGCGCGCAAGCTGGGAGCCGGATATGTGCGAATGCGAACGGACGAGCCTTTGGAGCCGGTCGTACGTCGTTTCGTGGCTCGGGGGGTAGACTGAGGCCATACGATCGCAACCTGTGGGTGGTGTGCTGATGGGGCGTTGAGGCGCTGCTCCGACGACGGGGGCCGTACCATCTTGATCGAAGCTGTATTACAAGCGAAGTGGCTGTGTTGGATCTCATGGGCTTGCGAGCAAGACGGTCATCGCGAGCATAAACGGATTTCAAGCGACGATGGTTTCGGGTCACGATCATTCCTTTGGGCAAGAGCGGAAGCGGCCTGGTGAGCGAAAAACCATCATCGTCATCGTGTTGACCGCGGTCACGATGGTCGTCGAGATCGTGGCGGGATTGGTCTATGGCTCGATGGCGTTGCTTGCCGATGGGTTGCACATGGCATCGCATGCCGCGGCGCTGACGATTTCGGCGGCTGCCTACGTGTATGCCCGACGTCACGCCTCGGATCGTCGTTATAGTTTTGGGACCGGCAAGGTCAACGCGCTGGCAGGTTTTACTGGATCGGTATTGCTCGGATTGTTTGCCGGCTTCATGGCGTTCGAAAGCGTGGGGCGGATCATTTCGCCCGTCGATATCGTTTTTGATCACGCGCTTTTTGTGGCTGTGGTGGGGTTGGCGGTCAATGCGATATCGGTGGTATTTCTCCAAGGAGGGCATGGGCATTCGAAGGATGAACCGAATCATGACGCTTCGGATCATGATGTGCATGAGGACCATAATCTTCGGTCAGCGTATTTTCACGTATTGGCCGATGCGTTGACGTCAGTGGCGGCGATTGTGGCTTTGCTTGCTGGCAAGTACTTCGGGTGGGTGTGGTTGGATCCGATCATGGGGATTGTAGGCGCGCTGTTGGTGGGAAAATGGTCTTTGGGTCTTGTGCGCGATACGAGCGCCGTGTTGTTGGATCGGCAAGCGCCGGAACCGATGGTGGCGAGAGTGCGAAGCGCGATCGAGCCAGAAGCGCGGGTCGTCGACCTGCATATATGGTCCATTGGTCCGGGGATTTACGCGTGTGTGCTTGCGGTGGAGGGGCCGGGGGATCCGGCATCGTATGCGGCGTCGATTCCAGAGGATTTAGGGATCGTTCATATTACGGTGGAAGTCCGTGCTCGAGGCTGAGTCATCGGGTTCGCTGCTGTCGCTTACGTCTGCGTGACGAGCTTTCGTCACGGCGGATGCCAGTTCGAGCATGAGTGGCCCTGTGTTTTCTCCAGTCACGGCGCTGATCAAATGCAAATGAATGCCATGGCTTGCGAACTGGTCCGCTAGGGTGGGATAGGCTTCTCGTACCTCGGTGATATCGCTTTTCGACAAGGCGACCAGTTCTGGTTTACGAGCGAGGTTTTCATCGAACGCCGCGAGTTCTTGTCGAATGGCGAGGTAATCGTTCCAGGGGTCGCGCGTTTCCTCATGATCGAGGGTGATGAGGTGCAGCAGCACGCGTGTGCGCTCCAGGTGTTTGAGAAAACGGATACCAAGGCCGACGCCTTGGCTGGCGCCAGGAATCAATCCTGGGATATCGGCCATGGCAAATTGCGTGGTTTGCTCGTGACTGCCGACGGATACGATTCCGAGGTGCGGACGAATTGTGGTGAACGGGAAGTCATCGACGCGGGGGCGGGCTCTTGAAACCGCTCGGATCAACGTGCTTTTCCCTACATTGGGAAAGCCCAGCAAGCCGACATCGGCCATGACCACGAGACTAAGTTTCAGTTTTCGGATTTCGCCCGGTACGCCCGGCTCCGCCCGTCGTGGCGCGCGATCATACGGTGTTGCGAAGTGGATGTTGCCGCGTCCGCCGGCCCCGCCTTTTGCGACGATGAGTTTCTGGCCGTGCGTCAAGACGTCACCGAGCATCTCGCCGGTTTCGGTATCGATGACTCGTGTACCGATGGGAACGCGCACGACAGCATCATCTCCGGAGCGTCCGTAACGGTCCTTTCCTTGCCCGTGCTGGCCCCGTTTGGCGCGGATATCATGGGAGTAGGTGAGATCGAGGAGGGTGGACATTCCGCCCGCGCCTTCGAAAACGACGTCGCCTCCTTTTCCCCCATCACCGCCGGAAGGCCCACCGTGAGGAATATACTTTTCCCGTCGAAAGGCAATGCAACCGTTGCCACCATCGCCGGCGTGTACTGTGACTTCGCATTCGTCCACGAACTTCATGACGTTGAGTGCAGAGGTAGGTGAGTGTTATTGGATGCTATTTTTTGGGCAATGGTGGGCGCATGGGCAGCGGGGGGGGGCTTGCGCCGACGGAGAAGGGTTGGAGGTTAGTACCGCCGGTTTTTTTGCCCGATTCGAGGGTTGCCAGTGCTTGCAACACCAGATCCACGCCATAGCTGATGGCCGCTTGTTCTTGGAACACCTCGGTGACACGGGCGAGACGGATGGAAGTTGTTTTTCCGAGTTTCACTTCTCGTTCGACGAACGCTTCGAAGGAGCCGAAGCCATGTACTTCGTAGAGTTTGCTGTCGCGGATATCCCGTAATAATTTTCCGATCGCGAAAAAATTCTGTTCGTAATTTTTTCGTAACGTATTGATTTTCTGAAGGATATTGTGAAGCGAGGCAATTCGCGCTTTGATTTCCTCGGCACCGGTAGGCACGCGGAGGGTAGCTCTTGCCGAGCCGGGAAGGGGTGGTTCGGCCGCGCGGGCGCGGGCTTCCTCCCTATGTTTTTCGGCGTGCCGTGCAGCCCAGGGCGCGGCTCCTCGGATTCCCATGTGACGAGGTTCGTCCTTGCTCGAACCGGCTTCGGCCAAGGGCTTTTCCGAGGCTGATTTCCCTTTCGACGAGGTTTCGGACTTGGGGGAGCGAACCACTTTTTTCCCCGTCCGTGATGACGAACCGCCAGTTTTTGACGGCTTATTGCCTTTTGTCGGCGGCTTCTTCGGTTTCGTAGCCATTTCCCTACCCAATTTCGTTCGGTACGCCTCCCGCGGGGTTCTCGAAGAAGGGTCCATCCGTCTACACGCTCGCCTTAGCAATTCGTTCCCCTTGCGTCCAGCAACTTGCATTCCCGCTATGCTCGTCGCGTGCTACAGGCAGGCCATGACGTCCGATGTCAACCCCCCGTCGCAACGCCACCCCCATTCCCCCTCGTTGCCTCCTGCCAATGAGCGGATTGCGGTCGTGGTCAATGGCAACGCCAAAAACGTAACCCGCGATGTTGTCGAAACCTTGGACCAAATACTCCTTGGTGGGGACCTTTTCGTATCGCGACGACTCGAAGAAGGACCTCAAATCGCACGAACGATTGCGGAACGAGGTTATGGGACCGTATTGACGGGTGGTGGGGACGGTACGTTTACGGTGATGGTGACGGAGGTGGTGCGAGCGTGCCGCAAGCTCGATAAAAAGCCACCGCGGTTTGGATTGCTGAAACTTGGGACGGGCAATTCGCTTGCCTGGGTCGTGGGGGCCAGCAAAGCCAAAGGTCGAGGTCTTGCCGCCGATATTTTACGCCTTCGACAAGAGGCCGGAAGCAGGTCCATGCGGCTCATCGAGGCGGATGATTTCCTCTCCCCATTCTGTGGTTTCGGCATCGATGCGGTCGTGCTTCACCACAAAGAACTCACCAAAGAATGGATGCTCAATCTGCCGGTCGTCGGCAAGTATGTCACCGGTGAGATGATCTACGCGATGTCCACCTTCACACGCACCTTTCCGTTTTACATGATTCACGCCATGCCGCATTGCCGTATCATCAATGAAGGAGCCGATGCCTTTCACGTGGGGTACAACGGCTCGTTCATCGGGGCTCCCATTCCCAAAGGCAGTGTCATTTTCGAGGGAAAGGTCAAGCTCGCTTCCTGCTCCACCATCCCGTATTATGGCTTTGGATTCCGCATCTTTCCGTATGCGGAAGAGCGTGAAGACCGCATGGCATTGCGCGTCTCCACGGTTCCTGTGCCCACGTTCATTCGTAACTTTCCGGCGATATGGCGGGGCGAATACCATAACCCCAAGGTGATCGAAGACTTCCTCGTCGAGGATGTCACCATTGAGATCGATCCGGCGACGCCTTTCCAAATTGGGGGTGATTCTCACGGAACGCGCTCTCGCGTGCGCATGCGTTTGTCGCCAGAGCCGATTGAGCTGGTTGACTTTTACGCGCCACCACGTGGATAAAATATCTTGTAAAAACAAACGCTTGCGTAGATGTCGTCACGATGGCGGAAGCCACAACGACTCGAGTGTTGCGGGTATGTCCCTATCGAGAGATGGGCACTTTGCGTTCGATAGCGTATGCCAATACAAGATGTTCCGAACCTGCGCCGATTGCGCGAGACGCAACGCATGCGAAAAAGTTTTGGCCGTGTAGGTTGCCTCCAATTCGATGCCCATGTCATCGGCCATTCGCATCGCTCGTTCTCCCCACGGTGTGGGATAACCGTAGCCGCGTCCGAGCCGATCGTTCACGATCCACAGACGTTTTCGTAAGGAGCGCCACGATGGGGTGGTGCCACGACGACGTGCCACGCTTCGTGCGAGGGTAAGTACGGAAAGTTCGTTGATCCACGGCCAGGGAAACACACGTACGGCATGAACGACACAACGAAGCGAAGTTTCTTCTAATCCAGCCAGCAGTCCTGCCACGGTACCGCCGGAACCGAGTGCGACGACGATGACGTCGGGGTCTGGTACCAAACCTGCGTGGACTTGAGATTCGAGTTCCCGTGCCGCGAGGGCGTAACCGATGGAGCCAGACGCGTTGCTTCCGCCGGGAGGGATGAGCATATCACCTTGACGCAGGATGCGAGGGAGGACGAAGGGGATGAGGGAAGGATGGGCACAAGGGTATGCTGTCAAACCCACCTGCAAGGACCAGCGGAGATTCGATTGTGCGTGTGCGCTACACGGAACGGGTGTGAGCAGCGCGGCTACCGGAAATCCGTGGCTTGAGCCATGGATGGCCGTGGCTAGCACATGATGGCTACCCGCGGCTCCGAAGGTAACGATACGGCGTGCTTGGATTTGCCTTGCATCCCTCAACAATCCTTCGAGTTTTCGGACTTTGTTTCCTCCGTAGACGGGGTGGGTGGCATCATCGTGTTTGATCCATAAATGGGAGCGATGAGCGAAAGTGGGGTGAAGAGGTTCGATGGAGGTGGGATAGTTGCCGAGTACCACGAGATGACAACGAGCGGCGTGGAAAGACTAAGGAGTTGGATCTTGTGCTTTTTTATTGAAGTCGACGATGCGCTCCATCGTGACTGATTCATTGCTTTGCCAGCCCGTGACGAAAATGCCTTCGAAGGCTCGTTGAACACAATCGCCGATGGGAGTGTCGCGATGGGGGGGAGCCACATCGATTTTGGAGACACGACCGTTGCGTGTGAAGGTGACATTGACGTAGACGTTGCTGCGAGGGCCCGCATTGGCTTCTACATTGCATTTCGCGGCCTGATCGGCACTTCTGCGAAGCATGTCTTTGATGAATTCCCGGTCTGGTTCTTTTGCGTTTTTGGGCGGAGGTGCTTCGTTGACCGGAGCCGCGTTCGGATCGAGCGATGTGCCGGCAAACACATCTTCCTCGTCTTGTGGGGTGTTGACTTTGGTGGAGTAACAGCTTGCGGTGAGACAGACGATAGCTGTCGACAGGAAAGCGCCATGGACGAATCGCATGGGCTACAGTTTACCTGAGGATGAGCGAAGGGGAAAGAAGCGAGGGGTTATGTTGCGAGAGGGAGACGAGGGGGCAGGATGGGCTACTTGATGCTTCCGACGATGCTTCCGGTGACCTGGACGGACACGCCGATATCGGTAACCGCGCCGTCGATGGCCTTGGCCACAGCGGGAAGGCAGGCGGCCTTGATTTCAACGAGTCCGCTGACGTTTCCGGACAGGGTTCCGGAGATATCGACAAGACCCTTGACCTTGGCTTCCGCGCCGTAGATGAACCCAAGGTTCGCCTCGAGGGTAGCCTTGAGTTTGTTGAGCTTGGCGTCGGCGGCGGCCTGGAAATCGATCACGACGGCCGGGGGTTTGCATTCGGCTTTGGCCTTGACGCTGGCGTCGCAGTTTGCTTCGCACTTGGCATCGACCTGGCAACCGCCCTTGAGTTCGCCGCCGGTGCATTTGAGAGGCTCGAAGTCGGCTTTGCACTCGCCATCGCACTTGACGGAGGCTTCCGCCGAACCCGTGCAAGAGCCCTTGCACTCGCCCTTGCAGGAGCCTGTGCAGGAGGCACCAGGGGCGGTGACTTCGCACGTGCCTTTGCAAGTTCCCTTGCAGGTGCCGTCGGCCTGGATACCCTCGTTGCCGGCGGAACCGTCACCTTCGCAAGTGCCTTCGCACTTGCCAGCGCACTTGACGCCGCCCTGGGCTTCGCAGGAGCCTTTGCATTCGCCGCCGCAGGAGCCTTCGCACTTGAGAGAAGCGCCCGCTTTCGCGGTGCATTCGCCCTTGCAAGCGACTTCGAGGCTACCACCTTCGCAGGTGGGAGGATTGGCCTTGATATCGCAGCTTGCCTCGGCCGAACAGCTACCCTGGCAGGATGCTTTCGCGGAGACGGAAGCCTCGCACTTGGGCGGATCGACCTTGATCGTGAGCTTGGCGCTTCCTTTGAAGCTTCCAATTTGGGCAACCGCGAGCTCGCACCACGCCTTGACCTTGTCACGCTTGTTTTCCTTGGCGTCCGCTTCCTTTTGCTTGTCTTCCGGTGCGTCGAGATCTTGCGCGATGTTTCGGCAAGCTACCGTGAGGTCGTCGACCATGACGCTTGCAACGCCAGCGAGGTCTGCGATGGCCTGAACGGCGACCTGGGCTTGGGCACCGCCGCCGATTTTTGCCGAGATGGTTCCGCCAACTTGAAAATCGTCCGCATCGCAGCAGACAGCCCCTTGTACCTCTTCAATCTTATCGCAGGCCGACCCCGGGATCATCATCGCCCCGAGGGCAAGCAAGGGCAGGCTCGATAGAATCACGCTTCGCTTGGTACCGGTTTTCATCATAAGCACTCCTTTTTCACTCTCATCCCAGCCGCCGCTTCCGGCGGGCCTTGGGCCGCTCGATGACGCACAGCCCATCCTCCATGAAATAACACGCTAGGGATACCGCGTCTTTGGGGGTCTGTCACGACGTTTTTCGTGGGGAGCCACCCGAAACTGAACGAATGCCTACCCTGAGCCGATTTTATCCGGGTTGCCTCCACCTGCCAGCATCGGTAATAGACCTGACGACGCCCCTCCATGAGCGACCTGCGGACGAAACAGTAGGCAACCAGGGAACAGAACATGGAATTCGATCTCACCGAAGAACAAAAAATGATTCGTGATACGGCTCGGGATTTCGCCACGCGGGAAGTGGAACCCAAAGCCGCCTTGCTCGATGAAAAGGGCATCTGGCCTACCGAGTTCGTTCAAAAAATGGGAGAACTCGGCTTCATGGGGGTTGCCATTCCCGACGAATGGGGCGGATCGGGCATGGATACCGTCAGCTACGTGCTGGCGATGGAAGAAATCAGCCGCGCCTGCGCTTCCACCGGCGTCATCATGAGCGTCAACAATTCACTGTTCTGCGATCCGGTTCTGAAATTCGGAACGGAACAACAAAAGCGCGAATACCTCGTTCCTTGTGCTTCCGGTGCCAAACTTGGCAGCTTCGCCCTTACCGAACCCATGAGCGGCTCCGACGCCCAGACCATGGTCACGAGTGTCGAAACGCAGGGCGACGACCTCATTCTCAACGGTTCGAAGAATTTTATAACCTGTGGAAATCACGCGGATTTTGTCATCGTTTTCGCAGTCAGTGGACGCGACGGAAAGAGACTCAAGCATCACGCTTTGCTTTTTCCGACGGATTTGCCGGGCGTCACCAAGTCTCCGCCCGACGAAAAGCTTGGCATCCACGCGGCGCATTCTTGCACCCTGTACTTCGAGAATGTGAAACTGTCGAAAGAACACCTGCTCGGTCCCGAACATAAGGGGTTCAAAGTTGCCATGACCACGCTCGATGGCGGGCGTATCGGTATTGCCGCGCAAGCGCTCGGCATCGCGCGCGCATCCCTCGAAAAATCCATTGTCTACGCCAAAGAGCGCAAGGCTTTCGGCGGACCGATCGCGAACTTGCAAGCCATTCAGTTCATGTTGGCCGATATGGCCACGCAACTCGATGCCGCGCGTTTGCTCACGCTTAGGGCCGCATGGTTGAAAGACCGAGGTATTCGTCATTCGAGCGAATCGGCCATGGCAAAACTACTGGCGAGTGAAGCAGCTACCTTCATCACTCATAAAGGAATCCAAATTCACGGCGGTTACGGATATACCCGTGAATACGGCCTTGAACGACATTACCGAGACGCCCGTATCACCGAGATTTATGAAGGAACGAGCGAGATTCAACGTCTCGTCATCGCCGCTCACGAACTTCGCGATTGATATTCCGCCACGATACTCTCATGCGAACGCGTCTATTTTTTGCTCTTCTCCTGATTTCATCAGGGTGTTCGAAACAACCGATGGTGGTGCAAGAGCCGGTTGCCGAACCGGTTCCAGAAAAGCCCAAGCTCATGATGTACGGTGAGATTGGCGTGCTCGATGAAGCGCAAGTCCGTTCGACGTTCGAACGGGTGTGGCGTGGACCCATGACCGACTGCCAAAAACAGGGCGGCGATATGATTTCTGGCGACACAATCGTGCGTTTGCGTGTCAACCATGGTGGCGTCGTCAAGTGGGCTTATCTCAAGGAAACCAACCTGGGCGATCGCAACGTCGAAAAATGTATTCTCGATGCCGTGCGTAACACGACATGGCCGACCCCAGAAGGCGGGGAAGACGGGATTGCGGAGCAAGAACTACCGTTTGCCGACTATGCCGACCGGCCTCCGGTCGAATGGCCCGCTGACAAAGCTCATTCCGCTGTGGCGCAACATGCCTCATCCCTTTCCTCTTGCCGCAAAGCCGTCGCGGGTTCGTTTGTGGCGACGATCATCGTGAACAAAAACGGTTCCGTGGCTTCCGTGGGCATCCAACAACCCGATGAAACGGCCGATGATGCCGCGGATTGTATGGTCGGTGTCCTTCGGAAAATCACGTTCCCCAAAACCGGAAGCTGGCCGGCCAAGGTCACTTTCGATATCCCGTGAACCAAGTGAACGCTGCTCGGCTACGTGACGCACGGCAAGATGTCGTCGAGGTATTTCGTCGTGTTCATGCGCGTGGATGGATTGCCGCCACCGATGGCAACGCTTCGGTGCTGATCGATGATCACATCGTGGCAACCCCAACGGGAATTCATAAAGGCTATATGCAACCGAACGACCTGATCATCGTCGATCGGCACGGACGCGTCGTCGAAGGTGAGCGTCGACCATCGAGCGAGATCGAGATGCATCTTGCCGTGTATGAACAGCGTCCGGATGTTCGCGCCGTGCTTCACGCTCATCCGACCCATTGCATCGCGTTGTCGCTCGCGGGGGTACGACTGGATGCATGCTTGCTCCCTGAAGTCGTGCTCACCTTTGGTTCGATTCCTACGGTCCCCTATACGACACCCACCACCCAAGAGGTTCCTGATGAAGTACGTCGGTGGGTACGAGACTACGACGCTCTGCTTCTCGAACGTCATGGAAGTCTGACGATGGGCGCGGATATCTTCGATGCCTACAACAAGTTGGAACGCATGGAGCATGTGGCGGAAATCGTGTTTCGCGCCCGGTTGATGGGTCCGGTGCAGTCTCTCACCTGCGAACAGATTTCGAAATTGCAACACGTGGTCCGAGCGTTGGGGCTGCCCGACCGTCCGCTGCTTGATTCGCCATGCTCCCGCGGAAATAACGAATCGTCGGGGCAAGACATCGATGCGTTGGTGCATCGTGTGAAAGCGCAACTCTCCAGAATCTGAACCTTCATGCCTCGTCGCAACGACGCTTCCTTTGTCGAAGGAGTTCGATTTGCGCCATCAAGGCCACACAAGCCGTTTCGACACGCAGCGGTGCGGGGCCCATGGTCATCGTTTGAAATCCGTGTCTTTCCAATTGATCGAGTTCGTAAGCCACCAATCCTCCTTCCGGACCGATCACCGCTACCACGCGATCGGTTGGCTCGATCTCGAGCTGGGCCAGGCTTCGTTTTGCTCCGGGATGTGCCACAATTTTGTGTTTGGCACTTGAAAAATAGGTATCGAGACGGTCTTGGACGAAAGGATTGAACAGCGGTTCGATGAGGATGTGGGGCTCTCGGGTGTGACGACCTTGCATCATGCCTTCGTGCAGCAAAGGGCGATACACCGCAGGTTGGAGGATCGAGGAACTGAGAAAGGGCTTTTCGACTCGCCAGGTCCGTAACAATACGATTCGATCCACGCCGAAAGCGGTGATTTCGGGAAGCAGCTTTCTAAGGGATTTGGGTCTTGGCACGGCGAGCACCAAGTCGATGGGGGGGCGAGCCGGTCGCAGGGTGTCGAATTCGCAGCGTAAACATACTCGTTCGTCATCGATTTCGAGCACTTCGCCCACCCCAGGGGACCCTTCGAGCATGCCCACGCGGAGCCGCTGTCCAGTCACGGCACGGAGGACTTCGCGAATATGCGAGGCCCGCGGGCCGCGTAACTCGAAACAACCGTCTTGCCGTTGATCCTGAGGTTCCAGCAGCACGAGATTCATAGGACTATCCCTTCATCCCACGGGTTGTTGTCGATGTCATGCCCCAGGCTGCCGGAGCATCTTGACATCACCTTCGAGCCACACGATAGGCCCAAGGCAAGGCTGCTTTGGGGCGGTTTGTGTAGAATCACCCCCCCCGAGGCGAAGAGAAGTTCGCCTCGTCGGTGCCGTATCGTACTATGGTGCGTCGACGTGAATTTGTTTCCGGGAACCATGATTGCCGGGATGTACCGGGTGGACCGTCGCATTGGTGTTGGCGGGATGGGGGAGGTGTGGGCCGGTGTTCGCCTTTCAGACAACGTCGGCGTGGCGATCAAGGTATTGCTTGCTCACGCAACCGATGCGAACGAGGTGCAAGCCCGCTTTCGTCGAGAGGCGCAAGTCCTGGTCCGCATCCGTAGTCCGTATGTGGCGCAACTAATTGATTTTCTTACGGAAGATGACGGTTTCATCCTGGTGATGGAACTCATTCCGGGCGAGACGTTGCATGCCGTGTTGGCCTACGACCAAGCACTGACGATCGAAGCTACGCTCGATATCGTATCAGATGTCCTTCATGGACTTCGAGATTTGCATGCGGCCAATATCGTTCATCGGGATTTGAAGCCCGGCAACATCGTTCTGAAACCACGTCCGGGACAGCGCCCACGCGCTACTCTGATCGACTTTGGCGTGAGCCGCATCATTTCAGCGCCGGAAGACGAAGAAGAAATCACGGCGATCACGCGCGGGGATCGTGTACTCGGAACCCTAGAATACATGGCTCCCGAGCAAATCCTGGGGTCTCGAACCGTGACAGGAACCGCGGATCTGTATGCGGTAGGCGCGATGATGTATCGCGCCATCTGCGGGCATCATGTGTTTGGCGATCTGCAAGAGGGTCATTTGGCGGTTGCGAAGTTGAATCAAGACGCGCCACGAATGCAGACGGGTCGAACGGACGAGATAGCGGAGCGAACGCAAGGTTTGGTCGCTCGCTTGCTATCTCGGCGGTTGCGGGATCGATTCAAAAGTGCCGAAGAAGCTTTGGTGGAAGTCGCTTCCATCCGTTCGCTGTATCTGGATCGGAACTCATTGCCGCAAGGCGAGTTGGATGACGAACCCACGTTTGAGAAGCCTTGGCAGCGAATGACCGAGGGGTCCGCGAGAACCAGCGCGCCGGCGGTGGCTGTGGATTATCGCGCCGCGACTCCCCTTGCCGATCCTGGCGCCGCGCGGCCACGGATGGTCGAGCCGGAGGTCGTGCAGCCGGTAGCTTCGGAACCAGCCAATGCGGTATCTGCCTCCTACGCAACCGGTGCTCCGTCGGCGACGGTAGGAACCTCGGCTCATCTCATGGCGCGGCCAAGCCCAATCCCTGCACCGTCATCCCAACCTTCTTTCGAACCAACGCAGCAGCCTCCCTCCGTTCATCTGCACGCCAGTTCGTCCATGCAACCGATATCAGCGGCTCGATCCGCGGCACCGCTCGGAACGAAGCCCCATCCGCGTCGGCCAAAGGAAGACAATCGCATTCGAACACTGTTCGTTGCGCTCGTGTTGTTCATGCTCGGCTCGGTGGGTGGTGGATTGTTTGGCGTATCGTATGCCCGTGGAGGGCTAGCATTCCGGATCTTGCATCGTGACCAAAGCGGGAGTGCTCTTCCTTCCGTCTCGCCCGAGGTGGCAGTCCCACCCGCGCTGTCGATGGAGCCAATTCTCATTGAGGAGCAACGGATAGACTCGATGGAAGCTTCGCACGAACAGGAGGCAACCGACGCGCGGGAAGAGTCGGAGCCCGAGCCCGAGCCGAGCCCGGTGCTACCGCATCAAATACCTCCGGCTCTATCTTCGGGCACCGAGAGCGCGGAACCTTCCGCGGGAGCCGTGGCCGCCACGTCTCCTTCTGGTCCTTCATCCAGTTCCAGGCCGCCAACTCGTCGCCCACCCGTTGTGCCCCCCAAAAATACGGCTCCCAAACCGATGCCAACGGCGCCCCCCGCGGAAACCAAGGCGTTGTTGCCCGAGGAACCGTAGGTGGGTAACCAAGGCCGTATCGGCGACGGCTCGCGCCTAGGGTGAGTCTGCAATCGTCTCGAGGACTTTCGATGTCGATGGGTCTATGATTTCGATGACACCGTAGGCAAGCGCCATGAGCTGAGGGCGGATGACCGATAGATCTCCTGCCACAATGATCTGCAACTCATTTGGATTCAGCCGGTTGGACGCCATCTCTTGTACTTGAGCAGGCGTGACACGTTCGAGACGTCCGGGTCTTTGACGATATTCATCGTTCGCAAGGCCGAACACGCCGAGAGCGGCGATCGATCGTGCCGTGGTCGTTGCGGATTGGAAGCGGCCAGGAAGGCTTTTGACTTGTCGGCCCAAGGCAAGGCGAAGTTCCTCCTCGGTGACGCGAGAGGAACGAAAGGTATTGATTTCATTGAGTATTTCCTTGATGGCCGCGCCTGTATTCGGCGTGTCCACGGCTGCCGTGGCGACAAACGGTCCCGGCCCACGACGCATGTCGAACATGCTGTAAGCGCCGTAGGTGAACGCATGTTTCTCTCGTAGATTCAGGTTCAGTCGGCTCGAGAACATGCCCCCAAGGATGGTATTTCCGATGAGGACCGCATCGAAGTCCTTGGTCGTTCGTGAAACCCCAACCGTCGTCACGGCAAGGGTGGATTGTGCCGATCCTTTGCGGTCGATCACGCGGATTTTTTTGGATTGTCGCGAGGCAGGCCGAAGCCGTTGTCGTGCTGGTGCGACGCTCTTCCAGTTTCCAAAAGCTTTTTCCAAGGAGGCGGTGACCTCGCTTTGGGTAGTGTTTCCCACGACGACCACGAAAGATTCCGCGGGCGCCACGGTGGCGCGATACAACGCTTTGAGGCTTTGGCTCGTGATGGAAGCGACAGACGATTCCGTGCCTAGCAACGATTCACCATACGGACTTCCTTCGAACAACGTTCGCGCTATCGCGTTGTCGACCAGAACTCGAGGCTGATCGTTTTGTTGACGAATCGAAGCGATGGTTTGTGATCTTACCCGTTGTACTTCCTCGGCAGCGAACGAAGGATTACGAAATACGTCCGCCAAAATCTCGATCCCTCGGTCCAGATGTTGGGGGAGCACCTGAATCCATGCATTGGTGCTATCCCAATCCACCCAAGCTCCATGAGAAGCGCCAATGTCTAGGTAAGCGTCCGAAACTTGAAGGGCATTTCGAGTTGTCGTCCCTTGCTCGAGCATGGCTCCCAAAAAGGCACCCATACCGGGAGAAGGCTGTTGATCCGCTCCCCTGGGTGATGTGACCTGAATGGCGACGATGGGAAGAGCAGGGCGGGCGATGAACCACACGCGCATCCCGTTGGAAAGGCGTGTTTCCAGGGGAATGGGAGCCTCCCAGGGCGCTTCCGCACCAGGGGCAGGCGCCTGATGTCGAAAGGCAGCGTCAGGGGTGGGTTGCCATTGTGCTTCGGCCGGTTCGACAGAGGTCGGCTTGATGGGTGGAGCGGTTGGCATAGGCGTTTGCGAAGAAGATGAGGCACACCCATAAAATACTGTTATAAATCCAATAGTTAGAAGTGTGTTGACCAGGCTGGGGTGTCTCATGGCTTCCCTCCTTTCACACGACCCGCACGCGGTGCGCCAGGAGTTGGCTCCACGAAGACAACCAAGCGATCGGAGCGAGGTAAGTACGATTGTGCTGCCCGATGAAGCGACGAAGCGGTGAGAGCACGGTACCTTGCAATGTCTTGGGCGAAGTAATCCGCCGTGCCGGTGTGTTGCGCGTAGAGGTTGAACATATCCGCGCGATGTCCGATTTGTTCGATGTGAAACACCAAAGAGGCTTCGAGGTTGGCTTTCGCGCGTTGAACTTCTATTTCGGTGGGGGGAGCGCGGCGTACCTGTTCGAGTTCGTCGTCGATGGCTTGGAGCAAGGCTTTTGTCGTGATGCCGGGCTTGGCGGTCGCCATGATTTGGAATTGCGACGCCAATTGATGGGAGGCTTGATAAGCGTATACTTCTTTGGCGATCTGAAGATCGTATTCCAGGCGTTTGACCAGGCGGCTAGACGTGCCGTCCGATAGGATCAGGGACAGAGCATCGAGTTCTGCATCTCCACGGGCAAAAAACGGTGGGGAAGGGTAGACGACGACCACCCGCGGCAGTTCGACTTCGGCTTCGACTTCGATGATCTGTTCGCCCGTAAGGTGGGCGGGCGTGGCGTGTTGGAATACCGTGGGTTCGGGTGCTTTGGGGATGGGACCGAAGTACTTGTCGACGAGTCTCTTCGTTTCCTGTGGATCGATATTTCCAGCAATGACCAGCGAAGCGTTGTTGGGAACGTAATAAGTTTTGTAAAAGGTATGAACATCCGAGAGGGTTGAGGCGTTGAGATCCCGCGGGGAACCGATGGTCAAGTTGTGATACGGGTGGCTCGAGGGATACAAACGTTCTTGAATGAATTGGGATACCATGCCGTAAGGGGCGTCGACATAGTTTTGGCGACGTTCGTTGAGCACCACCGAGCGCTGGGATTCAAAGGTATTTTGATCCACATGGTCGAGCAAAAATCCCATGCGGTCGCTTTCGAGCCAGAGCACGAGTTCGAGCTGATTGGATGGAACCGTGGTGTAATAGTTGGTTCTGTCGAGGCTGGTGGTGCCATTGGTGTCGCTGGCTCCCGCGCGTTCGAGATACATGAACAATTGGTCTTCTCCCACGTTCTTCGAACCCTGGAACATGAGATGCTCGAACAGGTGGGCGAAGCCATTGCGTCCCGCGGGCTCGTCTTTCGAACCCACGTGGTACCAAAGGTTCACGGCGACCGTGGGAGTCGTTGGATCGACGTGCAAGATGAGGCGAAGTCCATTCGGCAGCGTGGATTGCTGTACGGCAAGAGAGGGAAGCTGCTGTTGGGCTATCGCGTGGGAAGTGAACAAACTACCGCCAAGGGCCGCCAAGGCGGGTACGAACCACCGAATCCACGTGCTTGACATGGCAACGTGCTAATTCCAAAGCCGACCCGTGGCAAGAGCTGGGCAGGAAACGAGGGGAGGGTAAGCACGCTTCTTCGTAACTGCGAGGAGCAACAGGACGATGACGCGTCGGATGCCGCACGATGCTCAGCTCAATGCGTATTCGCAAAAAGTCATGATGGTGGTGTTTCGCTTCTGGGTTTGTGTCTTTTGGTTTTTCGTGCGTGAATGCGGCGTTGTTGTTGCAGGCGTTTGGAGGTTTGTGGGCTGATTCGTATTTCGATTTCATCGACCAATTCGCGTAACGCGAGGAATTGATTGAGCGCGCGAGAACGTTCGCGGCTCCACTTCACCACGATCCCCAGGGGAGCGTAGCGTAGCACCACGGCACTGCTGGTTTTGTTGATCTTTTGCCCCCCGGGGCCGCTCGCTCGGACGTACGTTGCCTCGACCTCGTCCAGATCGATGCCAAGTTTTTCGATTCGCTCCTGAAGCTCTTGTTTTTTTTGAGGCCTGACAGGAGCTTGGTCTGGGAACCTCATGACAAAATCTTACGGGTGGAACCCAAGGGCAACAAAGCAAGCGACAACAATGACCATCACCGCACCATCGACACGTCCCACACGCTGCCTATTTGCGAATCCATGCCGGATGGGGAAGACGGTATGGTTGATACCGATGTCGTCAAATTTCGGACACAAAAATCATCCTTTCGACGATGGCGGGCCGCCGGTCGTATTCGAAAATCCATAAGCGCCCGACATAGGAAGTCCGCATGCCCTTGGCTGTTCTGGACACCATCCTTGTCGGGCGACCCAATTTGTGGAAGCCGAAACGAATACGTTACTTCCACTGTCCAACGATTTCCAGGGCGACGGCATTCCACTGTCGAGCCTGGTCCTCCGACGCCCCTTCCGTGTAGCACCGTAGTTCAGGGGCATTTCCCGAGGGGCGAATATGAACGACCGCGCCGCTGGCAAACGTCATGCGCATTCCATCCGTCCAGTCGACCGTCGACAAGGGGCCAAATACCTCGAATTGGCGTGCGATGGCGGGCAATCCATCGCGACGCAATTCCTCCAAACGTCCTTGGCTCAGTTGTGTGGGGACGTTTTGCAAGCGGTCGCTCCACGTGAAACGCGCCGGCAAGTCCTTCACGATCGCGGAAAGGCTGCGGTTCGAGGAGGCGGAGGCCCAAAGGAGGGAAAGATGAACGATGACGGCGTCGCGGGTGGGCAAAGCCGGCAGAAGGCCACGGGGGGCAGAAATGGGCGAACTCGTGAGAAATCCACCGTTGGCCTCGTAGCCCACCACGCGTTTCGCGCTGCCCTGGCATGCTCGTAGCATGGCTTCGATGACGAAGGGCGAACCGATTCGTGTACGAATCACTTGGGAAAATGCTTTGCATTCCTCCACGGCCGAATTGCTGCTCACAGGAGTCACCACCACATCCGCCCCGAGTTGTTTGGCGCAAAGGATTCCCGCGACGTCTCCGCGAAGCCAGCGACCGTGTTCGTCGGCAATCAAAGGACGATCGCTATCCCCATCGGTGGATAAAAGGGCGTCGAAACCATATTCTTTGGCCCACGATGCCGCCAGGGCAATGTCTTCGGGCCGGATCGCTTCGGTATCGACGGGAATGAAAACGTCCGAGTCCGCCAATCTCGTCACGTGCGCGCCAAGAGCTTCGAGGATCTCGTGAATGATGTCACGCCCCACCGCGGAGTGGGCGTACAGGCCAAGCCGTTTGCCCGCGAGCATTTCTCTTGGAAATACGTCGACATATCGGTGGACATAGTCCCGAGCGGCTTGGCGCTGCGTGGCTGGCAGCGTGCCGTCGCGAAGCATCCCTTGCGCGTCAAATCGTTCAGGAAGCAAAACGCTCTGGTTTCGAATGGATTCTTCATCGGATTTGAGAATCTCTCCTTCCGGAGCGTTGTACTTGATCCCATTGCGATCGTCGGGAATATGACTTCCTGTCACCATGATCGCGGCTATGCGGTGTCGAAGACCGAAAGAAGCGACAGCGGGTGAAGGGATATGACCACAAGAGACGGGCATGTATCCCCGATCCGACACGGCACAGGCAACGGCACGCATGATGCGGTCGGTGCTGGAACGCAGATCGCCTGCGATGGCCACTTGCGCCCCGGGCTGGCAACGACCGTGTTGCTCGAGATGTTGAAGGAAGGCGACCGTGTAGGCGTAACAAACACGGTCTGTCATTGCCGTCACCAGTCCTCGGGCTCCGCTGGTGCCGAACGTCACACCGCTGGACTGCATCAACGCGGATATCGCTGTCAGCATGGGGGCCATTGGTAGCACGAACTTATTGTATCCAAGGGATTCGTTTGCATTTTTGTTCTTATGGCGGGACACTGTAGCAGTCTGTGGAGGAGGTGATGCATGGTTGCTCGAAAACTTCAATGGAGTACCTGGTTATTGGCGATCGTCGTTGTCGGTGCGGCAGGCTGCGGCGGCGGCTCTGAGGAAGGAGACTCCGTCACTAGCGACGCGGGGGCGGATGTATCCGCGGACGGCTCCGGTGGTTCGGGAGGTTCGGGCGGTTCGGGTGGTGCCAGCGGTGGATCGTCGGGAAGCGGTGGTTCCGCGGGAGCCGCGGGCGGTGCGGCCGGTACCGCAGGAACCGGTGGAGGAGGTATTGGCGGTTCGTCAGGAAGTGGCGGAGTAGCCGGCGCCGCTGGCTCTTCAGGTGCTTCGGGCGCGGCAGGCTCGGCAGGAAGCGGAGGCGCCGGCCCAACGTGTCCCACGAGCCAACCCAAAAACAACACCGATTGCACTGGTGCGGGTTTGGTCTGCACCTACGGCGATTCACAATGCTTGTGCTTCCAAGGCAAGTGGGATTGCTCCGCCTGTCCAACGCAACAACCGGCGGACAACAGTTCCTGCAACGAGCTTGGTGCATCATGCTCCTATGGAAACGAACAATGCCGCTGCACCAACGCTGGTTGGGATTGCAATACATGCCCAACGACGGAACCCGCGAACAACGATGTTTGTAATGATACCGGATTGCAATGCGTTTACGGACAGATGGAATGCCGGTGTAGCAACCAAGGACGATGGCGGTGCAAAGGATGCCCCGCCACACAGCCGGCTCCGAAAGAGGGATGTAGTGATCAAGGCCTGACCTGCGACTATGGAACCACGACTTGCTCCTGCAACTACGGGGGATGGGTATGCGGAGATTGCCCCGCACAAGAGCCTGACCATTCATCGTCTTGCACCGACAAAGGCCTGTCTTGTACGTACGGGACGCGAACGTGCGAGTGTAGTATGATGAGCAACTGGCGGTGTTCGGGCTGTCCCAATCAGGAGCCCGCGAACAAGAGCCAATGTTCGCAGCAAGGGCTGGACTGCACCTACGGAGCCACGCAATGCAATTGTTCGTTTGGGACGTGGAATTGCGCCACCTGCCCCTCCCAGCAACCTGCGAACAAGAGTCAGTGTTCGAGCGTTGGCTTGAAGTGCGAGTACGGGGATACGGATTGTGATTGCAAAATGACTGGTTGGGATTGCGTGACCTGTCCTTCCGCCAAGCCGCAGAATAACAGCGCCTGCTCTGAACAAGGGGCCCAGTGTACCTACGGTTCCTCGACATGCTCCTGCTTTGGAGGCGCGTGGCATTGCTGGGGCTGAAACCGCCTTCCAGTAACCATTTCGTAGAAGTAAGCTAACCTATTCATCCTCGAGACCGTGGAGCGATGTTCATGATCGGCAGTCGATGGTTTGTCGCGTGGGGTCTTGTTCTGGGTTGCCTGTCCTGTGGAACCAATGAATCTCGCACCAATATTCGCAATGGTGGCGATGCCGCCCTCGATGCCGAAGGCAATGGTGAGGCCGACGCGACCGGCACGGCAGGTCAAGCTGGGTACGCCGGTCAAGCCTCCGCAGGAGGAGCCGGTGGAAATGCCGGTCACCAGGAAGGGGGTGTCGTCCCCCCGCCCGCAGGAGGAGCCGTTGTTTTTCCTGGCGTTTTCAACGCACGCAACGAAGGGGGCTATCTGACCGTTTCCGGACAGCGAATCAAACACCAAGTGCTCATTCGCTCGGGCCACCTTGCAGATCTAGGTGCAAGCGGTTGCCAGCGCTTCGAGGAACTCAGCATTCGCTCCGTTCTCGATCTTCGTGCGGCCGATGACGCTGCAAGCAACCCGGATGCAGCTTGCGTAACCCAACACGCCTCGTATACCTTGGTAGACCTACCCAAAATCCTTCCCCCATCCGTCGATGCATATCGACAAACGCTCGATGCCACGGAGCCGAAATTATCTATTATTTTCAGTAAGTTATCAGAAGATGGCGCTCTTCCCGCCATCGTTCATTGCGTCATTGGTAGAGACCGAGCAAGCCTTGTCTCTGCTGTTCTTCTTCTCGCCCTCGGCGTATCACAAGAAGACGTGAAAAAAGACTTCGTCGACAACCAAGACGATACGGTTCACGTAGAGGCTGCCTGGTTGAGCCCGCTGCTCGATCGTGTGGATGGTGCAGGGGGGATCGAGCCATATTTATTATCCCACGGGGTAACGCAAGCCATGATCGAGCGCTTTCGAGTGCAAGCTCTCGAATGAACCAGGAAGGACGAGACCGCGTTCATCTCATGGGTTTCGGCAACAAACGGTGATTGGATTGGTGGCGGTAACATCTCCTTCCAACCCTCCGCCACTTGGGGTGCAAGTTGGATTGAACCCTCCCGGTTTGATCATTTTGAGCGTGAACGTTCCCATGGTGGGATGGATCGGCAGGTTCGTGCATTGTCCGGTTTTCAAGACTTCCCCGGCATCAGTGCACGTTCCCGAGGGATCGTGGACGGACATTTGCCCTCCGCTGCAATTGCCCGTGGCGGGAGAGCAAGAGCAGGAAGCGCATGAACGCGTGTCCTTGATTCCTTCGTATACGACCCAACTCGAATCCTTGTAGTCGGCTGGGCAGGCTTGATCATACACTCCGGAACGAGTGACGCAGATCCGGGACCCTTGAGCGGGGGGGGAACAGACTTCGGAGGCCTGACATCCTCCTCCCATCTGCGCCTGGCAAGTCCAGGCTTCTTCTTGCCATTGGGCAGGCGGAAGCTTCACCTCGCCTTGGGTTTGAACATCGCAACTTCCACCCATCACGTGCATGTCAGAGATGGGGCGTACGGAGTGAGGACCGAACATCTGCATCCCAACGTTGACGCAACTGCCACCCAAATAAAACTTCGAATCCCCTTCTTCGCCCATACATCCCTCTTGTTTGTAGACGGTGACATCCAGTCCGCATTGTGAGTTCGTCGATGGGGCGCACCCACAAGTGGGGCATGAGTTTTGTCCATCGAAGTGCAAGCCTATCTTTCCGCTGACACTCGGAACAGGCCAAGGCTCATCACAGGTGAAAAGCGTACCACGGTTGAACTGTATCGGGCCCGACCAGGGGGAAGGGGGCGTGGGAAGACACGAAAATCCGAGGCTCTTACAATGGGGATCGAGACAATCCACGAGCCCGTCGTTGTTGTCGTCTTTACCGTTGTTGCATATCTCATCGCCACTTCCCCCCGATCCACCGAAGCCCCCTGCTGCCGATCCACCCGCGCCTCCTGCTCCTGACCCTCCGGTGCCTCCTCCACTCGTTCCGCCCGCGCCTCCCGCTCCCGAGCCCCCAGTGCCTCCTGCACTCGTTCCTCCAGACCCACCTTCCGCCGCGCCACCAGAGCCACCCACAATTGTTTTTCCTCCCGATCCTCCCGACGACGCTTCCCATCCACCGTCGCGATGCTCGGTCGTGGATTGAGCGAACGGAGCATCGAAGTCGATGGCGCAACCCCACGGGATGATGAAGGTGGAAACCAGAACGAGTAGGCGGGGGCACATGGGATTCCTCACGACAATACGTTCAAGAGCGCGTCCTTTGCCATCGCGCTCGACCTGCTTCTGATCCTATCAAATCCGGCTAGACACGCCAGCACACGTGCGTTCCGATAGCCCAACGATTACTCAAATATCGTGCTTGGAAAAGGTGCACGATAAGGCCAATGGTAACCCACACGGTAACTTCTGCGATCCATGACGTAGATGGCCGAACCGTTTTTCCCATCCTTGGTCCGCACAATGATATCGAGGACTTTTCCCGGTTTTTCGAACTTGAAATAGTCGGCCCCTTCCGAACCGAAACCCGTGATACTGCTGATTCGCAACGGAGTTGCCGTATCCGTATCCTTGGAACAATTGATCTTCAACCACTCGCGTACGAACTTCATGTGACATCCGTCAGGAAATTTTTTCGTCGTGATGACGGGGGCTCGTGACCATTCGGAAACGGTCGGCACCGGCGTTCGCTGGGATGGCATCACCTCGGGAAAACCGTTGGATTGATAGTTGTTCGTCGATGCTGTCGTGGGAGTGGGCGTCGACGCCGGTTGTGCTGTCTCTTGGCTCGGAGTCAACACTTTGGTCTCGTCCGGTTTGGGTTCGGGGAAAGGAATCGGTTGCGCATCATCGGATTTGTCTTTGCAACACCCCGCCGTGCCTGCGGTGAGACCGAAAACAACGAACGTCATAAGGCGACATAGAAAAGAATGGTTCATTCGACGTATCCCTTTCGCATCCAAAGACCCGATTAATCATCATATCGTTTCCTGTTTGTTCGGAGCAATGCGATCCGCTTAATCCGCTTTTTTTCATTCGTGACCCTGCGTTGGCAACGCTGACATTCCCGTTGGCCATGGTGGCGGTCAAACGGTCTTCGAGGTTCTTGCCATCGATGGGTCTCTCTCATGAGATTGCTTTCCGCGAACGGTCGCGCTTTTCCTGTCGTATTTGGGGTCGAGGAGGGGAGCCATTTTCGAGTCGTCGCGATTGCTTTGCGCTTTTCCGATCGTTGCCGCCGAGCGTGCAAGCGTTTCGAGAAGCTGGGAGTCGGGTCGTCTTTCATGCTACGGTTTGCCAGAGGTCATTGCATGCTCCGAAAAGCCAGGACATCTTTCTCCCTCGGCCCCTGGTCGTGGGTTCTTGTATCGTCACTGCTTGGATGTGCTTCCGGAGAAGATGCGGATCGCTCTTTTGCCAATGGTGAAAATGGCGGAAAAGACGGCTCCTCCGATTCCTCCGAACAAGCGGATGCTGACACCGAGACCTCTTTTCCTTCGGACTTTGGAATGCCGTGCCAGAGCGATGAAGATTGCTCATCTGGGTTATGTGTCGAAGGTGCAGATGGGACTGTATGTTCCGCTTTTTGTTCGGACTCCTGCCCAAAAGACTACGATTGCCTTTCTTACGAGGGGTTGCAGGGGCCTCACGATCACGTGTGCATCCCGCAAATCTCGCGACTGTGCCGCCCGTGCAAAAGCGATACGGACTGCCAGCGTCATGGCGTCGTACAGGATGCTTCCCGATGCATTCTTCAAGGGGATTTCGGCTCGTTTTGCGGAGTATCGTGCTCGGGGACCTGTCCTGATTCGTACGCTTGCGATGAAGTGAAACTCGCCTCCGGCGTGAGCGTATTCCAATGCGTTCCAGAAGGGGGCCGGTCTTGTGAATGTAGGCCTTCGTGGGCCGCGCTGGGATTGGAAACAACGTGTACCAACACCAATTCATACGGTGTTTGCACAGGCTCGCGCACTTGCGATGAGAATGGCCTCACCCCTTGTTCCGCCCCCACACCAAGCGCCGAAGTCTGCGATGGCACCGACAATGACTGCGATGGTCACGTCGACAACGGTACGTGTAGTGACAATCTCGATTGCACCGAGGATGTCTGCGACGGCAAAGGCCAGTGCTCCAATCCCATCCAATCATCCTCCTGCTTGATAGATGGCGAATGCAAGAATTCCGGGGACCTCAACCCCACCAACTCCTGCCAATCCTGCAAACCATCGTCTTCGCAAACGGCGTGGACGGTCTTGACTGGCTCTTGCGATGATGGCGACGTCTGTACCGTGCAGGATACTTGTGTGGAAGGGGTATGTGTCGGGCAGGTGCAGCAAGATTCCCATGAACCCAACGATGACTTGAATTCATGTACCTCTTTTAACGCCGTCTCCGATTGCGATAGTTATCCCAAGGGCAGCTTGGAAGCTACGTTATATGGTGCAGGAGACGAGGATTGGTTCACCTATACGGTATCCGATAACGCCTTCTGTCTCATCTATCCTCGTGTATCTCTTACCGTGCCCACGGGCTCCAACTTCGATCTATGCGCCTACTACACATGCAAAAACGGTGGCACCCTATCCCTGAAGTGTACGCACGGCACTCTGTCCACAGGCTATGGAATGAGTGGCTGCTGTTCCAATAACCCGGGCGACGCAGCAGAAAATGTCCGTCTCACACCCACTTGCTCGGGCGGCGGCTTCGACGATTCGGGAACCGTTTACGTTCGCGTATTCAACGCAGAGCCTACGTTTACCTGCGCTCCGTACACACTGCAATATGGCGACGATTGACGTGACCTAATAGATCCTCTCCAGAGATCCAATCGATCCCTTTCGGATACCCAAGAACACCATTTCTCCAGCACCGATACGGTTTAATAACCAAGCATGCCGTGGTTTCGTTGGCATGTATCGTGCTCCGTGTGGGCCGGGACTGTAGAGGAGAACCACGGATGGCCGACCCCTCATTCGTCACCCCCTGTCATGCTTTGCTTCGGACTCGACCTGCCGTAGACGATCCTCCTTGCTTGCCACAGTTGCTTATTGAAAGTGGCTTGATCGAAGCGGAGTCCCTCGACGAAGCCATTCGCATCGCTGCCAATAGCTCACAACGTCTGCTCGATGTCCTGTTGAGTCATGACATCGTGGATGAACGCGTCGTTGCCGCCATGCTTTCCTACGAATTGAGCATGCCATGGGTCGATCCAGCCTTGATTCACCACGATCGCTGCGCGGCGCACGCTCTTCCTCGGTGGGTTGCAGAGAGTCTTCACGTGTTACCCATTCGTTACCAACAACGTGGTGAAGGAATTTTTTTGCTTGTCGCTACCGATGATCCGACGGATCACGAGGCCATGGTCGCGTGCTCGGTGTGGGCCGGGATGCCCATTCGTCCGTTGGTGGCTTGCACCAGCGCCATCCACAAGGCGATGGGTCGTTGGTTCGACGAAGTGCAAGTAGGCGAAATAATTGATGAAAACGAAGACGCGTTGCCGCAGACCGTAGCCGTGGCGTGATCATCCGATCTTCGTAGACTCGATTGCTTCCGACAATTTCACGATTCGTTTTGCATTTTCGACGTGAAGGTTCTCCACGAGTTTTCCCTCCACGACCACCACTCCTTTTCCGGCGGCGGACGCCTCCTCGAACGCGACAATGATGGCTTTGGCTCGTTGCACCTGTTCGTTCGAGGGGGCGAACACGCGGTTCGCTATCTCGATGGTCCTGGGATGAATCAACGTTTTGCCATCAAATCCAAGCTCCATGCCTTGTTGGCATGAAGCTTCGAAACCCTTGTCATCGGCAAGATCGAGATAAACACCGTCGAGAATGGGAATGCCCGCCGCCCGCGCAGCGAGAAGACACAAGCCAAGTGCCGTCAGCATCGGTAATCGCAGGGGTGTATGTGCGGCATGAAGCTCATGAGCAAGGTCACTCGTGCCCATCACCAAACCACCCAATCGCGTACTCGCATTGGCGATCGACTCCGCATGCAGCATGCCCCGCGCCGTCTCCATCATGCACCATACCGATAGCTGCTCCGGCGCCTTTGCTTCCCACAAAACGGAGACAGCTTGCTTCACCACCTCCGGACCATCGACTTTCGGAAGAACCACCGCATCCGCTTTTGATTGTGCCGCGGCCCAAAGATCGTCGTACCCCCACGGCGTATTCAACCCATTGACACGAAGGAACAGTTCCCGCTTTCCAAAGCCGCCTTGCTCGATGGCGCGAAGCACGTTCTGCCGGGCCGTTTCTTTGACTTCCGGCGCAACCGAATCCTCCAAGTCGAAAATCAATCCATCGGCAGGCAGCGTCCGAGCTTTTTCCAAGGCACGAAGATTCGAACCCGGCACATACAGAACGCTTCGTCGAGGACGGATCGTTGCTTGCGTTGCTTGCATAAGTATCACCCTTTGCCTGTTTCCCGCCGCGAGTCATGGCCTGTGATCATCGCTTCCCCCTCGACTCACCAAGACCATCGACGCGATCCCATCTGGGTGGTTTGCGGATATGGGATTGTAAACACCTTTTGGTAACGAGAAGAAGTACGGGATAGCGTAACCCGCAGTGCGGTTGCTACAGATCGATACTAGCTACATCCGTTCGGAAATTGCCTAGTCGCTGCACTTTGATTCGATCCAACGCGATCGAATACACCAAATCGTCCATAAACAGGCTTCGTTTTACCATGCTCGTGGCATTGGACCACCATGTTCCGCAACTGGCATTGGCTGTGCCGTGGTCGATTCCGCCCAGACGCTTGAATCCTTTTTGAATGTCCACTTCATACACGAGCAAGCCGCTGAACGTAAGCGTGCCATATCTTCCCCGCCCTCCTCCTTCGCAAATCGTCATGGGAAAGGCGAGAAGCTTGCGGTCTTCCAGGTAGTTGAAGGCCAGATGGTTGACGATGGCTTCTGAACTCGTTCCCCGCGTTCCGATCGTTTCCTTATGTATCAGCCGAGGTTTCGTGGAATCGGTCACATCGAAGAGTTGAAGCATCACCCCATTGAACAACGCATACTCATCTAAGTCGTCCGCATCGAATCCTATCGACAGCAGATGGTTCCGGCCGATTCGGTGGATATACGTCGAAAAGCCGGGAATCTTGAGTTCACCGACGATCCTGGGATGCAAAGGATCGTGCAGGTCGAGGACGAAAAGCGGATCGGTTTTCTTGAACGTGACGATATATCCGCGATCGCCATCAAAACGGACGGCACGGATGTCCTCTTCAGGAGCGATATTGGTCACGCGTCCCACCCGCACAAGGTTTTCGCCCGATTGGGAAAGCACCGATACTGTGCTTCGAACGTTCGGATTGGGTACCCGACCTTGCGTCGTGGCAATGCGGAGATTCCCATTCCACTCGTCCATCGCAAACTGGTTCAACACATGACCAGGAACGATACCGCTGCCAAGGTATCGGGTGTCACCAGGAGAGGAACCGATCCGAAACTTATGGATCTCCGTCACCTCTTCGCTGGACGAATAAAAGCTGTACCAGCGCCCCGCAGAGTGAGGCTTATGTTGCGAAGAAGCAAGGTAAAGTGCGTCGACAGAAGCATATACCGCGCCAGGACGAGTTGCGACCGTAGACGTTGCAGCGGGACCTTGATCTTGCAACAAATCAATCGATACGAGGGTGGTATACGCGTTCTCATGACGGAGGCGCGTTTCGTATCCAATGCATAACGCCGTTTCGACACCGTTTTCACGCAAGGTGGGTGTGCCAACTCCCGTCGCGCGGATGATTCGCTCGTTTTCGCGCTTTAGGGCGGCAAACTTCGCGCGTACCGACGCCTCCAGCGTTCCGCACATCTCCAGGTCTCTCGGCCAATATAAGAGTTGCTCCGTTCGATCAGCGTCCGCAACCACCGTATGAACCGCGTTGCCGATTCTTCGAGCCGTGAGAAGAGAGCCAGAGAGTTCAATTCGGCGCACCGAACGCGGCGCCGATCGATTCGAAATATCATATACCGTGATCATCGTCGACGTGCCGTCCGCCGCAAATTGACAGTCGTAGCCGTAGGTGCATCGTCGAGTCTGCCCACGACTCGATGTATATACGACCGCTCGGTTTTCCGTGATGAACATCTCGCGCGCTTGGCCGTCGAGACGAGTCGTGGACAATACACGCGGGTTCATCGCTTCGATGATGCGTAACTTGCCATTGGAGACGACATACACATACTGCCCATCCGTTTTCACGAAATCTGCTTCGTCAACACCCGCAACTTGCAGATTGGTCGTCGATGCACTTTTCGCACGACGGGGAGAAGGTGGTGCGGGGCGACCATTGACGGTGGAACTACCTAGCCTGACCTTTGGCACCGAATGGCCTCCGGAGAGAGGAGCGCCTGCTTCGCCACGGCTGGAGCCTTGCATCGAGCCAATTCCGTACCCGCTGTATCCGTCTGTCATTGTGCCGCTGCGTGCTCGATACTGCTCCCAGCAGTCCGGTTGACTCTCCGCCCAGGTTCGAAAAGCATCATCCACGTTCGCGCGCATGTCGGCGATTCGTTTCGCAATGATGCGTTCTTTGACTGCGGGGGCCATGTCGCAAGTGTTGATGGTCAGACGCACTTCCTGGAGTGCCCCCACGTTGGGGTCATCCGCCAAGACCACGGCAGCAGCAGTAGTAGGAGGAGTGGATGCTTCCACGGAAGGCGTCGACGGAGGTGATGCGGCAGGCGCAGTGGATTTTGGTGGGATGGATTCAGGAACCGGTGGGACGCAAGCAGCGAATATTAGAACCAATGAGGCAAGCAGTAGCGTCGATCGTGTCTCGTGCATCACGCACCTCCGTAAGTGAATGGGCAATCCGTCAGAGCTAGGACCACGAAAAACGTCGAAGGTTTCAAAGGAAATCACATGCGTAGGGTTTGAATCACCAAGTCTTCGACAAGGATGCTCGCTCACCCGCAGGCTCTTCGTCCCAGGGCCAGACGATCGACCCGGTCAAAGAAAATGTTTGCCATGCGTCATTCCATGGAAATGGGCTCTGATTGAGCAGGCTTCAAAACGCCGACAAGTGAGTCCCTTTGCCTGAATGGCTACGCTCCCACAACGCAGGTGCGACGGGATGAACGAAAGGATTTCAGCGTATGGACGGTCTTATAACGAGCAGATTGGGGCCGATCTTCACTTACGATTGCCTTCGAATACCGAGCCAATTCATCGACGGGACTGCTTGTTCGAACATCGTCGTTTTCTCAATGCGCTGATTGCCAACAGTGACAACCATGAGAACCATCGGGGCGCAGGAGTCACCCCGATGACCCCACAAGAGCATCCCCCTCCAGCGGAATAGTCTGTAATATCAAGTGGATAGCTGGCGTCCGGCTGCTGTCCTGGATCCAAGTCACCCTTAGTATGCAGAACGGAAATCCGGGTGGTGGACCGATCATTTTCCGTATTGCTATCACAATCCGCGGCTGTGGATACTTCTGCCGTGAACTCGAAGTCGGCGGATGCCGCTTGTACGGTGACCTCGATGTTTGCCTGAGCACCGTCTTCGAGTTTCTCGAACGTGCAGTTCGAAAGCGTACAAGTGCCACTATCCGAAGACAGGGCGATGATTTTGGCGCCATTCGTAGCTGAAACCGATAGTTTCACATCACGCGCTTCGCTGCCTTGCTGATGCGTGACGTAAATGGGCCACGTCGACGAAGCCAATGCGTTCATTTCCACCGGTGCGTTTTGACTGACTTCGAGGTCGCTGGGGTACACGGCGCCCACATCTGCCAGAGTCACCACCTCGAAACGCTTCCCCAATTCATTGCTGTGATGGATCAACAGGAGGGAAGGGAAGCCTTGTGCGTCCCAATGTTCGCGATGGAGATAAACACGAACGGCATCGCCCGGCCCGTATAACGGCATACCCCGATAGCCCGCGCGTGCCGTGTCCACAGGGGCTTTCGTGGGATCGTGGGTTATCCAATCGGTTCGATCCAATAGGAATGGGAACGAGGGTTGTTGCGTAGTCACGCGAAAAGAAAACGCGGCGTTGTCTTCCGACAACTCCGAAAGCGCTGCGAGTGGCACCGGAAATATCAATACGCTGTTGAAGTACGGCTCCGTGTTGAGTTCGTCACGACGCGCGGCATTCAAGTCCGCCCGTCCTACGCGAGCACCCTGGCTTTGCCGGTATGTGACGGATCGCAGGACATCGCGAAACCGGTAAGGTGAAGAAGGCTCCGCGACGACCGTATAGTCTTCCACGAAGTCGCCCGTGGTATCGATGGCGATGGAGAACAGACTCAAGGGACCTTTGGCTGGAGTCGTCCACTGTCCCGCGACTGCCACGGCAATGTACAATTTTCCGTCCTTGAACGAGCCAACGCTGGCAAGATCGTTGGCGATACCCACCTGCACGATGGTGGCTTCACCGGGGGGAATGGGAGGCAAAATGGGTAACGGACGAGACAACAGGTGTTGGAACACGGAGACGACAGGTTCTTTGTGGGCGCCCTGTCCTTGAATGGGGATGCTGATGGGGGGATCGTCGCCCACGATGCATTGGGCTGCTTCGCCGGCCGCATGTCGATCCGCCGCGCGAACGATGGCATGAAAGGGGACACGAAGACTTGGGTTTTCCTGGTCCGAGAGCACGATCGAGCCGCCAAATTCTGTAATAAAATGGCGAGGATACGATTCATTTCCCATGCTCAACGTGGCGGGAGTATGCGGATCGGGTGCTTCGATCGGAAGCTTGTCCGGATCGAGGGTGAGACTCACCGTCACCGTGGCCGTTGCTTGTGGATCAACCGTTACCGTGCTCGGACTCACCGAGATCGAAGCGCCTTCGAGGGGATAGGTTGGTGCCGCGGAAAGATCGAAAACCCGTGGTGCCAGGCCGTGGTTGGAAATGACCAAGTCCTGCTGTGTGGTCACCGTCTGTGCCGTGAGGATGGTGCCGAAAGAAAGCGATACGGCACCCGGCGGTTCCGCCGCGGCCACCGTTACCGTCTGCCGAGCCGCGTCGTCGACCCGAATCCGTCCCGCACCGCCCAACGAAACAGGAACAGGAATCCCTTTCGGGTTAGCCATCGGTGCGGTGGTGTTCATCATCATGGCTTTGATATCGAACGCGGAGAGCGATGGATGGGCCTGACGAAGGACCGCCGCAGCGCCCGCGGCCATGGGACATGCCATGCTCGTTCCGCTCGTTTCGCGCGGGTCGGTTCCTGAACCCACGCCAGCAGAAAGGATGGCGAGCCCCGGTGCCGCCACATCGGGTTTCAAACGGCCATCGATGGAGCGCGGGCCACGAGAGGAAAAGCTCGCGATCTGATCGGAAGGAATATCTGCCACGTACGTGTTGTGAGCATCCAGGGTGACGTTCACGCCTCCCGCAAGATGAGTGGACAAAGATGTGCCATCGGTATTGCGAATCAATACGGCCGGAATCGGCTTTTGCGATCCGTCACCGCCCATCGAAAAAGGTTCGTTTTGCACCACGTTGTCCACGATGACCGCGGCAAGGGCACCCGCATCGACCGCTCGCTGCACCTTATCGACGAAATAGCAATTTCCCCGCTTGATATACGCGATTCTGCCAGAGAGGTCCGAAGCATTCTGCAGGTCGCTGCAGGCATCGGCGGGTTCGGTAGCTACGAGCGTTCCGGAGATGGATCCCGTCTCGATTAGTGGACGACTGAAAGCCCCTTCGGCGCACGGTATGTTTCCCGCGATGGAAGAAGGGGAATCGATGCGCAACGCGAGATACGAAATCTCATCGACGGTTGCGGCAACGGACAGCGTTTCGGTATAGGTCGCGGGTTCGCCCGTCACGAAGAACGTGTCCCCATCATTGCCCGCGGCGACAACGAGCAGCATACCGGCCAGGGTTGCGTTTTTTACGATCTCCGCTTCCGTCTGGGATTGAAGCCCGTAAGAGCCTCCGAGGGACATATTCAACACATCGAGATGGTCGCTGAAGTTGCCGTCATCGTTGGGGTCGACAGCCCAATCGATGGCGGAAATGACCATATTGGTGCCCCCATCGCAGCCGAAGATCTTGAGCGCATACAGGCTTGCCTCGGGTGCGACTCCTGGAAAAACCCGAAAGGTTTTGGGGTCGAGGGATGCGAGATAGGAGCTGGAAAACGTGCTGCCATCGAGATTCACGCCCATTCCCGCGGCAATGCCCGCCACATGGGTGCCATGACCGCCAGCGATTACCGTCGATTCTTCTTCAAAACAGTCCAATGGATCGGGATCAGGTTTGATCCCGCTGCTGCCATTGTATTTGTCGCCGACGAAATCCCATCCACCCACGACTTTGGCGGTGGGAAACGTGCCCGGCTCGATGATCGTGCGGTCGTTGTTGGTGTAGTCCTGCGGGTTGCCGCTTCCCCCGAAATCCGCATGCAAATAATCGATCCCGGTGTCGATGATACCAATTCGAATACCTGCTCCGGTGGCTCCTGGCGTTTCCCACGCCCGCGGAGCCCCCACGAAAGGAACCGCGGAACTCAAGGATCGCTCGTAATACGGAACCGATTCCACACGAACGACCCCGGATAACGCCGTGAGCCGCGAGGCTCGTCGCGCGGGTATGCGAACCTGCAATACATTGGCAAGTCGTTTGATACTGGCGACTACCTCGCCCCCCAACGACTCGACCTGCTCTGTCATCCACTCGTGTTGTTGGCGAAGAGAGTCGAGTTGTCGTCGTGCTCGATCGATGTTTCCCGCGGACCCAAAAGGTTGCCTTAAATCCAGCACATCGAGAACACACGGCCCTTGCAATACGACATGAAGCGAGAGCCACGAATCATCGTCGGGAGGGTTAACGGTCGGAGCCGCGATAACGGGAGAAGCGGTGAGCGCGATGGAAAGCGCAAAACCGGCGAATCGCGCAAGACGAGTCATGGCGTCAGACTAGGAGTAGTGGGTAAGGAAGGGAATGCGGTTAGCGCCGTTCGAGGGAAATAAGTTGGTCAAGCAACGGTGGACTCGTTGTGGGGGGATGCTTCGATATCCTCAGAAACACTGGAATTTTCAAAATATCCCAAGGCACCGGGACCGCCTCCTACGCCTGTTACAATCATTCTGGTATGCTTCAATCCCATGGAAAAACACATTGCGCTATGCCTCGAAGACCTGAACGCAAGCCATCACGACGAACGCTTCGTACAATGTGTAGCGCTTTACGGGCGCGAGCCCGGGCTTTGCCTCGATGGACAAGGTTGCCCATTGTGGCAGACAAAAACGGACGCGGTTTGTGAATTGTGGCGCTCGGCTGATGGCCGGCTCGTGCTCTGGAAACTACCCAACACCAGTTCCATCATCGTTCGTCGCGCATCGCGGGTTCTCGAAGTCCCCCCTGAAAAACCCGTGATTTTGCTAGACAAGGACGAAATCGACGTCGGCTCCAAAACACTTCGTGTTCATCTTCATGGAACAACGAGTCGCATGGATGCTCCACGGCCGCTTGTCACACGACCGCAACGAAACGCTTTTCGAGTTGCGGCGTCGACCGTGGCCCTCGGCGCGACGCTTGTGGCTTCGACAGCCGGTTCCGCCCAAGAATCGCCTCGGATCGAGGTGCGAGAACACCCTCCCGCGCCCCCTCGCATGCCTGATCCCCCCGAACCTCCTGATGCTGGGGATCACGCTGACAACACACAGCCGGCGAATTCCGAATCAGGCGCTGTGCTCATCGAAGACGATGCGCAAGATTCCGCAGCGGGTGATGAAACCATCGAAGTCCGGGAAACACCTCCAGCGCCCCCTCCACCCATCCGGTCGGGCGGATGCTGTTCCAAACAACCCGGCACATGATCTCACGGCCATTCACGAACTGGAAGCTTTTGCGCGGATGGCATGATGCACCACAAATCCCGCTGCACCTCGAGCAAGCCGCGCGGCGCGTTCTCGCAATCCCACCGGAAGAAACCTTATGCGTGCTGTATGACGACACGTTGTTCGCAACGGGGGAAAATGGCTTCGTGCTTACGCCCCACCGGATCTGCTGGAAAGCGATGGGCGAGGCTTCGGTCAGTTTGCTCCGCACCTCGCTGCGAACCCGCGACGTGTACGCCAAGGCCAATCGCGTGTTCGTGGGCGCGGGCGAACTGCCTTTGACAGGCTGGAACGAGGCCATGACCGCATCGTTGGCCGAACGGCTCCGTCAGTGGATCGGTCAAAAGTATCTTGCGCGGCAAGCGTATCGAGTGTCACCCCCCACACGGCAACACTGGACGGTGGACGAAGCGTTGAAAAGGGTGCAACCGTGGTTGACACCATCCAAGCGAATGCATGTGTATCCACGAATCGCTTCGGAGCGTGTGAAAAAAATTCGATTGGTTTTCGATCTGGCGTCGACGGAGACGGTGGTTGCTGTGCGGGATACGTCACTTTTGAGAAGTGGAATGGAAGGGGTGATGCTTACGACAGCGTGCGTGCTCGGATGGTCGGCTTTTGAAAAACCGTATAAAATTCAATGGGTTGACCTGGCGATGGAGTCCGTCGGGGCAAGGGGGGCGTACCTTCAGGTGGCCGGTGCATCGGTTCGTATGGGAAAGGATTCGTATCCCATGGCGGCCGCGATCCGCGCATTGGCGCTACGATGAGCCGTACCCTATTTCGAATGACCGTCAGGGGTTGATGCCGTGGAGCCAAGGTTGGATCGCAAGGGCAGGGGACCTGCTCCCGATGATGAGGCGTGTTTCGGTACGGCCCAGGTCCCGATGTTGCGCGCCGCGATCGAGGACCTGTGTTGGCTTCTGTCACGGGACTACCCGCACGAAGCTTCGCTCAAACTCGTGGGAGACCGGTATGGGCTCACGGCGCGTCAGCGCAAGGCGGTACAGCGTAGTTCATGCTCGGATGAGGCTCGTGATGCTCGCGTGGCGAAGCGATGGAAGGGCAAGGATCTGGCAGGAGCCGACGTGAGCATCGATGGATTCAATTGCATCATCGTTACCGAATCGTTGCTTTCCGGGGCGCCCGTATTTCGTGGGCGCGATGGTGCGTTACGGGATATGGCAAGTGCTCACGGCACGTGGCGAAGTCTTGGTATCACGAACACCAGTGTGCGCATGCTGCTTGGCGTTTTGAAACAATGGCATGCGGGACGCGTGCGCTGGTGGCTCGATCAGCCTGTATCCAACAGCGGCCGGTTACGACAACGATTGGTGTCGTTGGGCAAAGAAGAAGGTATCGATTGGGAAGTGGAAACCGTCGCGGACCCCGACCGGGTGTTGCTCGGTTGCTCCGATGTCGTGGCCACCGCGGATGCAAGAATTCTCGATGGTTGTTCGAGATGGGTGGACTTGCCGGCGGAGGTCGCGGCTCTTACGCCTCAGGTGTGGCTGGTCGATGTTTCTTGATGGAGGCAATACACCGAGCCCGTCGAGCGGAGAAAACGAGGCTTCATCTTGCCTCTTTGAAGTGCCACATCGCGGTCAAATGACACAGCAGATCCACGGCTGAAGCGTTGGTCGAAGTCGTCAGCCTATCCTTGTCGCCCATCGTCTGCAGCGTGGTCTGCAATAGATGCGTGGGAGTCTTTCGCCCCACGAGTCGATCGTCGAATCGCGCCTGCTCGGCGCGTGAACGAATCAGATCGACTACCTTGAGAAAATTGGCTCGTTCGGTGGGGGCAAGTCGATCACCGAGCCCGAGATATCGTGTTCCCGTTTCGGCAAGCAACCACGGACTGCTTGCCGTCGAAGGATAAAGGTACAACACTTCGATTTTGTCGTAGCTATGAGCGGAGTCCGTTTGCGTCGTTTTTTTCCGCATGACGAGTCCGCCCGTCATCACCGCTCTTCCGAGGCTGAAAGACTTTTTGGTGGTTTCACTACTCGTTTCCGTGGTCGTCGTGTGGGTGGCTCGCACCAGCAGAAAAATATCCGCGAAGTTCAGATGTTGCGCATACCGATCCGCACTCGTCAGGCCTTCCGCGGATATCGTGATCTGTCGAGGCTGCACCATCTGACCGTTCGAAACCAACCCTCGGGTATCGAATGCCAGCGCATCATGGCCGCGTTCACGCAGTTTGGAAACAAGGCTCATGGCACGGTCTTTCTCCGCCGACAGGAGCACGATCGCAGGAATTCCCGGTGCAAGCAGCATTCGAGCGTCGTAGGGGGCCATTCCGAGATCCGCCGCAAGCAAAGGTACTTCGTTTTGTAGTTCCCCAGCCAACTGCGCTATTCCCACAACGTACATCGTCGTTTCCTTCTAGGATGACGCCCAAGAACGAAAGAGGCACAGGGATCGTCAGCGGTCCCACCACCGAATGAGCGCATGCCCGAACGAAGACCGACTCCAGCCGGAACCGACACTGAGACGGTTCATCGTGGATGCCGTATCACGTCGTCCAGGACGAGAGCAGGGGGGAATGGGTGGCATTCGGAGCAGTTGTGCTCGCACCGCGTCCCGGTTCGAAGGCGACAACAACTCGAACTTGATTCCCAATTGGCGGGTTTGATCTCCTTCCCGACGCCCGTGAATGACTCTTGCCACCGTGGCTTCCGTGTCGATCCAGTGCTGGGAGCAGGGGAGCCGGAACGACAAAAATAGAGGTTCTCCCGTGAGCACCGGGTCCGCCGGGCCCACCAGAATTCCGCCCAAGGACAGGTTTTCGATGCAATCCGCCACCAATTTGAAATCTCGCAGGCGAACGACCTGGCATGGAATACGGACTCGATGGCGGGATGGACGGGGCAACATCAGTTGATTTTTTCTCATCATGACCTCGGATTAGAAGCTTAGTGTATCCAAAGGTAGGCACACGTGTCCAATAATGCGACTGCGATTTCGACGAGAAGACCGCCAGAAGACAGCGTATGGTATGCCAGCGTCGAAACAGCGACCGCTATTTCCGAGAGGTACTATCCATGCGTCCCGCTCTATCAGCACTTTTATTGATCGCAGCCGTTTCTTTGTCCGCGTGCTCCACGGGGCGCGCGCGTTTCCCTTCTACAGCGTCGAATCTGGAACTGAGTCGCGTTGTGCTTTATCGCAATGGCGTTGGATACTTTGAGCGACAGGGGGAAGTGGATGGGGATGTGCTGCGGCTGCGTGTTCGAAAAGACCAGGTCAATGACCTGTTGAAAAGCTTGACGGTGGTGGAGCGCACGGGAGGCCGCGCGGTCAGTGTCTCCATGCCTCTCGACCCCCAGACCTGGGCCAATGCCGCGCTTGCCACGTTGGCTCCGGGACGAGGCAGTTTGGCAGAAGTGTTGGATACGTTGCGCGGGACGCAGGTGTCGTTGACCACGGCGTCTTCCACGGTTTCCGGACGGATTTTGATGGTGGAACAGGTCGACATGATGCCGCCAACGCCTTCGCTTCGTCGTGGGGCTCCGGAAACGGAGCCCGTGACGGACCACAAGGTTACGTTGCTCGATGGCGATGAGATGCGCGTGGTTCTTCTTTCGAAGGTCAAAGGAATCACGTTGCGCGATGGGGATTTGGCCATGCAATTCCACCGCAGCCTCGATGCGACGGCCGGGGAGGGAATGTTCCAACAGGTGGAGGTGGCGATTCGGCTCGTGGGTCGGTCCGCGCACGATCTTCTCGTGAGCTACGTGGCGCCGGCACCGATGTGGAAACCTACCTATCGGGTGGTATTGCCGGAACAAGGAAAGGGAAAGGCGTTGCTGCAAGGCTGGGCGGTGGTGGACAACACCAGCGGCGAGGATTGGCGCGATGTTCGTCTGGCGCTTACTTCTGGGGCTCCCATTGCTTTTCGTTATGACTTGCATACGCCGCGCGACGTAGATCGAACGGATTTGACGGAGACGGGGGTGAGCAAGCGCGCGAGAGTTGCTGTCGGCGAAACCAGTTATGAGCGACAGGCCACGCCTTCCCAGGTGCCCAGTGAGATGGACGCGGAAGAAGGGTGGGATGGCGACGAAGAGGTTGCGATGGGTGCCGTCGCGGACGCGCGGACCATAGGAGGAGGCAAAGGCGGAGGTTCTGCGCCGGCTGGGGGAATGCTTGCCAGGCCGAAAGCGGCGCCGCCACCTTCCCCGGCCATGAGAAAGGCCGATGCGCCCCTCGCGGAACCCGCGCCTGATACCTCCGTGGACTTCGAATCCCTCTATCGAAGCACCCAGGCAAGCGCACGCGCCGTCGCCGTAAGCGGCTTGACCCGCTTCGACCTTAGCGATGAAGTCACCATCCCCGATGGTTCCTCCACCATGGTGGCGATCGTGAATCAATCCGTCGAGGCCGAGGAAACCTTCCTTTTCAGACCCGGAGGCGCGGGTTCCGGCTACGAAGCCAACCCCTATCGTGTCGTTCGGTTCCGCAACACCACACCCTTCGTTCTCGAGCCAGGCCCCATCGCCATCTATGCGGGAGGCTCTTTCGTAGGCGAAGGTCTCAGTGAAGCCGTCGGAACCGGCACCAGCGCCACCATCCCATTTGCCGTGGAATCCGGGATCATGGTGTCTTCCTCGACCGAACGGTCCGGGGAAGAAATGCGCCTGTTGCGAATCGTTCGCGGCGTGCTCGAGGTCGAAAGCTTCGCTCGTACCTCCACCACATGGACCGTGCGAAGCCAAACCAAAAACGATGGCTTCACCGTGCTCATTCGTCATCCCAAATCCGGTTGGAACTACGAACTCGTGGACCGTCCGCAAGGGACCGAAGACCTCCAAGGCGCATACCTCATCCCTATTGCCGTTCCTCAAGGAAAGCGAGAAGCCGAGCGGAAAGTCGTCGAACAAACCCCTTCCAAAATGCAACTCAGCATCTGGGATACCCGAAGTGTGCAACTCCTCGATACGTTGATGCTTTCTGGCTCCATTTCCGCGGCCGACCGAACACGACTACAGCCCATTGTGACGCTTCGTCAGGACATTGGTCGAATCGATACCCAAATCGATGGTCTTCGCCGACAACGAGACGACCTCGATCAGCGCGCGAGCGAAACACGCCGGAGTCTCGAAGCGATCAAAAAAGATGCGGCGGCCGGCGCTTTGCGTGCCAAGCTTAACAAACGCTTGGACGAATTCACTTCGGAAGGAGACCGAATCGGTCGTGAAATCGTGGAGTTGCAGAGCAAGCGGCTGGAGAAAAAAATCGAGCTGGAAGACTTGCTGCAAGACTTCGACTTCCGTCCGTCTCCGTCCGCGGGCCGATGAGACTCACCCCTCGAATGGAAAACACGTCATGAAACATATTTGCATCGGAATGCTGGTCGGATTGTTTTTGATCCATTGCGGCAGCGATGACGAGGGAGGAGCCAAACCTGCCGGTGGAACGGGTGGAAACGGCGGCGCTTCTGGGCAAGCTGGTCAAGGTGGCGAGGCTGGCTCCGGAGGATCTGTCGAAACCGGTGGCTCATCCACGGGCGGATCGTCTGTCGGTGGTTCCGCGGGAACGGCTGGCGGAGGCACGGTCTGTGACAAACGTTGCGAAAAAACGGCCGAACTCGGCTGCCCCAACGACGCGGCTTGTGTTGTCCTCTGCCAAGCCGCTATCGATTACGCGCCTTGGTGCAGTGACATCATGACTTCCTTCGTCTCTTGCTCCGAAGCACGTCCGATTTCCGATTGGAGTTGTGATGCGTCAGGACATAGCGCTCTTTCGGCTTCCGCATGCCAGAATGAAGCACAGGCGGGTGTCTCTTGCTTGGCCATGGGTCCGCCCGGTGGCATGCCGGACCTCACGGCGGAGTGTCAGGCCACCTGTCAAGCCATGTCCAGCTTGCCCTGCGCTCCAAAAGACTGCGTATCCACATGCGTTGACAAAATCGCCCACGGTCCTTGCGCTGGTGCCGTAGGCTTGGTCACCGTCTGTGGCGCCAAACTCACCGCTGCCGACTATCAATGCGTGCAGAACGCACCCGTGCCACAAGATGGAAAGTGCAGCGCGGAGATCAATCTCTTAGCCAAATGCCTCCAAGCCCACGGTGGATGAAGCGACAACTAGCTAACTAATTGAAATTCCTACTTTTTTTAGTATTTCCATCGGGCCGGCCGCGCGAACCAAGGCCAGTTCCGTCGCGTTGCGCACCAGCAATCCTCCCGCATAACCAATCCCATTGATCGAAATCCCCTCGTACTTCTCGCTCGAACGCGGCACCAACATCATCCACCGCCGCGTCATCAGAAAGTTGTAGCTCATAGGTTGACGTATCGTTCGAGAGGTTATCTCGATGCCAACTTCCCTGAATAGCTCCAGATATCGGCTATGGCACGAGCATGCGGCAGCGTGAGGGTCTCGTTGCCAACCCTCCTCGCACGGTGCGACCGCATGACGAAAGGCAAACCTGTCGACCACCCTTTTCCCTTGTTCCAGCGCATCGAGAACCACCGGGGCGATGGGCACCCCGTCGACACCCTCGGACAGAGGAAAGGGGACGAGTTGCAGGTGTTTATGACGTTGGCTCGCTCCTGCTATCTCTCCGCCGTTGTAGAACCCGAGGCCGTCGACTTCCCGTAGGCAGCGCCAAAGCGCAAAAAAATCCGCGACGGTCAGCAAGTTTTCTTGGTCTTCGGCCTGCCGGGTCACGACCAAAAGATGACGATCCATCACATGGTATTTGTTGAGTACGGCGACGTGTGAATCCGAGACGTCGGCCACGTACAGGTCGGGCTCGTAGGGGAGAAAGGGATCGGAAGAAGCCTTGCTCTGCACCGCGCAATACGCCTTTGGTTTGCGAGTGAGGTTGTCGACGACCCGGACGATGAAGGGGATGCCGTTTTGTTCCAGCCGTTCGAAAGAGGTTGGGATCGGTTCGAGGGCGCCAGAGCTTTGTCCGTGCTTTTCGGCTCGTTGGATTTCTTCCAAGAGGGTTCCCGGCCGAAACGGGGGGTGCCAGGGATTCGTTGCCATGTCATTTCCGGATTGTCGTGGTGAAGGAGAGCCACCGATCGTGGACCAGGTAGATTGTGGGAACAGGTCAAATCGGCCGGAGGCGACGCTCAATTCTGTATGAGATTCCTATGGTTAGGTCAATGATACGACAAGGTGGGCTTGGCATCGGTGCCAATTGGCGCTATCTGCTTTGCCCATGTCCGGTCAGAAATCTCTTTGCGGTCCTCACGTGGAATTGGTGAAAACAGAAGGGGTCCGAATCACCCGCTGTCCCTGTGGAACCCTGCACCTTACGCTGTCGAAAAACGGCGCCACGATTCAGCTTTCGCCCGAGTATTTTGCGGAAGTCGTGCAGGCGCTGGGACTGGCTCGCACCGTGCTCGCCGGTCTTCAACCGTCCGCGGAGCATCCCACGACGGTTCTCGACCCCGGACGTTTCGTCACGTTGTCCCCCTTCGATCCCAAAAAACCGTCGAACTGACGCTTATTGCGAAGTTTTTGGACCGATCGGCCAGGGCGGCTTTTCCATTTTGGTCAGGACGCCCCCCATTCCTTCCAGATACAGGCGCACCAGGGATTGCACGTAACGGTCTTCGGGGCCCGTAAAGTAGTTTCTTCGACGCAATTCCCTTGCGGCCGCGAGAGTGTCTCCTCGATCGCAAGCCATCATCACGTACGGGTATTGCGCATCCATCAGCTTCCAATAATCCACGGCACCGGCGGATAAGGTTGGATGTACGCGAAACGTCAGGCTGCTCGTTGCCCATCGATCGGGGTTTTGGCTCACGCGGTGCGTGAAAGACTTTTCGCAAGTTGGCCCTTGCCATGCCCCGGCCGTCGTGATGTGCCCAAGGTTATTTCCAAATAGTTTGGCTCCGCGAGCATGTTCGAAAGCACAATGAGCCCAGGCACAGGCGAGTCGATTGGCACTTGCGGCATGACCAAAGTAAATCTGATATCCCTCCTGGAGCACTTCCGCGAGTTCGACCTCGGACAGCGGGGGTTGCATCACGCAAGCTTTCCCTTTTTCCGTGGCGAGACTCGAAGGCGCGGCAGCGGGATCAACGATGTCGTCTTCGATCATTTCCACGGGAAGATCGGAACGATTCGACGCCATTTTTTCCCAAGCAAGTTCCGAACGGCATGGTTCGATGGGATCGGAGGAGAGCGAGAGTTGTTGGGTGGTGTAAACAGCGGCTCCTAACGCACCCGCCAGGCCGATCGCCAACACGAATCGCCAGCCAGACACGCGCATCCGAAAACGTGTTCCCATGGATGGGTTGGGTGGCTCGGAAAAAGCACGGGAAAGGCTCATGAGTACGGCAGTTCGTAACGACTGGATCGAAACGCTACCAGGACCGGCGGCGGATGGCCCAATTCATGACGGTTGCGGACGCAAGCGCGCCATTACCTGGCTTTCCCCCAGTGCTCCAGCTCATCTCGGATCTGTTCGTACACGATATCGTCGAGGTTATTGCTCATCACAGGTCCCGTGACCCCATGACGACGGGCGCTCTCTTCTTTGCTGCCATACTCGATGAAAATGAATTTTCCGCGGGTAAGCTGTGCCGTTTGCCGAAACACCAATGTGCCTACGGCGTCCAGACCACTTGCGGCCACGCTGTGGATGCGAAGACCTTTGCCTATGGCTCGCACCGCGCTATCCCCATACGGAACATCGCCCTGATAATCCATGTGCGGAGGCGCATCGCCGATCAAAAACGCCACTTTTGCTGCACCTTCACGCCACGGCATCGCCACGGCCTGCGCAAGAGCCTGGTTCAACGATTCGGGCATATCCCCACCTCCACCAGCCGTCACCTGCTGCAACGCGCGGTCGAAAGCCACGATATCATGAGAAAATGGGTGCGTTTTCGTCAGATACTCATCGCCCAAATCCCGATACAAAACCGCGCCATAGCGAAGATCGAAGTCCGTCGCCAACGCTCGCAACCGCTCCGTGACGCGAAGTAATGTGCTTTTGATCTGCTGTATCTCGTCTCCCATCGAGCCGGTCGTGTCGATGATGAACAATACGTCGAGCTGAATCTCCCGTGGCATAGACACCGGTTCCGAGAACGCGACGGTCACGTCTCGTTCTCCCGTCCAATCCATCACCATGCGCTTGCCCCCAACCGTGACTTCAATCGATGTTTCTTGCTGCTGTCTCGCCAAAGATCGATAGTATGGAGCTTTGCCGTCACCGTAGGTCATCGCTGTCCAGCTCGGCGTTTCCCGATCCGAACCGAAGACACGAACCGTAGCCGCGGCAAGTGGCTTGTTCTTGGCATCCACGACGCGAATGAACCGGCGACATTGCACATCGAGTTGTTGATAGCGGTTCTTTTTTGGGGTTCGACTCGTCCAGGAAGCCAGAAAGGATAAAAACTCATCGAAAGCCTCGTTGTCGTCCGTCGATCCCGCTTTCATGGGCGAGGCCACACCATCGGAAAATGAGCGTGTTGCAGTTTCCTTGCGCGCGGGCGCGGGACTGGCCATCGTCGGTAAGCCGGAGCCTTCCGGCGCCCTTTTCCGCAGTCCACGTCCAGCCGTGTCTATGCGACGAACATCCCACGGACCGTCTTGGGAACGAGCAATGGCAAGACCTTCCAGCGTGTTTTCAGGAGTCGATGCGGCAGGGGGAGCCGAAGACGCGGAAGGAGCGGAAGGCAAGGAAGGCGCGGAAGACGCTGCCGCGACCGTTTCACCCTTCGACGGCTCCTTGCGGCAAGAAGCTCCGAAAGCCAACAAAACGACGAAGAACCATGGGGCAAGCGTTCGCGGCAGCATGATGAAATCCTTTGCGTTTGGCGGTGTTCGATGGACACGTTCCTTTGCGTTACCTTGGGTTGGCTCACGGTGAAAGAAACCCGCGTACCATCTCCTCAGCCCTGGAATCGAGGGTCTGCCCTTTGCCGTCTGGTTTGGGATTCATCGAGCCATCCCGCCCGAGACTGCGGAAACGCATCGAACTCGGGCACATAGGGTTTGATGTCGAGAATGGGAGTGCCATCGAGCATATCCACCCCTTGTACCTCGAGCTGATCATGGCTTACCGACAGCAATTTCACGACGGACAGTCCAATGGCATTCGGCCTTGAAGGGGCTCGTGTGGCGAAAAGTCCTCGTGGCATTACGTCCCGATACGGCACGACGCGAGGCTGCCAGGGTTTCGAGCGATCGAAGCAAAAAAGCAGCCAAATGCGTTCGAAACCGTCGAGATCGGCAAGCGCCTCACGGTAGGGCGGGTCCACATGGACGACCCCGAGCGTCGAACCCGATTCCGAGGGTTGAATCGGGGTTCCTTTCTGTTCGAGAAAAGGAGTTCGAATGATACCGATGGGTTGCATCACGAGACGTTCGTCGGCCATGGGGCCATTGTCTCATGACGAGACGAAAAAGTAATGGAATTCAGGGAGTTCCAATCCACGCGAAGGGTGAAGTGTACAGGTCGTCATCCACGGTGGCGTCCCATTCCAGCGGTGAATTGGACTGCGAGACGCCGGGAGTGCTGCTGGTAGCAGGGTCGTTGGGAATGCTGTCCACAGCGCTACCGTCGCCGTTGGCGGCGAAGACGCCGATGGTCCCCTGATCCAGCCGATCCGCGGAAATATTCAGAAGGGAAAGAGGGATCTGCAACTCGAAGAAGGTATCGTATTTCGTGTCGTGACCAGCCGTCAGATAATTGATGGAAGGCATTCCATAAGCGCCGGGGTTGGTGTCATCTGCCTGGGGATCCACGCCCGGTAGGGTATTTCCCACGAAAAACTCCCCAGCCATGCCTTTCAATCGAGGTTCCTTGACACCATCGGTCAAAGGAACGAGCGCGCTGCCATCCCAGGCTCCCCAATACGTTCCTTCTTGGGAGAAATTGCTGTGGAAATAGAATTGATACTCCGGTTTGTCCGGTCCGACGAAGGCGTGATCCTTGCCCCACATATCACCGCCTACGGAATAGCCACTTCCCGCCGCGGTGTCGAAAGCCACGAATTGTACGAGATCCATCTGGTGGATTTGCGAACTTTCCGAACCACCTAGATTGGCAGGATCCACGACATCGGTGATGTTCACGTATTGAATGCCGATGTACAGGAATTGATCGTCCCACGCCGCATGCAGGGCTGCATAATCCCAGGGAGGCTCATGGGCGCACCAATTGGTGCCCAAAAATCTCGCGTCATCCCCAGCGGGATCCCGAAGGAGAAGGGTGTCATCTCCCCATTCATTGCCGGTGTTGGCCCCGTCGATGACGATGGTTTTTCGAGCGCCGTAGCCGATGCTTGCTGGATTGCCCAGACCTGCTCCACCGCCTCCACTAACGCCTCCCCCAGTTCCTCCCATCCCGGCGGTAGCTCCTGTGCCTTGTCCTGCTGCGCCAGCAACACCCGCGGCTCCCCCACCGCTACCCGCCTCATGGCCTCCACTACCAGCCCAGGCTCCGGAACCTCCAACCCCAGCGTCAGGCCCCCCCGCACCAAATCCTCCCGTGGCAGGAGGAGGGCCCTCCGAAGAATACGAATTGGAATCATCGTCAGAACAAGCGGTGGCGACAGCGATGGCTGCCAATGCGGTAACGAAAAAAAGGGTATGTGATGACATGGGTACTTCCTCCCATCTCGAGCCATACCGCAAATTTTTCGACAATCAAGGGAATAGTAACTCAGAACTGAGTTTCTACCCCCCCATGAGTTTCGCGGCCCAATCGTGAAGATAACGAAACGCCAACGCGGCCAATAGGACGGCGAGGCCGCCCTTGATCCAGCGTTCAGGAATGAAACGCTGGGCTCTGGCACCGAAGTACATGCCAAACACGCCTCCGACGCCGAATAAGCCACCGAGCAGCCAATCCGGGGCGACCGACATCTGACCGTAGCAAGGCGCGATGAGTTGGTAGAATACGACACCGACTACGGACGTCACGAAGGTTCCCATCAACGTGGCGCCAGCCACCGTATGCACGGGAAGTTGGTAGAGGGTTACGAAAAAAGGAGCGAGCAGGGCGCCGCCGCCAATCCCGTACACTCCGCCCACCATTCCGACCACCACAGAAAGCGAAAAAACTCCAGGTGTCGAGCAGGCATGCTCCTTTCCTTGAAATCGAATCACGATCTTGCGCCAGGTCCACGTCTGTTCTTGCACGACGAAAGGCTCGGCGGTGGAGCGTGCTTTGGGGGAAGCGCCGGAGAACCTCGTCACGTCCTTGGCGAGTCGGGCACCGATGAACAGCAGGACACCTCCGACAAAGGCTTTGAAAGGGGTCGGATCGGGAAGCCAATGCAAACGGACAAAGCCTCCCGCGATCACCCCGGGCAGCGTTCCCGCCACCACGACCCAGGTCAGAGGCCATACCATGCGTCGCTCTCGAACGAAGCGCCAGACCCCGCTTGGGATCGCCACCACGTTGAATACGAGATTGGTTGGGCTTACCGACGGACTCGTGAATCCGAGCACGCTCATCTGAAAGGGAAGCAACACGAACGCGCCGGAAACCCCCGCCATGGATGTGAAGAACGAAACGACGAAGGCCACCAGGGGAGGTATCCACAGGCTCGTTTCCACGCCCGAAACCGAAAAAGTATGCAGCAGCATCGCGAAGCTCTTGCTCCCGAACCTTGTATGTTATTGTTATTATTATATAATTTCGTTCTCCGAAAGACAGGTGACGGGGCCATCGCCGCAAATGCGTTCGAGGCGAGAGCGCATCCGTTCGGATTGCGCCACCGATCCATTCCACAACATGGTCAAGGGTTCGGCCATCACATTGCCGATCACGGCACCATGAAAAGAAGCGATATGCACATCGCCATTGGGTTCGATGCAGACGTGTTCCCATGCGGCGCGGCATGGATGAATCACGCTTCGATTGGCGAACTGGTCCGCACCCAAAAACGATGCCATCTGTGGTGAATCCTTCAGCTTGCACCGCCAGACGCGCGGGGGAGCCGTATGATCCACCATGGTTAGTCCAAGGCGACGCCCTTGTTTCACTGCCTCTTCGACCAGGTTTCTGGTTTCTTCGCCCTGGGGATCCACCAACCATTGCCGCGCAAATTCCGTGCTGGCCACGAGTTCTTCGAACTTGACCCAATCCATGCCGAGCCTTGCGGCAAGATGCACGATCTGCAGCAATTCGAATTGGTTCTCGGTCATCACCACGCAAGACAACCCAATCCTCAAATCGAGCTGGTGGCGGTGGCGCAGTTCGACCATCTTTTCTACGTGTTTTTCGATCACGCTCAGACGGGAGCCCACCCGGATGCGGTCGTGAACCGAAGGCGAGGCGCCGTCGATCGAGAGGGAGATGGAGCTAACGCCGGCCTGGACGAGGCGTTCGACGACGTCTGGCGTGAGCAGCATGCCATTGCTCAACAGATGAATGACGGTGGGAGCGCCCGCGCGTGCGAACCGAATGGCCTCGAGAACATCGAAGAAAATGGGAGCGGTAAGGCTTTCTCCGCCATGCACGAAGCCGAAGTACGAAGCATGAGCCAGATCTTCGCGAATCCGGTCCAATACCGCGGGGGAAAGGGTTCGCGCCGTCTGCTGTTGCACCCTGTCCGGGGAATGATTGATACAGTGCCGGCAGCGCACGTTACACCGCTCGGTGATGGAAAAATCGATGCGGCTTGGACGAACGGGAGCCTCAGAGCGGCCTGACGCAAACGCTTCGTTGTGGCGTCGTTTTCGTTCCTTTTCCATGAGTTCGATGACCCCAGCAGGTCGTTGGCGCGGTTTACGCTGAGCCAGCAAGCCGGAGTTGGCTCCAAGACAAACCTGCTGGTCTTGCACGCGAACGTCACCGGTGGAAGCCACCGGCTCGAGCAGCTCGAGCCAATCATCGTCGAGACTCAGCTCCACGGAAGAGTCCGAAGCATTGATGACGACGTCCACGATGTCATTGCCCAGCGCTCGGCGTAGGACGAGCAAGCGGTCTTCGGCATAAACGATTTGCATGTCTCCGCTGTGCAGGGCGGGATGGTTGCGACGTGCTTGCAGCAGCGAGCGGGTCAACGAGCGGAAAGCGATTTGTGTTTCCGACCATGACCACGGCATGGGGACCCGGTCTTCCCAAGCGCCTTCGGGTCGAAGAGCGGCGATTTTCGCGGCCATTCCCAGCTCCTCGCCATAAACGAGCAGGGGAGTTCCGGGCATGGCTACAAGCATCAGCATGCCTAGGGCCGTCCGATTGGGGGCACCTCGCACGGCGCATAATGTCGCGAACCGATTGTGGTCGTGGGTGGACAAGAAGCGCACGGCACGATTGGCACTGAGCGCTTCGCTCACGGCATATTCGATGCGTTCTGCCGCGGTGGCCGCGTCGATGGAACGCTCCGCGAGGAAAGACGTCATGGTCGCGTGAAACGAAAAATCCGTGGCCGCATCCACCACCCCGGCTTGTTGCCATCTCCAAGCGTGGGCAGGGACGACTTCTCCGAGCACCAGGCTATGGGGTGCGTTTTCACGAAGCGTGTCCCGGATACGCGTTCCTAGCGACAGGGGAACCTGCGCCGCCGCATCCAGCCGAAACCCATCGATACCGAAACGTGTCCAGTGTTTGACTGCCTGGAGCGCGAGTTCCTGCACCGGCTCATGATCGAGATTCAACAAAGGGGCATCTACCCTGCCGCCATAATGATCGAGTTGGAGGTGGCCGGATCGATCACGCCATCGAAACCACGGAGCCAAAGAGGAGCCGGGACCTTCGCGTTTTACCTGCTCATAGGGGGCGAATCCGGTACCCACATGAAGCATGGAAAAATCAAGCAAAACACGAAGTCCTCGCTGATGCGCCGCATCGAGAAGACGTCGTAAGGCTTGTTCCCCTCCGATGGCTGGATCGACCGTCAACGGATCGATGACATCGTAGCGATGACAACTCGCCCCAACGTGGATGGGGGTGAGATGAAGAACCGTGACGCCAAGGTCCGCAAGGGAATCCAGGGAACGAGTGATACCGTCGATGTGTCCGTATGCGGGTAGATCGGGACCGGGATCGTCTGCCCAGGCCGAATGGTCCGTTTGTGGACGGAACCTATCGACAAATATTGTGTATACGACAGCCTGTTCCCAGAACGATGGCAGTCTGTCTATACATTTAGGTATATCGAAGTCGTGACCGTTCTCTTGCCCTACGAAGGTTCCGTCATCGAGAAGAAAACGGAAACGAGCGAAGGGGGTAGAGGTAGGAAGATGGCTCCGAAAAACGATGTGTTCTTGCTCCTCGGAAACCCGCGACATCGGCATGACGGATTCGGTATCCGGACGTCCTTCGGACCAGGCAATGCGCAGACTCGAGCCAAACCCTTTCCGAAGCAAGGCTGTGATACGATATCCACCGCGCGGATGAGGGACACAATGAGGGAGCGCCGGTGCGAATAGCAGCGGCTCCGGTGTTCCCGCCACGACCCAAACGTTGTCTCGATGCACCGTACGCTGCCGGGTCCTTGGGTTGTTGGGGTCGAGCCTCCAGGAGCCATCGACCACGAGTTTGTAGGCGTACACGCCTGGAGCAAGATCGATCGCGAACTCCCATTCGTTGCCATCCGGACGGTGATGCAGGGGGATGGGGTCGTGGTGGCGATCTTGAAGTTCGCCGTGTAATTCGACGGAATTGGCTTGGAAGGGCAGGGAGATACGAAGGGGGCGGGGAGTCACGGGACCTCGAAAAAACGCTGATAACATCATGCGTTGGGAAACGATTGTCGAAACGGTTTGCATCTGGGAGCAGAATATCCTACACCATGAGTAACTCAATTATGAGTTACTAATTTGAATGATGTGGATGGGAAAAACGTGGGTGGACGGTTCGAGCCCACGCTCCACAAGGAGTGCGCGCCATGCTGAAGGTGAAGGTCAAGAAGATGGGGCAGGTGGTCGTTGGTGCCACGAGTATGCTTGCTTTGGGGCCATTGACCATGGGTTGTGCGTTGGATGCCAGTGGGCAGGAAACGGAGCAACAAGAGACGTTGGGGCAACAATCGCAAGCCGTGGAGCCGGGGTCGGCCACGTTGTTCACCAGTGTTCAGGCCTACAATCAGCAAGAGATTTCGGTGGTGGTGACGAACGCCACGACCGACGATTTCATTCGTGTGGGTGAGAAGCTCAAGATGAGCTGTCGTGCGGTGGATTATTGGTGGTTGGCACATCCCAATGGTTACGAGGGCTATGACGACGTCAAGAGGCTCAAGAAGCTCAACATTCAGGTAACCGCGCATTTTTATGGCAATGGCGTGAAGAAAAGCAGCAAGACGGTGGCCGTGAACTCCTGGTCGAACACACCGCATGCCTGGGAGTTGGTGGGAACCACGCAAGAGTTCACGGTGCCAGCCAACACCGATGTGATTCGTTTCTCTTACGCTGTCACCGATGGTGGCGATGCTTCAGTGAACGTGCAGGTGGGCGAAGACAATACGGATCGGGTGGTAGTATTTGGGGCACGGCCTGAAAAGCATTTGGTGTTCGAGAACGACTTTTCCACGTTGCGTCATAAGATCATCGAGGATGGTGCGCTCGTTCGCGGTCGCGACGTTTTGGTGGGCTATACGGACTATCGTGCGAACACGCTCGCCGACACGACTTCGATCAACACGGTCATTGGGCAGCAGAAAAACTATGGCCGGTTTGGGCCCGACATCATTCCGCTGCATGGCACGTTGGAACATGAGGTGACGATCGGAGTGCAGATCGATGGGGTTTGGGGTCAGGAGGCCCCCATGGTGCAACGCTTCGACTCCGCCATGGTTCCCAGGACGCAGATGTACAATCGTCGTTTTGCTTTCGAACGGCGTATCTCTTTGCCCGCGAACGCGAAACAGGTTGCGGTGTATTTCCATATCAAGACGTACTTGCGTGCGGATTACAGCCAGTTTCCTTTTGTCGTGGAGAAATACTTCGCGGATGGGGAGAGGATTTTGGTTCGTGAGGTGTGGGACAACAATGGGGGAAGCGGCAACGATTATCATTTCGGCACGGAGGCTTCGACGCTTCCCTCGGTGCAGCCGCTGCCTGCCGATATTCGAAGAACGGTGGTTTTCGTGCAGGGCGAGACCAGTCCGGGGCAGGACATGTTCGTTCGTGGTGGGGTGGATCACGGGGTTGCGGAGGCTTTGCTTGGCAAGTCATGTACGAATTCCCAAGGCGATCCGACGTATGGTTGTTCGATTCCGATCACGAATTTGAACCGAAAAAACGCGTATACGGACCCGTGGAAGGTCGGTGATGGTCTTTTGGATTGGTATGGGGTCGAGGCTGGGCAGCAAGGCAGCGTGAATGGTCAGCAAGCGAATGGTACGGCGGCGGATTGGACGACCAACTATTGGCCCCCGGAGTGGGGTCCGGAAAAGACTGTGGCGCACGATGGGTACGGGCTCGAGGTTCTGAATCGCGTATGCGGCATGCATTGTTGGATGGTGGATGTGGACATGGATTGTGCGAAAGCCTATCACTCGCCGGATGGCACACCGTGGTTCGAGATCAAGACATTCATCTCGAATGGTCCGGGGTGGGAACCGGATGTCGAGCAGGGCTTGATGAATGCCTACGGAACGCCTGAGGCGCCGTACGTCTCGAAGAATCATCTGGCGCGATGCGGGATGGTGAACGTATTTCGCCGGGGACAATCCACGGCGGAGTTCTATCGTTTCGACCAATTCTTGCCGTAAGCACCATCGATTCGTCGCGACCGCTTTGGTCGTGTAGTCCCGCCAACTCGCATCCCCGGCATAATTTTCGAGATGTTTTTCCTCGATTGACGTGAATACGTTTTCGCCCCAGCGATAAGTCGTTATGATGATGCTTTCCACGAATTGGGGAGCTGTCATGCAGAGCGACTTGGGAACGACTTTGTTGACGACATCGTTGATGGTGGTTTGTTATCTCATCATCGTTCGATTGGTGGATATGAACGAGAAGGAGCCGCTATGGGCGATGGCGGCATTCTTCGTTCTTGGGGCTGGTGCCTCGGTGGCTGTAGTGCAGGCGGTAGGCACGCCCATCCTCGACTTGGAGCCGCTTTGGGGTGCGGTCATCAAGGAGGGAGCGCGTTTTGGGGTGCTTGGGGTAGGGGTGGGGGGACTGTTGCTCTACGGCAGAAAACGGGGATGGGATGAGTTCAACGGACTGCTCGATGGCGTTGTCTACGGAGCAACCGTGGGACTTGGGTTTGCCACCGCGCGGGAGGTGATGAATCAGCTTCTTGTGGGGGCCTTTGCGATTCCGGGAGAAGAAGCTGGAATGCTTGCGGGATTTCACAAGGTATTTCTATTTGGGCTAGCGGATGGTGTTTTCGGGGCAATCGTGGGAGCCGGCATTGGCGCGGCGGTGGAGGCGAGGGCCATGGTGCTGCGAGTCGTATGGCCGGTGCTTGGTGTTGCCGCGGCCATCCTTGCGAATTGGGGATACGTGGTCTTCGGAAAGGGCAATGGTCTCGGCGGAAACGAGGGGCTGATTCGAGCGCAAATTGCTCTGGTGTTGCCGGTCATCGTAGTCGTAGTCGTGGTCGTTTATGCATTGTTCTCCGAACGAAAAGCCATTCGCGTTCAGCTATCGTCGGAGCAAGCAGATGGCATCGTGACGGCCGCGGATCTGGCGCTTCTTCAAAACGTGGTGGCGCGTGAAACGACCTACTGGAAGACGTTGTTGTCCGGAAAAATTCGTTTTTGGAGATTGATGCGAGCCTTGCACAATAGGCAAGTTCAACTCGCGTTCGTCAAACAGAATGCCTCGCGCGAGACGAATGAAGAGCGAAAAAAAAGGCTCGAGGTTGAAATATCCAATCTCAGGCTGAATATTCGTGAGCAGCAAACCGCCCTGGGCAAGGGGACGACCGGCGATGAGGGGAGGGAATCATGAGTTTCATCATGAGGTACTGGCGCATTGTCGTTTCGAAAATACCTGCATTTTTGTTGATGGTCGTAGCGTTTCAGGTATCGGGTTGCTGTTGCCGGGGATGTTGTAATGCACTTCCGGCGGGCGGCAGCGGATCGTCGGGCTCTGGCATGTCGGAGGCACCAACCTCCGGGTCCCTGCCCAGTCTCGTGGCTTCCCAGGTAGGGCCATTTCGCCTTGTGGGCACCGCTCCTGTGACTCGTCTTGGCTCCTCGTTGAGCCCGGGGGTCGTAGACAGCATTGGCGCGGTATATGAGGGACCTTCCGGCGAGAGGCTCAACCAGATCATTCTTGCCTACGCTTCACCTGTGGTCGCCAGTGGACGCATGGAGATCGTGTATCAAACCCTTGCCACGGAATGCCCAGGAAAACGTCTCATGCGGTCGGAGGTTCGCAACCGGGACGGTGTCGTATTGGGCACGCAGGTCGTTTGTGATCAGTCACCTCAGCATGTGTACTGGAACAATGGTCGTGTTCTCACGTTTGTTACCGCGCCTCATCCTTCCGCGCTTGTTTTTTACAAAGCCTCAAAAATCTGAGGGGAGGCATAGGCTCGCCTCGGTTCCCCGAACAAGTTGATCGCAATCGCTCTGCATGATTCGCGCGCAGCGTCCGTCTATCGTTGAGCAATTCCCAAACAATCGACGAAGCGTTTTTTTGGATCGTGGCAGGGCAGACATGAGTTCCCATCGTTTTCGTTATGGCTTTCATCCGGAGGGGATGGATCCCTTCGCGATTTGGCGACGGGGAGGATATGCAAAGGGCGCGGTTATTCGTCAGGCACGGGGTCAAGCCTCCCGAAGCGATGTTATATCCGCGTTGCCTCCCATGGTGTCCGGGCGCTCGAGATTTCGATGGAGGATTGTGCTGTTGGCGTTGTCCGCGGCTGGCCTTCTTGGAGGCGTAGGGGTTGTGGTCCACGAGGGGCTAGAGCATTCGTCGGAGGCAAAAGAAGCTGATTCCGAATTGATTCCGTGGGTGGTGTTGGAGCCGGATGAGGTTCGAACGACAGTCGTTGTCGCTCATCCTGGACCCAGCGAACGTGCGAAACGTGGTGAAGAGTCATCGTGGGTTCCGCCTCCCTTGCCGACGAAAAACACGGATGACTCTTTGCGATCTTCAGCGAATTCCGCAAAAGGGCCTGAGAAGGAGGAAACGAAGGATACGCGGGAGCAGGCTGCGGAGGCTGATTCTGGCAGTGTTGTATCCCAAGTCGTTATCGACAAGCGGAAATCGCGGGCGGTGGAGGTGTTTCGGGCAACGCAAGCGGAATCGGTTCGTGGTGAGATGTTGCGGAGTGCTGGGGAGCGTGACGCGCGGCCGGAGGGTATACGGCTGCCTTTACCAAGAACTTCCAAGGAAATCAGTGGGTTACGGGTCGGCGATCCGGTGGCCGCTCGTGGGTTGCTGGCGGTTCGACGGGTTCGGTAGGGGCATGAATCGGACTTGTTGAGAATCGGAGGCAATCGTTCACGACCCATTCATTCGCAAAGAATCGTTCGTCTGCCTGGCGTAAGGGGGGGCGTCCCGTGATACACTGATGGGATAGGAGGTAGCCTCGGATGTCCTGGAGAGCGAATACGACGCGAGGTTTCATGAGTCGCATGATGATTGGGGCTTGGTTGTCGTTGGCCGCGGTAGGGGTGAGCGATGTGGCCCGGGCGCAATCGGAAGAAGAGGTTGCGAAAGCGCGCGAACAATTTCGTTTAGGTGTGCAGTTAGAGGCGGCCGGGGATTGGGCTGGTGCCTTGGCGCAATTCGAAGCGGTGGCGCGCGTACGGATGACACCGGCGGTTCGGTTTCATATCGCGAGGTGCCAACATCACCTTGGCAGTTTGCTCGAAGCTTTGGGAGGGTATCGTCTTGCTGCCCATGAGGCCGAGCAGGATCCGAAGGCACAGGAAACGCTGACGGAGGCGCAAGCAGGAATTGCGGAGGTAGAGGCGAAGATTCCCAAGTTGACGATTGAGCTTGGTGCGGGAGCGGAGGCGGCTTCTGTCACGTTGGATGGTGTGGCGCTTGGGGATGCATCCGTGGGTAAGGAAGTGCCGGTCAATCCGGGGGCTCATACCATTCGATACACATTGCCGGGAGGCAAAGTGCATCAACGTATCGTTCGTCTGAAAGAGGGTGAGTCCAAAAAGGTGGTGCTTGCGGATTCAGCGGCAGATGTCGTGGAGCCTGACACCAAGGATGATGCTTCCGTTCGCACCGAGGACAGTGGTTCCAATGTTCTTCCGTGGGTGATGATTGGCGTGGGGGGGGCGAGTCTCGTCACGAGCGGCGTATTTTACTTGATGCGTTCGAGCACGATCCAAGACCATGAAGACCAGTGCGTTGGCAACGTTTGCCCGCGGTCTCTCGAAGACACGGGAGACAAGGGCAAGACGTATGGTATGGTAGGCAATATCACGTTGGGGGTGGGGTTGGTTGGCGTTGGTGTGGGAACGATCATGCTCCTGGCGGGTGGTTCATCATCGACGGAAACGGCGGGGCAAACGGGGCAGGCAGCGAGCAATCTCACGGTGTTGATTGGCGGAAGTGGCCGGGGAGCGGAGGCAGCTCTTGTTGGGACGTTCTAAAGAGAAGCGAGTAGAGATGGGAAACTATCGTAGCACGCGAATGCTTTTGCTCATGGTGTTGGGTGCCGTGGGGTGTGCCTATCCTGATTATTCGTATGTTGATATGGTCGATGGCGCATCGGGCACCGGAGGCACGGGGGGGGGCAATATAGGTGGAGCGGCAGGCGCGTCGGGAACCGGTGGTACGGCAGG